>NZ_NXGV01000002.1 GCF_002407605.1 Marinobacter sp. ANT_B65 | reverse complement strand
CTGCCAAACATCATGAAGGCCAAGAAAAAGCCACTCGACGTAACGAGCCCGGCTGATCTGGGTGTTGAAATCACACCACGTCTGACCACTTTGAAAGTTGAAGCACCTGCGGCCCGTCAGGCTGGTGTAAAAGTGGCTGATGTTGCCGAACTGGTCGATAAACTGAAGAACGAAGCGAAGGTGATCTGATGAGCATCCTTGTAATTGCTGAGCACGACAACAGCAGCCTGAAACAGGCGACCCTGAGTGTTGTAGCGGCCGCCAAAGCCATCGGCGGCGATATTGATGTCCTGGTTGCCGGTGAAAACTGCGGCGCAGTTGCAGAAGCTGCGGCCAGGGCTGAAGGCGTAAACAAGGTACTGGTTGCCGACAACGCGGCTTACGGCCACTTTCTGGGTGAAAACCTGGGTGAACTGGTTGCCGAACTGGGTAAAGGCTACAGCCATATCCTGGCCGCTGCCGGTACTACCGGTAAGGACTTCATGCCACGCGTTGCTGCGCTGCTGGACGTTGCTCAGGTCTCTGACATTATCCGTGTTGAGTCTGAAGACACCTTTGTCCGCCCGATCTATGCGGGCAATGCCATCGCCACGGTTAAAGCCAGCGACAGCATCAAGGTAATTACCGTTCGCCCGACAGGGTTTGATCCGGTAGCCGCTGAAGGTGGCTCGGCTTCTGTTGAGCAACTGGACATTGTAAAAGACGCTGGCCTGTCTTCGTTTGTAGGCGAGCAGAAAGCGGAATCCGACCGTCCTGATCTTGCCAGTGCTGACATTGTTATCTCTGGTGGTCGTGGCATGCAGAATGGCGACAACTTCGCCATGCTGGAGAAGGTTGCGGATCTTCTGGGTGCTGGTATGGGTGCATCCCGTGCCGCAGTCGATGCAGGCTTTGTGCCCAACGACATGCAGGTAGGCCAGACCGGCAAGATTGTTGCCCCGCAGCTGTACATCGCGGTGGGCATTTCCGGTGCTATCCAGCATCTGGCCGGTATGTCGGAGTCCAAAGTGATCGTTGCAATCAACAAGGATGAAGAAGCGCCTATCTTCCAGGTTGCAGACTATGGCCTGGTAGCGGATCTGTTTGAGGCTGTGCCTGAACTTGAGGCAAAGCTCAAAGAGAGCGCCTAGCATTGCCTTGCCCGTTACATTGTTCTGCTCCCAAGCCCTCTACATGAGGGCTTTTTCGTAATGGCCACGGGGGCATTTACTATGGAGCGCGAATCCATGAACTTTAATGCTCTGATCATCGGCGAGCCAGAGCCCGACTAACAGAAAATACCTATAAAGCAACGCATTGAAGCGAACTAAAACGAAAGCAACCCGTTAAAGCCGTCTGATCTATAGGTTGCCCTCCGAACTGCACACGCGATTCCGGCCAAGGGCCTTGGCTTCGTACAACGCCTTGTCCGCGCGATCTAGAGCGTTCTCCACGGATTCCATGGCTGTATTCACCTGCGCAACTCCCAGGCTGACTGTCACCCCTACAACCACGCCATCATCGGCATCGACGGTATGTGCTTCAATACCCTTTCGAATACGTTCAGCACAACCCCGGGCTACCGTGAAGTCAGCGCCGGGGAGAAGGATCACAAACTCCTCACCGCCAAACCGGGCGATCAGATCCCTGTCTCGACTGGACCTCCGGAAAACACGGGCCACATCCTTCAATACCAGATCTCCAACAGTATGTCCGTAGGTGTCGTTAACCGCCTTGAAATGATCAATATCGAGTGCAATAACCGACAGCGGTTCCCCGGTAGCTCTGGCCTTTTCGATCACATACTTACCTTCCGCCATGAAGTAGCGGCGATTATAAAGGTGAGTAAGCGGGTCTGTAGCTGCCTGTCGTTTAAGCTCATCCTGTCTGGAGCGCATATCCTCCAGCACTTTTATCCGATAGGAGATGATAAATGCCAGCGTTAACGCCTCCAGCACAATGCCGATTCCAACACCGTGGCTGTTGATATAACCCGTCTCTACCAGACCCTTGTAGTACACCACCGCAATCCCGTTGAAGATCACGAAGAAAGTGTGCCCAACGAGAAAGAACTTCACCAGCGGTTGTCCCTTCCGGAACAACGAAATACTTACCGAAAAGGTCACTACCATCATCAGTGCCGCAAGGGAGCTTGCGGGTTTCATAGCCCCCTCAACATCGAACAGGCCATACAGAAACGTGATGCCCAACAAGCCAAGCATCCCTTGCAGTGCGCGATGCTCAGTGAGGTAGTACCGCCTTGTCTCGAAAATCGCCATTATGAACAACAATAAAAACATCGGCATGGTGATCAATGTCAGATTCAATACGAAAACGGCATCGCCGTAGATATTGAACGCTTTGGCGATCAACCCGTATGAGAGTGCAATCCACACCAGGCCCGAGATGAGATACAGGGAATATAAAATGTTCTCTTTTTTACTGGTAGCGAAATAGAGAAGACCGTTGTAAAACACCAGCGCGATCATCATTCCGACCAGAAGTGCGATGTCCAGATGGCCACCAACGAGTGCCTTGCGAGACTGCACATCGTCATAGATCTCCAACGAAAACCACTGGTGCGAATACACGTGGCTGCGAACATACAGGATCGTGGATTCACCCGACGGCACTATGAACGGATAGACCACGGTTCCTTGATACATCAAGGGGTGACTACTCGCATCATTAAGGTCAACCGACTCATGATCGATCAGACCTTGAGAGCGCTCCTCGAAAATATCGATTGAACGCACGTGATAAGCCTTGGGCAAGTGCAAAAAAAGGGCCCTCTTCTCAGGGCCCTGATTGTGCAACGCAATCCGGTACCAGGTCACCGTCGCCTGCGTACCGAGCGTGGCCGTGCTGGTCGTCTCGTGAAAGGTTTCCTTACGAACTGCCGGGAAGTCCAGAGACTGTGAGTCGTCAATGAAATATTCGACCCTGAAATCCGTCAACCGGATATCTTGATCGCTGACATCCAGAGACGGAGACGCCAGGGCTGCGAAACTGGAGACCCACAGCAAGAAAAAGCACAAAAACGTAGACCGGCAGCTTGCCATGGAGGAAATTCCTACACCAAAAATGCAAATACGGAGAGTTTAACACCTGTTATTGAGGTGATAGCAATCGTGGTGCTGCACTACTCGCACGCACGCACGCACGCACCTAACCCGACACCCGACTACCCCATCGGGTCACAGAACATCGTGAGCCGGCATCAGGGTTGTAAGTCAATGGTGGAAATCAGGTCAGTGCAAGCAAAGCCTCTGCCAGCTTGACGTCGTCATACCGACAGACGTCAGACTCTTCCGGCGCCAGGTCCAGATCGATAATCTGGACTCCGAATGTCTTTATTATCTCCCGCACCTGTTTATTCGAAACAGTCATCAAACGGGAATCAAACAGCAGAAAATCTATCGGCGGCCTTTGCAGCTTTCTTCCGGCAGCCTTATGCGACAAATGCCCAGCAAGCACCTGAATCTGATCCGCCAGCGTCATACCGATTGTTTCCGGATCCTCACCCAGACTTGGCACATACACCCTTGGTGCCGGATTTTTGTTCAGAGCCCTGGAAACGCCTTTGGGGAGGAGGTTCGCAATGATACTGCTATAAAAGCTGCCGGGAGGAAAAACCAGCAGCTCCGCAGAGTCAATCAGCTTTCGGGTTTCCTTGCAGACTCTGGAAGCATCCCGGGTTTCAACATCATCAGCATCACCAGACAAGGTTATCGATTTGATGGGTGAACAGATCTCTGCCCTTTCTTTACCCGTAAAGCGATGCTGGCCGGTAATTGTCCGCCCGTTCTCCAACAGGACTTGCAGCTGTAAATCTGCATCCGTCGTGGTGCGAACGGTTCCACGTGTTTTTATCAACTGACCGAACAGGAAGGCGATAGGGTCCAGTGAGCGGTTATGGAAGAGGTATCCGCCGGTGAGTATCAGATTACCGATACTGGCCCCCGCAAGGTCAAAGCTCTCCGGCATTTGCTCATAAAACTCTGCCAGATAGCTCTGGATCAGGGACCGCATGGGCTCTGCAATTGCCTTGAGCAAAGGGTGTTTACAATCAACCAGAGCCTTCAGGCTTTGTTCCAGTTCCACCTTGCTTCTATTCTTCCCGAGCCGATGACCAAAGAGGGCCGCAATGTCAGGATGACCTGTGACCGAATCATCAGCCAGGGACAGCAGGCGGGCCCGAAGATCGCCAACTGAAGGCATCGAGAATGCCTTTCTCAGTTCGGCAGAACTGCCTCCCGAGTCAAAAGGTGTGACAAGATGAATAGAGTTATGGGTGTAATCTGCCAGTACTCTGGAAAAACTTCTCAGCGCCGTTCCGCCGCTGAAGAAAAGTATTTTGGGCCCAAGCTCTGGCGTTCTGAGATACCTGGCCATGCGCAGGTCATGCCCCTTCATCAAATCTCGCGGCAAGCTATGAGTCGCACTAATGAAACGTTTTTTTGTCATACTTCTCTGCGAGACCTTAAAAAGTGCAGTCCAAAGGGCGTAACGGTTGATTATAGCTTTCGCCTCTAAATTTCTTACCAAGGGTGAGACGATCCATCAACGCATTAATTCTTGAGCACCTCTATTTTCTGCGATTTGAAGTGGAAAACCACTGTGAGCTGGTTGAAGTCTATTTGACTCGGCCCAACGAGGCCACAGCACAGCGTCTGATCAACAGAAAGGGTTACAGAAAGACTTTGCAGGAAAAAGTCGAAGTTGCTGTTGCAATGGATGTACAGAAACGCCGGGTCGATAGTCAGGGCTTTCAACAATCAAAATCACTTGAGAGACTCGCCCGGCTTCTCGACCGGCTTGGGCAGGCTTGCCTCGAATTCACTCACATCGAGGCTTTGAAGAGCTCGCAAGAAAAGCAATTTGAAAGTGATGCCAGGCTGATCCGACGCATTCGGAAATCTCTGGCGCTGGTCCTGATCAACCCTGCAGACACAAATATTCGTCAAGGTCTGAAAATAGGACGCCGGGCAACAAGATTGATGGCCAGCTTGCGTGAGATGGACTGTCAGGAAAAAAGTACCCCCACAATTCAGTCCAACCTCCGCCACGTACTGAGCTTTCAAACCGGGCGAATGATTCATCTGCTGACCGAAATAGCGGATGCGCTGCTCGCGGCGAATTTCGGGCCCGCGGTTCGTATGCAAAACTACAAGCAACTTAAAAGCGCAGCCCACACATTTACGCCAGACAATGAGGCCTTTGGCGTTCAGAGACTGGCTCTCACTCGCAGTGGCAGTACCATCGCCGCACTAAAGGCGGAACACAGCACATCCAGCGAAGTGATGGCGGTTTATAAAGAAGGACAGGCCCACAAAGTCCTTGAAGAGATCTCAGGGGTCGATCGATGGAAAAAAGTCTATCCGAAGGTGGCTCCGTCGGTAATCTCCCATCATGTCGGGCATGAGGGAGAAATGGGCTCAATGGTCATAGAGCACCTCCCCGGACGAACTCTGGAATCACTGTTATTAAACAGTCAGTGGGATATTGCCACCCTGCTTGTAGCCAAACTGAACAAAACCCTCAGCAAAATCTGGAAAAGCTCATGGACGCGTGAACGTGCGCAGCCGGGCTATATGCAACAACTGAGCCGGCGAATGCCGGAAACACGACAAACCCACCCTGACCTTTTCAGCGAAGGGCAGACCATATGCGGCTTGTCACGGCCTGACTTTATACAATTGATCGAGCAGGTGGAGAACCTGGAAAAACAAGTCGCTCCGCCATTTTCCGTATTGATTCACGGAGATTTCAATGTAGACAACCTGCTCTACGATGAACTCCAGAATCGTGTCTATTTCATTGACCTGCACCGGGCGTCCTATTCTGACTATGTTCAGGATATCTCAGTACTGATGGTGTCGATCTATCGGTTACCGATCATGGACGCCAGTGCCAGAGCAGAAATGATGAGTCTGATCAAACAGCTTTATCAATTTGCACGCAGGTTCGCCAAAACCAGTAACGACAAATTCTTTGATGTTCGGCTGGCCATTGCGCTGGCGCGTTCATTTGCGACATCAACACGATTCATTTATGACAGGCGTTTCGCGAAGAACCTGGCCTTTCGGGCAACCTACCTGCTGGAAGCCGTCACCTTGCTGAACCCCGAAAAACCCGAGAAGTACAAGCTGCCCCTGGAGGAAATCTTTAGTGACTAACAAGCGGATCGCTGTCATCGGAACGCCCGGTAAATGGTCAACCGAAGTATTGGCTGACCACCTGGAGGAATTAACCGGATTCCGCTGTGTGATCGACATGTCAGAAGTGGTACTGGAACTGGAGACAGGGCGGCTGGGTTATCAGGGGCTGGTTCTGAACGAACTTGATGGCGTGATCATCAAAAAGATAAGCGAAATCTACTCACCGGCAGCAGACGACCGCATACGCATGCTCAACACACTCGAAGCAGACGGCGTGCGCTGCTTCAGCAGTCCCGGGCAAGTGGGGCGTTTAATCAATCGCCTTGAAGGCACTGCCGCCCTGGCCGCTGGAGGTGTACCTCTGCCGCCGACCCGCGTGACGGAAAACACAGAAGAGGCGCTGGCCGCGATCGAGGCGTTCGGCAAGGCTATCCTGAAGCCACTTTACTCCACCAAGGCCCGCGGCATGCTGGTTCTGGAAGCGGCAGACGGAGTGGACGCGAATACGCGGAAACTGAACGCTTTCAAGACCGAACATGGCCTCTTCTACCTGCAGAAATTTGTGCACCTGGGGGGGCAGGATCTGGGCATGGTCTTTCTGGGTGGAGAGTACCTTTGCACCTATGCCCGGGTTGGCGATGCTGGCGCCTGGAATACCACGATTAACAGTGGTGGAAAATACCAGAGCTACGAAGCCTCCCCTGACCTCATAAAGCTTGGGAACAAGGCTCAGTCCTGCTTCGATTTAAGTTTTACCACGGTAGATATTGCATTGACAGATGAGGGGCCGGTGGTTTTCGAGGTCTCCGCTTTTGGAGGATTCAGTGGCGCTTTGAAAGGATGCGGCATTGACGCTGCCCGGAAGCTGTGTAGTTATGTTCTTAACGAGCTAGAGCAAAACAGATGAAAGACTTTTTTGACGACAGACAGATTGCTCAGGCCAGACGTGGGTGCACATCAGAATTACGGCTGGCCTTCCATGGCATGGCATTCGAGGTGCTGGCCGATGACAATGAGATTCTGAACCTTCTCAGGGATTACTTCTCCGGCCTGACCGAAACGGAAACAACAACGGCCACAACACAGCAACGCGTCTATCTGGTCAACAGCCCCCTGGATACCGGCCGGATCAACTGGACGCCCGTCGAACGCAGAAAAGTCAGCCCTCTCGGTTTGAAGGAAGCCTACGTCGATGTACCTGAAGGACGCTGGATTCATAAAGTCCGCACCGGCATGGTCATGCTCCAGGCACTGACCGACCCCATCATTTTCGGGAATCTTCGCGAACATATATCGCAGGTTATCAATTTTATTAACAACCAGTTTCTCAACTATCAGCAGAGGAAGGGTTACCTGCTGGGCCACGCGTCAGCCTTTAATATCGACGGCTGTGTTACTGCAATTGCGGCCAGCTCCGGTGGCGGAAAATCAACACTGATGCTGAAAGCGATGGAGACTGACAAAGCACGTTTTCTTTCCAATGACCGGATTCTGTTCAGGCCCGAAGACGGACAGGTGCGAATTCTTGGTCTGGCCAAGCATCCGCGCGTAAACCCCGGCACTCTGCTCAACTCACAACGCTTGCTGTTCATTCTGCCAGAGCACGAACGCAAGCGGTTTGAGGCGATGCCACGGAGCCAGCTGTGGGATATTGAGCAAAAGTACGACGTGCTGATTCCCGAGGTCTATGGAGAAAACAGAGCCGCACTTTCCGGGTGTCTGAAGAACCTTGTATTACTGGACTGGTCATTAGATGCTTTCGAACCAACGGTTCTCACCCCAGTAGATATTGAAGCAACCCCCGATGCCCTTGAGGGCCTGCGCAAAAGCCCTGGCCCATTTTTCCAGAAAGCTGACGGTAGTTTCCCGCCTGAGCAGTGCCGGGCCGCAGACGTTTACGCAGAGAACCTCAGAGGCGTAAAGGTATGGCGCCTTGCCGGAAAGGTCGATTTCGACCGTGCCATTGCTCTTCTCCATGAGCAAGGCATTCTCTGATGGCCGCACTCGCCCTGATCAGACATGGTGAGTATGAGCAACTGGTCAACACACCAAGTGCCCTTCAACCCTATCCACTTACCCCCGGGGGGGCTCAGGAAGTCCGGATGCAGGCGCAAGGTTTTGCAGACTGGGTATCGGAAACCGGCTACCAGCTTCGGGCTGAGATTCACTGCTCAACCTCGTTAAGGGCATGGCAAACTGCAGAAATCTACCGGCAGGAACTGAAAGAGCTCTTCCTCACAGCCCCCGTATCCGTCAGCTTTCCTGAACTTTGCGAACGCAGTGTCGGCGCACTGGCCAACCTCAGCATTAGTGAAATCGAGAGAGTCGTAAAACTGGACCCTCGCTTTGATCCCCTGCCGGATGGATGGAAATCCAGCAGCGACTTCAAACTCCCCTATGATGGCGCAGAGTCACTCATGGAGGCCGGGCTGCGGGTAGCCGCCCACCTTAAAACCCTTCCACTGGATGAGCAGGACAACCTGATACAGTTAGTTGTAGGACATGGCGCGTCGTTTCGTCACGCCGCCTTTCATCTGAATGTTATAAAAATGAGCGATATTGGACGGCTGAGCATGTTTTACGGCCATCCAGTCGTTTTTTGCAAGCAGGGTCAAAGCTGGGCCCGCCTGTATGGGAACTGGAAAAACCGTCAGCTAAAAGACCCCACTGACTAGAGGCACCCCCCATGGCCACGCGAAAGATCATCCCGAAGATCAGTGACAAAAAACATCACGCTGATGTTCTGAACCGTTTGCCAACATGCTGGGAAGCCTGGCCTGAGGATCAGGCCTCGGTCAACGATTCCGATGCCCTCAATCTCTTCATAAAGCGGTCGGGGAAAAACAGTTTTGCATGGCCCAAAAAACCCGTGGTGTTCATTTCAGATGCCCACGCCGATGCAGACGCCTTCGAAGCGTCACTTCTTGCTGCCGGAGCGATTAAACGACATGGCAGCCATCCCTGTGAATATGTACTGACAAAGTTCGGCAAGAGCGCAGAAATAATGGTGGGCGGAGACTGCCTGGACAAGGGGCCCAGCAATCTGGCATTACTGCGAAGTCTCGCCCACCTGTACCGGCTCAAAGCAGATGTCACCCTGCTTGCGGGCAATCATGACCTCCGGCTACTTATGGGCCTGCTCTCACTGGAGCGCGATAATGACGTCGGAAGCCAGCACTTCTTCGTCAGAATGGGCAAAAAAGTCGTACCCCTGTTCAAGGAAGTCTTTGATCAATACCTGGCAAGCTCCCAATGGCAGAAGGGCGTGCCATCAGAGGACGAGTGCCGCAGAGTATTGTTTCCCGACGAAGACTGGTTTGAGAGCTTTCCCTTCTATGCAGCCGGTTTCCTGACTGCAGAGGGCATCGACCGCGAAATTTCCAAAATGGAAACCAAGACTCAAAAGTTTGAGCGACATTGCGCGGCAGCCGGCCTGACACTCCAACAGGTATATGCAGCATCCATGGTTTGCCGCTCACTTTTCCTGAAGCGCTCTGGCGAATTCAGCTGGTTTTTCAGGAAAATGTGCCTGGTGAAACAGCGCGGCTCGTTTCTTTTCCTGCATGCAGGTCTGGATGACCGTATGGCCATGCTGCTTGCCAAGCGAGGGATCAGATATGCCAACCGGGCATTCAATAAGAACCTGAGAGGACAGAACCTGTTCAATTTCTACTACAGCCCTCTCGCCAATACTTTCCGGACAAAATACCGGGATGCCGACCTCCCCCTTACCAAACGGGGTACCAAAGCAACCATCCGGGCAGGCATTTATGTACTGGTTCAGGGTCATGTAAACCAGTGTGCGGGCCAACGAATAACACTCAAGAAGGGGCTCGTTCATATAGAAGCCGACATTACACTTGATGCTAACTCCAGAAAGCGTGAAGGGTTAACCGGTTCTGGCGCAGGGGCAACGCTGATTGATAAAAAACGCGGTGTGGTCGGCATCAGTTGCGACTACCCTCGGGCGAAAGTCTTCAAGCCAAACCACAACGGACAGCTCCTGGGAGCTCAATAAATGAAGTCGAAAACCAAGTTCAGTCACGACTCACTGCTGAATCGCCAGTCAACCAAAGAGCTTTTGGAATCCCTGGCCCGCGCGGTCAAAAAGGGCCAGCTTGAGTTTCAGGAAAATGAGGGTGATCTGGTTCTGTCACCTGGAAATCTGTTGCAGGTATCCGTGAGGGCAAGCGACGAGGGCGACAAGCAGCAAGTCGAAATCCGACTCAAGTGGCGCACCAAAGAAAAAGAGGTTTCGGACACGCCACCCAGGATCAAATGAGCACTCCCGAAAGAGAGTCAGGCTCGATAGAGCTTATCGCCTCATACCTGATTGTCCAGAGGCAGATCGTCGTACCAGTCTTCCATGTTGTCATACATCTCACCCTTGAGGATGTAGTGAGGCGCTTTCTGGTAAATTTTAATATCGTGCAACGGATCCGTGATGATTTTGGTCATCCAGACCAGCCCGGATTGCAGCCCCATGAGTTTGAACAGATGAAGTGTTCTGAACAGCACGGCGCCCATGCCGATGAACAGCCACACCAGAGCTGTGTTACTTATGAACCCCTCCAGATCTGTTGCCGGAGTGAGAAGCCCTGACAGATCGGGATTCAGATACAGCACCAACGGCGTTGCAGCCCAAATGGACAAAAGCACGACCTTCCTGTTCAGGTTATAACCGACCTTCACACTCTCTTTGTAGTCATGACTGGCGTCATTTACCTGATCATAAGTCTTGGGCTCGAAAAAAAAGTGTCCGGTCTGGCGCAGCACCATAGCCAACAGCCAACCCACCAAAGCGGCCGCTGCCGGATGGAAGAACACCAGTCCATAGCTTACAAGGAAACAACAGGCACTAAGCAGGTGCAGGCACTGATTTATCCGGTTGTGGTGATAGTAACGATGATCATCCCATCGTTGTTTCTGTAATTCCTCAAAAAATGTCATGGGGTTTCCTCAAGTATCAAAGGCTGCATCAGATTCTTCGGACAGGCAGGAATCACTCCGGTCCCGGCCCGGTAATGGGTGCCCCGTCAGCAGTGCTTCACCTACTTTTATGTGGTGGCCTTCACCGACTCCGGCGCTGCGCTGGTATTGCCCTGAAGCAAAAACAAGAATCGTAGAGCCGTGCTGGAAGTAACCTATCTCCTGCCCTTTCCGGAATCTCGCGTCACAGGGAATCTGATTGGCTCCCCGATATTTCAGATCCAGTGGCTCGGTCAGGAAATGGAATTTCATGCTCGCCACAAGAATTGCAGCGACCGGCACCAGCGTCAGACTGTAATTCCGGTCGTCAGACCGCAACTCCAGAACAGCCCGCTCGTTTTTGCAAAAAAGTTTTTCAACCTGTTTAAGTGCAACCGGATTGACGTTCCAGGTATCTCCGGACACGTAACTGACCTGAGAAATCCGGCAATCCACGGGGGCATGAAAACGATGGTACATGCTGGACTTCAAACGCAGAGTGATGAACTGGCCATTACGATAGCGCGCCGCAAGGGCCGCATCCGGTATGAGGTCATCCAGGGTATAGGGGAAACCCTTGGCCTGAAATACCCGGTTACCCTCAATACGTCCGCAGGTTCCCACAATGGCATCGCATGGACTGCATACAACGTCAGGGCGCAGATCCAGAGGTCGAAGCCCCGGTTTCAGCTGTCGGGTAAAGCATTCTCTCAGGCTCCGGAAATGGCATTTTTGGGCGTCCTGCAATCTGAGATCGTCAGCAAAACACTGCCACACAGCAATAGATATCCGGGTCAGAACAGGGCTTTCGATCCGGCTGAACCAGCCCATAAAAAGCGTTGCCCAGCGCCGGGGCAGCCGGTTGGTCAGCAGGAAGTTCAGCTTCTCACTGGCCGTTAAACCGGGCGTTGCCTTATTCATCAGACCACCTGTTCCCCACACTTAGCCCGCCTTTCCGGAGTAATCTTCCTGATCTGAAACCGGGGCCGGGCGTGTATTGCGCGGATGCGTCACCAGCGGTCCAGGCAAGCTCCCAGTCAGGAGTGGAAAACGGGCTGAGAGCATATCGACCAGAAACTGACGTTTGATTGCTTTGTTGGTTAGCGGCGGGCTCTGCCACCACCAGCCATCTGCTTGCATCTGATGGGCTGCAGTAATGAACCGCTCGATAACCTCACTGAACTCCTCATCGGTAAAGCTGTAGCTCATGATCAGCCTGCCCGTACCTGTCCAGCTGAGTTCAAGCCCGGCCTGCCGGAGATAAAACTGGAACATCCAGTTGTAGCGGCTGGGCTTTGTATAGAGCACCGAGAGAATTGAATGAATGTTGGTGATCCGTAAAGGAAGCGACTCAGCTTCCAGGCGCTGGTTGAACCTGACAACACGGCGGTCCCAGAGGTTTTCTGATTCCCGGTAATGCCGCTGAATATCGGGTTGCCGGATTCGTTTGAGAAACACGTTCATCGCACCCATTACATAAGGGTGTGAGTTAAAGGTGCCGCGGGCAAACGAGACGTTTACTGGCTGATCGTCCTTGAAGCGCCGCATCAGCGCGTGGGTTCCGGCCAGAACACCAACTGGCAGGCCACCGCCCAGAGTTTTTCCGTAAGTAACCAGGTCTGCCTGTATCCCGTAAAATTCCTGGGCACCACGATAAGCCAGCCGGAAACCAGTAAATACCTCGTCAAAAATCAGGACAATACCGCGCTGACTGCACACCGTCCTGACCCGCGTGAGCCAATTGGTGTAGCGCTGCTTGTCAAAACCGCTGGTCCGGTCGCTGGCAATCAGCGCGGTATCCGAGGGGGCGTCTCTATTCGGGTGGAAAGCCTGCAAAGGATTGATAAGCACGCAAGCGATGTCGTTACGGGTCCGAAGTATGTGCAGAGTCTGTTCACTCAAATCTGCCAGCGTGTACACATCCCGGGCTTTGCGGGTATTGCCGATACCCGGCTGAACCCCGTCCCACCAGCCATGATAGGCGCCACAGAAACGCACCAGATGGGTTTTGCCTGTGTGATACCTGGCCAGCCGCACAGCCTGCATGACCGCTTCGGTACCAGACATATGAAAAGACACCTCATCAAGCCCGGAAATCTGCCGGATCATCTCGACATTTTCAGCAATCAGCGGGTGATATGCGCCCAGAACCGGCCCCAGCGCTCTGGTTTGCGCGAGACTCTCTTCCATACATTGCTTGTAAAAATCATAACCGAAAACATTAACGCCATAGGAGCCGGACAGGTCATAGCGCCAGTTGCCGTCGAGGTCCCTGATTTGAGAGCCACAGGTTTCGTCGGCCATTGACCCCAGCCTGAAGCATTCGGGCAGTTGCTGACTGTAAGGAAAGGGCACCCGGTAACGGCTGGTAAAGCGCGCATCCGAAACACTGTTCTGGATTGTTCGGCAGCGTGCCAGGGTTTCCGGAGATTGCTGCTCAGCGTTGTTCTGCAGTACACGGATTGCGTTCCGACGCTTCTGAACCACTGATGCAGGTGCGCCGTCGCTGGCAAAAAAACCAGCCTCATCATAACTGAAGAAAGGAACCAGGCGGGCAACACGACGAGACCAGTTGCTGTGTCCTCTGAGCGAAGGGTGTTTCGCCCGCGACAATTGCAACCTTACCAGGGCTTTATAGATAAGGTAAAAGCTGACCGCTGTTGCCAGAGCGTAAAGACCAATAGCTGAATTCATAGACCTTGGTTCCCGATACTTTACTCGAAAGTAGCGGGCCAAGGTGACGCTGCCGTGTCCTTTTTCCTACTGTTGTGTGACACACATTGAGAAGCCAGGAGCCGGACCACAACTGACAAGACTATTGGGTAATCATCTTCACTCTGGCCGCAACGTCCTGCAACCGGGGCAAGTAAACCGTCATCAGGGTTTCCATATCCACCCTCGCCGCATTCGTGCTGATATTAAGCGCCCCCAGCAAGACGTTACTGCTGGTGTACACAGGCACCGCAACCGACCGCAGGCCGGAATCCAGCTCCTGATCCACAATTGCGAACCCCTGCGAGCGGGCTTTCAGAATTTCCTCTTTTAAAGGCGCTACGGATTTGATCGCATAAGGCGTGAAGGGGGTCAGCTCAACACTGTCCAGAAAGCTGTCCAATTCCTTATCCGGCAGCTGGCTGAGCAATACCCGGCCCATGGAGGTATAGACAGCCGGCAACCGTGTACCCACCGACAGCGTAATGGCCATCAGCCTGTGGCGTGCCGATGACCGAACCACGTAAACCACATCCTTGCCATCAAGCACCCCCAGTGACGAGGACTCTCCCAGCTCGGCGGTAATATCCCCAAGGTACTGCTCAATTACTGCACGATACTGGTTTGAAGCCTGGTAGGCATAACCCAACTGCAATACTTTGGGTGTCAGCTCAAACTGACGTCCAACCCGCTTTACAAACCCTAAGGCATGCAGAGTTAACACAAAGCGCCTGGCTTTGGCACGATCCATACTGGCCTGGGCTGCAACCTCACTCAGAGTCATGCGTGGGTGCTCAGCATCAAACACCTGCAGCACTTCCAGCCCCGAAGCAAGCGCACTGACAAAATCCCGGTCTCCCGGCTTAAGGCTCGAATCTTCCATTCCGGTTCCCTTATTCATTCACACCGTGGCATGCATAGTAGCAGCTTGTTCGTATTACGAACATCCGTGCTCTCCTTATTAATAACAACGGATTTGTCCTTGACGATATAAAACAAATCAAGCGATGATGTTCGCATATAAAACATATGTTCACATATCGAACACAAAAGACCGAGTTGGAGACATTGTAATGGCCGAATTTCTCTCTCTGCGCGAAGCGGTGAGCAAACATATTAATGATGGTGACACAGTGGCTATGGAAGGGTTTACTCACCTGATTCCATTCGCTGCCGGGCATGAGGTCATTCGTCAGAAAAAACGTGACCTCACATTGATCCGGATGACACCGGATCTGGTTTATGACCAGATGATAGGCGCTGGCTGCGCCAAAAAACTCATCTTCTCGTGGGGCGGCAATCCAGGGGTTGGCTCCTTGCATCGTCTGCGTGACGCACTGGAAAACGAATGGCCCAACAGCATCGAAATTCTCGAACACAGCCACGCGGCCATGGCCTGCGCCTATGACGCCGGCGCGGCGGGCCTGCCGTTGGCGGTGCTGCGTGGCTACATTGGCAGCGACCTTCCCAAAGTAAATGACCAGATCAAGTTCATCGACTGCCCATTTACCGGCGAACGCTTGGCCGCTGTGCGCTCGGTTCGTCCGGATGTAGCGGTGATTCATGCCCAGCGCGCCGACCGCAGTGGCAATGTACTCATTGAAGGGATTATCGGAATTCAAAAGGAAGTGGTACTGGCTGCCAAGCGTAGCATCGTCACCGTTGAAGAAATTGTCGATGACCTCAATGCCGGCGTGAATGCCTGTGTTCTTCCGTCCTGGGCCATCACGGCCATAGCCGAGGCGCCAAAAGGCGCCAGCCCTTCCTATGCCCTGGGTTACTACGAGCGTGACAATGCCTTTTACAAAGAGTGGGATGGCATCGCCCGTGACCGGGAGACCTTCCAGGCCTGGATGAAAGCAAACGTTTTTGAAAAAGGAGCTGAGTGATGAGCGTTGAATATACATCTTCAGAAATGATGAGTGTCACTGCTGCCCGCGCACTGACCAGCGAGATGACCTGCTTCGTTGGTATCGGCCTGCCCAGTGAAGCCGCCAACCTGGCTCGCCTGACACACGCCCCGGACATCACCCTGATTTACGAATCAGGCACCCTGCAAACCAAACCCGATGTTCTGCCACTGTCCATCGGCGATGGCGAACTGTGCGAATCAGCCCTGACCACGGTGTCGGTGCCGGAGATGTTCCGCTATTGGCTGCAAGGCGGTCATGTCAGCGTCGGTTTTCTGGGAACCGCCCAGATTGATCGCTACGCCAACCTGAACACCACTTTGATTGGCGACTATCGGGCACCCAAAGTTCGCCTGCCCGGAGGCGGCGGCGCACCGGAAATAGCCACCAACGCAAAAGAAGTGTTTGTCACGCTGAAACATTCCAAACGCACCTTTGTGAAAGACGTCGACTTCCTTACCACGGTCGGCTTTGGGCGTGATGGCAAGGCCCGGGATAACCTACCCAACATTGGTCGCGGCCCGACAATCGTCATCACTGACCTGTGCATTCTCAAACCAGATCCGGAAACCAAGGAACTGGTCGTACAACAGCTACATCCAAACGTTACCCGCGAAGATGTGATCAACGCGACTGGCTGGGAGATCCGCTTCGCTGACAAACTCGGAACCACTCCCGTCCCCACCGCCGAAGAGCTGGAAATCCTGCGTAGCCTCAAAGCACGCACCGATGCCCACCATGCAGGCCAACATTGAGGTTTATTATGACTGACGTATTTTTATGCCATCCCCGCCGCTCCGCCATCGGCCGCTTTGGCGGCACCCTGGCCAGTGTCCGCCCGGACGATCTTGCAGCTCAGGTCTTCAAAGCGGTACTGGAACAAGCCCCGGAACTGGACCCGGCCGCCATTGACGAAGTGATCATGGGCTGTGCCAATCAGGCAGGTGAAGATAACCGCAATGTGGCGCGTATGTCAGCGCTGCTCGCCGGTCTGCCCACCTCTGTACCCGGAACCACCATGAACCGGCTGTGCGGCTCCGGCATGGACTCAGTAGGTACTGCATTCCGCGCCATTCGTGCCGGCGAAATGGATCTGGTACTGGCAGGCGGTGTCGAATCCATGTCACGGGCGCCCTATGTAATGGGCAAAGCCGATAGCGGTTTCTCCCGCAGCCAGAAAATTGAGGACACAACCATTGGCTGGCGCTTTGTGAACAAGCTGATGAAGAAAGAATACGGTGTGGACTCTATGCCGGAAACAGCAGAGAACGTTGCCGAACAGTTCAACATATCCCGCGAAGATCAGGATCTGTTCGCACTCCGCTCGCAACAAAAAACCGCCAGAGCCCAGAGCGATGGTGTGTTTGCAAAGGAAATCGTGCCGGTTCTGATACCTCGCCGTAAACAGGAAGCACTGGTATTCGATGCTGACGAACATCCCCGCAGTACAACCCTGGACAAGCTTGCAGCACTGCCTGCCCCGTTCCGGGAAGGCGGAAGCATTACCGCTGGCAATGCATCTGGCGTGAATGATGGTGCCGCCGCCATGCTTGTTGCCAGCGCCGGGGCAGTAAAGCAACACAACCTCAAGCCTATGGCAAAAATTCTGGGTATGGCCACTGCAGGCGTTGAACCGCGGATCATGGGCATAGGTCCTGTACCCGCTACCCGCAAGTTGCTGGAAAAGCAGGGTATCAGCATCGATGATATCGACGTGATCGAACTGAACGAAGCTTTCGCTGCACAGGGGCTGGCCGTGATGCGCGAGCTTGGCATTGCCGATGATGACCCACGGGTTAATCCAAACGGTGGCGCCATTGCCCTCGGACACCCGCTGGGCATGTCCGGTACACGCCTGATGATGACAGCCGCCCACCAGCTGCAGCGCACCGGTGGACGCTATGCTCTGTGCACCATGTGTATCGGGGTCGGCCAGGGTATCGCGACACTTATTGAACGGGTATAGGTATAACGCAACGAGCCCCGGTAATACCGGGGCTCGTCAGTCTTCTGCAGGGTGCATCTGCACCCTGTCCTGTCAGATCACTCCGGCGTAATCACGCCAGCGCATCTTCTTTCCGGGCCACCCAATAGCGACGAATCGCGAAAATCAGGGAAGCGGCGGTTAGCAGAACGAAAACCCAGGTAATCGGCCCCCGGAAGAAGATCGACAGGTCACCCTTGCTGATAAGCATGGTGCGCCTCAGGTTATCTTCAAACATCGGTCCGAGAATAAAGCCTATCAGGAACGGCGCAGCGGCAATCCCTGTCCGGTTAAAGACAAACCCGAGAACACCGAAAGCCAGCATCAAACCAATATCGAACGTACTGTTGTTCACGGCATAGGCTCCGTAAATACAGAACATCAATACAATGGGTAACAGGATGGTTTTGGGGATGTCGGCAATAAGAGAAAAGTAGCGGATAGCCGCATTACCAACAAACACCAGTACGAAAGAGCTGACCATAATGCCGCAGAACAGCGCATAGACCAGCGTCAGGTTTTCCTGGAACAGAACCGGGCCCGGTGTAAGGCCGTGAATCATGAATGCGCCCAGGATGATGGCCGTGATCACATCGCCCGGAATACCCAAAGAGAGCAGTGGAATCAGTGTGGCACCAGCGACGCCATTATTACCGGACTCGGCAGCCGCAACGCCTTCAATCTCACCCTTACCAAAATTGGCTTTACGGGGAGATGTGCGCTTGGCTTCGCTGTAGGAAATAAACGCCGCCGACGTGGCCCCTGTACCCGGAATCGCGCCAATAATAACGCCGATCAGACTACCGCGGATAATGGTCTTTAACAGGCCCTTGAATTCTTTCCATGTTAAAGATGCACCGCTGACAGCAGTACGAATGTGCGGAGCAACCTTGGAGGTGTAGAACTCAATCACCTCAGGAATCGCAAACAGGCCGATCAGCAGCGGAATGAAGGAAACCCGGTCCATCAGGTTGTAGTTATCAAAGGTCAGCCGCTGGGTACCATAAACTGCGTCCAGACCGATAGTGGAAACGATGATGCCCAGCCCTGCAGCAATCAACCCTTTAACCACTGAACTACCGGATACAGAAACAATGATGGTCAGCGAGAAACAGATAAGCCAGAAATACTCCGGGGGGCCGAAGTTCAGCGCAATTTTCGCCAGGTAAGATGCAAAAAAGATCAGGGCGATGTTGGAAATCATATCCGCCACCACCGATGAGTAGAGTGCCGTTTTCAAGGCTTTCTTGGCATGGCCCTGCTGTGCCATCGGATAGCCATCCAGCAGCGTACAGGCGGACGCGGGGGAGCCCGGGGTACGGATCAGAATGGCAGTAATCGAACCGCCGTACATTCCGCCTTTATAGATGCCTACCAGCAGCAGAATGGCTGTGACCGGCTCCATTGAGAAGGTAAACGGCAAAGCCAATGCCACTGCCATTGTGGCCGTCAGACCCGGAATGGCACCGACAACGACACCGACAAGAACCCCGATCGCAATGGCAAAAAAATTATCAACACTCAGAAAGAGCGTCAGAACTTCAGAAATGTTTTCCATTTTGAGCAACCCAATTACGTAATGCCTGATAACAGACGCAATCGCCATCTGCGTTCGCTCCTGACCGTCAGGAGCCTGATTCAGATCAGGGAGAGCGACTCCCAAAGCGTTCCGGGAGGAAGAGGAACATTGAGCACATAAATAAACAGCAAGGTCACGACTGCGGGAAAGATGATCGCCAGGGCATACACCCGGAGATCGCGTAAGCCACTTGCCAGAAACAACAGAACACAGGCCAGAACACCGCTGCCAATAGCCCCAAGTTCCTCAAAAAACAGCACGTAGATAACTCCGGCTGCAACCATTAACACTTGCCGCATGACGGGAACGCCACGGCGGAACTCGTCCGTTTCACTCTTCCTGGGTGGTTTGACCAGACCGTCAATCAGAAGAACCAGCGAAAGTGCCAACACCACCCAGCCCGCAAGCTGAGGCAAAAACCGTGGTGACAGCAGCGGATGCTGCATATGACCCGGTATTTCGATATGCGTGGGAATAGCGTAAAACAGAAAACCCACTGCCAGAATAGAAAAAACGCCCCCCAGAACCGAGTTCGGGTTACATCTGCCACAATGGGACTCGCTGGCCGCGACAAACTGCCGTTCAGACTTTTCCATGATAGGGCCCTGTATGCCGTTCTGTTTCGAAGAAAAAGGCGGGCCTACCTTTTAGGTAGACACCGCCCTGAAAACAGCCTGTATCAACGTTTCAGATTTGCTTTCTCTGCAACGTCAGACCACTTCTCCAGTTCGTCCTGAACAAACTGACGGAAGTCATCTCCCACAACTGTTCCGGCTTCTGCGCCAAACTGCGGCAGGAACTTCTGGAAGTCTTCGCCGGCCATAACCCTGTCAAGGGCAGCCTGAAGCTTGACCATACCTTCTTCCGGGAAGGACTTGTGGGCAATCAGACCAAACCAGGCAGAAGTTTCGTAGTTTTCAAGTCCGTAGCCTTTGCCTGCCTGCTGCATTGGCAGTACGTCTGGCAGAAACTCGGATGCTGTTCGTGTAGTAACAGCCAGCGCCTTGAGTTTGCCTGACTGAATATGGGGATAAACCGTCGGCAGATTCTCGAACGCAACATCCACATCACCGGACAGCAGGGCAGGAAGCGCCTCACCTGAACCACGGAAGGGTACATGAACCAGCTTGGTCTGGGTCAGGCTCTTGAACAGCTCACCGGACATGTGAATCGAACTACCGATACCTGCCGAACTGAACGACATTTCCTGGTTACGGGCAGCCTCAACAAACTCAGCAACAGTGTTATAAGGGCTACTGGCCGGTACCACCATTACGTTTGGAATACTGATCACGTTGCGTACAAAGGCAAAATCAGCCACCGGATCGTAACGAAGATTCGGATACAGGGACGCGCCGATAGTATGGCCGGGAGATGCCATCAACAGCGTGTGATCTGATCCACGCCCACCGCGTGCCAACTGACCGGTTGCCACAGTAGATCCGGCACCGGGACGGTTCTCGACAACTACGGTGGTCAGCTCTTTTTGCAGCAGGTCGGCGACCTTTCGAGATACCAGATCCGTAGTACCGCCTGCTGAATAGGGAACCACCAGACGAATATTGTCTTCTGGCCATTCATCAGCCTGAGCTACCCCGCCCAAAGACAGTGATGCAGCAGCCAGGGCGCACAAAATCTTACTTTTCACATGACTCTTCATTAGTTTCATCATTTTTATGCTTGTCCTAATCGGTAACGATACTTGTTCGCTTATCGAACTTATGTTCGCTTGTTGATCGCGGGCGTAATCTCACATATTCATAAACAAGGTGCAAGATTTTTTCCCCTGTCTAAGCCAACATTTTCAGAGTAAGTGAGTAATCAGCTATGCCCTGTATCAGGGCAGAAGGTCGGTAAGTTTCCGGGCAGCACGCTGCATAATGGGCACATATTCCCGGACAACCCGGTCCATTGAGACCGAACTGACATGGCTACTGGAGTTCAGCGCAAACCGGGCTGTTCCACGGCGATCCAGAACCGGCACCGCGAGTGCTCTCATACCCAACTCCAGTTCCTGATCCACAATGGCGTAGCCATCAGAACGAACTTTTTGCAGCTCAGTTCGTAAATCATCTGGCCCCTTGGTATAAGCAGTCAGTTTTTCAAAATTCGTTTTCTCAATCAGTCCATCCAGCTCCGGGCCCTGAAGTGCAGCCATCAGAATCCGCCCGCCGGAGGTGGCGTAGGCTGGTAACCGCGCCCCGATCTGAAGGTTAAGAGGAATCAGGCCACGACGGGGAATCCGGGCGACGTAGACAATGTCGACTCCATCAAGCACCAGAGCGGAACAGGATTCACCAAGCTGGTAGGAGACCTCCTCCATAACGGGCGTAATCGTTTCCGAGAAATCCAGAGTCGCAAGATAAGAATATCCAAGCTCCAGCACCTTGGCGGTAAGGCCAAACTTCTTGTCATTCTGGGAGACATAGCCCAGTTTCTGCAATGTCAGCAGAAACCGGCGCGCAGACGCCCTAGACAGATGGTTTTTTTCCGCAACAGCCGACAACGTCATAGACGGAGTTTCTGTGTCGAATGATCGTATGACTTCAAGCCCGCGCGCAAACGTTGACAGGAACTCCTTGTCTGCACCGGCAGCATCCGTATTCTGGTGACTCACCCTGATTCATCCCTTCCGAATTAACTTAAGCAACTGGCCGATAATCGGCCAGTTGCTCGAAGCAGCGGATAATGACAGCGACGAATCGGCTATGCAAGCCACCGGCCTGCAAGGAAAAACGGGGGCTGGAACCTACTCCGGATCCCCGATCCAAGGCCTTCGGGATCAGTTTTTTCGAGCCATCCAGTCATCCAGAGTCTGGTTGTTCCTGACCAGTTCAGTGAGCAATGGTGCCGGAGCCCAGTGGGCCTCACCGGTAAGCTCATACAGGTTCTCGATACTCTCATAAACCGCTTTCAGGCCACGACGACTGGCATAGAACATGGGACCGCCCCGGTACGAGGGGAAGCCATATCCGTGAACATACACAACGTCAATATCGCCCGGGCGCTGGGCAATGCCTTCTTCGAGAATGCGGAAACCTTCGTTGATCAGCCCCATCAGGTGCCGGTCCAGAATCTCTTCATCGCTGAGCACACGACGCTCCACGCCCTGCTGTTTCGCCTGCTCCTCAATAACGGCCAAAACCTCCGGGTCCGCTGAGCGGGCACGGGTATCAGGATCGTAACGGTAGTATCCGGCGCCTGTTTTTTGCCCCAGCCGTCCCATTTCAACCAGCGTATCGGCAATACAATAGCTGCGAGGATCACCCTTTTGCTCATCCGTCAGTGCCTGGCGCGCCTTGTATCCGATGTCCAGACCGGCAAGGTCACCCACCGCCAGCGGGCCCATGGCCATGCCAAACCGGGTCAGCACACCATCGATCTGCTCAGGTTCCGCACCCTCGATCATGCAAAGCTGGGCTTCGCGTGCGTATTGCCGCAACATCCGGTTACCAATAAACCCGTAGCATACTCCTGCCAGCACAGGCACCTTGCCGATGCGCTTACCCAGAGCCATGGCTGTTGCAATAACGTCTTCCGCAGTCTTGTCTGCGCGAACAACCTCAAGCAGACGCATAACGTTCGCAGGACTGAAGAAATGCAGCCCCACAACATCCTGAGGCCGCGAGGTCGCTGCAGCGATCTCGTTGACATCCAGATACGAGGTATTGGATGCCAGAATAGCGCCCTCTTTGCAGACTTGGTCCAGGCGGCCAAACACCTGCCTCTTCACGTCCATACTTTCGAAAACGGCTTCGATCACCAGATCAACATCGGCCAGAGCTTCGTAATCCGTGGTGCCGCTGATCAATGCCTGACGGGCAGCCGCCTGATCTTGCGAAAGCCTGCCTTTACTGACAGTGGTTGCGTAATTCCTGGCAATCAGCGCCAGACCCGCATCCAGCCCCTTCTGGTTGAGTTCCAGCAGGGTTACAGGGATACCTGCATTGGCAAAAGACATGGCAATTCCACCGCCCATGGTGCCGGCACCAATAATAGCCACGCGATCAATGGCCCGCGGTACAACGGCTTTGTCGAGCCCGGGCACTTTCGGGGCCTGACGTTCAGCAAAGAAGATATGTCGCAGTGCCGCCGACTGCTCCGACTGGCAACATTCAACAAAACGGGAGCGTTCGTAAGCCAGTCCCTCATCGAACGGCTTCACCATTGAGGCCTCGATGCAATCGACAATGCGCTGAGGCGCTTCCTGCCCACGCTTGCGCTTGCGGAGCAGGTTGCGGTATGCCTCAAAGGCTTCACTGTCAAAGCTCTCCGCCGGAATGGCAATATCGCTGATACGCCTCGGCCCCGCGCCCTCTGTCACAAGCTCTCGGGCATATGCCAGCGCGGCTTCCTCAACCGGACCATCAAGCACGCGATCAATCAGACCCAGCGAAAGTGCTTTCTGAGCACTGACTTTCTGGCCGCTGGTGATCATATCAAGAGCGGCCTGCACACCAATTAACCGGGGCACCCGCTGGGTTCCTCCCGCGCCAGGTAAAAGCCCAAGGGTGACCTCGGGCAGCCCTACCGCTGCAGAGTCAAGCGCACAACGGTAATGGCAGCTCAAGGCCAACTCGAAACCTCCACCCAGAGCGGTGCCATGAATAGCCGCAATTACTGGCTTGGCGGAGGCTTCAATCGCCGCGTTCACCTGGGGCAAGGAAGGTTCTTCGATGGGCTTGCCGAATTCACTGATGTCTGCACCGGCAATAAACGTGCGGCCTTCGCACTGGATGACAATCGCTTTGGAATCGTCTGCCTGGGCAGTATTTATAGCCTCAAGGACGCCTTTCCGGACACCGTGAGACAAGGCATTCACTGGCGGATTATTAATGGTGATAACAGCTAATTCATCGACTCGGCGATAAGAAACCAACATGCAGGGGGCTCTCCTGTGAGATCCGATAGCAGAAGCCGCGCTTTACGCGGCAGCTTCTGGCTATGGAGACAATTGAAGTAATTTCGCGGATAAACTACAGAACACCTCTGGCCCGTAGCGACGCTATATCTTCTGGCGACTTATCGAGCAGGCGCTGAAGAACCGCATCTGTATCTTCGCCCAGCATAGGAGGCGCTTTGCTATAGACCTGCTGGGTTTTGGAGAATTTGATCGGGTTAGCGATACCCGGAACTTTCCCCAACTGAGGGTGCTCCAGTTCGATTTTCATGTTGCGGGCCTGCACCTGCGGGTCTTCAAAGACTTCCGCAATATTCTGGATGGGACCACAGGGAACATGCACACTGACCAGAGAATCCATCCATTCCCGGCTGGTTCTGGTGCGCGTGGTCTCGCACAGCTTGCCGACCAGTTCTTCACGGTGGAGAACCCTCTGCGGGTTAGTCGCAAAGCGTGGATCTTCCGCCAGTTCTGCCCGCCCTATTGCCGTGCACAAACGCTGAAACTGACCATCGTTCCCGACGGCAATGATGACCTTTCCGTCTTTCGTGGGAAACGGCTGATAGGGAGCAAGATTGGGGTGATACTCTCCGGTGCGCCCGGGCACATTTCCGCTGCAGAAATAATTCAGCGCCTGATTCGCCATCCAGCTGACCTGCACATCCAGCAGCGCCATGTCGATGTGCTGCCCCTCACCGGTGTTAGTGCGGTGATGAACAGCTGACAGGATTGCAATCACGGAGTTCATACCGGTGGTCAGATCGGCTACCGCCATTCCCACTCGCATCGGGCCTGCGCCAGGCTCGCCATCGGGGACACCGGTAATACTCATCAGCCCGGACTGCGCCTGGATCAGGTAATCATAGCCCGCATCCGCTGCCATCGGGCCGGTATGGCCAAACCCGGTGACCGAACAGTAGATCAGTCCGGGATTGATTCTGGACAGGTCGGCATAGCCCAAGCCTTTTTTGTCGAGCCCTCCGGTTTTGAAGTTCTCAACCAGCACGTCGCATTCTGCAACCAGCTCCCGGATAATCGCCTGCCCGTCCGGACTGCCTATGTCCAGCGTGACCGAGTGTTTTCCCCGGTTGGCGGAAAGGTAATAGGCCGATTGTTTGGTGTTATTACCCTGCGGGTCCTTGAACCAGGGAGGCCCCCAGTGACGGGTGTCATCACCCAGACCCGGACGCTCGATCTTGATAACCTCAGCCCCCAGATCCGCTAGAATCTGGGTGCACCAGGGGCCCGCCAGAACGCGGGATAAATCAAGTACACGGATACCTGACAATGGGCCTGACATAGCTGTCTCCTCGATCAAAGCGTGTTTTGGGCGTTACGGATAATCTGCTTGGCAATAACCAGTTGCTGGATCTGCGAAGTGCCTTCGTACAAACGGAACAGCCGCACGTCCCGGTAAAAGCGCTCGACGCAGTACTCACTGATATAACCAGCACCACCGTGAATCTGCACGGCGCGATCGGCAACCCTGCCTACCATTTCGGTGCAGTAGAGTTTGCAGCTGGCTGCATTCAGGGAAACCGACTCACCGGCGTCGTAGGAACCTGCTGTTGCTTCCACCATACATTTGCCGGCGTAGTATTCTGTCTGACTATCGGCAAGCATTGCCTGTACCAGCTGGAAGTTGCTGATTTCAGTTCCAAACTGCTTGCGCTGAGTGGCGTAGTTAACACTCTCATCGATCAGACGCTTGGCGGTACCAACACTCAGGGCACTGATATGCAGACGCCCCCGGTCCAGTACCTTCATCGCTGTTTTAAAACCCTGACCTTCCTTACCGCCGATCAGCGCATCCGCCGGCACCCGCACGTTTTCAAAAATAACATCACAGGTGTGCGCCCCTTTCTGCCCCATCTTCTTGTCGGGTTTACCCAACGAAATGCCTGGCAGAGTCGCATCAACCAGGAATGCAGACACTCCCCGGCCACCTTCTTCACGGGTGCCGGTTCTCGCCATCACGGTGAACACACCCGCACGAGGAGCATTGGTGATAAAGCGCTTGCTACCATTGATAATGTAGTCATCGCCATCGCGACGGGCACTGGTCATAACCGAACCGGCATCGGAACCGGCATCGGCTTCTGTGAGCGCAAACGAACCAATCAACTCACCAGTGGCCAGCCTGGGCAGGTACCTGGCTTTCTGCTCCGGGGTGCCATCAATCACAATACCCTGGGAGCCAATACCAACGTTGGTGCCGAACATGGAGCGGAACACCGGTGAGGTGTATCCCATTTCCTGGATAATGGCGACTTCTTCCGACATGCTCAGACCCAGCCCGCCGAATTCTTCGGGAATGGACAAACCGAACAGGCCCATTTCCTTCATTTCATCAATCACTTCTTCAGGTATGCGATCTTCTTCCGCAACCTGCATCTCCAGAGGTACGAGGCGATCCCGCACATAGCGGCGCACGCTATCGATGAATTGGTTCAGAGTTTCTTGATCAAGCGCCATTGCGGCCTCCACACATATTGCGAGTTAACGAAAACTGCCCATCAAAGCGACAGTGACATATTGAAAATAAATACCCGGAAAGGACGGCTGTAACGGTCAGGGCGAAACCAGCACTACGGCTGCGCACAGACAACAGCTGGGTCCGGGAAAATACGAATAAGACAGGTTCCAGCCGCAAGTGGCCGTCCGCGCGTCATAGCCAGTAAAGCGCTCGAACAGTGCGGCGTTTGCTGAACAGGGAATGCTACCCAATCTCGTAACAACGGCAATGCCGAAAAGGACTCCGGCCAGACAGGGCCCCATAAGCAACGCACTGATTAAGATGGCACCATATTGCAAGCTTAGAAAAATGAGGGAAGCAAGATACCATTTCAAAAAAAATGCCACTATATATACTTTGCATACGTCCCATTCAATTTTTATATGGCAATATGTCGCCCTGATTGCTCAGCAGTGCCAACCAGAACCAATAGCCGCTCGGTACGAGAACCCCCTATGTCATTCCAGCTAAAGATCGACCTGCGCCAGCTCAATACATTTATGACGATTACAGAGACCGGGAGTTTCAGTCGCGCTTCAGAAAAACTGTTCGTCGCTCAGCCAGCTCTTAGCCGACAAATTCGCTTGATGGAAGAATCCCTTAACGCTGAGGTGTTTGTTCGCCATGGCCGTGGCGTTGTGCTGACCGCCGCAGGCGAAGTGCTTTACGAAAAAACTTTAGCGATTTTTCAGGACCTGGAGCGTGCTCAGGCTGCAGTGGCCGCCACAGCAGGCGAAGTCACCGGACAAATTATACTGGGCATGCTACCCACCGCATCTAACGCATTTTCCGGCAGCATTATCAGCGAATTTCGCCGAAAATACCCCCGAGTCAGACTATCAATCAAATCCGCCATGAGCGGCACCTTGCAGCAGTTGGTGTCGCAGCACCGGGTGGACCTGGCGGTCACCTATAATCACAGCAAGCACCGACATGTCCAGTACTCACCATTAATCGAGGAACGCTTTTTCCTGATCGCTCCTCCTACGGACAAACTCGCCAGACGCCGGAGCATCTCTCTGGAAGAAGTGCTTGAGTTGCCCCTGGTTATGCCGGAAGAAAAGCACGGCCTGCGAGAACTCATGGAAAAAGAAGCTGTAAAACACCAGAAGAAACTCCAGTTAGCTATAGAGGTCAACGCCTGGCCACTGTTAACCGACCTGATAAAGCGTGGGCTGGGCTATACCGTGCTGTCATACGCGTCGGTGTATGAAATGGTGATGCGCAAGGAAGTCGTAGCCATTCCAATTGACACCCCCGAGCTTCACCGGTCGCTGGCCATTGCAATACCGCGTGATCTACCCCCTTCTCTTGCTACCCTGAAGCTCGCCGAAATCATCATGAGCCAGGTGACGCTTCAGGTTGCAGATGGTCTCTGGGAGGGACGCCCTCTGTTTGGAGAAAACACTTTAAGCTGCATTAGCGCACCAACCGACTACGGTCTTGCAGAGGTCTGACATACATAAACTGCCAACCGGTACAGGCTGGTATAACATTCGGGTATAACCGCAATACAATCTAGGTAATTGTCCGCATGATTTCACACTGATAATTTCTGCCGCCCGCGAGATCCGGGTGGTGGATAATCATGTCATGGCGTGCCCCCACTCTGCGGCAACATAAAACACAACGTTGACAAAGGCACCAACGATGACCAAGAACAAACTGTCCTCCTCAATACAACTATTTTCCGGCGTTCTTATTCTTGGCCTGGCCAACTCCGCAAGCGCATTACAGATCGAAACGGACGAAGCCAGGATTGACATCTACGGCTACGCCCGGTTGAACGCATCTTACGATATCAACGAAGATATCAGCAGAAGCAGTGGCACCCGGTCCGGTGACTTTAGCCAGATCAACACAGGCGCCGCAGAAAACAGTGAAGCCTCCGGTTACTTCGGCGCCGACGCCGTTCAATCCCGCCTGGGAGTTCGCACCAGCTTGGCCAATGGCGTTATGGTTAACATTGAAGGCGATTTCAGGGGCGGCACAAACGGTGGCCAACTCCGGCTGCGGCATGCGTATGGCCAATACGGCAACTGGCTGATGGGCCGCACCTGGTCCAACTACAACAGCTTTGTTGGCAACACTTCCGTATTGGAAATGGACGGTGTTGCAGGTAACGCGGGCCTCTATAACCGAACCGCCCAGGTGCGCTACATCCAGGGCAACTTCACCTTTGCCGCGGAAAGTCCAAAACCCAAAATCCTTGACCAGACCACCAAGAACGGCCTGCCTACACTCACCGCCCGCTACGAGAATAAAGCCGGTGCACTGAAGTTTTCCTCTGCCGCCCTGATCCAGGAGGTCGGATACGACACCGGCATCAACGACGATTCAGCTATCGGTTTCGCAGTCTTCGGTGCAGCCAAATTCCAGGTGACAGATACCTTGAGCATTCAGGGTAACGTCAACTATACGGATGGAGCTAACAGCTACCTTTGGCGCTCTGGTACAAACTACTATGGCGAAGACGCCTACCTGAAAGGAAACAACGTAGAAACTATCGTTGGCTATAGCGCCAATCTGGGCACAACCATAAAAGTTGGACCAGGATCCCTCAGCGCCGTCTATGGTATGACGACTATGGATTGGGACGATGCACAGGACGACGGCTTGGCCGTAGGCAACCAGCACGAACGCAACACAAATGCCTTCCTGACCTACAAATGGGCACCCATAAAAAGCGTTGTGTTCGGCGTAGAGTACGGTCGTTACGAAGTGAAGAAAATAAACGGTGACGAGGGTGATGCCAATCGCCTGATGTTCGCAGCACAGTACAACTTCTAGAACACCGCCTACGTCTTTCCCATGCCAGGGGCAACCCCGGCAGCACATTCAGTGCTGCCGGGGCAATCTTTGTCACTCCGTACTCAGCAAATCTGTGGCCTTTCGAGCCTTCAAAAACCGGCCCATATCAGCCACAGGCAATGGCCGGCATAGCAGATAACCCTGAAGCTGATCACACCCTTCTTCGGCCAGCCGGGCCGCCTGTTCCGGGGTTTCTACGCCCTCAGCTGTAGAGCGGAGACCCAGGCTTTTTGCTATAAACAGAACAGCAGATACGATGGCCGCATCCTTGGGATCCACAAGCATGTCCCGCACAAAGCTTTTATCAATTTTGAGTTTGCCTATTGGCAACTCCTGCAAAAGGCTCAGGGACGAGTATCCGGTGCCAAAGTCATCCAGTGAAATTGTCACACCCTTTTGGCGTAGTGCATCCAGTTCGGCAATAACTTCCGGCCTGATTTTCATCAGAGCGGTTTCGGTAATTTCCAGCTCCAGTTGCCAGGGGGCCAGGCTGTTATGTTCCAATACTTCACCGACAATTGTGAACAGGTCCTGGCGTTGCAACTGTATGGCGGAGACATTGACAGAAACACAGGCATCGCTGAGCCCGGCAGCCTGCCAGATGGACAATTGACGTCCCGCCTCCCGCAGGACCCATTCTCCAATCGGCAGAATCAAACCGCTATCCTCAGCAATAGGGATGAACCTGTCCGGAGGAATAATTCCCTCCAACGGATCATTCCAGCGCAGAAGGGCCTCCAACCCGACTATTTTACCTGTCTTTGCCTCCACCAACGGCTGATAGTAGAGCTCCAGTTCGCTGTTTTCTATGGCACGTCTCAGCCTGCCCTCCAGCGAAATATGGTCGAACACTGCAAGGTTGTATGAAGCGGAATAGAACTGGAAATTGTTACGCCCCTGTTCCTTTGCCTGATACATAGCGGCATCAGCACGCTTGATCAGATCATCCACCCCGGTACCATCATCAGGAAACAACGAGATTCCAATACTGGTGCTGCTATATATCTCCTGATCATCAAAATGGAATGGTGCCTTCATGATATCCAGAATACGGGCAGCAACCCTGGCCGCATCCTGAGCCCCATCGATCCTGGGTAAAAGTACGACAAACTCATCGCCACCCAGTCGAGCGAGAATATGCGAGGTATTTTGAAGTTCTTCCTGAAAGATGAAATCTTCTGCCCGTAAAACCGAGCTGAGACGCGCTGCCATCTCTTTAAGAAGCTGGTCTCCCACCTGATGACCCAGGGTGTCATTAACCCGTTTGAAGTTATCCAGATCGAGGAACAACACCGCCATTTTGGCGTCTGTTTTTTGGGCAAGAGAGATCATACGGCGTAGATTCTCATGCGCCCGGAACCGGTTAGGTAACCCAGTCAGGCTGTCGTGGTATGCCAGCTGTTCCACCTTGACGCGTGAACTTTCCAGATTGCCCGCCATTTCCTGAAAACTTCGTGCCAGCTGGCCCAGTTCGTCTTTGCTCGGCAACGCCATTTCCGGGGCCAGGTTTCCACGGCCGATCTCGCGAACCGCCCCCATCAATTGTTTCAATGGACGAACCATAAGGGCATTCATGGCCATCAACAGCGAGATAATCATCAGCACTACGGTGCCCAGTATGATCCAGGCGACAATACTTCCCAGCCTCTGACTTTCTTCCAGCAACTCCCATTCCGGCAATACGCCGATCAACATCAGTCCTTCGTGCAAGCGGCGGGTTGCCAGCAGACTCTCTGCCTCTTGAAAAAAAGCAGGCATAAGCTGTTCACGCGCTCCTGTACCCATAATCTTTCTCAACAGCGACGCCGGTATATGCTGACCCAGTCGGGACGGGTCACGATGAAAAAGAACCCTGCCGCTTTCATCGACGATCAGCGTATGGCCGTTTTCGCCTATCCGGCTGGAGGCTACCTGTTCCGCCATAAAATCCAGCCCCATAGTAACGACCAGATAACCTCGCAACGTTGGCTTGCCGTTAAGGGGATCCTGAGTAACCGGATCAATCAACCGGACAGGTTGCGCAACCTGCAGAGATATCGCATGACTATCAGGGGGAGTGGAAACCCGGACAAATGCCTCACCCTTATGACGGCTGAGTTCCTGAAAGAAGGGAGTATCGCCTTCTTCTTCAGTAGCGTTCGGAATTGGTATCAAGGTGGCACGAGCATCCTCGTAGCCATCCGGCAGCAGGAAACGAATTTCGGTATAACCAGGGTAGGCGTGCAGATAGCTGGAAAACAACTTCAGCAGGGAAGGCAGCACTAATACATACCGCTCTTCATCATCTTCCGTCAGCGCATACGCGCGCATCAGCGAGGCATCCGCAAATAATCTGGCGTTCGCTTCTGCAACACTCTGGTGCATCTGAAAGCTGCGCGCCATCTGATCCATTAATGCTGTCATCTGGCTGGAACTGCGCTCTACCGCGCTTGAGCGCAACTGGTCATAGGCCAGCCACCCCAGAATCATCAGCGGAATCACAGCTAAAGGAACGACAACTAAAAGAACCTTGGCATGAAGGCGCATAAGGTATTTCAGTCTCAGTCGACAAGTCGCGAAAAGATCGCAGCCCGGCGTTTTTGCGCCCGGGGAGGTAAACGACCATAGGCTTCCGAATTGTCCAGTGCCTCCCCGGTCGGATAGATTACCGGATCATTCATGAACTCAGCCGGCAGCAATGCTTCTGCAGACAGATTGGGCGTGGCATAGTGGGTAAACTGCGCCAACCGTGCAGCGATCTCCGGCTCATTGAGGAAATCAATGAAACGTTTGGCATCTGCCTTTCTGGGGGAGGCGCTCAGTACACTCAGATAGTCCGTCCAGATGTTGCCACCCTCTTTCGGAAGCACAAACGCAATGTTGTCGCTATGCTGCTGCAGCATCCGCATGTCCCCGTTATACATCATGCTCATGACAACCTGACCTGTCAGCAGGGCAGAATCCGCGCCAATGGATATATAACGATAGGTCTTGACCGCAGGAGCCTGTGCTTGCAGCAGCGCCTCTGCCTCTTGCATCGCCTTCTCATCAGTAATGTTGAGAGAGTACCCCAGCGCTTTGAGAGCCGTGCCGATCAAATCCGCACTATCTCCAATCATGCTGATTTTCCCGTGAAGCTCTTCTGCCGGCCGCAACAGGTCCATCCAGCTTGAAACGGTGAAAGGGACAAGATCTTTACGATAAACAATGCCCAGCGTCCCCCAGAAGTAAGGCACACCATAGCTTCTGGCCCCCTCAAAGGCGGTACGCCAGCGTGGATCAATGTGCTTCAGATTAGGGATGCTCGACTCATCAACAGGGGCAAGCCAACCACGCTTGGCCAGGATCCGGATCGAAGCGCCGTTAACAAGAGCCAGATCGAACCCTTTTCCTTCGGTCTCGAGCAGTATCTCCCCCCGGGCCGAATCAGAGTCGAAATATCTTTGTTTGACGCTGATGCCTGTGCGTTGTTCGAACTCCACCAGAACATCCGGATCCATGTAATTTGCCCAGTTAAGGAGCACCAACTCTTTGGGCTCAGAGGCTTGGGCAAAAACGGCAGTAAAGAGCAGAACAAATGTCACGACGATTGTTTTATCAAAAAACATAATTTATCCATCAATTACAGCCGACAAGCCAGCTTTCATTATCCAAGCAGGATTCATACCACTCTGAATACAGGGGTTGCCCCTTTACCAACGCTGAACCTGACTCCACCCGCCATAAAACCGGAACCCAGGTCACAACCAAGTAACAATCGCGAAACATTCGATCACTAGACTTTCGGTCGCGCTACCCCCTTTATTGACCGCAGGACATGAACCGAATGAATCCAATATTTCCGAAAATGGCTCTGGCTGCGAGTATTATTACTCTCGCAGGATGCAATGGTGGTTCCGGCTCGTCATCGACAGACGAAGCCGCTGCCCCATCAGCGGAAAGCCACTTCAGTGTTTTACCCTATGTCCAGAACCCTTCTTCTACCGCCATAACAGTCAGCTGGTTCAGTGATTCAGCCGAGCCCGGCACGATTTCTGTCGACGGTATAGGTTCCTTTACATCCGAATCCGGGCTGGCAGAAGCGCTGACCTATGGCACGTCAGAAATAGACTATATCCATGGCGACTCAAACTTCGGCGAAACACACCCGGGTGTTGTGGGTGGCGAAGCTCCGGCTCCCAGCTACAAGCACTACGCCAGAATCACGAGACTTGCCCCAGGCACTTCCTACAACTATTCCGTTGAGCAACCGGGAGCAAGCATTTTTTCGTCAACATTCAGCACAACCCCTATCCTGGGAAGCCGTGAGCCTGTCAGGTTTATTACTATGTCAGACATGGAGACAGAGCCTGAGTCAACGCAAAAAACCGTCCGGTGGACCGCCAGTGCCCTTGCTATCGGGGGAGATAAACTCGGAACAGATCCTGATACCTACACCCGTCAGTATCCGGTTGACCAGACAACCGGATATAAAGCAAATCTGGTCTATGCAACTGAACGAAATCCGGATTTCTGGGTGATTGCAGGCGACCTCGTTGAAAAAGGCGGCCGCCAGCTGGACTGGGACGAGTTCTGGCGACACAGCGCTGGTGAATGGGGCACCCTGGCGTCTACCACGCCTATATTCCCGGCCCTGGGTAATCACGAGAACTACTGGCACCCCGATGCGCCCGGATACAATTCAGAAGCCTCCATGCTGTCCTACGACAAATGGAATACCTATTGGGATCTTCCGACAAACTATGCAACCGATGAGCGTTATGAGAAACGCTTCTACCGCGTTGATTATGGCCCTGTAACCCTCATCACCCTCGATTCATCAAATGGTAACGACGCAGATCCAAGTCAGGATACCAACCTGTATATTGACGGCGTTGAGTCGCGAGTCCCCGACTTCAACCCTGGAAGCGAACAGTGGAACTGGGCAATACGCGAACTCGCGAATGCCCAGGCACAGGGCCAGATCATTTTCGTCCAGTTCCATCACACCTCATTTGGCACAGGTGTTCACAGCCTGCCCTCGGGTTCTGCCGGTATCGCTAACGGAGAAGATAGCCAGTCCGGTATGCCGATGCGGGTATATCAGGACCTGTTCGAACGCTACGGTGTAACAGCCGTACTCTCCGGACACGACGAACTGGTGGAATATGTGAGCATCAATGGTGTGAGCTACTGGGATGTCGGCTTTGCCGGTGATGGTCTCCGGGGCCCGGGCTACCCACCGACAACGGACTATGTGCCATTTGACCTCTTGCCAGCGGAAGCCCAGGAAACCCACTGGAGCGCCCATGGCGATGCTCCGGAAATCTGGAACGGCAACCAGCTTATTGATGGTGGCAAGCACTACGGATTTCTTGAAGTTGATGTCCGCCCTTCCGGCGACTACAACTATGAAGTCATCATGACGCCACGCTATGTATTCCCGCTAACAGATGAGGCCGGTAGTCCGACTGGAGTATTCGAACACCGGCAATACAACAATGTGGTTCGGGTTATCGTGGAGCGCTAGTTTTCCAGAAAACCCGTCAGGCGTTGGCGCACAATGGTTTCAGCTTCGGCCATGATATTCCGGATCAGCTCGTCGCAGGTCGGGATATCATGAATCAGCCCCGCCACCATGCCGCAACTCCAGGCTGCCTCGTCCATTTTTCCTTCCTGAAGCACGAGGCGGCCTTTGGCACCGGTTACCAGATGACGAATGTCATCAATGGTTTCGGCTTCGCCTTTCTCTTTTTCAATGCGGATAATTTCCTTTACGGCAGCGTTGTTCAGAACCCTTTCCGTGTTGCGCAGGTTGCGCATGATGAGCCTTGTCTGCAGCTCATCAGCCTCTACAATCGCCTGTTTGACGTTGTCGTGAATGGGGGCATCCTTGGTGGCAAGAAACCGGGTTCCCATATTCATGCCTTCTGCACCCAGCGCCATGGCCGCCACCAGGCTACGGCCATCCGCCATACCGCCAGAGGCAACAAACGGGATTTTCAGTTCTTCCGCTGCCCGGGGCAACAGAATAAAGTTTGGAATGTCGTCTTCACCGGGGTGGCCCGCACATTCAAAACCATCAACACTGACCGCGTCACAGCCAATCCGCTCTGCTTTCAGGGCATGACGTACTGATGTGCATTTGTGAATCACTTTAATGCCAGCGGCCTTCAGCTGAGGCATGTACTTTTCCGGACTGCGACCAGCCGTTTCAACAGCCTTCACACCACCCGCAATGATCGCATCGATATACTCAGGATAAGGCGGTGTACTGAAAGAAGGCAGAAAGGTGAGGTTCACGCCAAACGGCTTGTCTGTCATCTCATGGCACCGGGCAATCTCCCGCGCCAGATCCTCCGGCGTGGGCTGGGTAAGCCCTGTAATGATACCCAGGCCACCGGCATTGGAGACGGCTGATGCCAGTTCGGCATAGCCAACATGGTGCATGCCTCCCTGAATGATCGGGTGGCGGATACCAAACATCTCGGTGATTCTGGTCTTCATGATCGTTTTCCTGTTTCGTCACTTAAATAAAAGCAAAAGTGTTCGTTAGGGCGCCAGGTGTCTAGAACTGATCCTCAAGGATCTCCAGAGCTGTTGTATCAACAGCTTTTAACAGTTCTGCAGAACTCACCACGCCGGGCAGTTCGTACCGGGCAAAATACTCGCAGGCTTTGATCTTACCTTCATAAAACGCCGGCGTCTGTTCACCTTTTCCAGCCAGACCCACTACGGCTTTGAGGCCCTGACGAAGCCATATCCAGCCAACAACAACGTGACCAAAGGCATCCAGATACAGAGTCGCATTCGCCAGCGCCTTCTCTTTGTCTCCCCTGGCTTTCTCTTCGTTGATAACGTCTGTAGCTTCAGATATTGCCGCAACCGCCTGTTCAAGACGGTCCGCAGAATCTGCAAGCCGGGGTTCCTGCCTGGCATCAGCAATGGCGGATTCAATCCGTCGCATCAATTCCTGATAAAACTCACCACCAGCCATTGAGACCTTGCGGCCCAGCAGGTCAATGCCCTGAATACCATGAGTGCCTTCGTGGATCGGGTTCAGGCGGTTATCCCGGTAGAATTGTTCCACCGGATATTCCCGGGTGTAGCCATAACCACCATGCACCTGAATCGCGAGGCTGTTGGCCTCAAGACAATAGCGTGCAGGCCAGGATTTGATGACAGGCGTTAGCAGATCAAGCAATCCGGCGGCCAGGTTGCGCTGCGCATCGGTCGCTGCAAATTTTTTCTCGTCCACCAGCATAGCGCCCTGCAGACACAGGGCCAGCCCGCCTTCCACATAGGCCTTCTGGGCCAGCAACATGCGGCGAATATCCCCGTGCCGGATCAGTGGCACCTGGGGGGCAGCCGGATCTTTTTCTCCGATCGGCCTGCCCTGATTACGCTCCCGCGCATACTCCAGCGCATGCAGGTAACCAGTGTAGCCGAGCATGACAGAGCCAAGACCAACTCCGACCCGGGCTTCATTCATCATGTGGAACATGGCCGCCAGCCCCTTGTTGGGCTCACCCACCAGGTAACCGACCGCTCCGCCTTTTTCACCAAAGTTGAGCATCGTAGAAGTGGTGCCCCGGTATCCCATCTTGTGAATCAGGCCCGCCAGCGCAACATCATTCCGCTCGCCAAGACTGCCATCATCATTCACCAGGATTTTAGGAACCAGAAACAGGGATATGCCCTTAACGCCTGAAGGCGCATCAGGTAAACGGGCGAGTACCATGTGAATGATATTTTCACTCAGCTCGTGGTCACCGCCAGAGATAAAAATCTTGTTACCGAACAGGCGGTAGGTGCCATCAGGGCGAGGCTCTGCGCGCGTGCGCAGATCGCCCAGGGATGAGCCTGAATGGGGCTCGGTCAAACACATGGTGCCAAAAAACCGGCCAGCCATCATCGGCTCAGCGAACCGGGACTGCTGTTCCTTCGAGCCCTGAACCATAATCAGATTGGCTGCTGCGATAGTCAGCCCGGCATAACCCTGGGTGCCAACATTCGCTCCCTTCAGCATTCCTACACACATCTGAGTCACGGCCGCCGGCAACTGCATGCCACCACGCTCGTAGTCCTGGCCAGCCGCCATCAACCCGGTGTCCTTCAACACGCCCAGGGCCTTTTTAACTTCCGGGCGCATTTCCACCCGACCGTTCTCGAAACGAGGCTCTTCCTCGTCAACCAGACGCGCATGAGGCGCGAACTCCTCAGCCGCAACCTTCAGCGCCAGATCAAGCGCAGCCTGAAGCGTTTCCCGGCTGTGATCAGAGTAGCGTTCAAAACCGAGACACTGCTCCACATCGTGGAGTTCAAAGAGCTGGAATGCCAGATCCTGCGGGTTGATGATCTTTTGCTGCACGTTTTGACACCTTTGCTATCGCTTATTGTTTTTGACACCGGGTTGTCAGGATCTGACTGTGATCAGATCACCTCAAACAGACCTGCGGCACCCTGGCCACCGCCAATACACATGGTGACCACAACGTATTTAGCACCACGACGCTTACCTTCAATCAAGGCATGCCCCGTGAGGCGGGATCCGGTAACACCATAAGGGTGACCAACAGCGATGGAGCCACCGTTCACGTTAAGCTTCTCCATGGGAATACCAAGACGGTCGCGGCAATACACCACCTGTGAAGCAAAAGCTTCGTTCAGCTCCCACAGATCAATATCGTCCATGGTCAGACCATTGCGCTCAAGCAGGCGGGGAATGGCAAACACCGGCCCGATACCCATCTCATCCGGCTCACACCCTGCCACGGCAAAACCACGGAAGATGCCCATAGGCTCGATGTTGTTTTTCTCGGCATAAGTGCTGTTCATCACCGTACAGACAGAGGCGCCGTCAGATAACTGGCTGGCATTACCTGCAGTGACAAAATTGCCTTCGCCACGCACCGCATTCAGCCCCTGCAGGCCTTCAAGCGTGGTATTCGGGCGGTTGCACTCATCCTGGGTAAGAGTGACATCCTTCTGACTCACTTCGCCGGTTTCCTTGTCCTTCACCAGCATCGTTGCATCAAATGGGACGATCTCATCATCAAACCGGCCGGCTTGCTGTGCAGCAGCCGTACGCTGCTGGGAAATCAATGCATACTCATCCTGAGCCTCACGACTGACGCCATAGCGCTGGGCTACGATATCCGCCGTTTCAATCATCGAAAGGTACAGCTCAGGCTTGTTCTTCATCAGCCACTCATTCGCGGCGTGATAGCTGTTGAGCTTATCGTTCTGCACCAGAGAGATAGACTCCACACCACCCGCCACCATTACGGGCACCTTCTCGGAGACCACACGCTGCGACGCAATAGCAATCGACTGCAAACCGGAACTGCAAAAACGGTTAATCGACAAGCCAGCCGTAGTCACCGGCAGACCCGCACGAATCGCAGCCAGGCGGGCCATGTTCTTGCCCTGTGCGCCTTCGTGAAAAGTAGCGCCGAGAATCACATCCTCAACAATCGCAGGATCAATACCTGCACGGGCAACCGCGTGTTTAATCACGTGCCCGGCCAGATCCACACTGTGAGTATTATTCAAAGCGCCGCGGTATGATTTCCCTAGAGCTGTACGTGCGGTAGATACAATAACTGCGTCTGACATAAGAGTTACCTTAAAATTAAAATAGGTTGCCTGCCCCTCAATCGGGATAGAGCAGAGATACAAATCAAGCGTTCAGATCGGCTGGGTGCGGGTGGTCTTTCTGTCGGAAAAAAATGTCTGAGCAAAGCGAGTTGTTTTTTCCGACAGAAAGACCACCCGCACCCAGCCAACCCCCCGGCGTCGATGCACTCAGGGGCCGGCTTGAATTACAGAGGCCTTAGAGCTCGCCGAACTTCTTCCCTTCAGCAACCAGCTTCTTCAGCAAATCCGCAGGTTCCCACTGCTCACCGCCTACAGTACCCTGATACTTCTCCACGGCAGCCAGAATCACATCCAGGCCAACCTCGTCCGCCCAGAACATAGGGCCACCACGATAAGCCGGGAAGCCATAGCCATAAATCCAGACCACATCAATATCCAGAGCCCGGTCAGCAATGCCCTCTTCCAGAATCTTGGCAGCCTCATTCACCATCACATACATGCAGCGCTCAAGAATCTCCTGGTCCGTAATCTCCCGGGAGCTGATGCCCTGCTCCTTGCGGAAAGCCTCAATAATCTGCTCCACCTCAGGATCCGGAATGGGCTTGCGGCTGCCCTCTTCGTACTTGTAAACACCGGCCATGGTTTTCTGGCCAAGGCGGTTCTGCTCGGCAAGCCTGTCCATCCAGCTCGCATCTACCTGTTCACCGGCCTTGCGGCGTTCTTCGCGAATCCGGTAGCCAACGTCAATGCCAGCCAGGTCCGACATGGCAAACTGACCCATGGGATAACCCAGGTCCGTCAACACCTTATCAACCTGTTGTGGCGTAGCGCCTTCATTGACCAGAGCCATGGCCTCGGCACCGCGTCTGTGCAGCATGCGATTACCCACAAAGCCGTGACAGTTGCCAACCAGTACACCCACTTTCTTGATTTTCTTGGCAACGGCCATCACCGTCGCTTTTACTTCATCAGAAGTCTTGCTGCCACGAACGTTCTCCAGCAGCTTCATGACGTTAGCCGGGCTGAAGAAGTGCATGCCCACAACGTCTTCAGGACGTTTGGTGGCAGATGCAATCTCATCGACGTCCAGAGTGGAGGTATTGGAAGCCAGAATAGCCCCGGGCTTGCACACTGAGTCCAGCTTCGCAAAGATCTCTTTTTTCACAGCCATGTTTTCAAACACAGCCTCAATTACCAGGTCCACATCTTTGAAATCGTCGTAGTCCAGGCTGCCGGTGATCAGCGCCATCCGGTCTTCCACCTGTTGCGAGGTTAGGCGGCCCTTCTTCGCAGAGTTTTCATAGTTCTTGCGGATAATGCCCAGCCCTTTATCCAGAGCTTCCTGCTTCATTTCCACAATAGTGACCGGGATACCGACGTTGGCGAAGTTCATGGCGATACCACCGCCCATGGTGCCTGCACCGATTACACCGACACTGTTCACATCACGTACCGGAGTATCTTTCGACAATCCTTTGATCTTGGAAACTTCACGCTCTGCAAAGAATGAATGAATCAGACCATTGCGCTGGGATGATCCCATGCACTCCATAAACAGTTCGCGCTCGCGCTTCATTCCCTCAGCAAACGGCAGGTTAAATGCCGCCTCAACAGCATCAACACATTTGAAAGGAGAAAACTGACCACGAGCCTTCTTTTGCAGTACGGCACGGAACTTGTCGAATACATCACTACCCTTGTCCGCCGCAACCTTGTCCGTCAGTTCACGAACCCGGCGCACCGGGCGCCCCTCATCCGCAACCTTTTGTGCAAAGGCGAGGCCCGCAGCTTTAACATCATTACCTTCGTCAACAGCGTCCACGATACCCAATGCCAGGGCGTCTTTAGCGCCGACAAACTCACCAGAGGTAATCATCTCCAGCGCTTTCTGGGCACCAGTCAGACGTGGTAAACGCTGAGTACCACCGGCTCCTGGCAACAAGCCAAGCTTCACTTCCGGCAGGCCGACTTTAGCGCTGCTCAGTGCAACCCGGTAATGGCAGCCAAGGGCCGTTTCCAGACCGCCACCCAGCGCAGTACCGTGAATAGCGGCAACCAGAGGCTTGTCACTGTTTTCATATTGTTCAACGACTGCGGGCAGCCCGGGTTCCTGCATGGGCTTGCCAAATTCGCGGATATCAGCACCTGCGATGAAAGTGCGGCCGTCACACACCAGCAAAAGCACCTTGGCTTCTGAGTCCTCCTGCCCCTGTTCCAGAGCGGCAACCAGACCAGAACGCACCGCATGACTGAGGGCGTTCACTGGCGGGTAGTTCACGGTAATCACGCCAATAGCGCCTTCACGACTATAAGTTACGACCTCAGACATCTTTTCTCCCTCGCTTTATATGAAATGTAGTTTTAACAAGCGAAACATAAGTACGATTTAATACAAATTCGCCCCGGGTTTCAACCACCATTTAAAACAGGCACAAAAAAACCGCAGAACAAGTCCTGCGGTTTTTCTTAAGCCCAAGGCCGGCCTTCTCATCCGGAAACCGGGTCAAACCCCTAAGGATTCAATGTCACTTGCCAGCATCGCCAGCTGGTGAGCAATAGAATCCCGAAGCTTTTCGGCCGGAACCAGATAAGACGGCGCAGCGCATGTCAATGTCATGATAGTGCCGTCCTGCAGGTGAACCGGCACGCCAGCGGAGTTGATATTACGGTCCCACTCACCGATTGAAAGGCAGAAGCCATGTTTCTTGTAATCCTCCATGGCACGATCCAGCCCTTCCTTCTTCTCGGGCCACGACTCGGGGCCATATTTCTGCGCCATCGAGTCCTCGATAATCTTGCGCCCCTTCTCTGCAATCGCACAGTAGTAGGCCCTGCCTGCTGACGTAGTCGCCATAGGCAACTTGATTCCGATATCCATGCGCAGAAGCGAAGCTTCCGGAGGCAGGCGGTTTTCAACATAGATCATATGAAGCCGGTCCCGGCAGGTCAGACCCACGGACATATTGGTCTGACGCGCAAACTCATCCATATAGGGCTTGGCTAACTGACGGACCTTCAGGTTGGACACGTAGGCATAACCCAGTGCCAGCACGCCAGAGCTGAGCTGATACTTTTCCAGCTGAGCGTTATAGCTGAGATATCCCAACTTGGTCAGGGTATATGTCATACGGGATACAGTCGGCTTGGGCAGATTGGTAAGCCGGGCAATATCCTGATTACCAAGAATCACCGAACCTTGACTGAAGGCACGCAACACATTCAGACCACGGGACAGCGCCTCGACGAATTTCCGATCCTTCTCCGGCTTCACCGGTTCGCCGTCACCAGGAGCAACTATCGGCTCCGGTGCAGTGGCTTTTCCTTTTGGCATAATGTGGCGTCCTCCAATAACGTCGCCTGTTCCCGGATTTCGGGCTATAGATACGTGTGTATATAATGTGTGCAACATTTTAATCGTTGAAGATTGCAAGTACCACAAACTCTGGTCAAAACTTGTACCTAAAAATGAAACATTGTGGCTTCTGCCTGAGCACTGCGTCCCAAAAGCTGCAAACAATGAGCAATCATTGGTACATTATTTTGCCTGTCAGAACAAACAGCCTCTGAAACACCCCTTACAGAACTTCCGGTAAAACAAAAATCTCCAACGCCAGAAGAACCAGCAACAATGGCACTGCTATCAGCACAAACACGCCATTCCAGCGAAAAGCGACTACCCACCGGGGCACCTGACCAAAACGGGAGAGCAGCATGGCCGACGGCCCGAAGGGCGAAATCATCATCGCCAGCGAAAAGCCAATAACCAGAGCGACCGCCATCAAAACCGGATCCATCCCTTCTGCAACAAGTTGAGGCAGAAGACCTGCCTGAACACTGAGCACTGTAATCGGAATAATCCCGATCATTGATAGCAGCGGCAGAATGAGCATGCCAGCGACAGCAAGCACCCACATTCCGCCAGCGGAAGTTGCAAGCCCACTCAGGGAATCCTCCGGAATCACGCTGGATATGGACACCCCGAGAATCGCCGATGCGGCAAAAATGGCCATTTCATTATTCATGGCTGAAATCTGGGTAACACTCTCCTTGAGCACTACCTTTGGCGACTTCTCCTGCCAGACCATATAAAGAAGAGTAATGGATGGAACGGCCATCATGGCGGCAACGGACACTTTAAAATCAGTGAACGCGACAATGGCAACCATCACAATAAACAGGACCAGGATCAGCCCCAACAACAGGAGAGTGCCGGGAGGCCACTGTTCCAAAGCCACCCGCTCGCTACTGACCCGCCGGAAACGACGTTGCTCCAGCAACCAGCCAACCGCAATAAGAACCCCTGAAGCCGCAAGGCCATAGGGTAAAAGCAGAGACCAGCTTATCTGAGGCAGTTCGCGGGCAAGTATGGCTACGGCGACACTGGTTGGCGCCACCAGGGGAACAAGAGCAAAACCACGAAGCGCACTGATCAGAACGCTGCGCAGCCATTGCAAACGGGATTCACCGGTAATTCCCCGCTCCCGAAGGGTTTCGGAGAGGCTGCCACACAACAGACTCATCATCCCGAAACTCAACACTGAGGCTATGCCACAGCTAACCACAGCATACTTCGGATATAACCAGAATGCGCGACCACCCAACAGGACATCGTGAATACGGCTCAGCACTTCAAAGCGCCGCACCAGGCACTGCATCATCCCCAGGCTTCCAAGGAATGCGGCGTAAAACGCGGCATCGGCAGAGGCTTTGATCAACCGGTCCAGGCCCAACTGCCCCTGAACGGAGAACCACCCGGTGACTGCCAGGGCAACCAGCAACAAAACCCGGGAATATGTCTGCAAACGCGCACCCGCCCACAGAAAGCAGATAACAAACAGCACCCCTGCAACTGCACTGAGCGGAGTGCAGGAAAAGCCTATAGCGATCAGCTCCATCAATACTGCAAACGGTAACAGCCAACGATCTGCACTGCTCATGCCTGCCCTACCCTCGTCAATATGACGCCGACAAAGATGCTCTCTGCTTGCATTTCACACACACCCGGATTAGTCTTTTGCCAAGTCAATACAAAACTCAGTTTCGCTTAATGAAACTATGCTAGCACAAATGACAAAGCAGCTCGGAATCTTTTATCCCTGAGCACTCTTTCCCGGATTCTGTACTGAGCCCGAAAGAAAGAGGCACTGAGGCTTTGATTAAACGGGCTAATAACTGATTTTACGAAGGAGAAACAACATGGCTTCTGCACCTTGGGATGACCTGCTGCAATTTGACAAACAACTGGATGAAACTGAGCGCCAGGTACGGGACAGTATTCGCAGTTTCTGTGACCAACGCCTTATGCCGGGTATCACAGAAGCCAACCGCCATGAAAAATTCGACCGTAAAATCTTCAACGATATGGGCGAACTTGGCATGCTCGGCGCCACCCTGCCGGAAGAATACGGCGGCCCGGGCCTGAACCACGTCTGTTACGGATTGATTGCCCGTGAGGTGGAGCGTGTTGACTCTGCCTATCGTTCTGCCCTGAGCGTTCAGTCCTCACTGGTTATCCACCCGATTTACGCCTTCGGCCAGGAAGCTCTGAAAAAGCGCATCCTGCCCAAACTCGCCTCTGGCGAAATGGTTGGCTGCTTTGGTCTGACTGAGCCCAACCACGGATCCGATCCGGGCAGCATGGAAACCCGTGCCAAAAAAGTTGACGGCGGCTATCTGCTGAGCGGCTCCAAAACCTGGATCACCAACTCCCCTATTGCGGACGTGTGCGTCATCTGGGCCAAGCTGGACGGAAAAGTAAACGGTTTTGTTATTGAACGCGAAGGCTCCAAAGGTCTGGACACACCGAAAATCCAGGGCAAGTTCTCGCTACGGGCATCAGAGACTGGCTCCATCTTTATGGATGAAGTGTTCGTACCAGAAGAAAACAAGCTGGAAGTTGATGGTTTGAGAGGCCCCTTCAGCTGTCTGAACAAGGCCCGCTTCGGTATCAGCTGGGGATCTCTGGGTGCAGCTGAATTCTGCTGGCACGCAGCCCGCAATTACACCCTTGAGCGCAAGCAGTTTGGCCGCCCTCTGGCCGCCAACCAGCTGATCCAGAAGAAGCTGGTAGACATGCAGACTGAAATCACTCTGGGCCTGCAGGCAGCCCTGCAACTGGGCCGCATGATGGATGACGGCAGCATCACTCCGGATGCGATCTCCCTGCTGAAACGTAACAACTGCGGCAAAGCCCTGGATATCGCCCGGGTTGCCCGCGATATGCACGGCGGCAACGGCATCTCGGACGAATACCACGTAATCCGTCACGTCATGAACCTTGAAGCCGTCAATACTTATGAAGGTACCCATGATGTTCACGCACTGATTCTTGGCCGTGGACAGACTGGTATCGCAGCGTTTAGCTGAAATCATAAAGCCCAACACAAGAGGCTACTCAATGAACATGAACTACACCTCCGAGGAGCTCGCTTTCCGCGACGAAGTGCGAGCGTTTCTGGACGAGAAACTGCCGGCAGACATTGCCGAAAAAGTGAAGGGTTTCCGTCACCTGACAAAAGAAGACCATCAGCGCTGGCAACAGATTCTCTGCAAGCAAGGCTGGTACGCCTCACACTGGCCGGAAGAGTATGGTGGTGTGAAATGGACGCCGGTTCAGAAGCATATCTGGGATGAGGAATCCTGCCGGTATGGCGCGCCCCGCTCTATCCCGTTTGGTGTGAACATGGTGGCGCCGGTTATCATCCGGTTCGGCAATGAAGAACAGAAACAGACCTACCTGCCCCGCATTCTCAGTGGCGAAGACTGGTGGTGTCAGGGCTATTCCGAACCTGGAGCAGGATCAGACCTGGCGTCACTGAAAACCCGGGCTGTACGCCAGGGCGATCACTATATTGTGAATGGCCAGAAGACCTGGACCACCCTGGGCCAGTACGCCAACATGATTTTCTGCCTGGTACGCACCAATACCGAGGTGAAAGCTCAGGCGGGCATATCCTTCCTGCTGATTGATATGAACACACCGGGCATCACCGTGCGCCCGATCATCACCCTGGATGGCGCCCACGAAGTGAACGAAGTCTTCTTTGAAGACGTGAAAGTTCCGGTTGAGAATCTGGTAGGTGAAGAAGACAAAGGCTGGACCTACGCCAAATTCCTTCTCACTTATGAGCGCACTGGTCTTGCAGGCATTGGCCTGTCCAAAGCCGCGCTGTCTCATCTCAAGGAACTTGCCTCCCGTCGCCTCAAGAATGGCCGGCCGCTGATTGAAGACACATCCTTCAGCCAGCGCATTGCCAAAATCGAGATTGACCTTACGGCAGCAGCGATCAGCAACCTTCGCATTATTGCCTCGGTTGAAGGCGGCGGTGTTCCCGGGGCTGAAAGCTCCATGCTGAAAGTAAAGGGTACCGAGATTCGCCAGTCCATTAACGACCTGGCGCGCCGGGCCATCGGCCCTTACGCCATTCCATTTGTGGCAGAAGAACTGAGCCTCGAGCATGAAGGCGAATTCCTGTCAGACGAGAATGCAGCACCTCTGTCAGCCTACTACTTCAATAACCGCAAGCTCTCGATTTTCGGCGGATCCAACGAGATCCAGAAGAATATCGTTTCGAAAATGATTCTTGGGCTTTAAGGAGGCGACCATGGATTTCCGACTCAATGAAGAGCAGCAGATGCTGCAGGACACCGTGGCGCGCCTGGTGCGCGGTGAATACAGCTTTGAAAAACGCCTGGAGTTCAGCGAAACCGACGCAGGGTTCAGCGTAGATTTCTGGAAGCAACTCGGCGAACTGGGGCTGACAGCTGTGCCCTTCCCGGAAGAGCTGGGAGGCTTCGGTGGTACCGGCGTAGAAGTACAGTCGGTTATGACCGAACTGGGCCGGGGCCTGTGCCTGGAACCATACCTGCAGTCTGTTATTTTCGGCGGAGGCCTTATCAGCCAGGCCGGCGACGACAGCCAGAAAGAAGCCTGGCTTGAGGGTATTGCCAGTGGCGGTCTGCAGGCAGCGGTTGCTCTTCAGGAGCCCCAGAGTTTCTACAATCTGAACGATGTGGAAACCCGCGCCGAGAAAAATGACAAAGGCTACCTCCTTAATGGTCGCAAGGCCGTAGTGATTGGCGGGCATTGTGCTGACCTCATTCTTGTATCCGCCCGCACCTCTGGCGATACCTCTGATGCCAACGGCATCAGCCTGTTCGCTTTAAAGGCCGACACAGCAGGAATCGAGCGCAGGGTTTACCCGACCATTGACGGTTTCAAAGGTTGCGACCTTACCCTGAACAACGTTCAGGTAGATGCCGGAGCCCTGCTGGGCGAAGAAGGCAACGCCTCCGGGGTGATTGAGTATCAGTCAGGCCGTGCCATCGCAGCGCTGTGTGCAGAGGCTGTCGGTGTTATGGAAACCGCCAACGAGTTGACTCTGGACTACCTCAAGCAGCGCAAGCAGTTCGGTGTGCCTATCGGTAAGTTCCAGGTTCTGCAGCACCGTATGGTCGACATGATGTCCGAACTGGAACAGGCCCGTTCCATGGCTATTCTCGCCGCCAGTGTGGCAAACGAAGAACAGAGCGATGAGCGTCGCCGAGTGCTGTCTGCGGCTAAAAACATTATTGGCCGCAGCGGACAGTTTATTTCCGAACAGGGCGTTCAGTCCCATGGCGGCATTGGTATGACATGGGAGTATAACTTTGCCCATTACGCCAAGCGCCTGATCATGATCAACCACCAGCTGGGTGACGACGATTTCCATCTGGAGCGCTACGCCTCCCTTTTACAGGCAAGCTAAACTCCTGATCAGTGAGCCAGAGACCTCTTTCTTATCAGTCGGGGGTCTCTTTTTGGGGGTGGCTTGCCACCCCCTTTTTTTATGGGCAGTCAAAAAAGGTGAACAACATGAAAAAAGACACCTCGAATACCGAAGCGAAAGCGCTACGCGATGCAGAATGGCAGGTTCGCAGTGAACTGGCGGCCGCTTACCGTCTTGTCGCCCTGTTCGGGTGGGACGATCTGGTTTTTACCCACCTTTCGGCCCGGGTACCTGGCCCCGAACATCATTTTCTGATCAACCCATATGGCCTGCTGTTCCATGAAATCACTGCATCCTCTCTGGTGAAGGTAGACCAGGAAGGGCAGGTGGTGGAATCCGGAGGCCTTGGCCGGGTAAACCCTGCAGGCTTTACCATCCACAGTGCCGTGCATATGGGCCGCGACGATGCCGGTGCGGTTATGCACCTCCATGCGCCAGACGGTGTCGCAGTTTCAGCCCACAGAGACGGCCTGCTGCCTCTGAGCCAGACCGCCATGCTTTGCCTTGAACACCTGAGTTACCACGATTACGAAGGCGTGGCGCTGAATCTGGACGAACGTGAACGCCTGATCAGGGATCTTGGAGACAAATCCATGATGATGCTGCGCAACCACGGTGTTCTGACTGCGGGTAAAGACGTGCCGGAAACCTTTACTTACCTGTACTTCCTGATGAAAGCCTGCGAGATCCAGGTCAAAGCCCAGAGTTGCGGCCCGGTGTGTATGCCCTCCAAAGAGGCCATACAGACTACCGCAGAGCAGTCACAATCCCTGGGTCGTGCCGCTGCACTCACCTGGCCGGCACTGCTGCGCCTTCTCGACAGCAAAAACCCCGGTTACGCAGTATAAAAAGGAGGCAACATGAAGGAAATACCGCTCGGTAATCTGGCTGACTATAAGGGCAAGCTATGTTGCTACAGCCCCTGGCTTACAATTACCCAGGAAATGATCGGGGCATTTGCCGATGCCACAGGTGATCATCAGTGGATTCATGTAGACGTGGAGAGGGCAAAGCGAGAGTCACCCTGGAAGAGCCCGGTTGCACATGGTTATCTGACAGTGTCGCTGATCCCCCGGCTTAACCCTCAGGCTCTGCGGGTAACCGGAACCACCGCCACCATCAATTACGGCTCAAACAAACTGCGCTTCCCGGCAGCTGTGCCGGTTGGCTCGGAGATCCGTACCAGAATCGAACTGATCGACGTGACACCTGCAGGCGACAACAGAACCCTCGCAGCCTACAAAACCACAATAGAAATAAAGGGACAGGACAAGCCGGCCTGCGTGACAGAAAATCTCGCCATGTATGTGGCCTGAGCAACACTGAGTTTTTCAGGGCCCGGGAAACGGGCCCTGAAAACAACCCGGTGACTATTCCCTACCTTCCAATGCGGCCCGCATTTTCAGAGTAACGAGCACCGTATTCAGGTGAGGTACAGCAATGCCGTGACTTTTGGCCAGTGCCACAACATTGCCCAGCACTGCCTCCCGCTCAATCGGGCGATCATTCAGATAGTCCAGCGCCATGCTGTTCTTGTATGCAGGCATTTTGCGGGTACCGTCAATGTTCTGATCGATCAACTCGTCAGCCATCGGGTAGCCTTCCGCTGCTGCCACATCCATCACCTCCCGCATCATCGCCCGGATCAGCTCTTCACCGCCCTCGGTATCCAGAATGCTTCGGGTATCCGCACCATTGGCAATAACAGACAAAGGGTTGAACGGAGTATTCCAGAGACACTTGCGCCAGCGCTCGCCCACCACCCGTTCAGTCAGATCGACCCTGATACCACCCTCTGTAAACAGCTGCGACAAAGTCTGGCAGTTTTCATCCACACCTTCCGGGTAGCGCCCCATTACCAGCTTGCCATAAGCCTTGTGCTCAATTACTCCTGACTCTGTGCGGCTCGCGGCAATAAATGCCAGGCAGCTTAAAAGAGGATTGTCCGGATAGGCGTCGGCCATCTCCTTCTCAATATCCAGACCATTTTCAATCAGTACCAGACGGGTATTCTCACCCATCCAGGGCGCAACCAGAGCAACCCGATCCACACCGGGCAGAACTTTCACACAAAGAATCAGAAAGTCAGGTGCTTCATCAGGCAGGTCGCCATCGCGGTATACATGATCAGGCTTGTAGGACAGGTCTCCGAGTGGGCTTGTGATGGAAATACCCCTGGCTTTGACGGCGTCATAGTCAGATCGCAACACAGTGCTCACAGAGCAACCTGCCCGCTTCAGAATGGCCCCATAGAAGCCGCCGATAGCTCCCGCACCAACAATCAGAATACTGGGTTTGTTGTTCATGACCCCTCCCTTCCTTTCCATTCTTCTTCCTGCAGCGCACGCCACATCAGCTTGCCCGTAGGAGATTTGGGTAAAGCAGTCACAAATTCAACCAGGGTAGGTACCTTGTAGACGGCCATATGTTCTCTGCACCAACTGGTAATATCTTCGACGCTGGTGCTCGCCTCGGCTTCAGGCGTCAGCACAATGCAGGCTTTCACCGTTTCACCACGCTTGGGATCTGGCGCCGAGATAATGCATACCTCATGAATAGCCGGGTGGCGGTACATCAGGGCCTCAACTTCCGACGGCCAGACTTTGAACCCGGAGGCGTTGATCATCCGCTTAAGGCGATCAACCATGAAGAAATATCCCTCTTCATCGTAATACGCCAGATCACCAGTACGGAAGAAACGCTTGCCGTCAATTTCTATGAACGCCGCATCGGTTTCAGCAGGCCGGTTCCAGTAACCAAGGGTAACCTGCGGACCACAGGAAACGATCTCGCCGGTTTCCCCCGGGCCCAGCTCTTTCAATGTCTCTGGATCAATAATCCGGCTGTCCACATCAAACACGGGGATGCCCAGACACTGGGCTTTGGGATGCGCGTTAGGATTTATGTGGGTTGCGGCCATGGTTTCTGACATGCCGTACCCTTCGATGTAATCAAGCCCCGTCAGCCTCTTCAGTTTTTCTGCAACGGCAGCAGGCATGGCGGCGCCTCCGCCACCAATCATGCTGAGGCTGGACAGGTCGTAGTTGCCAATATCCGGGTTGGAGAGGAAATCCACGGCCATGGTAACGATGTTGGTCCAGGCAGTGACCTTATAGCGTTCAATAAGCCTTGAGGCAGTTGTGCGATCCCAGCGCGTCATGATCACTGCTGCGGATCCCGAAAAAATTGGCCCGTTCATGGAACCTGTCATGCCTGTTACGTGGAAAAATGGCAAGGTTGCCAGCTGCACGCTGTTGGCGGTGCTCAGATTCCAGAAAACCCGGTGTACTGTCGTCGCCATTACCGAGCGATGGGTGTGCATACAACCCTTGGGCGCACCGGTCGTGCCGGAACTGTATGGAAACACCGCCAGGTCTTCCGGACCCGCTGTATGTTCCGAAGGACTATGGCCGGCCGCCATAGCCTGTTCCCAGCTCACCAGACCAGGAATCTCACCGGACCAGGCTGGTGCGGCTACCTCTGCGGGAAGGTCAAGATCAGTATCAGGCTTGATATAGGTGCTGTACGAGGCCACCACAACCTGTTCCAGATCGGTTGTTTCCAGCAGTGGAGATATATAGTCGACAAGTTCCTGGCCCGCCATGCATATAGCCGAGCCAGTATCCGCAATATAGTGCTCCAGCTCTGAAGCCCGGTTCATCGGGTTCACCGGAATCACGATCGCATCCGCACGCAGAATCGCGTAATAGGAAATTACATACTGAGGTGAGTTCTGCATATACAGCAGTACCCGATCACCTTTTTTCACACCCTGCGCCTGCAGGTATCCAGCCATCGCCTCCACCTCTGCCAACAGGCGACGGTATGTCATAGGTTCGTCATAGAAAATAATGGCTGTATGGTCAGGGTAGCGCAATGCCGAAATTTCCAGGTTGGTGAAAACGCTGGTGTTCGGCAGAGTCAGGGTCTTGGGCAACTCTTTAGGCCAGACGGCATAATGGCGTGTGAACATGGTTATTGTTCTCTTTAAGTTAAAATCAGTTTGCCAGCAGTGCGGACAGATCAAGTTCTTTGACGTTCCCCGGCAGGGGCCCCTCGTGTCGCAGAGGTGCGATAGCGATGGCTTTGTCTCTCAATACCGATACGTCAGAATCCGGCGCAACTATGTGTCGGGAGCTGCGATCAAACCCAAGCCACCAGTAAGGCAGACTGCGGGCATCCTTCCCGGCCTGCAGTCGGGCCTGCTGGATGGACCCGGTAGACTGGTGACACAAACGTGCAGAGACAATGTCTTCGGCGTCGCAGGCAGGAAAGTTCACGTTCCAGGCCCGGATTTCACCTGGCTCCCACAGTTGCCGGATCACCTCCTCGCCAAAACGTTCTACGGGCGACCACTGAACACCGTCTCTGGATAAAAAGGCCTGGCTCAGGGCAATGGCAGGGACGTTCATATGACGGGCGCTGAGCACAGCACCCACCGTACCCGAATATTGCACCGAATCACTGATATTGGCCCCGCAGTTAACACCGGACAGCACCAGATCCGGAGGCGTTTCGCCAAACCACCGGGCGAGTGAATAGAGAACACAATCTGCCGGAGTGCCGGAGACTGAATAACGCTTATCGCCGGTTTCGTAGACTCGCAGAGGATCGTGGATAGAAATGCTCTGACCTGCACCGCTGCGGTCGTGCTCCGGAGCAACCACCCAGACCTCTTCCGCCAGGTTGCGAGCTATCTTTTCCAGCCTCGCCAACCCCGGGGCTTTGATGCCATCATCATTGGTTATCAGGATACGCCGCACGATAGGCCCGCTCATTTCTGCTCTCCCTCGCAGGCAATTTTCCAGCCCGTCTCAGCCAGAAGACTCGCACGTTTCCCCACTTCCAGAGCATTGGCATTGGCGGCATTACCATCCAGAGCACGTTTATAGACACCCTGAACGATAGAGGCTAACCGGAACAACGAAAACGCCAGATAAACATGCCAGTCTGCTATTTCTTCACGGCCAGTCCTGGCGCAGTAACGGGCAATGGTTTCCTGTTCATCCAGAACGCCCAGCGCTTCGAGATCTTCACCCTTCAATCCGCGCATACCTGGCATATCCGAAGGCAGATGATAAGGCAGACAGTAGTAGGCCAGATCCGCCAGCGGGTGTCCAAGCGTAGAAAGCTCCCAGTCCAGTATGGCAATCACTTCTGGCTTGTCAGGGGCCAGCATCAGGTTGCCAAAACGATAGTCCCCATGGGCAATTGCGCACTCGTCCGTGGAAGGAAGGTTTTCAGGCAGCCATGCCATAAGCTTGTCCATGGCGGGCATTTCGTCGGTTTTTGCAGCCAGATACTGTTTGCTCCAGCGCGCAACCTGCCGGGCCACGTAGCCTTCCGGACGACCATAGTCCCCAAGGCCTACTGCATTTACATCAACAGAATGCAGCTCCGCCAGGGTGTCGATCGCAGAGTAATGGGCCGGCAGCCGTTCCCGGCGATCCAGCGCCCGCAAGGCAGAGTGGCTGACAATGCGACCTTCCAGAAAGTCCATCACGTAAAAAGGGGTACCGATAATGTCGCTGTCTTCACACAGAACTCTGGCCTTGGGCACTGGCAGGGAGGTGTTGTCTGAAAGCGCACGAATAACCTTGTATTCCCGCTCGACCATATGGGCAGAAGGTAGTGTTTTCCCCGGCGGTTTTTTGCGCAGGACATAGCGTCCACTGTCACTGTCCAAAAGAAATGTAGGATTCGATTGGCCACCCTGAAACTGTTTTACAACAAGGCGATTGCCAAAATCCGGCATGGCTTGGCGGAGCCAGGACAAAAGTTTGGCTTCGTCGAATTTGTGGGCCGGAAGGACATCTACCAGCTCTGGGGTTATGCTCATTATTTTGTTGCCTTCATTTTTTGGGGGCAGCCTTACGCTGGGAGCGGCGGGCTGTGGGTGGTGATGCTTTCTTTCGGAAAAACAACTCGCTGCACTCAGACATTTTTTCCTGCAGAAAGCATCACCACCCACAGCCCTAGGCTTATTTTGGTTATTTCCCTGCTCAACAGATGGTTTCGCCGCCGTCGGCTACTATGGTTTGTCCGGTTATGTATGCGCTGGCTTTGGTTGACAGGAATACGGCCAGACCGGCGATATCTACCGGATCACCAATTCTTCTCAATGGGGTTTTGTCTTCTGCCCGCTTCACACGCACGGGATCTTCCCAGAGGGCTTTGGCAAAATCGGTTTTGATCAGACCAGGAGCTATGCTGTTGATACGGATGCCCTTCGGACCCCACTCCACGGCCAGGTTTCTGGCCAGTGCAGCTTCTGCCGCTTTGGACACACCGTAGGTACCGATAGTGGTGTTGCCACGAATGCCTGCGATGCTGGACAGCAGCACAACGGCACCTTCGCCCTTCTCTGCCATCTGCGGCAGTACCATACCGGTAAGCCAGAAGGTCCCTTTAACGTTGGTGTCCATAATCTTGTCCCAGGCCTCGTCAGTCATTTCCGAGGTTGGGCCATACACCGGGTTAGTGGCGGCATTGCATATGAGTACGTCGATAGCGCCCCAGGCTTCGTTTGTCTTGTTCACCAGGTTCTGCAGGTCGTCTTTTTTACCAACGTGGCAGGGTATGGCCATAGCCTCATACCCCTGGGCTTTCAGATCATTCGCAACCTGTTCGCAGACGTCGGCCTTGCGGCTGGAGATAACAACTTTCGCGCCCAGCCGGGCCATTTCTTCGGCAATTGAAAGGCCTATGCCCTTGGTTGAACCCGTGATCAGGGCTACTTTGCCGGTCATATCAAAAAGTGGATTGTTCATATCAAGATCCTCATGCTCGTTGGAGGGGCTGGCGGGAAGGCTCTCTTCCCGCCAGAGTTCCGGTTCGGTTAGCGATACTGGCGCATTTCGATTTTGGCGACCGAATCCAGATGCACCTCATCCGGACCATCCGCAAGTCTCAGCGTACGAACCTTGGCCCAGGCTGACGCAAGGAAGGTGTCCTGGCTCACGCCGGCCCCACCGTGTACCTGAATGGCACGGTCAAGTATCTTCAGCGCCATGCTGGGAGCAATCACCTTGATCATGGCAATTTCCTGACGAGCTACCTTATTACCGACGGTATCCATCATGTGAGCTGCCTTGAGCGTTAACAGACGAGCCTGCTCAATCTCGATACGGCTACGGGCGATGTCCTTACGGATAGAGTCAAAACCAGACAAGGGTTTGCCGAAAGCTTCGCGCTCGTTGGCACGCTTGCACATCAGTTCCAGCGCACGTTCCGCAACACCAATGGTGCGCATGCAGTGGTGAATACGTCCTGGCCCGAGGCGACCCTGGGCGATTTCAAAACCGCGCCCCTCACCCAGCAGAATATTACTGACAGGAACCCGTACGTTTTCGTAATGAATCTCCGCATGGCCATGGGGTGCGTGATCGTATCCGAATACAGTCAGCGGCCGGACCAGCTTTACGCCAGGCGCGTCCAGCGGTACCAGGATCATGGACTGCTGCTGATGCTTTGGCGCGGTTGGATCAGTCTTGCCCATAACGATGGCAATTTTACAGGTGGTAGTCATGGCACCTGATGACCACCATTTTTTGCCGTTGATCACATACTCATCGCCTTCACGACGAATTTCACAGGCAATATTGGTGGCATCCGAAGAGGCAACATCCGGTTCTGTCATGGAGAAGCAGGAACGGATTTCACCTGCAAGCAAAGGTTTCAGCCACTTTTCCTGCTGCTCTTCATTGCCGTAACGGGCGATGGTTTCCATATTGCCGGTGTCTGGAGCGGAGCAGTTGAATACTTCCGGAGCCATTTCGGAACGACCCATGATTTCGCAAAGATGAGCGTATTCAAAGTTGGTCAGGCCGGCGCCCAGATCGCTCTCAGGCAGAAACAGATTCCAGAGCCCCGCGGCCTTCGCCTTTGCTTTCAGCTCTTCAATGATCGGAACCGGAGCCCAGCGGTTCTCTGCCTTTCCAATCTGTTCGTGATGCGTGTGTTCATTGGGATAAATGTACGCATCCATAAAATCGTTCAACTGCACTTGAAGTTTTTTGGCTTTATCAGACAATTCGAACATCTCGGCTTCCTTTTATTGATATTGATTCGACGACCGGTCTTCGCAACCGAACAGTTTTTGTTTTAGGGATTGAAAGTCAGAGAGGAACGCCCTCTGGCTTATCACTGCCAGACCGGACCCGGAACGTACCTTCAGCGATGGCAAGGAGATTACCCTTATCATCATGAACTTCGCCGGTGCTGTTGAAGATTCGCGTACCACCTGCACGCTTTCGACCCGTCACCCGGATGGTTCCACCAGAACACTGGCCGGTGAAGGTAGTCGTCAGGGACAGGGTTATGGCTTTGCGCAGCCGCCCCGGAAAGGGGCAGTAAGTGCCAGCCTGAGCCATCGTAATATCAAGCAGTGACGTCAGCACACCCCCATGAATCACACCACCAAGATTCAGGTGTTTGGGCTGTAACTTCAGCTCCATGACTGCTTCGTTTTCTTCCCAGGAAACCTGTTGGTAACCAAGCAGATTATGAAAACCCGGCAATTCAGAGCTGTCGGCATAAAGGGGTTCTTGATTATTCATTACACTTTCATTCCTGGCAGGTTCAGGGAAGCCGTGTTGCCGCCATCCACCGGTAGCGCCTGCCCGGTGATATAACTGGCATCGTCACTGGCAAAAAACAGAATGGCAGCCGCAATTTCTTCCGGGTCGCCATAACGACGCAGTTCGCAGCGATTACCAAGTTTGTGGGCTTTTTCATTGGCGCGGGCGTAGTCGAATACCGCTTTCGTCATGCCTGTCTCAACAAGGCCCGGGCAGACTGCATTAACCCGAACGTTGCAATCACCAAGATCGCATGCAGCGGTCATGGTGAGGTTTATTACTCCGGCCTTGGAGGCGCTGTAGGCATTACCGCCGGCGCCAGAGCGGACACCAGCCACCGAAGCGGTGTTCACAATGGAACCGAGCTTGCGTGCCTGCATGTGAGGGGCCACATGCTTGATGAGCAACATGGTGCCAATCAGATTGACCGACAACACCTTGTCCCACTCGTCCCGCTCATTATCGGTTACCCGCGGGTAACCTTTCCCTGAGCTTGAAATACCGGCAATGTTGCAGAGGACGTCAATTTTCCCGAAGGCGCTGATGGTTTTGCTTACCAGTTCCTTCACCTGCGCCTCATCGGCAACATTCACGAGATGGCGAACGTATTCTGCACCTTCCGGCATCAGATTCTCGCTCTCAACCAGCCCCGACTCGGACGTATCCGCCATAACCACCCGCGCGCCTTCCCGCGCCAGCCGTATGGCGGTCGCGCGGCCTATGCCGCTGCCTGCCCCAGTGACAATAGCCACTCTGCCATCAAAACGCCCCATGCCGATGCTCCTTGTGTCTTTGATTTTGTTATTGCGTTATCGGTTTTGCTTTTACTTTAATTTGTCATGACTTCCACTTTTGAGTCAATATAAACGAAAACAAGTTTCACTAGTCAAAACACCATAGCAGCATAAGGAACAAAAATGAAAAGTAACCTGAACGAAATGCCGGTGTACGCACCCTTAATCCAGAATGAATCCATGGAAGCCATCGGGCACCGGATCCAGGAGTTTGCGAACAGCCGTGCTGATCACCCTGCGCTGATCAGCGAACAGGGCACCTTGAGCTGGCGGCAACTGCTTGACCGGATCAACCAGATTGCCAACCGCCTCAGAGATGCAGGGCTTCAGCCCGGCGAAGCAGTTGCCGCCTTATCGGAAAACAGCGCTGACTATGTCGCGCTCTATCTTGGCGCAATTACTGCCGGCGGCTGCATGGTGCCGCTTTCAGGTATGGCCAGTGCAGAAGCACTAAACCTTATGCTGTCCGATTGCTCCGCTCAGTTTCTGTTCGTGTCACAGAAAAACCGTGAGCTCCTGCAAAGCTTCCGCGCCGGGCTGAAGGAATTACCGGATGACCGGATTATTTCTCTGGATGCAGACAACGATGGTATTGGCAAAACACTGAACGACTGGCTGGCCAACGCCTCCACCGAGGCCCGGCCTGCAGATGTATCACTGGATAACCCCTTCAACATCATCTACAGCTCCGGAACCACAGGCACGCCCAAGGGCATCCTCCACGACTACCGGTTCCGGCAGCGGCAGATGTTGCGCATGAGTCGCTACGGGCTGGATGGAGAGGCCATTAACCTGGTTTCCACGCCGCTGTACTCCAACACCACACTGGTTTCGGTATTACCGACGTTATTTCACGGCGGAACAATCGTGATCATGGCCAAGTTCGATGCACGACGGTTTCTTGAGCTGGCAGAGACACATCGCGTCACTCACGCCATGCTGGTGCCTGTGCAGTACCAGAGAATCCTGGCTGACAAAGAGTTTGATCGCTTTGACCTTTCCAGTTTCAAGCTGAAACTGTGCACCAGCGCACCGCTGCGTCCGGAAATCATCGGAGATGCCATGGCACGCTGGCCTGGTAACATCCGCGAGGTGTACGGCCTGACCGAAGGCGGCATTTCCACCAGCCTCGACTGTGCGGCGTACCCGGACAAATGGAACACCGTGGGTCTGCCCACAGAAGGCGCTGAAGTACGTGTGATTGGCGAGGATGGCCAGGAACTGCCAAAAGGCGAAACAGGCGAACTCGTTGGCCGCGCAATTTCAATGATGCGGGGTTATGTGAACCGGCCTGAACAGACTCAGGAAATGCTGTGGACCAGCCCTGAAGGCGATGTGTTCTATCGCAGCGGAGATATGGGGCGAATCGACGAGGACGGTTTTATCCACATCCTCGATCGCCGCAAGGACATGATCATATCGGGTGGATTCAATATCTATGCGGTAGATCTTGAAAAAGCCCTGCTGGCTCACCCTGCAGTAGACGATGCTGCCGTTATCGGCATTCCCAGCGAACAATGGGGAGAAACCCCTCTGGGTCTTGTCGTTCTCAAGCCCGGACACAAGAATTCCGGGCCAGAGGTACTTGATTGGGCCAACAGCCAGCTGGGTAAAAGCCAACGCATCTCTGCTATTGAGCTCCGCGACGAGCTTCCCCGCTCCACCATAGGCAAAATTCTGAAGCGGGAGCTGCGCGCGCCCTATTGGCAGAATACCGCGATTTAAGCCCTCTCAGCGCCGGGCAGCTTATCCAGAGCGGCCCGGCAATCCTCAGACCTAAGACGCTCAGAAAATACTTCCCGTTCCCGCGCCAGAGCTTGTTCTACCTGCTCACGCCAGGGAGCCCGGATCAGTCGTTTGCTGGCCCGCAGCGCTTCGCGGGGCTTGGTTGCCAGACCTGCCGCAACGATCATCGCTTCAGCCAACGCCTGCCCATCATCCACAACCCGGCTTACGAGCCCACATTCTCTTGCTTCGTTACCATTGAGTACCTCGCCCAACAGCAGCAGGTCCGTGGTTCTGCGAGCCCCAAGGTGCAAGGGCATGGTAACCGTGGAGGCAGCCTCGGGAACCAATCCTAGATCCACAAACGCTGTTTTGAATTTTGCACTTTCTGCTGCAACCACCACATCCACGTGCAACAGCAAAGTGGTGCCTATGCCGATAGCCAGACCTTCAACCGCAGCAATTACCGGCGTGTCACTGTTGATCAGAGCTTCGATAAACACCAGCCCGGCGGAAGGCTTCGGGTTTTCATCCGTGGCGCGAGCGCGAAAATCATCCAGATCATTACCGGCGGTAAACACGCCTCCCGCACCGGAGATAACAATTGCGTTAACTGTTTCGTCATTGTTGGCACGAAATACTGCGTCACCTAACTGCTGGTACATATCCCGGGTCAGGGCATTCTTCTTCTCTGGCCGGTTGATAACAAGCTGGAGCACACCTTGAGACTGCTGAATTTCGATCATTGAACTATCCTTTTAGAAAGATTCTGATACCTAAGCTTAAAACATCCTATTGCAAAAACCCGATCTTGTGATAGATTCAGAAAACATAAATTCACCCTGCAGTCGTGAGTTCTGCACAGTGAAACAATAATAAGTACCATTACAACAACGAACGAGGCACAGCTATGAAACTCTTTGCCAAAGCACGCAAGACACTGACCGTTTACGCGTCAGCCCTGACTCTGGGCATTACTGCCGCCTTGAGTGCTGCACCCGTAGCCGCTCAGGAAACCTTCACCTGGAAAGTGCAGTCCCACTGGCCAGGCGCCAGCAGCTCCTACACCGACAGCCTCGTAAGACTGCAACGGGTTCTGGACGAGCGGACCGACGGACGCCTGAAGCTCAAACTTTACGAAGCTGGCGCACTGTTCAAGGCCCAGGAAACATTCAATGCGGTAAGCCGCGGCATCCTGGAAATGGGAACAATCTCTCCGGGCTATGCTCAGGATAAGGTTTCTCTTGCTGGTATCGCTTCCGGCCTGCCATTTGCGTTTCGTAACGTCTGGGAAGCCGCCTACTTCCACCAGGCCATGGGTTTCGAGCAAATGCTTCGCGATGAAGCTGCGGAACATGGCGTTTACTGGGCGACAGACAAGGTTTATCCCACCGAGATGGTTATCAAAAAGCCGATCAACAACTGGGATGATTTCACCAGTCTGAAGATCCGCTCCTCCGGCGCTCTGCAAAAATTCCTGACCGAAGCTGGCGCTGCAGCATCTTACATCCCGGGCAGCGAACTCTACTCTGCACTCGACTCAGGCATTGTTGACGGTGCCCACTGGGGCGCGGCTCAGGGTGCAGCCAGTATGGCTCTGTATGAAGTTGCCAAGTACCACGTTCAACCGGCCCTGAACATAGCTGGAACCGATGTCATCATTGTCAGCCAGAAGGCGCTGGACAAACTGCCGGAAGACATGCAGAAGATCGTCAAAGATGCGCTCAACGAGCAGTTCTGGATTCGTACCAACGAATACCTCTATAAAGAGCGTACAACTCTGGCCAAGGTCATTGCAGAACAAGGTGTTCAGGTAAACATTCTGCCGGACGAAGTTCAGGACAGACTGGTCCAGACAGCTCAGGCCATGTGGGACGAGGAAGGCAAGCGCAGCGACAACGCCAAGAAGGCGCTGGACATGCTGAAAAGCTACCTGGGTGAACTCGGCTACCTCTGAGCCGAAAGCCTGAATATGTAATAAAGGCCGGAGTCTTTCACCTCCGGCCTTTTTCTCCCTGAAAAACTTAACATCCTCCTGGAGAGTGCCATGAGTGTGCTGACTGCATTCATAAGAGGGGTTACCCGTCTTAATGACTTCGTCGGGCGCTGGATAGCCCTGCTTGTTTTCGCGATGTTCGCGTTCCTGTTACTGGAAGTGGGCTTCCGTTACCTGTTGAACACACCCACAGTCTGGACAAACGAGCTTACCCAGATGCTGTTCGGCGTTTATGCGGTCATGTCTGGAGGCTACATCATGGCCCACAGAGGCCATGTAAATGTGGACCTTCTGCACGCACAGCTGCCACCCCGAAAGCGGGCAGCAATGGACATAGTTACCTCTTTGATGTTCTTTATTTTTACCCTCGCCCTTCTGTGGTTCGGCATTGATATGGCGAGCGAATCCATAGCTGGCTGGGAAACGTCTTACTCAGCCTGGAACCCGCCCGTCTGGCCGGTCAAGCTTGCCATTCCCGTCGGAACAGGACTGCTGGTGCTACAGGGCCTGGCCAAGCTCCTTGAAGACATCGCCATTGCATTCAACCTGGATTACTACCGTCCGGATCAGAGCATTTCCGAAGGAGAGCAGTCGTGAGCATTGAAATCCTGACCCTCCTGTTTTTTGGTTCCTTGCTGTTCTTCCTGCTGCTTGGACTGCCACTGGCTTTTGTTCTTGGTGGCGTTTCGGTGGTCTTCCTCTATTTCACCTGGGGATTTGACTCCTTCTACATGGTGGCCTCACAGATCTGGGGCACGATGGAAAGCTTTACCCTGGTAGCTATACCCCTGTTTGTTTTCATGGCCATGGTGCTTGAACGAACCGGAGTCGCAAAGGATCTGTACCGGATGATGCACCTGTGGTTCGGCGGCCTTCGTGGCGGTCTGGCTATAGGAACCCTGGTCATCTGTGCTGTCTTTGCTGCCATGGTAGGAATAAGCGGAGCAGCAGTGGTTGCAATGGGGACTATCGCACTGCCCTCCATGCTGGAACGGGGCTATGACAGAAAAATGGCACTGGGCGTTATCAATACCGGTGGTGGCTGGGGCATTCTGATCCCACCCAGCATCCTGATGATCCTCTACGCCCTGATTACCGGTGTATCTGTAGGCCAGATGTTTGCTGCCGGCATTATGCCGGGGGTGCTACTGATGGTGCTTACCGTAACCTATATCGTGGTGCGCTCTACCCTCCAGCCGCATCTGGCACCAGCCCTGCCTCCGGAAGAACGGGGCACCTGGCCTGAGAAGCTACGCGCACTCAGAGCAGTACTGCTGCCCATCGGCGTAGTCTTCATGGTACTCGGATCCATTATTGGCGGTATTACTACACCAACAGAAGCCGCCGCCATGGGCGTACTCGGGTCCCTGATATCAGCGGCTGTATATCGCCAGCTCAAGTGGGGCATCCTGCAGGAAGCTGCTATCCGTACCTTCAAGCTCACCGGTATGATCATGTGGATCCTGTTTGCGGCACATGCATTCAGTGCGGCGTATCAAAGCATGGGCGCCCAGGATCTTATCGAAGGCATGATGCAGCATATCCCCGGCGGCCCCTGGGGTATCATCATTGCAATGATGGTGATCATATTCTTCCTGGCCATGGTGCTCGACCCGGTCGGTATCATGCTGATCACTCTGCCGGTGTTCATGCCGATCGTGAAATCACTGGGTTTCGACCCTATCTGGTTCGGCATCCTGTTCGTGATCAATATGGAAATCGGCTATAAAACGCCACCCTTCGGTTTTAATCTGTTCTATCTCAAAGGTGTAGTTCCACCGGGTATTACGATGAAGGACATCTATACCTCTGTCGTTCCATTCGTGATCATTGAGATACTGGCCATTGCCATCATTATGGTCTTTCCGGAAATCGCAACCTGGCTTCCAGGCGTGTTTTTCTGACCATCACTAACCCCACCTGAGCACTCGCAACGAGTGCTCAGGTGCCCCTGACGCCCAGCCGGTCAAGATAGACATGCAGCTCGGCCTCACTCATATCCACGTATTCAAGTACCCGGCCGTACAGCATGGCGGTAGGCACATTGCGCCCGTTCAGCTCTTTCTGGGTTTCATGTACAAGGTACAGAATCAGCCTCTCTGTGCGCGTCAGCCCATCACGCACATCCGGAATAACCTCCAGAACGGACTGCCACTCGTCAGGGCTCATATCAGCCCCATACGCAAACCATTGTCGTCTGCAAACCCAAAACAGGCATAAAGCACAGCAAACGTCATGCCTTGTCTTTCAGATCATGCCCGCCAACCTGCAGCTTCGGCCGGTCAGTATCCACTTCAGTCAGAGGAGAACATTCCCTCATGTTCTCCAGACACCTTTGTGTCAGAGCCTGGTATTCCCGGGTGCCGCGCTGCTTCCAGCTGACTTCCTTGTCGCTTAACTGGCGCAGCACCTTGGCCGGCGAGCCCACTATCAATGATGCTGGCTCGCAGCTGAAACCACTTTTCACAAACGCTGCGGCCCCTACAATGGAGCGCGTTGCAATCACGGCTTCGTCCATTACAACTGCATTCATCCCCACCATGGCGTCTTCTTCTATCTCGCAGCCGTGCAATATGGCCCCGTGACCTATGTGGCCGTTACGCCGGATAATGGCATCACGTCCGGGAAAGGCATGAACTACACAGGTGTCCTGCAGGTTTGCCCCCTCCTCCATCACAATGCGGCCAAAGTCACCACGTAAGGAAGCACAGGGCCCTACATAGCAATCGGGTCCTATATGCACATCGCCGATGACTACGGCAGTGGGATGCACGTAAGCCGATGGATGTACCACTGGCGTCACACCATCAATCCGGTAATAGGGCATAAAGCACTCCTTATAACGCGTTTGTTTTTTTGTATTTTAAGCTACATTTTCTGTATCAGAACAAATAATACCCAGTCTATACGCGGACAGAGCGCAACAGGCTCTGTTTCAGCCAGCTATAAGACTAAAGACTAACACGGAAAATAACCATAGAAATCATAATTCTACAGACAACTCTGTCAGCATCACAACAACGTGATACAAAAAATCAGTTTCAAATTCTTGACCGGTATCAATTCAAACCTATACTCTTTCCTGATATCGGACAAGGCTGAATACGGCCATTCGGGAGCTGTCCTGATCATCTTCAGGCTCACCGACAAACCATTAAAACAACGCAATGCCGGAATCGCTATGCCACAGATACTGCTCTCAGAAGGGCCGGATCAAGGCGTTCGTCTGTTAACGCTTAATCGCCCTGAAGCCATCCCGAAATCCAGACTAATTCCAAATACCCGCGCCAATTAACCAACGCGGGCTTCACTGCTATCACAAGGATTCTTCCATGACCGAGCAGAGTGTGCTTCTCGATATCGATCAGGGGATTGCAAAAGTAACCCTGAACCGTCCCAAGAGCCTCAACAGCTTTAACGTCGAAATGCATGAACAGATGCGTGCCGCACTGACAACCATCAGCAACGACCACACCGTACGCGTATTGCTGCTTACCGGTAACGGCCGCGGTTTCTGTGCAGGCCAGGATCTGTCGGATCGAAACGTAAAGCCCGGCGCCGAAGCCCCGGATCTGGGGTTCTCTATCGAGAACTACTATAACCCTCTGCTGCAGACCCTTCGGGATCTGCCCATGCCGGTGATCTGCGCTGTAAATGGTGTGGCGGCCGGAGCTGGCGCAAACATCGCTCTGGCTTGTGACATTACGATTGCAGCACGTTCTGCAAACTTTGTTCAGGCTTTTTGCAAGATCGGCCTCATTCCCGATTGCGGCGGTACCTGGACCCTGCCGCGTGCAGTAGGGATGGCTCGCGCAAAAGGCCTGGCCTTATTGGGTGACAAGCTGAGCGCCGAGAAAGCCGAACAGTGGGGCATGATCTGGCAGTGCGTGGAAGACGACGCCCTGCAGGATGAAGCCATGAAACTGGCTCGCCATTTCGCCACCCAGCCCACCAAAGGTCTGGCAATGATCAAGCGTGCCCTGCACGCAAGCGCCAATAACAGCTTTGAAGAACAGTCTCTGGTTGAACGGGATCTGCAGCGCCTCGCTGGTCGCACGGAGGACTACCGCGAAGGCGTTACCGCGTTCATGGAAAAGCGTGCTCCTGAATTCAAGGGGAAATAAGCATGCAGCCACTTACCACTGATATCTCTGTTGCGGTCATAGGCGCCGGCGCCATGGGTTCCGGCATCGCTCAGGTAGCCGCCCAGGCAGGCCACCGGGTTTTTCTGCTGGACCAGCGCGAAGGTGCGGCAGAAGCAGGTCGCCAGAGCATTGCCAGTCAACTGCAGCGCCGGGTCGATAAAGGAAAGATGGAGCAGGCTTCCCTGGACGCACTTCTTGCGCGCATCGAACCGGTCAACGAACTCAACGAACTTGCAGGCGCAGGACTGGTCATTGAAGCCATCGTTGAGGATCTGGAGATCAAACGCAGCCTGCTGGCAAACCTTGAGGAAGTGTGTGACGACAGCGCCATTCTCGCCACCAACACCTCGTCTATCTCTGTGACCGCTCTGGGTGCCAGAATGAAACATCCCGGGCGTCTGGTGGGCATGCACTTTTTCAACCCGGCACCACTGATGGCTTTGGTTGAAGTCATCAAGGGCCTGGCTACCAGCGACGAGATAGCACAAAGTGTTTATGCCACAGCTGCCCAATGGGGCAAGAAACCCGTTACTGCGACATCCACTCCCGGGTTTATTGTTAACCGGGTCGCACGACCTTTTTACGCTGAAAGCCTGCGTCTGCTGCAGGAACAGGCAGCGGACAGCGCAACACTGGACGCCATCCTGCGCGAAGCCGGAGGCTTCCGTATGGGCGCCTTCGAACTGACCGACCTGATCGGCCACGACGTGAACTACGCGGTCACCTCCTCGGTTTTCAATTCCTACTACCAGGACACCCGCTTTTTGCCTTCTCTGGTGCAAAAAGAGCTGGTTGAAGCCGGACGTCTGGGACGTAAGAGTGGCCAGGGGTTTTATAGCTATGCAGAAGGTGCGCAAAAACCTGAGCCAGTAACAGCAGCAGCGGTCAGCAGCGAGGCCAGTACGCTTGTTGTAGAGGGCAACCCGGGGCCTCTGGCGGCACTGATAGCGCGCCTGAAAGAAAGCGGCCTCAACATCATTGAACGCGACGGCCCGGGCCGCCTGCGTTTCGGCGAGGCCGTTCTGGCACTGACCGATGGCCGCATGGCAACTGAGCGCGCCACTGCAGAAGCCTGCAACAATCTTGTTCTTCTGGACCTGGCATTTGATTATGCCAAGGCCAGCCGTCTCGCTATTGCCGCTGCCGATCAGGCGCCCTTACAGGCAGTAGCTGACGCCTGCGCCCTGCTGCAAAGGGCCGGCATTGCCGTGAGTCAGGTCGCCGACCGTCCGGGCCTTGTGATTATGCGCACTCTTGCAACTCTGGCCAATGAGGCTGCCGACGCGGCTCTGCACGGAGTGGCTTCTGTCAGCGATATCGATCTTGCCATGAAAGCCGGCCTGAACTACCCCGAAGGCCCACTCCGCTGGAGCGACAACCTGGGGTTCAGCCTTGTTCATAGAGTTCTGACAAACATCCAGCAAAGCTATGGCGAAGACCGATACCGGCCGGCATTGCTGCTGAGGAAAAACCGGTTCGCTGAAAAAGGGTTCTATTCATGAGCAACGAACATCACACACCCGATGCGCAAAAACTGGCGCAGGACTGTGCCGAATCCATGTACCAGCGTGACGCGGCCAGTCGCAACCTGGGCATGAAAATAACCCACGTGTCCCCGGGGAAAGCCACTGTCACCATGCCCGTCACCAGCATCATGATTCAGGGCCACGGCTCCTGCCATGGAGGCTATCTGTTTACCCTGGCCGATTCCGCGTTTGCCTTTGCCTGCAACAGCTACAACAAAGCCACAGTGGCATCAGGCTGCTCCATCGATTACATGCTCGGCGCCCGCGAAGGCGACCTGCTTACAGCCAATGCAGTTGAGCAGTCCCGAGGCAACCGCACCGGCGTATACGACATCACTGTCACCAACCAGAACGGCCACGTGATTGCCCTGTTTCGCGGCAAATCCTATCAGGTACGCGGCGAAGTCATTCAGTCGGAGAACGATCAATGAGTAACGAAAAACGCTTGCAAGATGCCTATATAGTGGACGCAGTACGCACGCCAATCGGCCGTTACGGCGGTTCCCTTGCAACTGTACGCGCCGACGACCTGGGCGCCATTCCTATCAAGGCGCTGAAAGACCGCTACAGCGAGCTGGACTGGACCGCCATCGACGACGTGCTTTACGGCTGCGCCAACCAGGCGGGTGAAGACAACCGCGATGTAGCCCGCATGTCGCTGCTGTTGGCCGGCTTGCCGGTTGATGTCCCGGGCAGCACCATAAACCGCCTTTGTGGTTCCGGCATGGATGCCATTGGCAGTGCCGCACGTGCACTGCGTACAGGCGAAGCTGGCCTGATGCTGGCCGGCGGTGTGGAGTCCATGTCCCGGGCTCCTTTCGTTATGGGAAAAGCAGACTCTGCGTTCAGCCGCAAAGCTGAAATGTTCGATACCACTATCGGCTGGCGTTTTGTTAACCCTCTGCTGAAGAAACAGTACGGCATTGATTCCATGCCGGAGACTGCCGAGAACGTCGCTGCCGACTTCAATATCAGCCGGGAAGACCAGGATGCCTTTGCAGTGCGCAGTCAGCAACGTACCGCTGCAGCCCAGAAAGCAGGCCGGTTTGACAATGAAATCGTACCGGTGAGTGTCCCCCGCCGCAGGCAGGACCCGCTGATCGTTGATACCGACGAGCACCCCCGTGAAACCAGTCTGGAAAAGCTGGCAAGCCTGGCCGCCCCCTTCCGTGAGAACGGCAGTGTTACCGCGGGCAATGCCTCCGGTGTAAACGACGGTGCCTGCGCCCTGCTGCTGGCCAGCGGCGATGCTCTTAAACAGCACAATCTCAAACCCCGCGCCCGGGTCGTTGCCATGGCAACTGCTGGCGTTGAGCCGCGCATCATGGGTATGGGCCCGGCTCCCGCCACCCGCAAAGTGCTGAAGACTGCCGGGCTGGAACTGGCCGATATGGATGTGATCGAGCTGAACGAAGCTTTCGCCGCCCAGGCTTTGGCCGTGCTGCGCGACCTGGGTCTGCCGGATGATGCCGAACATGTGAACCCCAATGGCGGAGCCATTGCCCTGGGCCACCCTCTGGGTATGAGCGGTGCGCGCCTTGTGACTACAGCACTGAATGAACTGGAACGTCGCCATCAGCAAGGCCAGAGCGCCCGCTATGCTCTGTGCACCATGTGCATTGGCGTAGGCCAGGGCATAGCGCTGATTATCGAACGCGTAGACAGCGCTGAGTAATAGCTGAAGCAGCCCGGAGAATTCCGGGGCCGTGACACAAACTGAAGCTGCTCCGGCGGTATGCCGGAGCAACAAGAACAAGACAGGAAGCAAACATGAGCCTACCCATGCAGAAACTCGGAAAACTGGACCGGATGGAAACCGCCAGTGTCGACGAACTCCGTCATGAGCAACTTCAGCGCCTGCGCTGGAGCGTTTGGCATGCCTATACAAACGTGCCCCATTACCGCAAGGCGTTTGACGCTATTGGCCTGAAGCCAATGGATATAAAAAGCCTGGAAGACATAGCCAAAATTCCCTTTACCGGTAAAAACGACCTTCGGGAAAACTACCCGTTCGGCATGTTTGCAGTGCCAATGAAAGAAGTCGTCCGGGTTCACGCGTCCAGCGGTACCACCGGAAAACCCACTGTTGTGGGCTACACCCAGAGCGACATTGAAACCTGGGCAGATATAGTTGCACGTTCTATCCGCGCTGGTGGCGGCAGTGCCGGAGACAAAATTCATATTGCGTATGGCTACGGCCTGTTCACCGGTGGTCTCGGCGCCCATTACGGCGCCGAGCGTCTGGGCTGTACCGTGATTCCCATGTCTGGCGGCCAGACCGAGAAACAGGTTCAGCTGATCAAAGACTTTGAACCCGACATCATCATGGTCACACCTTCCTACATGCTGAACATTGCTGATGAACTGGATCGTCAGGGCATTGATCCCAGAAAACTGCCGTTGCGACTGGGCATTTTCGGCGCAGAGCCCTGGACCAACGAAATGCGTACAGAACTGGAAACCCGCCTGGGCATTCAGGCTCTGGATATCTACGGTTTGTCTGAGGTAATGGGCCCCGGCGTAGGTATGGAGTGCCTGGAAACAAAAGATGGCCCGACCATCTGGGAAGATCATTTCTACCCGGAAATCATCAATCCGGAAACCGGTGAAGTGCTGCCTGACGGCGAGTACGGTGAACTGGTATTCACCTCCCTCACCAAAGTAGCCATGCCAGTGCTGCGCTACCGCACACGAGACCTCACCCGCCTGCTGCCAGGCACAGCCCGTCCGATGCGCCGTATCGACAAAATCACCGGGCGCAGTGATGACATGCTGATTATTCGTGGCGTGAACGTGTTCCCCACCCAGATTGAAGAGCAGGTACTGAAGTGCCGTTCACTGGCACCCCACTACGAAATCGAAGTGTACAAAGAGGGAAATCTGGACTGCGTTGATGTCCGGGTCGAGCTGAAACTGGAAGCAGAAGGAGCCGGCATAAAGGAAAGCGCAGCCAAAGAACTGGCTCACCATATCAAGTCGTATATCGGCATAAGCACAAAAGTACATGTGCAGGATGCGGGAACCATGAACCGCTCTGAGGGCAAAGCCAAGCGAGTATTTGATCGCCGCAAGGACTAAAACCCACGGATCCGGGGCGGGCAGCAGCTACGCTCCGGAAATTTATTTTTCTTCAGGCTTTAACAGATCAAAAAAATATCATTAATAAACTCACGTTAATTGTTTCGTTTCAATGAGTTAAATGACCAACAAAAACCCATACAAGCGAACATGATACAAAATACGTTTCCTTGATATTTATTCAGTATCATATAGTATGAAGATATCGCCCGTGATCCGTCACGGCGCCCTGCTGCACAACTCCAGCAGACCAAAACAAGCCAGATTCGGAGAGAGAGTTATGTACGCACAGCTCGTTGATACCGGCACCAAGCGCCTCAAGACCCTGGAAGAAATGTCTCCCGAAGAGCGGGATTTCCAGGAAAAGGTAGACGCCGAAATCAAGATTGAAGCCAAAAACTGGATGCCAGACGGCTACCGCAAAACCCTGATTCGCCAGATTTCCCAGCACGCCCACTCAGAAATTGTCGGCATGCTACCGGAAGGCAACTGGGTTACCCGTGCACCCACGCTGAAGCGCAAGCTGCAGCTTATGGCCAAAATTCAGGACGAAGCGGGCCACGGCCTGTACCTGTATAGCGCCATGGAAACGCTGGGCGCTGACCGGGATGAGGAAATCCAGAAGCTGCACGACGGCAAGGCTAAATATTCCAGCATTTTCAACTATCCGACACTGAACTGGGCCGATATGGGTGCAGTTGGCTGGCTCGTTGATGGTGCAGCCATTGTGAACCAGGTGGTTCTTCAGCGAACGTCCTACGGCCCGTACTCCCGCGCCATGGTCCGCATCTGTAAAGAAGAAAGTTTCCACCAGCGTCAGGGTTACCAGATCCTGCTGGACATGATGCGCGAAGGCACGCAAGAGCAGAAGGATATGGTACAGGACGCAATCAACCGTCTGTGGTGGCCGGCGCTGATGATGTTCGGTCCGCACGACGATGAGTCCCCCAATTCCCAGCAGTCCATGGTCTGGAAGATCAAACGCAAGAGTAACGACGAACTGCGCCAGATGTTCATTGACCAGACAATTCCACAACTTGAATTCCTCGGTTGCACCGCACCCGATCCGGATCTGAAGTGGAACGAAGAAACAGGTCATTACGACTTCGGCGACATCAACTGGAAAGAGTTCTACGACGTGCTGAAGGGCGATGGCCCTTGCAACCGTGAACGCCTGGCCACCCGTCGCAAAGCAATTGATGAAGGTGCCTGGGTACGGGAAGCCGCCGTTGCCTACGCAGCAAAACAAAAACAGCGCGCAGCCGCGTAAACAGGAGAAACAACCATGTCTGAATGGCGCCTCTACGAAGTATTCGTTCGCAGCAAGCACGGCCTGAACCACAAACACGTTGGCAGCGTTCACGCCGCCGACAATGAAATGGCCATGGAAAACGCCCGTGATCTTTACACCCGCCGCAGTGAAGGGGTAAGCATCTGGGTGGTTCCGTCGGACACCATCACCGCCTCTGCCTCTGATGAAAAGGAAGTTCTGTTTGATCCATCAGAAGACAAGGTGTACCGACACGCTTCCTTCTACAAACTGCCCGACGAAGTCGGGCACATGTAAGGAGAGCATCCAATGACCGAACAACAAGCTCTGCAGGACTACCTGCTACGCCTTGCGGATTCAGACATGATTCTGAGTCAGCGACTTTGCGAACTGTGCGGCAAAGCGCCAGCTGTAGAAGAAGAACTGGCACTGATGAACGTCGCGCTGGATCTGGTGGGGCAGGCCCGCAACTGGTACGAATACGCCGCTGAACTGATCGACGACGGTCGTGATGCAGACAAGCTCTGCTTCCTCCGGGATGCCCATGACTATCGCAACCTGCTGATGGTCGAGCAGCCAAATGGTGATTACGCAGTCACCATGGCGCGCCAGTTTTTCTTCGATGTGTGGCACTACTTCACAATGAAGAGCCTGGAAAATGCCAAAGACGAGCGCATTGCCAACATCGCAGCAAAGGCTGTCAAGGAAGCGACCTATCATCTGCGGCGCTCCTCTGAGTGGGTCAAGCGCATGGGCGACGGTACCGAAGAAAGCCATCGTCGCATTCAGGATGCCTTCGATCTGCTTTGGCGCTTCACCGGCGAACTGGTAACTCCGGACGATATCGACCACGCCATGTTCAAGGCCGGCATAGGCCCTGATCCTGAGCAGCTGAAGCAAGACTGGTTTGGAATGGTGCGTGAAGTAGCAGCCCAGGCCACTCTTACAACTGGTGCAGAAGACGCCTGGATGTACATGGGTGGAAAGCGCGGCGTTCACACAGAACACCTGGGGCTCATCCTGGCCGAGATGCAGTTCCTGCCTCGCGCCTACCCGGATGCGACCACCTGGTAAGTCCGTCTGCTATAGGGAGCACCTCCGGTGACTGAACGTGAACCATCGTCTGTAGACGTATTGATTGCCAGCGACCGGGTACCGGCCAACGCCCACCCGGAACTGCTGACAGAAGATGCCATATGGGAGCTTCTGGACAAGGTTCTGGACCCGGAAGTGCCCGCAGTCAGTGTTGTGGAACTGGGCATCGTGCGCGGCATTAGCTGGGATGGAAAACATCTGAGTGTAGATGTAACACCAACCTACTCCGGCTGCCCCGCAACCGAGCTCATTGAAGAGCTGATCGCCGAAGCCCTGCGCGCAGCCGGCATTCGCGACCCACACATTAACCGCGTGCTGACACCCGCGTGGACGACTGACTGGATAACCGATGAAGGCCGGGAAAAACTGAGGGTATTTGGCATAGCTCCACCCCAGGGCAGTGCCAGCAAAATGAGCCTGCTGGGTGCTGATGAGGTGATTGCCTGCCCGCTCTGTGGCAGCGAGCACACCGAACGCATCAGCGAATTCGGCTCCACTGCCTGCAAGGCGCTTTATCGCTGTCGTGATTGCCTTGAACCCTTCGACTACTTCAAATGCATATAGAGCCGATACGATCATGAATAAATTCTACTCGCTGGCCCTCAAAGAGGTCAGGCCGGAAACAAGAAACGCCGTATCCCTTAGCTTTGACCTGCCCGCCGATGTGGCAGAAAAGTTCAAGTACAAGCAAGGTCAGCACATTGTCGTTCGTACCAACCTGGACGGCGAAGAAGTGCGCCGTACCTACTCCATCTGCACCAGTGTGAATGACGAAGAGCTGCGCATAGCCGTTAAACGCGTGCCCGGCGGAGTGTTTTCCAGTTTTGCCAACGAACAACTGAAGCCCGGATCCACTCTGGACGTCATGCCGCCGCAAGGCCATTTCTCCATTGATCTGGATCCGGAACGGGAAGGCAACTACCTGGCAGTGGCTGCCGGTAGTGGTATCACCCCGATTCTGTCTATTGTGAAAACCACACTGGAAGCCGAACCGAAAAGTCAGGTCACCCTGTTCTATGGTAACAAGGGCACCAGCAGCACCATGTTCCGCGATCAGCTGCAGGACCTGAAAAACGAATATATGACCCGTTTCAACCTGGTGTATATCTTTACCCGGGAAGAACAGGACATAGATCTGTACAACGGCCGCATTGATGCCGGGAAATGCGACCAGCTGTTTGATCACTGGATCGACGCCAAAAACCTCACCGCGGCTTTCCTCTGCGGGCCGCAGATGATGACCGAAACCGTGCGTGATTCGCTGGTTCGCCATGGTCTGGAAAAAACAAAGGTGCACTACGAGCTGTTTACACCAGCCGGTGGAGCTCCGCAGTCCCGCAAAGACCGGGCTGAAAACAAAGTAGACCCTCAGGCCGTCAGCGTTGTAACTGTCAAAGCCGATGGCCGCTCGCTGACTTTTGAGCTGGTCCGCGATACCAAGAGCATCCTTGATGCAGGTAATGACGAAGGCGCTGACCTGCCATACTCCTGTAAAGCAGGCGTTTGCTCCACCTGCCGCGCAAAAGTGGTGGAAGGCGAAGTGGAAATGGACCAGAACTTTGCCCTGGAAGACTACGAAGTAGACGCCGGCTACGTTTTGTCGTGCCAGTGCTACCCCGTCAGTGACAAGGTCGTCCTTGACTACGACGAAATGTGATTCTGGAGTTTTCTTACATGTCAGTTCTCAAGAGTTTTATTGCCGGTGAATGGATTGGTTCAAAGCAGGGCAAAGCCCTGCCCAGCGCCATCAACGGCGAGATCGTTGCCTATACACACGACGACACACTGGATTTCAGAAAAGCTGCGGAGTATGGCCGCAAGGTCGGCGGAAAAAACCTGCTGGCCATGGATTTTCAGGAGCGCGCCCTGGCCCTAAAAGCCATGGCGCTGTATCTGCAAGAGCACAAGAAAGAACTTTATGCTCTCTCAATGCATACCGGTTCCAGCAAAGCAGATAACGGTATCGACATCGATGGCGGCTTCGGTACATTGTTTTCCTATGCCAGCATGGGCCGCCGTGAGCTGCCATCCGGCAATGTGATCCACGAAGGCCCGGTAACACCCCTGGGCAAAAACAATCACTTTGCGGGCACTCATATTATGGTGCCTCGTGGCGGTGTAGCACTGCATATCGACGCCTACAACTTTCCTGTATGGGGAATGCTGGAAAAGTTTGCGCCAACCTTCCTGGCAGGCATGCCCTCCATTGTTAAGCCGGCGACGTCGACCTGTTACGTGACTGAACTGGCCGTGCGCCTGATGCACGAATCAGGCGCTTTGCCTGAAGGCAGCCTGCAGTTGATTATCGGCAGCACCGGCGATCTGTTCGAACACCTGGAAGAGCAGGATGTGGTTACCTTTACCGGCTCGGCGAAAACCGCCCGGATGCTGCGAAATCACCCGAACATTATCAACCGGTCCATTCCTTTCAATGCCGAAGCAGACTCGCTGAACAGTGCTGTTCTGGCCCCGGATGTAAAACCGGAACACGAAGAGTTTGACCTGTTTGTGCGGGAAGTCGGCCGCGAAATGGTCGCCAAAGCCGGTCAGAAATGTACTGCAATCCGCCGGGTGATAGTACCTCAGGATCAGGTACAGGCGGTGTGTGACAAGCTCAAAGATCGACTGTCGAAAATCACCACGGGTGACCCTTCTGTCGAAGGCGTGCGCATGGGGGCTTTGGCCTCTATCGATCAACTGGAAGACGTGAAAGCCAACATCCAGGAGCTGCTGAAAACCAGTGAGCTTGTCTTCGGAGGCGAAGGCAACTTCAAGCCAACAGGCGAGGGCACCGAAAAAGGCGCGTTCATCGAACCGCACCTGTTGGTATGCCGTAACCCGGAAAATGGCTGTGGCGCACACGACATCGAGGCCTTTGGCCCGGTTGCCACGATCATTCCTTACAACACTCTGGACGAAGCCGTTGAGCTGGTCGCCAAAGGCCGTGGTTCACTGGTTACCACCGTAACCACCCGCGACCCGGTCACCATTGCCAAGCTGGCTCCGGCGCTGGCAGCCTATCATGGCCGCCTGCACTTGCTGGACGCAGAAGCCGCAAAGGAATCTACCGGCCACGGCTCTCCCCTGCCTATGCTGAAGCACGGCGGCCCGGGCCGCGCCGGTGGTGGCGAAGAACTCGGTGGTATCCGCGCCGTGTATCACTACCTGCAGCGCACCGCCATTCAGGGTTCACCCACCATGTTGGCAGCAGTAACCGGCGAATATGTTCGCGGTGCCACGTTGATCGAAAATGACATTCACCCGTTCCGTTATCACTTTGAAGATCTACAGATCAATCAATCGCTGCTGACCCACCGTCGCACGGTTACTGAGGCAGATCTGGTGAACTTCGGTTGCTTGTCGGGCGATCACTTCTACATGCACTTCGATGAAATCGCCGCGAAGAACAGCCAGTTCGGCAAGCGCATTGCCCACGGCTATTTCGTGCTATCTGCCGCCGCCGGCCTGTTCGTTGATCCTGGCGAAGGCCCTGTCCTGGCCAACTATGGCCTGGACACGCTGCGCTTCATTGAGCCGGTCGCACCGGGCGATACCATTCGCGCCCGCCTGACCTGTAAACGCAAAATCGACCAGGGCCGTACGTCGCCAGATGGCCACCCTCAAGGTGTGGTGGTTTGGGATGTTCAGGTCACCAATCAGAACGACGAGCTGGTTGCCAGCTACGATATTCTGACCCTGGTTGCCAAAAAGCCGGAATAAACTTCCGGCCATAAAAAAACCGCCAGAAGCTTAACGCTCTGGCGGTTTTTTTGTGGTGTTCCATTACATACCCAGATACGCCTCACGTACTTTCTCGTTGCTCAGCAACTCACGCCCGGAACCTTCAACTACCACGCGGCCGGTTTCCAGCACATAGCCACGATCTGCCAGAGCGAGCGCCTGGGAGGCATTCTGCTCCACCAGGAAAATAGTCATGCCTTCATTCTTCAACTCTTTGATGATGTTGAAAATTTCTTCGATAATTAATGGCGCCAGCCCCATGCTGGGCTCGTCCAGCAGTAGCAACCTGGGTTTGGCCATCAGAGCCCGCCCCATCGCCAGCATCTGCTGCTGGCCGCCGGACAGTTCGCCCGCCAGGTTTCTGCGTTTCTGCCGCAATATGGGGAACTTTTCGTACATACGCTCTATGTCTTCCTCCACTTCCGGGCTGCGACCACGGGTGTAGGCGCCCAGTAGCAGATTGTCTTCAACACTCAGATCCTTGAACACCTGCCGGCCTTCAGGAACCTGCACAATGCCACTGGCTACACGTTGATCGGTGCCAATCTTCAGCAGGTCTTTGCCTTCGAAGGTAATGCTGCCGCTGTCGGTCGGCTGCAGACCTGAGATAGTCATCAACAACGTCGATTTGCCAGCACCATTGGCACCAACCAGAGACACTATTTCACCGCTGTTGATACAGATATCAATGCCGTGCAGCGCCTCGATCTGGCCATAGGAGGTCTTCAGCCCCTTGATGGCAAGCATTTCCTCTGTCGCGTGCGCAGCGGTTCTGCGCGAGGCATGATGCAACCCCAGGCCACCCAGGCGTTCAGGCGTATAGCTTACGATGCGGTGACGCAGCTCCCGGAATTCATCCCTCACCCGCTCGCCGAACAACGGATCGTTGGCCTGATCACGGGATTCAATAATCAGGCGCCAGTCATCTTCACTCAGAAGTTTGCGCGCCCGGGGTATAACGACCCCCTCTTCTTTTTTGATGTGCTTGCGCAATGCTTCAGTAAACCGGGCCAATGCGTGACTGAATTCTTCCCGGCCATCAGGCCAGCGCTCCATGCAAACCATCAGCAGCTGTCGCAGTTCGTTAATCTTTCCATCGCCAATCACGTAACCATGCGCCAGCTTATCCAGTAGCGGTTTGGTCTCGGGGGACTTTTCCCCCAGCACGCGATACAAAACTATCTCTTCCGGGGAACTGTGTACCCGCCGGGCAAAGTGCTGAACGTAATCAAAAATATTGTTGAACAGCGTTTCATCAGGCTGCTGTTCGTTAATGTTCATGTCATGCTGAAGCTGATCCAGCAAATCAAGTATGCGCCACAGGGACTGGTGTTCCTGAACAATCGTGCTTATGGCTTGCTGGCTGTAGCTGTTTTCAGGCGCAACCTTGGTCGGTGTCTGTGTCATTATGGTTATCCCTCGCTCCGTTTAACCGCCCAGATAGGCTGCGATCACGTCCGGGTTTGCACGAATCTGTTCCGGCGTGCCTTCTGCCAGTACGCGCCCGTAGTTAAGCACCAGCAAACGGTCAGAAATCCCCATCACCAGTTTCATGTCGTGCTCTACCAGCATCACAGTAATGCCCTGCGCTGCGATCTTGCGGATCAGTTCTTCCAGCGCAGCAGTTTCCACGGCATTCAGGCCAGCAGCCGGCTCATCCAGCAAGACAACTTTCGGCTCAGCGGCCAGCGCTCGGGCAATCTCAAGGCGTTTCAGGGCGCCATAAGACATCGCCGAGGCGTCAGTATCGAGATACTCGCCACAACCGACAAACTCCATCAGTTCGGCCGCTTTCTCCCGCGCAGCTTTTTCACCCCGGGTGAGCGCAGGCAAACGGAACAACGTAGTAAAAAGATTGCTTTTCAGGGTCAGGTGCCGGCCCAGCATTACGTTTTCAATGGCTGTCATGTTCATACAGATCTGCATCTGCTGGAACGTGCGGCACATGCCACGCTCTGCCAGTTGATTAGGCTGCAGCTTGGCAGTGCTTTCACCGTTCAGCTTCACTTCGCCACTGGTAGGTGTGTACAGGCCTGTAATCAAATTAAAGAGCGTGGTTTTGCCCGCGCCGTTGGGACCAATAACCGAGTACACCTGGCCCGCATCAACTGAAAAACTCACATCCTCAACGGCGTGTACGCCACCAAAAGCCTTGGACAACTTATTGACTTCCACCAAAGCGGTCATGCGTCACCTCCGACAGATCTGGCGCGTCGTTTGTTCAGGTAACCAGTCAGGGTTGGCAGCAAGCCTTTGGGCATAAAGATCATGGTCAGCATCAGGATTAAACCAAACATCACCATTTCCATCTCCTGAAAATCTGCCAGCACTTGCGGCAGAATTTCCAGAACCACTGCGCCAATAATCACCCCGATGGTCGATCCCATACCCCCCAGAACAACCATGGTGATCAACAAAATGGAAAAATCGAAACTGGCCACAGAGGGTGTGATAAATCCCTGAAAGTGACCATAAAGCGCGCCCATCACGCTGGCATATACCGCAGAGATCACAAACACCAGGCTTTTGTATTTTGCGGTGTTAACACCCACTACACTGGCAGCGACTTCCGAGCCGTGGACAGAACGTAAAGCCCTGCCAATAGGAGAATCGATCAGGTTCTGGGCAAGCCAGACTGCCGCCAGCAATACCACTCCGGCGAACAGATACCAGGCCAGATCGCCACTGATCTCCATACCAAACAGGGAATACTGGCCAAAGGGGCTAAGCTCCCAGCCAAACACATCAAACGGAGGAACTGGCATGCCGTCCGGCCCACCGGTTATTTCCCGCTCATTGTTCAGAATAATGGCGATAATAAAACCCACGGCAAGGGTGGCCATGGACAGATAATGGCCTTTGAGACGCAGAATCGGACGACCGACAGCCCAGGCAATGATCGCGACGCCAACGGCACCCACGATTAGAGCAGGAATTGCAGACCAGCCGTAATTACTGGTCATCAGGGCACTGAAATAAGCACCCATCCCGAAAAATCCGGCATGGCCGAGACTGATCTGGCCGGCAAAACCGACCAGCAGGTTAAGGCCCACAACCGCACCGGCAATCAACGCAATTTGCGTGGCCAGGCCATAATGAAAGGGATTAGTGATAAACAGTGGCAACGCAAAGATTACGATGGCCAGGAGCACCAGGCCCTTTAGACGGAACTGCGAAAATGAAGCCATCATCACACCCGCTCCACGATCTTGGCGCCAAACAGGCCCCGGGGCATGAAGAACAGCACCAGAAGTATCATTGAGAAGGCAACTGCGTCCTTATAATCGGACGACAGGTAACCCGCCGCCATGGCTTCAACCACCCCCAGAGCCAGGCCGCCGACTACGGCGCCCATGCCGCTGCCCAACCCACCAATGGCCGCGGCCACAAAGCCCTTCAAACCGAGGATTATTCCGATGTCATAGGAAGTAAAGGTGATAGGTGCTACCACAATGCCGGCTATGGATCCCAGCAACGCAGAAACCATAAACGCCAGCATCAGCACAACCTGAGTGCGAATGCCTACAAGGCGGGCAGCGTCTTTATTCATTGAAGTGGCGAGAATCGCCTTGCCGGTCAGCGTGCGGGTAAAGAAATATACCAGTACCGCAACAAGAACCGCACCGACACCCAGCACCCAAAGGCTCTGGCTGTTCAGCACGGCTCCAAAAATTTCAATCGGTTCGTCGCTGCTGAAGTTAGGCATCACATGGTATTCCTTGCCCCATACCAGCTGGGCCAGACCACGGATAAAAATGGACGCACCGATGGTGATAATGATCAGTGTAACTACATCTGCGTTTTTAGCAGGCGCTATAGCCAGACGCTGCAGAGCAATGCCCAGCACCCCGGCAAGAATTACAGCAAGTACAATCGCGAGCAGCATGGGCACACCCATGGCTGTTAAAGATACTGTCGCCATACCGCCAATCATCAGAAACTCCCCCTGGGCGAAGTTAATGACATGGCTGGCGTTATAAATCAGGGTAAAGCCCAAAGCAATCAGGGCGTAGGTAGCACCAATAGTGATACCCGTAAACAGGTACTGCAGAAATTCAGAAAACATAATCAGGTCCGCTCGCGCAGCGGCAGACAGTCACCCCTTAGGGAGACCGTCTGCCTGTAGTACGGATGGGAATGGGCTTAGTTGATCAGTTCCCAGCCGCCATCCTGAACTTCCAGGATGCGGAAGGAATCAGCTTCCAGGCCGTTATGGTCATCAGCTGACATATTGAAAGTACCGGTCACACCTACGTGACCCTGAATGCTTTCAAGAGCATCGCGCACAGCTTCTTTATCGGTGCTTCCTGCTTTCTCAATGGCTTCTACCGCCAGCATCAGGCCGTCATAGGCATAGGCACCAAAGGTAGAAACCTTTGAGTTCCAGCGTGCTTCGTACTCACTTTTGTAAGCCTCAACCACTGGCTTTTGCGGATCCGAGGCAGGCAGGGATTCCGGCACCAGCAACGGCGAGGCAGGCAATCTCAGGCCGTCAGCACTGCTGCCTGCAAGTTCGAGGAAACCATCAGAGGCAACACCGTGGGACTGATAGAACGGAAGATCAATACCCAACTGGGCGTAGTTACGAGTAACAATCGCCGGGCCCTGACCAAAACCGAAGTTGAGAATAGTCTGAACACCCTCTGTGCTACGGATATTGGTGAGCTGCGCTGTCATGTCGGTGTCTGAACCGCCGTAGGTTTCATCAGCAACAATCTCGATTCCGCCCATTTCCTTGACTGCTGCAAGAGTCTGCTCACGCCCGGAGCTGCCGAAGCCACCAGTGCCCGAGATAAGACCAACCTTGGTCAGGCCACGTGATTTCATATCATTCAGGACGCGCTCTGCCGCCATACGGTCAGTTTGCGGAGTTTTGAAAACCCACTTTTTAACCGGAGTGGTAATAACTACGGCACCCGCCAGGGAAATAAAGGGAATCTTCGCCTGCTCAACCATCGGGACAGCAGCCATAGTGGCACCTGTCGTACTTCCGCCTACAATGATATCTACCCGGTCTGAACGGATAAGCCGGCTTGCGAAGTTACGGGCCTTGGAAGCGTTGCCTGCGTCATCATAATGAACAAGCTCGAGCTGACGCCCCAGAACGCCGCCGTCTTCGTTGATTTTTTCAACATACATCTCCAGAGTTTTCAGCTCTGGGTCACCCAGGAAAGATGCGGGGCCGGTAACAGAAAGAAAGGAACCAATACGTATAGGGTCAGCTGCCTGAACGTTCATTGCCAGCAGGCCAGCCGCTGCAATGGCTGTAAACTTGCCTGCACGACGCGTGATCTTTTTGAACATTTTTGTTGTTCTCCCATATGTGGTGAGGGCGTTTTGGTTTTATAGACCCCCGAATTTCCGAAAACAGAACGATTTTCTCTGCAAATGCTGCTCTTTTTCGTATCACGTGCAACCTTGCAGCGCCCCATCTTCAGCGCAGCGTGACAGACATTAGTCTATCACTGCCATTACTGGCTATCCGTCACCCCGATAATACGATACCGTTGACGAATATCAATGGAAAATATTGTATCACTAAACCGGTGTCAACTGGGGACTGCCTTCAGGCACATAACTTTTACAACAACCAATACCAATGTATTAGTACATTAAGTGCCTTTTTGACATTTCGTCCTGAACACATACCACTTTACCCAATGGTTGTATCGGGGATAATGAGCACCCGAATGCCGTCAAGTCTGCGAAAACAGCATGACGGAAAGTATCGAAGGAATAATAGACCCATGTCTGCAAAACAACAGCTCGATGGCCTGATCCGGGACTTCCAGAAAAAACGCCCTTTGCGTGCGGGCTCTCTGATCATAACAACCTATGGGGACATCGTTCACCCGCGCGGCGGCAACGTCTGGCTCGGAAGTCTGATGAAACTGCTGACATCCATGGGCGTGAGTGAGCGGCTGGTCCGTACTTCCGTCTACAGGCTGATTCAGGACGGCTGGCTACAAGCTGAAAAAGTGGGCCGGTGCAGCTATTACAGCGTAACTGGTGCCGGCCTGAGGCGTTTCCAGCAGGCATTCGCTCATGTCTACACGCTTGGCACCGACGACTGGAACGGCAGCTGGTGCCTGGTATTCCTCAATCAGCTTGAACCGGAAACCCGCGCCAAAGTGCGTGAAGAGCTGAAATGGCTGAGCTTCGGCAGCATGGCAACGGGGGTTATGGAGCATCCACGCTTTACCCGCAACGAACTGGTGCCACTGCTTCAGGAATGGGGCGCACTGGAAGACACCATCGTTATGCAGACCCAGCCACTGGAACAGCGGAGTCCGCGGGCTTTGCGCAGGCAAGTCAAAGAAAGCTGGAATCTGGACGAGCTTGGCTTCAGATATAAACGCTTCCTGGAAACATTCCGGCCGCTGTGGCGGGAACTCTGTACCGATGACAACCTGAGCCCGGAAGACTGCGTTACAGCGCGTATCCTGCTGGTTCATGAATACCGGAAAATACTTCTGCGGGACCCACTGCTACCAGACGAACTCCTGCCCGGCGACTGGGAAGGGCGAAGCGCCAAGCAGCTTTGCCGTAACCTCTACCGGGCCATATACAGCCGTGCGGATGAACACCTGGCAACCGTACTGGAAAACGCATCAGGCCCGCTACCCGGGCCAAGCCAGGGTTTTTATCGCCGCTTCGGTGGCCTGACAGAAGAAAATGCATCCAGTAACAGTGAAAACCTGGCGGAAGAGTCAGCCTGACGCTTCCGCCGGTTTTTCAGCCAGCAGGGCGCCCCTGATCCGGCCGGCTGTAATCGCAAACCCCGTCGGGAAAGATCTCGTTTAACCGGATCACTTCGTCTTCCGTAAATGAAACACCCTGATAGGTGTTATCTGTCAGCGCTGTTGCTACAGGCTTCAGGCTGCACTTGAACACGCTGCCTTCAATCGGGCCTCCCGCCACAATACGGGATGTGGTGTGGGTTTCGAACTTCGTGGTGCAGTCGCCGTCGGACTGGCCATCGAGGATGCCATTCCAGACACCCTCTCCAGCGGCGATGACTGTACCGTCAGCTTCATAGCAGGCATCCACAGCCTCTGCCGGTTTGTTTTCGGCAATACTCCGCTCCGGATTCGCCCGGATATTCATTAGCCATTCGTGCAGTACATCCAGTGCCGCCCAGGTCGGGTCGGATTCTTCCAGTGGCTTTGGTTCCTCAGGGTCGGATGTATCAGTGGGCCGGGTGTCGGTAAACCAGATCACCTGATTGCCCGCATGTCCCATTTTATTGATGATGCGCTGACGCACAGAGAAGGACTGGTGACTGTTGTGCATATCCAGTACTTCCTCCAGGTAATGCCTCCAGTCTATGACCGGCATATTGAGCTGGCCATCAAAAACCATGCCCGATGTATAGGCCGCTTCCATAGCTGCCAGGTCACCCTGTGTCCGGGGCGCCGGTTGCATGCCATCCGGGCTCAGGTTCATATTGCGGGAACTCCAGGGATCAAACTTGCCGGGATCGGCCATTACATCGTCAACTCCACCAGTAAATGGAAAGCCTTCCTGCACCATGTCTGAAGGGTGCTTCCAGCCACCAACCTGAGCATTCAGTTTCAAAAATTCGGACTTTGAAATATTGCCTGCCAGGAGTGCTCCAAGCCCGTATTGCACACCAATATTGTCAAACAGGGCGCGGGCATTGCCATTCCCATCTAGGCCATAAATATTTCTCAGGTCATCGTAGTGGGTCCACTGGACCTCGTTCATCACCCCGGCCGGCTGCATCAGTTCCTGGTTTCGCGCCGCACCGAAAGCCGGGTTCATCACCAGTGGCGTCAGCCCACGCCAGGCCGGGACGCACTCAGTCATTCCGGGCGCACTGCTATAACCAAGCATCTGCTTTACACCTGCAAACGGATCCGGGTATTCATCCGTAGCATTCAGCCCTACAAGCCAGCTGCGGTTAGTCGTTGTCTGCCACTTGGCGTTATCTTTGTCAGTAACGTCCATGTAGTACTCCAATAACTCACAGTCCCCGACGTGAATGGTCTGGGTCACCATGTCCGGGTATGAGTATTGGGGGACACCTGCATCCAGTAGCTCCGGGTGATTCTGGGAATAGACATACTGCTGGATACCACCACCAGAACCGCCGATGGCCACAGTGTACTCCGGCACACCAAAGCGTTTGATGAAGTGCTCTTTTACCATCAGGGCAGTCTCGCCACCGACCTGAAGGTTATAGTGGGTGTCGGTCCGGGTGCCCGTGGAATAGATAACCGCATAGCCTTTTTTGAGCACCTCCGGCTCAAGGGCCCGACCACTGATCCGCCCCTGGGAATGTCCAATGGCAACGCCGCCTTCAAACTGGAACAGCAACCGGCCGTTCCAGTTTTCTGTAGAGGCATCATCCGCTTCATCTCCCAACGAAGCCAAGGTGGCAAAGCTGTAAATAAAGCGGTTAATAGTGCCGCGCTCCTGACGCACAATGAAATCAACAGTGCGGCCATCTGTCAGCTCGGTAGTCGCCATGTCCACAGGCCGGGAACCATCAGCCGGCAAAGGCGCCCAGTTTCCCCCGGTCGTGCGATAGATAAACTCCACATACGAGTCGATCGAACAGTCCTTGCTCACTCCAATCTGGCTGCCATTGCTGTCCAGTACCGGGAAGCCTGTCGTCCCGGTTGTATCCACCCGAGGCTGCTTCCCCAACTCTGTTGTTACCGTACAGACAAACGGATACTGGTGAGGGCCCGAGAAAATCGGCCCGGTTATCGGATGCACATCCAGAGTCAGGTCGCTCAACGGGCCGTAATCAACGTGGTGCAACTCCAGCCGGTTCTCACCCTCGGCAAGCCCTGTCACGAGAACTTCCGGGCCATTTCGCCCCGCCCTCATCACCGGACTGATTCTGGCGTCATTAAGCCAGAATTCCAGGTTGTTTTTTTCCGCCGCAATCGTGGCTGAGTCACCTTCCAGGCCTATCAGGACATCATCACCACTGACCTGGTCCGGCGCGCTGGACAAGCTGGTGAGGCCAAGATCAGGAGGAGTGGACCCGGAAGTGCTGTCAGAGCCATCGAAACAGCCACTGAGCAGGAATGCAGTCAAACCTGCCATCAGACCAGACCGCACCTTTAGGGTGTTACGCATAGAAAGTTCCTTTTTCATTATGTTATCAGGCGTATCAAAGAGCATAGAGGCAGGTGTCGAACCGCAACCGACAAAGAATTGATCAAAACGCCCAGAATATCAGCCTAGCAGCTCACAATATTTGTTTTGCTAAAGCGTAGACCAGCCTCAGCCGTGGGTACAGAACTCGCCGACAGATCAGCGAATATCAGGTACCGCCTGCCCGCCACTGAACGACTATATCGATTTTTCAGGATTATTTTATGTATTTTACCTGTTTTTCAAATCATATATTCCGGCGCATTCTATCCATATATCGATTTAGTTGGAGCAGGTTGTTATGTGGAAAGGATTAGGCGTCTGCGCGATGCTTACCATCGGCGGGTTCGCTCTCACGGGAATTCCTGCCATCCAGCAAAGCGGGGTCAGCCCTCTGGTCTTCGCACTGTTGCTGGGGATATTCGCCGGGAATCTGCCATGGGCCCGCAAAGCCGGCGGCCTTGAGCAGGGTTTGAAGTTCGCCACACGCTGGCTGCTTCGCGGAGGCATTGTGCTTTTCGGCTTCTCAATCACACTTGGCCAGATTCTGGCTCTTGGCCCGGGAGTGGTCGCGCTGGACATCATGGTTATGACCACAATACTCGTGCTTGGCTACCAACTGGGCACCCGGGTTCTGAAACTGGATGCAGAGACGGCTTTACTCACCAGCGCCGGAAGCGCCATCTGTGGCGCAGCAGCCATTCTTGCTACCGAAGCCACGATACGCTCCAGGCCTGCAGCAACGTCCATGGCTGTCGCAACGGTTGTGCTGTTTGGTAGTCTGGCAATGTTCATCTACCCGGCGCTGTATTCTGTTCTCGGGTGGAATGAGAGCCTCTATGGCATCTATATCGGCGCAACGGTACATGAAGTGGCACAGGTAGTTGCGGCAGCAGATGCTGTCGGCACCGACGCCCTGGCAAATGCGGTCATCGTGAAGCTCGTGCGCGTTATGCTGCTGGTTCCGTTTCTGCTGATTGTTGGTCAGTGGTGGTTAAGGCGCGATAAAACACCGCAACCAGAGCAGGCGGGCGCCAGCCGCCTGACAATTCCCTGGTTCGCCTTCGGATTTGTTGCCATGGTCATTGTTAACAGCATGATTACTCTGCCTCCGACCGCTCATCACAGCCTCGTTCTGGCGGGCCAGATAGCCTTGGCAATGGCAATGGCAGCTCTGGGCTATGAAACACGGATCGACAAACTGCGCAGCCTTGGTTTCAAACCCTTCTTACTGGCCCTGATATTGTTCGTGGTTCTGATCGGCGAAGGGCTGTTACTTACGCCCCTGCTACTGGGCCTATGAACCGGCCAGAGGCGATTGCCAACTTGATCGGATTTCCTGTTCATGTCTCTCAGAATACTTCGCTTGATCGCGCGCCCCCGGGTCTTTAGATTCAATACCTGTTAAACAACTGCAACCTCCACCCTGGCACCTACACTAACCCGGAGCACCGTATATGGCACTTAAACTGAATATCATAATCTGCAGCACACGACCCGGCCGCATAGGGCCATCTGTAGCAAACTGGTTTCATGGTTTTGCTGCAGACAACTCCGGTTTTGACTGTAAACTGGTGGACCTGGCAGAGTTCGACCTTCCGGTTTACAACGAACCCAATCATCCTCGCACTGGCATTTACGAGCATGCTCACACCAAAAACTGGTCTGAAAGTGTTAATTCAGCCGACGCATATGTGTTTGTGATGCCGGAGTACAATTTCTGCCCGCCACCGGCATTTGTGAACGCACTGAATTACCTGTACACCGAGTGGAACTACAAGCCTTGCGGATTCGTGAGCTACGGTGGCGCATCCGGCGGAGTTCGTGCAGCAACTCTGGCCCGCCAGTTGGTGACGACACTGAAGATGATGCCGATGGTTGAAGGGGTCATGGTGCCCATGGCGTGGAACCACCTGGATGACAGCAAGGTATTCCACTCCAACGATCTGATAGACCCGTCAGCTACCGCCATGCTGGCTGAGCTGGAAAGGTGGGCCACGGCCCTGAAAAGCATGCGGTGAAAGACTTGGGCAAAAGGGCATTGCTGCACGGAGCCTGTTCCGGGCTCCGTGCAGACGCAGTCAGAACAGGTTAGCGTTAACCCACATATGCGTAGCTATGGATGCCGCGTAGCCAAGCATGATTACAGGTGTCCAGCGCAGGTGCGTCATGATGGTGTAATAGCCCCGGGCCTGCCCCATAAGCGCAACACCGGCAGCTGAACCAATTGACAGCATGGAACCACCCACACCCGCCGTAAGCGTAACCAGTAACCACTGGCCATGTGACATATCCGGCTCCATCGAGAGCACTGCAAACATCACCGGAATGTTATCAACGATGGCCGACATGACACCGACTGCAATATTGGCGCCCGTGGCGTTCCAGTCGCCGTATATCAGCTGGGATACTTCGGCCAGATAACCGATATAGCCAAGCCCGCCAACACAAAGCACTACACCGTAGAAAAACAGAAGCGTATCCCACTCCGTACGGGCCATCGGATTGAAAATATCGAAAGGTACCGCTTTGTCGAGCCGCTCAAGCAAGCGGGTATTCTTGTGATTTTCCGCCCAGACCCGCTCGCGGGCCACTCCACGCTTGAAACTGAGCTGCAGGTAGTAACCCAGCAACTGCAGGTACGCGAGCCCCATCATCATGCCAACGACTGCAGGCAGATGCAGGAAGTTGTGACCCAGAACTGCTGTCGTGATGGTGAGCAGAAACAGCACAACTGTCCGGCGGGCACCGCGCTTCATGATCACAGGTTCCGTAGCATCTTTCGGTGGTTCACTCGGAACAGCAAAACTCATGATCACGGCAGGTACAAGGAAATTGACCGCAGCAGGAATAAACAGCCTGAAGAACTCGGTGAACTCAACCACACCTTTTTGCCAGACCATCAGGGTTGTGATGTCTCCAAATGGGGAAAAGGCCCCACCGGCGTTTGCAGCGATCACGATATTGATGCAGCCAAGGCCTATAAACCGCGGGCTGTCTTCACCCACTTTCATTAATACCGCACACATCAGAAGCGCCGTGGTCAGATTGTCGGCAATGGGCGAGATGAAGAATGCCAATAAGCCTGTAATCCAGAAGAGGCTGAGGTAACTGAAGCCTTTGCTCACCAGCCAGCCACGAAGTGCATCAAAAAGCTGACGCTCTTCCATGGCGTTTATGTAAGTCATCGCCACCAGCAGGAACAGCAGGAGTTCAGAGTATTCCAGAAGGTTGTGCTTCAGTGCTTCGTTGGCACTTTCGGTATCGCCATTCATGGCCGCGACACCAGCAACCAGGAACCAGATAAGGCCCGCCGCCAGAAGCACCGGCTTGGACTTGCGAAGGTGCAGCTTTTCTTCAAGCATTACAAACGCATATGCAACAACGAATATGGCTATAGCCATATAACCCACTGGATGGCGGGTAAGGCTCTGGGCACCGGATTCAGCAGCGCTGGCAAACGCGCTGAACCCCATGGAAAAGAGAAAGGACAGAACCAGGGCCATGGTTGTGACGATGCCATGCCGGGCAAAGCACCGCCGGTGGACCCACGGGACAGGTAGTTTTTCGAAGCTGTGATTTTCAGTCATGATAGCTGGCTCAAAAGTTTGGGGAGGTCATTATCAATCAAAATAACCCCTGCAAACCATAACTTCAGTCAAATAGGCTTGACCCAGGTTGCTCGCCAGCCGTCAGATTTGATTTTTCTCATACCGTTTAACTTTTGCGTCCTGCCCATGGCTTCTCAGCCATAAAGCGTTTCTATCACCTCCGCGTATTTCTCGTAGATTTTGCTCCGGCGCACTTTCATGGTGGCGGTCACTTCATCATCATCGTGATCCAGCTCTTTACTCAGCAGGTGGAACCGCTTGATCTGCGCCACTTGCGGAAGCCTGTCGTTGCCTTTGGTTACCTCTGCCTGAATCAACTCCTGCACTTTCTCGTGCTCTGTCAGACTACGGAATGTCGTGTAGGCAATGCGTTCCTGCTCTGCCCATTTTGCGGCGGTCTCGAAATCAACCTGAATCAGCGCCGAGACATATTTTCGGGCCTCACCGATGACAATACACTCCTTGATATAGGGGCTCGCCTTGATCGTGTTTTCAATTTCCGTGGGCGACAGATTCTTGCCACCGGCGGTAATCATGATGTCCTTGAGCCGGTCAACGATTCTGAGTTGCCCTTCCTGCCACTCGCCGACATCGCCGGTATGCAGCCAGCCATCCCTGAGAGTAGCTTCTGTTGCCTCATCGTTCTTGTAGTAACCTTTGAAAACCGTGCCGCCACGCATGATGATCTCATTCTGCTCACCGAGGGTTACCTCAAGCCCGGAAATTGCTGTACCGACCGTACCAAGACACACATTATCCACTCGCTGTGCGGTGGCCACACCGGTACTTTCTGTCTGGCCGTATACTTCAACCAGGGGGACCCCCAAAGTGCGGAAGAACTGAAGAATCCCCGTGGAAATCGGTGCCGCACCGGTAAGTGCAATGGTGCAGCGGCGTAGTCCGATAAAATTCTGCAAGGCACGGAAAACCAGCCAATAGTAAGCACCATAGGTAAGACGTTCACCAAGGCTCCACTCTGCTTTCGGCCTGGTCATCATTGGCTCACAGGCTTTCATGGCCCGGTTAAAAAGCCATTGCCGGAAACGCCCCGTTTCCTGCATCTTGATATAAATAGCAGAATGAAGCTTTTCCCAGATTCGCGGGACCCCCAGGAAAAACGTTGGGGCAATCTCCCGAAGATCCTCCTGAATCGTTCGCAGGCTTTCCCCAAAGCTCACCGCACTGCCCACATAAACAGGCGCAATATTGGTCATATCCTGCTCGGCCACATGGCACAGCGGCAGGTAAGACAGACTGGTGCTGTGCTGATCCACGCCCAACAACTCGATCAGCCCGGGTGCGGCAGCCTGCAGATTACCCCAGCTGATCATCGCACCTTTAGGCCGGCCGGTAGACCCGGAGGTGTAAACCATCAGCGCAATATCATCCATCTGCTGGCTGTCCAGCAGCTCATCAATCAATCCGGGATGGCTACTTTCAAACTCCCGCCCCAGGGTCTCGATTTCTTCAAACGAAGATGGCGGTGACGAGTATGAACGCAACCCTTTGGGATCGATGACAATGTTGTGTTTGAGGTGTGGTAGCTGGGGCCAGGCTTCCAGAACCTTGTCGGTCTGTTCCTGATCTTCACAGACCACCATTTCGGCAGCACTATGCTCTAGCACATAGGCCACCTCATTCCAGGGGCTCGTGGGATATATCCCGACGCAGATACCTTTCACCAGGCCTATGCCCATCTGGGCAATCACCCATTCCACCCGGTTTTCCGAAAGTATGGCTACGTGACCACCTTCAGAAAGCCCCAGTGCACGCAGACCAAGCCCGAAATGCCGTGCCCGCCGATAATAGTCCTGCCAGGAGTACGCCTGCCAGATACCAAAATCCTTTTGACGAAGCGCCAGCATGCCAGGCCGCTCTTTTGCGTGGGCCCGGAGCATCTGCACCAGAGTAAGATCACGAATCTGCGGCATTGTCATGACAGCCACCGCTTGCGGCGTTTGTAGTGTTTTATATCCCTGTAACTGCGGGCCTCTCCTTCTTTGCCTCCGACCCCGAGATAGAATTCCTGTACATCCTCATTGGATGACAGTTTGTCCGCAGGACCATCAATAACGATCTTGCCGTTTTCCATGATGTAACCGTAAGAAGCAATAGCGAGGGATACAGCGGCATTCTGCTCCACCAGCAGTATTGCAGTGCCCTGCTCCCGGTTTATGCGGGCAATAATGGTAAATATCTCTTCAACCAGTTGCGGCGCCAGGCCCAGAGAGGGTTCATCCAGCATGATCAGTTCTGGCTGGGCAATCAGCGCCCGGCCAAGCGCCAACATCTGTTGTTCACCACCGGACAAGTAACCTGCCAACTGCTTGCGACGCTCCCTGAGACGAGGGAAATAGTCGTAGACGAGCTCATAGGAATCACCCAGCGACACTTTCCGGCCGCTGAGAGCGTAGGTCGCCGCAACGAGGTTTTCCTCAACGGTGAGGTCCTCGAACACCCGGCGACCTTCCATTACATGAAACAGTCCATCACGAACCAGCTTTTCCGGCGCCCGTCCTTTTAAAGAGTGGCCCTTGAAGCGGATCTCTCCGGCGGTCACCTCACCATCCTCAAGAGCCAGCAGGCCCGATACACTTTTCAGTGTGGTGGACTTTCCGGCACCATTGGAGCCCAACAGCGCCACAATGGCACCTCGGGGAACACGCAGTGACAGGCCCCTGAGGACCTGCACCGCCTTGTTGTAAACCACTTCAATATTATCGATTTCCAGCAAGGCTTCCATACGGCGTCTCAGTCGAGGTGAATCCAGTCAGATACTGGCTCGTAGCGGCCTTCTTTGGCATTTACACGCCAAATGCGGCCAACCGGGAAGGACATGTCTTTCACGGTAACCGGAATACCGATAATGCCGCCTGTGTCCCAGTCTTTAATAGAAGCAAGAGACTCAGCCATGTTTTCCGCCGTCAACTCTTTGCCGGCATCCATGGTGCGCTTGACCACCTCAGTCCATACCATGGCATTAAACCAGCCCTGCATGTATCCGGTCGGACGGTAGCCTGCCTCCGGATCGCTCTTTTCTGCCGTGGCTCGCAGTGCATCAAGCATGGGTCCGCCTTCCGCGCTGTCATAGTAGTTGTAGGGCATAACGCCCATGTAACCATCAGCGTCTGCGCCCATCTTGTTGATGATGAGTTTGTCAGTAGACCAGAAGGTACCCATGAATTGGGTATCCAGTCCCATCTGACGCATCTGCACCATAAACTCGTTGATGGGAGATAATACATAGCCATGGAATACCACGAAGTCCGGGCGCGCCCGGCGCATTTTCAGCACCTCCGCAGATACGTCTACGCTGCCAGGTTTGGTAATAATTTCCTCTACAACTTCAATCCCCATCGCGGCAGCTTTGGCCTTCCCGTTTTCAATAGGGTCCTTTCCAAACTCGGTATCACTGTAAACAAAGGCAACGGTCGGCTTCTTGCCATCTTTTCCCTGGGTCGCAATGTATTCAAGAATGATCCCGAGCATCTGGGTGTAATTGGGGCCAGGAACAAACTGATACGGGTATTGTTCATTGTCTGTCAGCGCAGTCGCAAACGAAGCACCACTCATGAGCGTAGTGCCCCTGCTGTTCAGCTCAGAGGCAATGGTTTTCATGAACCCGGTGCTGTCACCGTAGTAAACCGGGACCTTGTTGCTGCCTGTAATTTTCTTGAACGCGGCGACGGACCGGTCTACTTCATAGCCGGTGTCTTCCATTACATACTTCACCGGATGACCGTTGATGCCTCCGTTGTTGTTGATCCAGGTTGTATAATCAGTCAGACCGGCGTGGATGTGCACGCCAGCAAAGGCAAATACCCCGGACAGCGGGATAGAACCACCAAATACGATGGGCTCCTTGTCCTGCGCCATTGCAGGCGCCGCTGCCATCAGAGCAGCGGCAATACTACCGATACCTGCGAGCCTGCGGCCTTTGCTGAAGATGTTTTTAAGCATGTTTCTTCTCCTTGCGGCTTATTGTTGTTAAATCCACTAGTTTCTGAAGGGCCAAATACTGAAAAAGCGCCGTATGCGGTGCCAGATCTCCGCCAACCCGTGCGGTTCAAAAATAAGAAACCCGACAATCAAAGCGCCGAAAATGATTTCCAGCATCGGCGACATGAATATCGGTGCGTTTGGATAAAACGGCGTAAGGGCTGCCGTGAGCAGCTTGAGAACTTCCGGAATCAGTGTCATGAAGGCCGCGCCCAGAATACCGCCAAGCAGGTTACCCATGCCGCCAACGATGACCGCAGCCAGATAGAAAATGGACATGGACAGAGGGAAGCTTTCAGGCGTGACAACCCGGTAAAAATAAGCAAACAGGCCGCCGGCCACACCGGCATAAAATGAACTGAGCGCAAAAGACATCAGCTTGTAGCGCAACAGGTTGATGCCGAGTATTTCCGCCGAAATATCCCGGTCCCGGATCGCGATAAATGCCCGCCCAATACGGGTCCGGAATACGTTTTTGGCAGCAAACACCATCAGTACCGCCAGCGGTACAATGATGAAGTACATCCCAAAGTCGCTCTGAAACGTGAGCCCGAACAGGTGCGCCGGCTCCAGGCTCAAGCCGGCCATACCACCGGTTACAGATTCCCACTCGGCAAAGATGAAGTGAAGAAAAACACTGGCTGCCAGGGTAGCAATTGCCAGGTACAGACCTTTTACCCTCAGGGAAGGCAGCCCCACCAGAATACCCACGGCAGCGGCAAGCAATCCGGCAAGCAACAGCGTTATGGGGAAAGGCAGGGAGGTGTTCATGGACAACCAGGCCACCGTATAACCACCCACACCCATAAATCCCGCCTGCCCGAGAGATATCAGGCCGGTAAACCCGGTCAGGATGTTAAGTCCCGTGGTGCTGATAACCGCAATACCGACGAGGCAACCCAGATACAGCAGGTAGGCATCAGCCATGAAAGGAAAGACAGCAAGGGTCAGCAATAAGACTGCAAACCAGATTTTCTGGGTAGAACTCGTCCAGATAGCTTCGTCGGCTTCATAACTCTGTTTGGCGTCACCAATGCGCATCTTATACTCGCTCTATGTCGTGGGTGCCAAAAAGGCCATAGGGCCGGAGCACAAGGATCACTGCCAGCACTGCAAATGTTGCGGGCATCCGGTACTCGCCACCCAGGTAGGCGCCTGCAACCGTTTCCAGCCAGCCGATAAATACCCCCGCAATCAGCGCACCAACAATGCTGTCGAGTCCTCCGACGATCACGACCACCAGCACGCTGAGCCCGATGGCCCCAAACTGTGGGCTAAGCCCTCCAGTTGCCGCCACCAGTACACCTGCTAGCGAGGCTGCGAGTGAGCCAAATACCCACGCCAGGTTGAACACACGGCGCACGTTAATCCCCATGGAATAAGCCGCAGCCTGATCTGAGGCTGTGGCCCGCAGTGCAACACCACCACGGGAAAAGCGGAAATACAGCAGGTAAACAATGAGCAGCGCGGCACCAATGAGGAAGCCATAAGCAATCTTGGGAGCCAGATACATCTCGCCGATAAACACAGGTTTGCGAGGCAGAAAACCCGGAAGAAGCTGCGGATCTGCACCCCATATCATCTCCACCAGCCCCACCAGAATACTGGCGATACCGATAGTGACCATAACCACAGAAATGGAGGACTCTCCCAGCATCGGGCGGATCATCACCTTTTCAATCACCCCACCCAGCACACTTCCGCCAAGCACCGCCAATGGCAAAGCTACCCAGGGCGACATTTCCATGGCCCCGGCAAAGGCCAGAAACAGATAGGCAGCAAACATCATGATTTCGCCAATAGCGAAGTTAATGACCCGGGTGGCCTTGTAAATAATCACAAAGCCCAGACCGATCAGGGCATAGAGACCACCCATGGCCAGGCCTGCCAGACTGATTTCCCCGAAAAACAGCCAATCCATTCAAGCCACCTCTCTTTCTGGATTCAGCTTCTTGCGCAGACTGTCCAGATCGCTGGTACCCAGATACGCCTCGATAACCTGCGGATTTTTCTGAACCTCTTCCGGCAGGCCTTCCGTAATTACCTGGCCAAAGTTGAGTACCGCAATATGGTCGGAAATATCCATAACCATGCCCATATCATGCTCAACCATAAGCACAGTCACGCCCCACTCTTCGCGAATATCGAGAATAAACCGTGCCATATCTTCTTTTTCTTCCCGGTTCATCCCGGCTACAGGCTCATCCAGCATGAGCACTTTCGGACGCATGGCCAAAGCACGTGCCAGTTCCACTCGTTTCTGAAGCCCATAGGACAAGCTGGCTACCGGCTGGCGTCGTATATGGTCAATCTCAAGGAAATCAATAATGTGCTGTTCCACATGCCTGCGTACTGCCATTTCCTCCCGGCGCGCTGCACCGAAGTACGCCAGTGAACCCAACAGACCACTTTTCATGTGCACGTGGGCGCCGAGTTTGATGTTGTCGAGCACAGTCATACCCCGGAACAGGGCAATATTCTGGAAGGTGCGAGCAAGTCCCATGGCAGCCCGGACCGGCGGCTTGATTCCGCCAAGCACTTCGCCCTGATAACGGATAGAACCCTGCTGAGGCTTGTAGAAACCCGAGATGCAGTTAAACAGGGAGGTCTTGCCGGCACCGTTCGGGCCAATGACCGTGGTAACGGTATTTTCCGGCACGTGAAAGCTCACATCCTGTAATGCCTTAACACCACCGAACGAAAGCGACAGATTAGTAATTTCGAGGATACTGGACATTATTCCCCGCACATCGGCGATTATGGTTATTGTTGTTTACGTCAACGTCAGGCTATGTTCCTGATCGAATGTTAAAGTAGCCTACTTTCATCATAAAAACCAAAAGAGTCTGTTCTATTAGTTATCTGAGCACTCACCCCGACGGAATCCAGCACCATGACAGCCAACCCGATAATCTCTGCATTTGATAACCAAACCGGTGTCGCCACTCTGACCTTCAATCGCCCAGAAATACTGAATGCGATCAGTATCCCCATGGCGGAGGCGTTTCTGGATGCTGTAAAAACACTGAGCCATCAACCGGGTTTACGCTGCATTGTGCTGACCGGCTCCGGGAGAGCGTTTATGGCTGGCGGCGACGTCGCCAGCATGGAGGGTACCCCGGAGCAGACCAGAGATTTCATCAACGGGTTACTGGTGCCCCTCAACGAAGCCATTCTCCGTTTGAGGAATATGGATGCACCGATGATTGCCGCTGTGAAAGGTCCGGCTGCGGGCGCCGGGCTGAGCCTGGCGCTGATGGCAGACATCATCGTGGCAGAAGAACACGCGAAGTTTCTCATCGCCTACAATGGCATAGGTGCAGTACCAGACTGCGGCTGCACCTGGTTTCTGCCACACAAGGTCGGCGCTACAAGGGCCGCTGAAATGATGATGCTTGGCCGCCAACTCAGTGCTGAGGAAGCCAAAGGCTGGGGTCTGATAACCCGCACAGCGTCCGCAGATTCCTATGACGAGGTTCTGGCAACCACTGTAAATCAGGTTGCCAGTGGCCCGACCAAAGCTTTCGGCGCCTTTCGCCAACTCCTGGATCAGGCCGGCGGACGGTCATTGGCCGAACAACTGGAAGCCGAGCGGCAGGCCTTTCTGAAAGCTGCGCACACAGACGACTTCGCCGAAGGCGTGTCTGCCTTTCTCGCCAAGCGGCCTGCCACTTTTTCTGGCCGGTAACGCAGCTCCCGGCAGGCGTAGAGCTCATGCAAATGCCCTCACTGGTTGCGGATAATTCTTTGCAGCTTGCCTGCAAACACCTTATCCTCGGCGCTTGAATATCGTTCGTATGCTATCTGAAATACACCCTTTGTGAGGCGTCATGAATCCGACCATCGAACTACTGAACTCCCACCGCTCTATCCGGAAATTCACCGAACAAAAGATTCCCCGTGAGCTGCTTCTGGAGCTTATCCGTGCTGGCCAGAGTGCAGCCACATCCAATCACGTTCAGGCCTATTCGGTGATTCACGTGGTTAATCCGGAAAACCGGGAGAAAATCGCAGCCCTGGCCGGTGGACAGCCCTACATTGCCAAATGCGCAGATTTCCTGGTGTTCTGTGCCGACATGAAGCGATCCACTGAAGCGGCGGAAAAAGCCGGTGCAGACGTGATCCGTGGAATGACAGAGCAACTGGTGGTTGCCAGTGTCGACGCCGCACTGATGGCTCAGAACGTAGCTATTGCTGCGGAATCCGAAGGTCTGGGGCTTTGCTATATAGGTGGAATACGAAATAATCCCGCTGAAATCAGTGAGCTTCTTCGCCTGCCTGAGCACGTTTACCCGGTATTCGGGATGTGCCTCGGCTACCCTGACCAGAATCCGGAAGTAAAACCCCGACTGCCTACAGAGACCATCCTCAAGGAAGACTACTACCAGGACGAACAGGACGAGGCACAGGTCGCGAGTTTCGACGAGACCATGAGCAAGTATTACATGGCGCGCACAGGCAATAACAAAGAGACAAGCTGGTCAGAACAACTCAAGCCCCTGTTCACCAGCAAACTACGCCCGCATATGAAAGACTTTCTGCAGAAGCAGGGTTTTAAAATGCAATGATAACCCGGAGCCCCATGAGCCGTTCTCCCGATTACTCGCTGCTGGAGCTCGCTTCGGTTCGCGAAGGTGATACCGTAGGAGCCACGCTGGCAAACAGCGTGGCCTATGCCCAGCACGCAGAAAAGCTCGGTTTCAAACGGTTCTGGCTCGCAGAACACCACAATATGGAAGGCATCAGCAGCTCTGCTACCTCAGTGCTGATCGGCCATATTGCCGGACAGACCCGGACTATTCGGGTTGGCTCCGGGGGCGTAATGCTACCCAATCACCCTCCACTGGTGATCGCCGAGCAGTTCGGCACACTGGAAAGCCTCTACCCGGGCCGGATAGACCTGGGCCTGGGGCGGGCGCCGGGCACTGACCCGGTAACAGCCCGGGCCCTGCGCCGCGACGGCCTTGGCGCTGAGCAGTTCCCCGAGGACGTAGCAAGACTACAGGCCCTGCTCGCTCCTCTGCAGCCGGGCCAGGCGGTTAAAGCCATTCCCGGCGCCGGTACCAGAGTCCCCATCTGGCTGCTGGGCTCCAGTCTCTACAGCGCCCAACTGGCGGCCCTGCGCGGCTTACCCTATGCCTTCGCCGGACACTTCGCCCCACGCCTTTACCGTGAGGCTCTGAAGGTCTACCGGGATAATTTCCAGCCTTCTGAACAACTGCAACAGCCCTACTCCATTCTTGCGCTTCCCGCAGTGCCTGCAGAAACCATGGAAGAAGCACGATACCTGGCAACTACCAGCTTCCAGCGTATCCTCGCGCTTTTCAGAGGCCAGCCGCTCTGGATGAAGCCTCCCGTGGAATCTATGGACGGACTGTGGAACGCCGGCGAGCAAGCAGGGGTGAAGGATTTTCTGGCACTTCAACTGCTCGGCGATGCCGCCGCCATAAAAAAACAGCTAAGTGAACGGCTGGAGGGTGTAAGGGTAGACGAGCTCATGTTCACGGTAGACATATACGCTCCTGAAAAGCGCCGTCATGCGCTGGATATACTCGACGACACCCGACAGGGCTGATGCTCTATGAATACCGACACAATCCATGTTTTTCTCTCTCATGGCCTCGAAAGCGGCCCCGGCGGCACCAAAATCCAGGCCCTGAAGGCATCGGCAGAAACATTCGCAGACGTCAGGGCCCATGCAATTGACCACCGGAGCAGCAGGGATCCCGCCGTTCGCCTTGCCCAGATGCAGGATGCGATTGCCGCCAGCGGCGCTGCACCCGAAAACATCATCCTGGCCGGCTCCAGCATGGGTGGCTGGGTCTGTGCCCAGACCAGTGAACAAACACCGGTTCTCGGCTGCTTTCTGCTGGCTCCGGCACTCGCACTTCCAGACTACCCTCAATCCAGCCCGGGCATCCTGGCCCGGCACGTACAGATTATCCATGGATGGGACGATGACATTGTGCCTCCCATGCCGGTAATTGAACTCGCACGACAGCAGGAGCTTCCGGTATTGATGCTGCCCGACGGCCACCGACTCGCAAAAAGCCTTGGCCGGGTGATCGGGGAGTTCCGGGCATTTCTATTGAGGGCAGGCATTAAAGAAACAGATACTGGTCAGAAATAAACCAATAAGGCCAATTTCTTGCGAAAGTCGCTGAGTTTTGCCAGTCTTTAGTGATGTAACGATAGATATCTGTAAAAAAACGAACGGAGAAAACCCGATGAGCAGCATGAGTAAATTCAAGAAACTGGCCGGACTTTCAGCGTTCGCATTCGCGGCAATGACCGCCGCAAACTCAGTGAATGCAGCTAACTGGCGTTACGCACATGAAGAATATGAAGGCGACGTCCAGGACGTATATGCCTACAAGTTCAAAGAATACATCGAAGAAAACTCCGATCACACCCTGCAGATATACCGATTCGGTGAACTCGGTGAGTCCGACGACATCATGGAGCAAACCCAGGCAGGTATCCTGAACTTTGTTAACCAGTCGCCTGGTTTTACCGGTGCTCTGATCCCGGAAGCTCAGATCTTTTTCATTCCTTACCTCATGCCTACCGACATAAACACGGTCGTCAAGTTCTTCCGAGAAAGTGACGCCATCAACAAGGACTTCCCGAAGCTTTATGCCGAAAAGGGCCTTGAGCTTCTGCAGATGTACCCGGAAGGCGAATTTGTTATCACTCTGGATGAGCCAATCACTACCCCGGAGGAACTGAAAAACAAAAAAATCCGGGTTATGACCAACCCGCTGCTGTCGGAAACCTATTCTGCATTCGGTGCCACCCCGACGCCGCTGCCCTGGGGTGAAGTATACGGCGCCCTGCAGACCAACATGATCAACGGCCAGGAAAACCCGATTTTCTGGATCGAGTCTGGCGGTCTGTATGAAGTATCCCCCAACCTGATTTACACAGGCCACGGCTGGTTCACTACAGCTGCTATGGCCAACAAGAATTTCTACGACGGCCTGTCAGACGAGGACAAGAAGCTGGTTCAGGATGCTGCGGACTATGCTTTCGAGAAAATTGTTGTGCACATCGATGGCCTGGCAGATGAAGCTCTGGCAAAAATCCAGAAAGCCAGTGACAAGGTAACTGTCACCCGTCTGAACGAAGAGCAGATCAAAGCTTTCAAGGACAGGGCTCCGCAGGTTGAGAAGAAGTTCATCGAGATGGCCGGAAAAGGCGGTGCAGACCTGCTGAAGCAGTTCAAACAGGATCTGGAAGCAGTACAGAACGACTGATCCCTGATCGTTCTTGTCCGCCGGCGCCCGCCGGCGGATGTTTTATTGAACTAACCACGCCCCTGTCGAACCCGGTAACCGGCAGGGAGCGATATGATCTGGAGCAAACCCCATGCCCGAGAATTCCCCGGAGTTAGAAGACGATACCGGATCTTTCGAGTCCGGCCTGCCCGGGTTTCTGGGAACACTGGACGGATGGATAGCCAACGCTGAAGCCGTCATCCTGGCTGCCGGGGTAATCCTGATGGCCGTTAACACTTGCGTAAATGTTATTGCCCGGTTTGTATTCGGAGAAGGCCTGTTCTTTTCCGGGGAAATCAACCGCATCCTCATTATCCTGGTTACGTTTGCCGGTATCGGCTACGCAGCCAGATACGGGCGTCACATCCGGATGTCCGCGCTTTACGACTCACTTCCGACGAAGGGCCGAAAAGTACTGATGATTTTCATTGCCCTTTTCACCTCAGTTGTGATGTTTTTCCTTTGCTACCATTCCTATGGATACATAGAAACACTGTATAGCAGGGGCCGTATTTTGCCGGCACTGGGCTTTGAAATCTGGTGGATTTATATATGGGCTCCCGTGGGCTTCGCCGTTACCGGTATCCAGTATCTCCTCACCGCCATCAAGAACTTCACCAGTGAGGACGTTTATCTCTCCACCGGTGTGATTGACGGTTACGCTGACACAGAATCGGAAGTCTGACCCGGTTTCGCACCGGTCACGACAAAAAGGGCTCACCTATGGCGACAATTCTAATGATCATCATGATCGGGCTGCTGCTCCTCGGCTTCCCGATGATGATTCCACTAACGACCGCCGCCGTCGTTGGTTTTGTAATGATGTTCGATGGCTTCGGCCAGATGGGCACCTTCATTCAGCAGATGATGGGGGGCATCCGGCCCGCATCCCTCATTGCCGTACCTATGTTCATTCTCGCCGCAGATATTATGACCCGTGGCCAGTCAGCTGACCGGCTTATCAACATGGTAATGGCCTTTATTGGCCATATAAAAGGCGGGCTGGCGATCAGCACTGCAACATCCTGCACCCTCTTTGGTGCGGTCTCAGGCTCTACTCAGGCAACAGTTGTCGCCGTTGGCTCACCTCTGCGCCCGAAGATGCTCAAAGCCGGCTATTCCGATTCATTTACTCTGGCATTGATCATCAACGCCAGTGACATTGCGTTCCTGATCCCCCCCAGTATCGGCATGATCATTTACGGGGTTATCTCCCAGACATCCATTGCCGAACTGTTCATCGCAGGTGTCGGCCCAGGCCTTCTGATCCTGCTCATGTTCTCGCTCTATTGTCTGTTTTACGCTTACAAAAACAATGTTCCTACAGAACCCAAGGCAACCTGGAGCCAACGCGCTACCTCCGTGCGCGATGCCATCTGGCCACTGTTTTTCCCGGTCATTATAGTTGGTGGTATCTACGGAGGTATCTTCAGCCCGACCGAGGCTGCAGCAGTCTGCGTGCTCTATGCATTCCTGCTGGAATTCATTATTTTCCGTTCTCTGAAGCTTGGAGAAATCTACAAGATCGCCAAATCCACCGGCCTGATCACCGCCGTGGTCTTCATTCTGGTGGCCGTAGGCAATGGCTTCTCCTGGATCATTTCGTTTGCCCAGATCCCTCAGGCGATACTGGAATCTGTGGGCGTTAACGAAGCGGGGCCGACAGGCGTACTTATCGCAATCTGCGTCTCGTTCTTCATTGCCTGTATGTTTGTTGACCCTATTGTTGTCATCCTGGTACTGACACCTATCTTCGCTCCAGCCATTCAGGCAACAGGTCTGGACCCGGTGCTGGTCGGGGTACTCATTACCTTGCAGGTTGCAATCGGCTCTGCCACGCCTCCGTTTGGCTGTGATATTTTCACAGCCATTGCTATTTTCAAGCGGCCGTATCTTGAAGTTATCCGGGGAACGCCTCCGTTTATCTTGATGCTGATCACTGCCGCCGGGCTGATTATTGCATTCCCGGACATTGCTCTGTTCCTGCGTGATCTCGCCTTTGCAGACTGACAGATAACCGGATCTGGACTTTCAAGGAGAAAACGATGTTCAAGCGGATACTGGTAGCGGTGGACGGATCCAAAACCTCACTCAAGGCTTTGGACAAGGCCATAGGCCTGCAAAAACTGATCCCGGATGCGGAGATCTTTATTATCTGCGTCTACAAGCACCATAGCCTGTTTGAGGCATCGCTCTCCATCGGCCGGCCAGCGGACATGGATATCCCGGACAAGGTTCTTTCAGAATACGCCAAAGGGGTAGTCAATCATGCCAAGGATATGGCGAAAGAGCATGGGGCCACCAAAGTGCGCGGCTTCGTCAAAGCAGGACGCCCTTCAAAGGTCATCATCAAATTCGCGCAGGAGAAGGAAGCTGATCTGATCGTGGTGGGTACCCGGGGTACTCACAGCGATAAGGACGGCATGATCCTCGGCAGCGTTTCACACAGAGTAGCCTCTCACGCCAAGTGCCCGGTTCTTGTGGTATGAAACCTGGCTGACGCCGGCTAGGACTCCGAAAACACCGCAACATTATCGCGTCCACATGCTTTAGCCCGGTACAGTGTTTCATCTGCAAGCTTCAACAACTGTCCCGGCTCGTCCGTACTCTCCGGCCAGTTAGCCACACCTATGGAAACGGTCAGATGGCCCAGGTTGTTGCCCTCAAACACCACTGGTTCTCTCCTTGCCGATTCACACAGTTCTTCCGCACGGTCTTTGGCTCCCGCCAGATCTGAACCTGGCAGAATCACCACAAATTCTTCGCCCCCGTAACGACAGACAATATCACTGCCACGGAAACGGGTCTTCAGTATCGAGGCAAAAGCCCTCAGGGCCATATCCCCCGCCTCGTGACCATGGGTATCGTTAAAATGCTTGAAATGATCGATATCCATAAGCATTAGCGACAGTGGCAAGCTGTTACGCAGCGCTACGGCGGTTTCATGCATAAAAAGCTGATCAAAATACCGGCGGTTTTTCAGGCCGGTGAGTGCATCTTCGTATGACAGGCGCTGCAGATCCTCCCTCAAGGAAATGCCAGAAAGTGTAATCCCGATGCGTTCAGCAACGAGATTCATGGAAGTCATCAGCCGTGCAGCGCCGTATTCCGTGTATATGGAGTTGCTGATACTCCTGCCATCAAGCAACAACAAGCCTTCAAGCCCGGTTCCATGGCTTGCGAATTCAACATTGACAGGAAAGCACAGTAATCCCTGCAAGCTCCTGGCCGCTTCAGCATCCTCCACAGACCCTGGCATCAGTTGAACCGGATCCGGCAGCTTATCAAGCGTGGCAATAACTGGTGGAAACTCCGGGGGCTCGTCACCATAACCCCAGTGTACGAGACGCTCATAACTGCTGCCGGCGGTTTGCCGGTAGATCATACCCTTGAACGGGCTACAGAGCCTGGGCATTGCTTTGGTGAGCACCTGAAACGCCTGATTCAGGCCGACACATGCCTGTAGTTCGGCAACAATACCCGCAAACACCTGGCTCTTCTCATTCTCGAATGCCAGTAAACCTGCCCTCGCCTGCTCCCTCCGTAAAAGGGTTTCTGCTTTTTCAGTTCGATTCGCCACCTGTTGTTCCAGAGTCACTGTTAACTCCTGCAGCGCTTTCTGAGTGCCTGCATAGTGTCTCAAGGAGATAAGTACAACTGCCAGCGTAAAGGCAAGCAGACCAAAACTGACAGGGACCTGCCCCCATGGCAAAACAGTATGCGCAACTGCCATATCGGCGATGAGCAGGGCTCCAAAAACACCGCACACAATCACAAGTACCTGCTGTTCACCGGTAAATGATCGCAGGCGAGGCACTGTCAATATACCCATGGCTGATAATGAAATCAGGAGCAGAACATCAAACACAGGAAAGGTAGACGAGAGAGGCACTATCCCCGCCAAAGCCAGACCCAGCGCACCCACCATGTAACCCAGGTGCAGCTTCCAGATCAGGCTGATCGCCAGGCGGGAGGGGCGGGTAGAGAGCCATTGATCCAGCATAAGCCCAAGGGCCACAGGCAGCAGGTAATAGCTTCCAGCGGCCAGGTAATCCCACAAAAGGGCGTGAGAAATAATGAGCTGACTGGCCGGACTCTCTGCCACCAGCATGACAGATGAGGCCAGTGCGAACAGGGCGATACTGGAAAACGTTTTCTTACCCCCCTGAAGCAGGGAAAGGGTCAGCGCGAGCAGTGCTACCAGCAACGAAAAAGTGGCAACAAACAAGGCTTCAAGAGAGTTTTCAAGAATATGGAGAGTGAGCGACGAGTGATCCAGAATGCCGATTTCACCCCAGAAACCGATATCCTTGTAGTCAGAGAAAACACGGAAATAGAGCGTTTTGTTCTCGTAATCCCCCGGCAATGGCATTTCATGCCAGGGCCAGCCTTCAAACTTGCCACGCCCATTCCTGTCAAAAGTTCCATATTGATAGATCTTTTCACCATCCAGCCAGGCCTGGACAATCAGATCAACACTCAAAACGTAAAAAACAGGTGCCTGCCAGTCACCTGCGGGCAGATTTACCCGATACCACACCTGATCCCGACCGTCGCGGCCGGGGGGGTTGGCAGGGAAATCAATGGAGTGCCATTGCTCTGGCTGTTGCGCAACAGACCAATCAGGCACTCCTTCAGCAGTAAAAGGAAAATCTCCCCAGTGATATTCCCAACCTTCGGTCACAGGCTGAGGCCCAACTGCAGCGGCAGCAGGACCGAACCCGCAAAGAATACCAAACACGATAATCAGGAAGCTCAGACACGATGTGGCCATTGACGCTGGGGTCCTGCCAATTAGAGCGTTGGCGGCAAGTATAGAATACCTTACCCAATACGTGTACAAATATAATACAGTAAAGCCCATAAAACGACCTGAGATGACAGAGCCAGGGCAAGAGAAGACCCTGTCATCTCAGGCTGGAGAGGGGTCTTTACAGCCCGGACTTCAGCTTTTCCCAATACCTGGCATATACCTGCAAGGCTTCATCACCGAGATCTGTCTGAAACTCGGCATTCACCATATCTTCCGATCCAGGGTAGCTGGCACGATCTCCTGCAACCTCTTCGTCTAGCAACTCACGGGCAGCCAGTACCGGTGTGGCATAGCCGATATCTTCGCTGATCAGTGCAGCAATTTCCGGCTGCAGCACAAAACTGATGAATTTGTGGGCAGCTTCCGGGTTTTTGGCATTCTTCGGAATCACAAAACTGTCCAGCCAGACAATAACGCCTTCTTCCGGATACACATACTCAAGCGACTCCATGCTTTCTCTCCCCATGACGGCCTCGCCATTCCAGATCATACCTACATCAGCCTCCCCTTCCAGAAAAGGCATGCGTGGCGCATCTGAATTAAAGGTTCTTACGGAAGGCATCAGCTCTGTCAGCTTTTCATAGGCTTCTTCGATCTGTTGCGGATCGGTACTGTTACCAGAGTATCCGAGAACACGCAGGCCCATGTGGAAGACTTCACGCATGTCGTTTGTCAGGTTTACCCGGCCCTTGAAACGCTCGTCCCAGAGATCGCTCCAGGCAGTAACCGGCTCACCGTCAATATCTGCAGTATCGACACCAATACCCGTTGTGCCCCAGAGGTAAGGGACGCTGAACTGGTTGCCCGGATCAATGTCCAGGCCAGTAAGCTCAGGGTCAACCTGATCAAGCCCACTGATCTTGCTTTTGTCGATGGGCAGCAGCAGCCCTTCATTACGCATTTTGCTGACGTAGTATGTAGAAGGCACCGCAAGATCATAGGCAGCACTCTCATCCAGCAGTTTCAGGCGGGCGTACATGGCTTCGTTGCTGTCGTAAGTGGTATAGACCACCTGAATTCCGGTTTCTTCCTGAAAGCGGGTCAGTACTTCCTGGGGCATATATTCCGACCAGTTATACAGGTTCAGTACCTGCGGATCATCGGAACTGCAGCCCGTCAGGCCCAGTGCCAGCATGCCGGCCAGTGCGAGTTTCTTCATTGTTTACTCCTTGAAAGAATCCATTGCGACAACATCAGCATCACCAGTGAAAACACCAGTAACAGAGTACCCAGTGCATTTACTTCAGGCTTCAGACCTACGCGCACCATAGAGTAGATGCGCAGAGGAAGAATTTCATAACTTGGTCCGCTCACAAAACTACTCACAACAACGTCATCCATGGACAGCGTAAAGCCGAGCAGCCAGCCAGCCATCAATGCCGGCATGATAACCGGGATCAGTACAGTTCTGGTCATTGTAAAATCGCTGGCGCCAAGATCCCGCGCAGCTTCCGGCAAGCGCTCATCAAAACCAGCCAGCCGGGCCATCACTGTAATCACCACGAACGGCAGACAGAAAGTAACGTGAGCCAACAGCAGCGATACGTATCCAAGGTGCAGTCCCAACAACAGAAACAGCCCGAGCAATGAGATGGCCAGCACGATTTCCGGCGACATCATGACAACAAACAGCATGCCATTCAGGACTTTCTTGCCACGAAAACGGTAGCGGTGCAGAGCCAGCGCGGTCAGAGCCCCGATCAGAGTGGATACAGTGGCGGCCGTAAGCGCCAGCCACAACGAATTCCACATGGCCTGCACCATGGCCTGGTTATTGAACAGCGATTCGTACCAGCGCAGGCTAAGGCCGCCCCAGTTATAACCGGTGCGCGAGTCGTTGAAGGAAAACACCACCAGCACAATAATCGGCACATACAAGAGCAGGTATACCAACGTGAGGTAACTACGGGGAAGCCATCGCATCAGGCACCCTCCTCGCCCAGGCGGCGTTTGCTCAGCCGGTGAGCAAACATCAGCAACGCCATAGTGACCGTCAGAACGATGCTGGCGGCTGCGCCAAACGGCCAGTTCCGGGCATCCAGAAACTGGTTTTTAATTACGTTACCCACCAGCAGGTTGCGCGAACCTCCCAGAATATCAGGTACAAAGAACAGCCCCATGGCGGGCAGCAATACCAGCATGACCCCGGCCAGAACCCCGGGCAGCGTCAAGGGCACTATAACGTTTTTGAAGGTAGCAAACCGGCCGGCGCCCAGGTCGTGAGAGGCCAGCAGAACGTCCTCGCGCAGATCCTCAAATACTGAATACAGCGGCAGAATCATGAACGGTAGCAAGAGATACACCAGGCCCACGATCACCGCACCTTCCGTGTACAAAAGCTGTGCTGGCTCATCGATTGCGCCCAGGGACATCAGAGCACTGTTCAACAAGCCGTTGGTAGCCAGAATCAGCTTCAAAGCGTAGGTTCGTACCAGAGAGTTTGTCCAGAAAGGCACAATCAAAAGAAAAATCAGCAGCATCTGCCGCCGTTTTTCCACTCGCGACAAAGCCCAGGCGAAAGGATAGCCAATCAGCAGGCACGCCAGCGTGGTCATTGTTGCCATGTACAGGGAATGAAGAAATACCTCCAGATACAGGGGGTTGAACAGCTGCCGGTATGCATCCAGGTTCAATGGCAGGGAAATGAAGGTTCCGGGGTTTCGTGTCATCACACTCGCCCCCAGTACCAGCAGGTTGGGTGCAAGCACCAGGAACAGCAGCCACCCCCATACCAGCACCAGAACAGCCGCTCTGAACGGCTGTTGCTTAATGCTCTGCATCATCGGCTGCCAGCTCCTCTTCGTCGGTCAACGGCTCGTCACCCTCTTCTGCCAGCAACCATTCCCAGCCATCTACCCAACTTACGCGCACCGGCTCGCCAATACTGTAATCGAACGTTGGATCGTCCTCGTCAAAGAATTCGCTGGCCATTACATGGCTGCCATCCTCCAGTTCGATAACCGAGTCCAGAGTACTGCCTTTGTAGTTGCGCTCTACGATCTTGCCTGCGACACCCTCAGTGTCATCCGGTGCAAGTACCCGGATATCTTCCGGGCGCAGCAAAACATGCAATGACTGATTCATCGCAACGCGGAACGATGGCTTGCTCAGTTCCCGGTTCAGGCCAAACACATCCACACTGATGCGCTCACCCTCAATTTTGGTAACGCGGCCGGGGAAAAAGTTGGTCTGGCCCACAAACCGCGCTGTAAAAACGTTCGCCGGGCGTTCATAGACTTCCCGAGGCGTGCCAAGCTGCTGAATATAGCCATCCTTGAGCACCACGATACGATCAGACATCGACAGCGCTTCTTCCTGATCATGAGTGACGAACACGAAGGTGATGCCCAGCTCACGCTGGAGCCGCTTGAGCTCTACCTGCATGGTGCGGCGCAGTTTGTAGTCCAGCGCCGAGAGAGGTTCATCCAGTAACAGCATTTTGGGCCGCTTGACCACTGCGCGAGCGATTGCGACCCTCTGTTGCTGGCCGCCGGAGAGTTGGTGCGGTTTACGTCCGGCAAAGTCCTCCAGCTGGACCATGGCCAGAACTTCCTTAACCCTCTCGCGTATTTCCGCTTTCGGCCGCTTCTCCATCTTCAGGCCATAGGCCACATTGTCGAAAACCGACATGTGTGGAAACAGCGCGTAATTCTGGAAAACCGTATTTAACGGGCGGGTTTCTGGCGGCATCTGGGTTATATCCACACCAGACAGGGTAACGCTGCCCTGATCAGGGAGTTCAAAGCCTGCCATCATGCGCAAAAGGGTGGTTTTACCACAGCCAGATGGCCCAAGAAGGGTGATGAATTCGCCATCGTCAATTGCCAGACTGAGCTCATCCAGTACGGTTTTACCGTCAAACTGCTTGCTGATACCGCTCAGCGATAGGAGTGTTTTAGTCATCAGCCCGGTCCAGATAATAAGCGGCGTATTTTTTCAGAAAGAGCGTTACATAAAAAGGCCAGTGTCGTTTTTTTACACAATAATATTCATCCGGGTACTACCCGAAGAGCCCAGATTGGGCAAATGTGACATTTATGCGGGGGAGGTTTTGCTTTAAAAAGTACCCGACTGCTGAGGCAGCCGGGGTCTTCTGGAAGGTTTTATTCGCCAGCAACGCTGTCGAGATAGGCCTTATCTGAAATATTGGTCCATTGACGGACCTGTTTCAGGTAGCCGAAATGAGAGTCAATAATTTCCTTTGCCAGCTCATCTTTTGCAGCGGCTTCAGCCAGCAGCTTGTTGGTCGCTGCGCGCATCGCTTCGATAACTTCCGGTGGGAATGTCTTGTGCGTTACATCCGGATAATCTTCTTTCATACGATCCCAGGCTACACCGCTGTCGTGAGTGGTCTGGATGTACATATCGTAAGCGGCAGTCCGCATGGCTACGCGCAGAATTGCCTGCAGGTCTTTCGGCAGTTTATCCCAGCTTTTCTGGTTAATAAGGAACTGTACTTCCGCACCTGGCTCCTGCCAGCCTGAGTAGTAGTACTTTGCAATCTGGTGGAAGCCCATAGGGAAGTCAAGAGCCGGCCCTACCCACTCAACCGCGTCAACCGTACCGCGCTCAAGCGCCGTGTAAAGCTCACCGGGAGGCAGGTTGGTTACTGCTACGCCAAGCTCGGCCATTACTTCACCCGCAAACCCCGGGGTGCGCATTTTGAGGCCTTTGAGATCCTCTACAGAGTTGATCTCTTTGTTGAACCAGCCGCCCATCTGGTTGCCGGTATTACCGCCAGGAAAGGAGAGCAGGCCGTATGGTTCGTAGACCTTCTGCATCAACTCCATGCCTTTATCGTGGTAAAACCAGGCATACATTTCCGGCGCAATCAGGCCAAAGGGTATTGTGGTGAAGTACATCGCATTGGGAATGGTGCCCTTGTAGTAATAAGAGGCCGTGTGTCCCATGTCGTACTGACCATTACGCACCAGATCAAAAATGCCAAAAGGCGCTTTATGCTTGTTGGAGCTGTCGATACGGATTTTCAGGCGTCCGCCAGACATTTCTTCGGCCATTTTTGCCATGTTCTCGGTGGTTTCCCCAAGAATTGGCGAGTTGGGCCCCCAGGTTTGCGCAAGGCGCAGAGTGTAGTTTTCTGCGGCTATGCCGAGCGAACTAACAGAGAACAGCAGCGTCGCCGCGGCCATTCTGAAAAGACGAGTCATCATCGTTAGCACCATTTATCGTGTTGTTATGTTATATCTTTATCGCAAAAGCGCCCATAATCTTAGCCCGTGATGACACCCTGCGCCAAGAGTTGTTCTATCGTATTCAGGCATACAGAACCTGTAATGCCTGAATCAGACCTTAAAGCGGCTCACCAGATCCCGCAGACTTTCACCCAGTCGTGCCAACTCAAGGCTGGCCTCATTCGTCTGAGTAACACCTGTATCGCTGCGCTGTGCTGCATCAACAATGCGTACCACGTTCTGATTAATTTCGTCCGCCACCTGGCTTTGCTGCTCTGCCGCGGTTGCTATCTGGGTAACCTGATCGTGAATCTGTCCGACGGATTTCTCAATGGTCGTCAGGGCGCCCGTCGCGTGGTTAATCCGCTCCACTGTTTCAGATGATCGGTCCCGGGAGCTGTTCATCCGCTCAACCGCCGAGCGGGTCTCGCTCACAAAGCCATCGATCATTTCACGGATCTGATCTGCAGATTCCGCACTGCGCCGGGCAAGCTGGCGCACTTCATCTGCAACTACCGAGAATCCGCGACCATGGTCACCTGCTCTGGCAGCCTCAATTGCCGCGTTCAGTGCAAGCAGATTGGTCTGTTCAGTGACCGCCCGGATCACATCCAGGACCCTCTGGATATCGTCTGACTTTTCAGCCAGAGCATTGATACTGACAGCACTTTCCTGAATTTCTTCTGACAGCTTGTTTACAGCGCCCTGCGCACTGGCAATGGTTTCGCCGCCATCCCGGGCCATCCGGTCTGCATCCGATGCAGCACTTTCAACTTCGCTGGCGTTACCGGCAATCTGCTGAATGGTTGCTGCCATCTCAGTTATTGCAGAGGCAATCTGGTCTGTTTCGGACCCTTGTTCCTGCACAGATGCCCGCGTTTCATTCGCTACGCGACTCAACTCTTCAGCAGCAGATGCCACCTGATCCGTTGTCGCACCGACCTCCCGGATAGTCGTCTGGATTTTGATAACAAAGGCATTGAAACGACGACCCAACTCCGAAATTTCATCCGTACCTTCTTCCGGTAAACGCTGGCGCAGGTCACCCTCTCCATCAGCAATTTCCTTCATCATCTCACTGACGTTTCTCAAGGGCCTGGTTACTGTGCGGCCAACCAAAACACCTATTACCAAGGAGATGAACACAACGATGGCGGTAACAAGCAGGATAAAGCCGAGTGTTGAAACGATATTTTCTTCGATTTCCAGGCGGGCAGCCGCGACTTTTCGATCAATATCGGTAATGTAGACACCCGATCCAATCATCCAGTCCCACCCCGGGATAATCGTGGAGTAGGACACCTTGGGCTCTTCGTTACCGGATGCCGGATTCATCCAGTCGTAACCGTAGTAACCTCCGGATGCCCCTGCACTGAAAAGATCCTCTACTAGCCCTCTGAGCCTGGGGTTACTGCTCGGACCTTCTTTTGAAGGATCAGGAGCATAGGCAAGGTTGTATACGTCCCGCGTGTATGCAAAAACGTAATTGGTCTTTTCAAACCTTATGGCACGTATGCGGGACGCTGCCTGGGCCTTCGCTTCGTCTTCAGACAGTGCCGGATTATTTTTCGCTTCCAGAACCACCGCTTTGGCGGCATCAATCAGGTTTTTCAGGCCCAGTTTCCGGGCATCCAGAAGACTGGATTCAAGGCGCTGTAACTCTGCCTCTCCATTAGCCTGTATCTGACTGACTGAAATCCAGGCTACAGTCGCGGCTGTAACAAGCACTGGTATCAGAACAGCCAGTAGCAAACGGGTTCGTATATGCAGGTGGTTCAAAAAATTCATTACGCCAAATCCTCAAGGGGGCATTGTCTTCAGACTGTATCGGCAAAATCTGAATGATCTTGAGCAAACCTGTCAATTATTCTGCACAACATCGGGATCTGCACCGTCATCACATTTCCGGCAATCAAGTTCAAAGCCAAGCATGGAACCCCGCCCCTCTTCGCTGGTCACCCAGGGCCTGTTCACCCATGGCGGGGTATGACGCACATGCTGATTATGGCCACACGCAAGTCGGGCGACCCAATGACCCTCTTCATCTTTGTGGTACCCGGTTATCGCTTGTTTCATAACACCCCAGTTAACGGATAAGTCTGCGCATGAAAATCGCCGGGCGTACGGGAAGGTCTTCCAGATGCCTTAAAATATTCCCTTTCAGACGTTCTGAGTGCCCGGGCCAGTTGGCAGGAAGGCTGATTTCCATCATCAGGCTCGGGCCAACCTTGGCCATTTTCACCTGTTCCGGAGCAAGACCTACAGAATGGAGCGCCTCATGAACCTCTTCGGCAAACTCTGCCGAAGGCGCTGCCAGCATAAGCTCCCGCACCGCACCAGCGGTCATTTTTATCGGTACAAGTATGAAGTAGGCAGAAATAACAATCATCATCACCGGATCGGCATACACAGCCCAGGCAGACCAGGCGCTCTGTTCCAGCCACCAGGCAATACCGAATCCCAGCAACACTGCTGCACTAAGTACCGAATCCATAAACCACTGCCGTTTCTCGGCAACGAGGAGGCCGGAAGATTCACGACATTCCGCCCAATTCAGGTATACCCATACCGCGGCACAGCCCAGAACACTTACAGAAGCAAAAACCAGAGCCCTGTCGGCACTGACAGCGCGCCCTCCCTCAAGCATCGCAGCAATCGCCGATGCCAGAGATAACAAGCACACCAGCGTAATTACCAGCCCTTTGATGGCAATGACCAAAGGCTCAACGGCACCATGTCCAAACGGATATTCTTTACTGGCCGGGCGGCGCACAACCCTTGCTGCGTATAAGGACAGGAGCGACAACATCAGACTCACCAGTGAGTAGGCGCCATCAAACAGGATAACCAGCGAATCAATCCATAAACCCCAGGTAATTCCGGCCAGAGCAAACAGGCCGGCCGCAACCGCAGACAAACTCAGCGCCATATTTTCCCGCGCTATAGACTTAAACATTTTGATCTCCCGTGAATTAACAGCATATTATCGCGGCATACCTGGCATATATAAGTCGGTGACCGACGGAAAAACCGTCACCAAGGAGAGAGCTGTTGAAAACATCGCAAGTAAGGGTATTCCTGGCGGTGGTGCGCAACGGCACTATCGCCGCGGCAGCCCGGGAGCTCAACAGGAGCCGCACTACTGTCAGCACCGCCCTGGCGGCGCTGGAAGATGAGCTTGGAGTAGCACTGTTTGAGCGCAGCGGTAACCAGTTACAACTGACAACCATCGGCCAGGCCATAGTTACGGATTGCCGGCGGTTTGATCAGGTCGCAACGCAGATTTTCGCACGCTGCCAGCATCACCTTAGCGGAGCAGAATCCGTTTTACGGATAGCCCGGGACGATTCAATCCCTGAACCCGTATGGCGTGACCTTCTGCGCAGGCTCAAAATCCACTTTCCTCAGACCAGCCTTTCTGTTTATCTGGCGACGCCGCGGGAGCTCCCTCCCCTGGTCAAAAACCAGTCCGTGGATGTAGCCTACGGCCTTATGCCTGCTCTGGTGAGCGAAGGCTACCAGTGGTTTCGGGAACTCGCAGATGTGCGCATGCTCACTGTCGCCGCACCGGATCACCCACTTAGCCAGCTCAAGCGGGTAACTCAAGACGATCTCATCAGCTATACCGAAGTCACTCTGGCCTTTATGCAGAACGACAGGCTGGAAGCTGAATCTCCGGAAACGGCCAACTACCTGGCCTTTACCCAATACGAACTGATCCGGGATTCGGTAATAGATGGTGCCGGCTGGGCCGACCTTCCCCTGCCTCTGATTGCGGATGCCCTGAGGCAGGAAAAACTCAATATTGTTCACCACCGCAGCGCACGCTGGTGGAAGGTGTTCAGCGTACTGGAATCCGAACAGGCACAGGGCGGCGCGGTGCTGGGATGGCTGGCCACGGAACTGGAACAGTATCTGGAAACGGTAGAATAGGGTTTACCGTGCAGCAAGCCTGGAACGCCCGGCCCAGGCCGACCACGAATACAGTCCCAGCGCCACCCAGATCATGACAAAGCTCATCAGTTTTTCCGGGCTCAGGGATTCATTGAATACCAGTAACGCAATCAGAAACTGAATACTGGGATTGATATACATAAGAAAGCCGACAGTCGACAACCGCAATCTGCGCGCCGCTCCGGCAAAAAGCAACAGAGGAACTGCGGTTACAATGCCACTGGAAAGTAACAGAAGAGTGGATTCAGTAGTCTCAAAGAAATGGGATACCCCTGCATAACTTAATGCCGCAAGCACCAGCATCCCCACTGGCAGCAAAAGAAGTGTTTCCACGAACAAGCCTGAAAGCCCATCCAGCGCAACCTGCTTGCGAAGCAGGCCATAGGTTCCGAAGCTGAATGCCAGCACAAGTGTTATCCAGGGCACTACCCCCAACAGAAACAGCTGGTAAAGAATTGCAATGGTAGCCAGCACCACAGCCAGCACCTGCAGGCGGGATATGGTTTCCTTGAGCACAAGCATGCCTAACCCGACATTAACCAGGGGCGTCAGAAAATAGCCAAGACTGGCCTGCAGCACCTGCCGGGACTCCACCGCATAGATGTAAACACCCCAGTTAACTGCAATAAGTACTGCACAGCCAAGAACAAAACCGAGCTTTTTAGGACGCGCCAGAGCCGTTTTTACGGGCTGCCAACGCTTCAGCAAGGTAACAACAACTGCAAGAAAGACACAGGACCAGAGCACCCGGTGACTCACCACTTCCCATGCTGGCACACCATCAAACAAGGCGAAATAAAGCGGAAAGCAGCCCCACATAGTGTAGGCAGACACCCCGAATGCAACACCTTTACTGGTTTCCTGATCGGCCATATACGTAGCGTTCTAATTATGTTGTTGCGCTGAACTTAACATACCGGATGGGGGTTACGCCTGAGTAATATCGCTTGATCCGGATTGCTCCCGTTCGATCAATCGTTGCTATACTGCCAGGAACATCCCCCAAAACTGACGCCAATGACGACTCGTGATCCCGGGCATCTCATTCATGCCCAAAGCCTTGATCCTGCCGAACCCTCTTTGGCTACGAAAGCGCTTCGGACGATCCTCGATAATCTTGATGCATTGGTGTACGTCTCAGATTTCGATACACACGAGATATTGTATCTGAATGCTTATGGAAGCAACGTCTGGGGCGATTTTCAGAAAGGCCAGAAAGCTCAGAAGTGCTGGAAAGTTCTGCAGAACAATGATGGCCCCTGTAGTTTCTGCACAAACCATCTGCTCATAAACAGCCATGGGGAGGCAACTGGCCCCCATGTTTGGGAATTTCAGAATGAGGTTGATAAACGCTGGTATCAGTGTCGGGACCAGGCCATTGAGTGGACTGACGGGAAGCTGGTCCGTCTGGAAATCGCCACAGACATCACCGATCGCAAGCATATGGAACTTGCTTTGCAAGATGCCCAGCACAAAGCGGAAGCTGCCTCTTTGCAGGATGAACTTACCCTTCTGAATAACCGCCGGGCGTTTTTCCAGTTCGGGAATCAATTCCTCAAACAGGCTCGCCGGCATCAGACGTCCATGGCCGCTATCATGTTCGATCTGGATCACTTCAAACAGATCAATGACAGCCACGGCCATGAAGCAGGAGACGCGGTTCTCAGAATGGTTGGCAGCATGCTGCTGGCCAAAGTCCGGGAGTCCGATATTGCTGCACGCATTGGCGGCGAAGAGTTCGGCGTATTGCTGCCAGACACCTCTCAGGATCAGGCTATGGAACTGGCTGAACGGTTACGCTTCTTGCTGCAGGAACTGCAGATTCAATACCGGCAGGTTGAGCTTCACCCAACCGCCAGTTTTGGTGTTGCTATGCTGTCGGCTGACGACGACCGGCTTGAGGCACTGCTGTCACGAGCCGATGAAGCCATGTACCTGTCAAAAGCACGGGGCCGGAACAAGGTACACCTTTCTCCGTAGTTCCTGATTGACCCGGGGCCACACAAGAGGACTTACCGTCGTTTTGTCACCGCCATTGTCAGACGGGAAATACAGGTCGTCTTACCCTCTTCGTTTTCCATACGGATCTCCCACACCTGAGTCGCGCTGCCAATATGGACGGCCCTGGCCGTGCCATAAACCCAACCTTTAGTAGCCGGACGGATGTGGTTAGCGTTAACTTCAAGCCCTACTGCAACAGTACCCGGATCTTTCAGACAACAGTTGGCAGCCATGCTGCCCAATGTTTCTGCCAGCACAACCGATGCGCCCCCATGAAGGATCCCGAAAGGCTGGACTGTGCGCTCATCAACCGGCATACGGCCTTTCACATAATCATCACCAATCTCGGTATACTCGATACCCATGTGGCTGACTGCGGTGTTGGCGCTGGCTTTAGCCAAATTTTCAAGGTCCGGTTTACGGGTCCAGATTGCCATACTGATAGAAACTCTCTGATGGGTTTAAAAAGATATTCCGCAGTCGCTATAGCTGCAGAGACATGTAACGAGCGGTAAATTCACTGATAAGCTCCGCCAGACGGCCTGAATTATTCAATGTATACAGGCGGTCTGCAATGAGTTCACGGAACTCGAAGGTGTTACATTCTGATTTTTTGGAAAACGCAAAGAAAAGCCCTTCAGTGCTGACCGGCACATCCAGGGGAACAAATTCGTCTTCCAGGCCAAGCCTCTGAAGCTTTACCTGCCCCTGTAGCCGCTCGTACAAAACATAATCAAGGCGACCAGCCCGGGCCATTTCAAAGGATTGCTCTATGGTTCTGACGCTGACAATTTCCAGATTTTGTTCAGCATAGCGATCAAAGCCTTGCCCGAAACTGTTATTGATCAGCGTGCCACCTATTTTGCCACTCAGATCCGGCCAGTGGCGATATTCAAACTCCTTCCCCTTGGGCACCCATACCGCAGCAGAAAGGCGAGTGAAAGGAGGCAATAAATAATCCATGTACTCAATACGTTCTGAATTAATGAAAGCTCCGGCCACCATATCAATCTCACCCATTCTGGCAACGCGCTGTACCCGGGCCCATGAACCAAGATTCTGGACATCCAGCGTCACTCCAAGGGGTTCAAGAATTTCCTGCAGATAAGCTGTTGCTGCACCCGTCAGAGTCTCAGGCGTCCGGGGTTCCTCCCACAGCAGTGGCGGATACTCTGGGTTGCCACTCACTGTCAGCGTTTTGCAAAACGACGTTGATGCATCTGTTTTACCAGAAGCGATCAGAACCAGCAGGACGGGCAAGAGCCTGCAGACAGTGGCAGTCATATTTTTCCTTAAGCCTGACAAGTAACCTATCATCCTGTTTTGCCTTAGTGGATTATAGAGCGTACTGGTCCATATACTTGAGCACCAGATCTTCGTAAATACCTTCCGCTTTTATCAACTTGAACGCCGCGCGCATGTCGTCTGAATATTCCAGCACAGGTGATGTCCTGGCAACAGCAATCCAGGTTCGTTTCCCAGGTACAAAGAAGGGCGACACCTTAACCGACAGCCCTAGTTCTCGGACCGTATACAAGCCTACAAGTTCAGGGACAATAACAACATCAACCCGACCTTTTTCCATCATCAGAAGCAGATTCTCATACCGGGGCGCGACTTCTTTACGCAACCGCTCATCATTATCAAACCTCTTGAAGAAACGGGCCCCCTCCATCACTCCGATCGTCTTACCGTAAAGATCCGCATAACGCTCAATACGGTCGGAGTCTCTGGCGTAGAGAAATAACCTCCGTTCCGGCGGAAAAGCCGGCACAACAAACTCCATCAACTCATCCCTTTCCGGGGTTTTCAGCACTCCAAGCGCGACGTCTACCTCACCCAGGCGAATCATCTTCAGAACCCGCCGGAAAGGAGCCTCCCGATAATGGGTATTCCACCCCATCCGTTTCGTGATTTCCCGGAAAATATCTACATGGAGGCCTGACGGCTCACCACCATTAACAATCCGGTACGGTGGTGCATGATTGGCCCCTACCGTAACCGTAAGGGCGGGAATGGTCTCCGTTCCCTGCTGAGCGTTCGCAGAAAGCGCCATCACCGAAAGCAAAATGGCAATCAGTCCTCGCATTGTCTATTGCCTCTGAACACTGTTTCAAACGAACACATGGCTGTGACATGTGTACAGTATAGACGCTTACAGATCTGTGTAAGGTCTGACTGCGTAAAAAGAAGCCAGTCTCAACAGTTGAATTACCGGGCTGGCAGCACAAGGAAAGGTATCGAGTCCGATGAAACAGGTGATTCCAATTCCTCAACGAAAAGGACCGGCACTATGAAAATCCTCATGATTCTGACGTCTCACGACCAGATGGGCGATACCGGCCATAAAACCGGCTTCTGGCTGGAAGAATTCACCGCTCCCTACTACGTATTCCGCGATGCAGGCGCAGACATTACCATTGCGTCGCCAAAAGGCGGCAAGCCTCCGGTTGATCCCAACAGCGAGGCGGAAGAGGCCCTGACAGAAACTACCCGGCGCTTTCAGGCGGATGCTCGCGCCAAAGAAGCACTCGCCAGCACGAAAAAGCTGAGTGATGTTGATATGAACGGGTTTGATGCCGTCTTCTACCCGGGTGGTCATGGTCCACTATGGGATCTGGTCAACGATCATAAATCGATTGCCCTGATCAAAGCCGCCTACGAACAGGACAAGATCATTGGTGCTGTCTGCCACGCGCCAGCGGTCTTCAAAAACGTGGAGATCAAACCAGGGCAGAACCTGGTTGGGGGAAGGAAAGTGACAGGCTTCAGCAACAGCGAAGAGGAAGCCGTTGGCCTAGCAAAGATCGTACCTTTCCTGCTCGAAGACATGCTCAAGGAAAATACCGCCACCTACTCCAGGGGCGACGACTGGGCGCCACATATTGTGGTGGATGGAAAGCTGATTACAGGGCAGAACCCGGCCTCATCCGAGGGTGCTGCCAAGGCAGTGGTTCAGGCTTTACAGGAAGACTGAAATCCACAGCCCACCCCCTGGCGCGGCCCCTTGCCCCGTCAGGGGCTTGCCACTCATGTAATCTCCCGCCAATTAAGCACCAACATGCGCCAGTCTGTGCTAACGTTTTGAAGAACATCTCAAGAGGCTGGCCTTTTTCATGAGTAATCCAAAACACACCCTTTTCTGGATGACCTTTTTCCTCGCGATTGTTGCGATTGTTGGCGTGTTGGTCCACAAGCCCCTGATAACTGCATTTATGGCAAACTGGGTCTTCAACCTGTTGATTGTCGGGGTCCTGTTTGTCGGCATTGGCCTGACCTATCGCCAGGTATTTGTCTTGTTTCCCGAACTGCGCTGGATCTCCCAGTTCCGCACCGGACATTCCGGCCTGTCTGTGCTGGAGGAGCCCCGTTTGCTCAAGCCTTTGGCGCGACAGCTGGGCGAAGAATCCAAGCGGGACCGCTTTACCCTCTCAACCCTTTCACTGCGCACAGTTCTGGATGGCATTCATTCCAGAATGGACGAACAACGGGAAATAACCCGATACTTCATAAACCTTCTGGTTTTTCTGGGACTTTTGGGCACATTCTGGGGTTTGCTGGGCACCATCAATGCGGTTGGTGAGGTAATTACCAATCTGGATATGGGCCAGGGTGATTTTGGTAAGGTGTTTGCAAACCTTCAGACAGGCTTGTTAACGCCCTTGCAGGGCATGGGTACAGCGTTCAGCTCATCGCTGCTCGGTCTTGGCGGCTCTCTGATACTGGGCTTTCTCGATATCCAGGCCGGGCATGCCCAGAACAGGTTTTATGACGGACTGGAAGAATGGCTGACCGGCGTCACCAATCTGGTCGATCCCTTTAACAGCGACGAACGCCAGCCATGATCGGATCCAGACGCCGAAGCCGGAGCACCACCAACGTCTGGCCAGGGTACGTAGACGCGCTCTCCGCCCTGCTAATGCTGGTTATCTTCATGCTGCTGATCTATGTAGTCAGCCAGCTGTTCCTGTCGCAGACCCTTTCTGACCGTAATTCTGAACTGGCTCGCCTGAACCAGAGGCTGAGCGAAATTTCTCAACTCCTGGGGCTGGAACAAAGCAAAACAGAAGCCCTGGAGCAGCAAATGCTCTCCGTTCAGAACAACTTCAGCGACAGCCTGGCCCAAAATGAAGAACTGCAACAACGCCTGGAGGCTTCCCGCAACCGGTTAATGCAGCAGACCGCTGATGCCGAAGCCCGGGCAGAAAGGCTGGCGAACATGAATCAGGAGCTGGACGACAAGGATGAACTCTCTGCCAGCCAGCAGAACATGATCCTGCAACTGTCCAGTCAGATCGCATCACTCCAGAACCAGCTGCAACAAATAACCGCTGCACTCAAGCTGCAGAAAGAAATGACGGCAGACAAAGAGGGGGAACTGGAAAATGTCAGCAGACGCCTCAATACTCTTTTGGCTGAGCGGGTCAACGAACTGGAACAGTACCAGTCTGAATTCTTCGCAAGGCTGCGAGACATCCTGGCCGCCAATGAAAACATCCGCATTGTCGGTGATCGTTTTCTTTTGCCTTCCGAGCTTTTGTTTGCATCCGGTTCCGCCCGCCTGGGCCCGGAAGGTAAGCAGGAGCTCGACAAACTGGCCAAAGTGTTGCTGGAGGTGGTCAAAACCATCCCCGCAGATCTTGAGTGGATTCTGCGCATTGATGGCCATACCGATCTGATTCCCATCAACACACCGCAGTTTCCCTCTAACTGGGAACTGTCAACTGCTCGCGCTGTGGCAGTCGTGCGCTACCTGGCTGCCCGGAGCGTGCCCGAAAACCGCATGGTGGCAGCAGGCTTTGGTGAGTTCTTCCCGGTAGCAGATGGTGCCACGCCGGCAGCCTTGCGGAAAAACCGGCGCATAGAAATAAAACTGACGGACCGCTAGCCCAACCCGTGTTCCAGAAGGGCATTGACGGTAATTGTGTAGGGGGCATCAATACCGAGTTTTTCAGAACGGCGGAGTACAGCCCCCGCGATGCTGTCCAGTTCCAGGGGGCGGCCTTTTTCTTTATCAACCAGCATGGAGGTTTTGATCGCGTTAAAGCTGCTGATCAGGGCGAACATCTCGTCAACGTCGTCCTTGCTGAGCTCAAGTCCATCAGCTTTTGCAGCAGCGGCAGTCTCTGCCATCATGCCGTACACAACGTGGCTGAACCGGGGGTGCCGGGTCAGGCTTTGTGTATCCAGACCTGTCAATGCAGAGATCGGATTAACACCATTATTGATCACAAGCTTACGCCATAGCTCGTAGCGAATGTTGTCTGAAACCGTTGCAGGAATGCCTGCCTTGTCAAAAGCATTCTGCAGGATTTCCAGTACCGGGCGCCGGGCATCCTGTGCCTCTGGTACAGAAGGCCACTCACCCATAACAATCTGGGCAACGCCTTCGGCTTCCACGACTCCTGGCTCAACAATATGGCCGCCAATACGTACCGCTAACCCACCCAGAACACGGCTTTCACCAAGTGCCCGGGCAATCATGGGTTCGTTATCTACTCCATTCTGCAACGACAAAACCAACACATCACTTTGCCCCAGCCAGGGGCTTAGCTCATCCAGCACGGCTTTTGTCGCAGTGGATTTGAGAGCAATGACAATCACATCAAAATCGCCAGACTGATAGTTCTGCACCAGGGTTGTGTGATCAACAGCAGGCACCTGGCACTCCATCACTCGTCCTTCGTAGTGAACGGTCAGGCCCTTTTTCTGCAGGGCAGCAAGATGCTCGCCACGAGCCGTAAGCACAACCCGGTGTCCCGCCTCAGCCAGCCTTGCGCCGTAATAACCACCAATCCCCCCGGCGCCAATCATGAGTATATTCAGCATAATAAAAAGGCCTCTTTATCCACTCGTCCCGAAGAAATCACATTACAGATTCTTCGTATCCACAGCCCAAGCTCATCAGACAGATGGTGTGAAATTTATCACAGAGCTGACGCTCCTGCTTTCACGCACCAATTCAAAGACCTTGGTGGTCTTTTCCGGCCGAATTTCACCTTTCTCCAGATAACCGGAGAGCTCCGTCCGGATTTTTACGTCTTTTCGCATCGCGTGCAGTTGGTGCAGCATACCAGCTCATTTCGTGACATTATTAGTCTGGATTATCCCACTAAATCAAGAGAGGACACTTGTTCATGGCTTTGTTCAGCCAGAAGAAAGCGCAGGAACAACTAGATGCCGAGGCAGAGAAAGTAAACCGCGCCGACCTGGAGACATTGCTCGAGCGACAGCGGGCTATTGAAGAAAAGGTCAAAAACAGTGGTAAACTGAACCGGTTCAGTGCCGATATCAAACTGATGTTTTCCATGCTCAGGGACTACTGGAACGGAAGTTACAGAGACATTCCCTGGAAAAGCATTGCCGCGGTTGCAGGGGCACTTATTTATGTGATGAATCCCTTGGATTTTATTCCCGACCTCATTATTGGCTTTGGTTTTCTGGACGATGCGGGCGTGGTTGCACTATGTTTGAAGCTGGTCGAGTCTGACCTGCACAAGTACGCAGCCTGGAAAGAGGTCAAAAAAGACGCCGGGCAATCAGCACAAGCGGATTGATTGAATTATGAACTACAGGTAATCTGACCGCCTTCACTATAAATCGTCAAACGTCCCGGAGAACATGTGGATTTCGCCACACTGATAGGCCTTCTTGGCGCCATCTTACTTATCGTAACCGCCGTTGTTCTTGGTGCGGCCCCCGATGTTTTCCTCAACTCTGCATCACTGCTGATCGTTGTTGGCGGGACAATGCTGGTTGTGCTCGCCAAATTCAGCATTCCGCAGTTCCTCGGCGCCTTTAAAGCGGCTGCCCGGGCCTTCAAATTCAAACTTCCGGAAACCCAGGCCAGTATTGAAGAGCTTGTGGAAGTTGCGAACATTGCCCGAAAAGAAGGGGCGCTGGGGCTTGAAGGGCGGGACGTCGCTTCTCCTTTCCTGAATAGCGGTATCCAGATGCTGGTCGATGGCCAGACCAGCGAAACCATCAAACAGCTCCTGGACAAGGAACGCCTGATGACTCTGGACCGCAACCGCTCAGGCTCCAAGGTATTTATGGCCATGGCAGACGTGGCACCCGCAATGGGCATGATCGGCACGCTGATTGGTCTGGTACAGATGCTCTCTAACATGGAAGACCCGAAGTCCATCGGGCCGGCAATGGCTGTTGCTCTGCTTACCACCCTGTACGGTGCGATGATTGCGACCATGATCGCCACCCCGATTGCGGACAAACTTTCCCTGCGCATGACCGAAGAGGCTCGCCTGCAAATGCTTTACACCGATGCATTGGTGGCCATTCAGCAGGGCACAAACCCGCGTATTATCGAACAGATGCTTTCCAGCTACCTGCCCCCGAACAAGCGAGACAAAGCGCCTGATGCAGAGGCCACCAGCGGATAAGCCCCATGGACGAGATGCCAGAAGAGGAAAAACCGGGCATTCCGGCCTGGGTTGTGACCTTTGCCGACCTGATGTCACTGTTGATGTGTTTCTTTGTGCTTCTGTTGTCGTTTTCCGAAATTGACGCAATGAAGTTCAAACAGATTGCTGGTGAGCTCTCAAAAGCGTTCGGCGTCCAGCGTGATGTACCGGCACTCGAAATCCCCCAGGGCACCAGTCCGATTTTCGACAAGTTTTCGCCCGCGCCTCCCGAGCCCACGCTGGTCAACGAAGTAAAGCAAACCACAACTGATCAGCAACCCGAGCTGCAGACCCTGAAAAGCCCTACAGACGAGGCGCTGGAAGCAGCTGCAAAGGAATTCCTTGAGGCCAGTACATCCAGCATTCAGGAAGTTCTTGAGGAGGCCATTGACGATGGCCGCATTACCGTAGAAAAAGATCAGGATCAGCACCGTATCGTTATACGGGTTGAGGAGAAAGGGTCCTTCCCCTCCGGCTCTGCAGACCTGACGTATGAGTTTGAAGGACTGCTACTGGAAATGGCAGAAGTGCTTGCTGAGATGCCCGGCAAGCTTATGGTTGAAGGGCACACCGACGATATACCTATACGAACATCCCGCTTCTACAGCAACTGGGATCTCTCCGCTGCCCGTTCAGCCGCTGTCGCAAACGTATTGCTGGCTACCGGCGATGTTGAGCCCACGCGCCTGGCAGTTAAAGGACTAGCCGATACCGAACCCAGGGTGGAAAATATATCGGCAGAAAATCGCGCGAAAAATCGCCGCGTTGAGATCATCATTGATCTCTCCGACCCCATGGAAGAGCAGGGAGTTCGGCTTCGGGAACTGATTGAAAAAGAGGCCGGCGAGAACGAGGCTGTCATTGACATACGCCCCGTCAGTCCGGATACGGATACTGGCACAATTACCTGGTAGGCCGGGCACGCCACTCCCGAAATTGCTCAAGCCAGGATAACAAAGCCGGAATAACCAGCAGCACCAGTACCGTGGACAGCCCCAGACCAAAAGCTATGGAGGTCGCCATAGGTATCAGAAACTGAGCCTGCAGGGAGGTTTCAAAAAGCAGAGGCAGCAAACCTCCGATTGTGGTCAGGGATGTCAGTAATACAGCACGCACCCGCTGAACCACAGCTTCGTTCAGTGCCTGATTGATATCCAGCCCCTTTTGACGCTGCTGGTTGTAGAAAGACACCAGAATGATCGCGTTATTCACCACAATACCGGCCAGACCAAAAAGCCCGAACAGAGACAAAACTGTAAGCTGCAACCCCATCAGCCAGTGGCCTAGCAAGGCGCCTACCAGGGCGAAAGGAATGATCGCCATCACAATCAGCGGCAGACTCCAGGATGCAAACACCCATACCAGCACCACATACATCAACGCTATGCCCACCAGCAGGCCGGTCTGCATATCCGCAATAGTTTCACGCTGGTCCGCTGCCCGGCCCTCAAAACTGTAGTGAACATTGAAACGGCTGGCGATGTCCGGCAGCGCGTCGGCCTGCAGGCTTTCAAGAATCTGTGCCGCGGTGCTGACACGGGTATTGAGGGCTGAGGTTACTTCTATAGCCAGCTTGCCATCCGCATGGCGTAATGCTTCAAACCCCTGGCGGTGATCAAGATTCATCACCTGATCCAAAGGCACGAAGCGCCCATCGGGTACTCGTACCGTCATACGGGAAAAGGTAGACAATCGCTCGCGCTGATCCCGCGGCAACTGAACCCGCACCTCGATTTCATCCCTCCCGTCCTGGTAAATCTGGGCGACCCGGCCATCAAACGCTGCCCGTAACTGGCCGCCAAGATCCGCGGTGGTAAGACCCAGGGCTTCGCCGTATGCACTCGCCTGATAAATCAGCTGTTCCCGTCCCCAGGGCATATCATCTTCCACATCCAGTACACCGGGCAGGGTCGATAACGCCTGAGTCAGTTCTTCTGCCGCAAGTTTCAGATTTCTTGAGTCATCACCGGTCAGACGCACGTTCACATCCCGGCCCGGCGGCCCCGACTGGCGCTCTGAAATGGCGAGATTATCCAGCCCGGCCGGCAGAATCATACGACTACGCCATTCAGTGATAAATTCAAGATTGCGTATCTGGCGCTGATCCGAGGGCACCAGTTCAATCATGATCGCGCCCTGCTCATCACCGGACCGGGAGCTTCCTCCAGCGCCCAGAGTCGCCCCTTCTGTGGTAACCGCGTGTAAAATAAGGTTGCCGCCCAGCGCTGCTTCCGTCTCATTCAACGCCTTCTGCATATCACCCATAAAGCGGTCTACCGTGGCACTGTCTGTACCCGCCACAAAGCTCACATTGGCGTAGAGCACTGAAGGTTCCGGGGTCGGAAAGAAATTGAAGCCAAGACGCCCGCCAGCAAGCAAACCAACGGTGAAGATGGCCAGAGCCAGTACGCTGGCCATGGTAATTCCCCGGTGTTCAAGGCTACGCCGGGAAAACCGGCGGAACGGCCCCTCACGAAAATGATCAAACCGCCGTTCAAAACCGTCACGAAAACGCACAACCGGATTCCGGCTTGGGCGTACCGGTTCTGCATCAGCTTTGCCCGAATTCCGTGGGCTGAATGCATGCCTCAAGTGCGACGGGAGCACGATGAAACACTCCAGCAGCGAGGCAATGAGTACACAGATCATGACAACGGGGATATCGCCCAGAATGTTGCCAATCACTCCTCCCACAACCAGGAGGGGCATGAAGGCAGCAACAGTGGTCAGAGAAGACGCCAACACTGGCCAGACCATGCGCTTGGCAGCTCCTTCAGAGGCGTAGATGGAGTCCTCCCCCATACGGGCATGGGCGTCTGCATCTTCGCCGACCACAATGGCATCATCCACAATGACCCCCAGCGCCATAATCAGCGCAAACAGGGAAATCATGTTGATAGAACCTCCGATCAGCCAGAGCACTCCCAAAGCGGCAAGAAAGGCGGTGGGTATCCCGACTGCAACCCAGAGCGCAACCCGGCCGGGAAGAAAGAGATACAACAGACAGACCACAAGAATCAGTCCGCTCAGCCCGTTGGTGGTCAAAAGAGAAATACGGTCGTTCAGCAGTTGCCAGGACTCATCGTAAACTTCGAGCTGCAAAGACGGAGGCAGCGTTGCCCGCGTATCATCCAGCCACGCTTCCAGAACCTTTGCTGCAGCGAGGGAGTTACCGTTTTCCGCTCTCTGGAGTTGCAGCTCTATGGCCGGAAAGCCGTTGCGCATCAAAGACACCTGACTGTCACGATCTTCCTGCCGAATCGTCGCGATATCCCCGAGGCGCAGCTGTACACGTTCATCGCTGAGCACAGGTACAGTCTCAAATGCCTGCGGGCTGCGCCGTTGCTCGACAGACCGCAGTTCCCGGGCTGCATCCTGCTGAGCCATAATTCCAGCGGGCAAATCCCGTGAAACCGAAGCCACCCGGTCGGCAATCTGCCCAAGAGACAACCCCAGCGTCTCCAGCCTTTCCACGGGCACATCAATGCTGATCTGCTGCTCCGGCAATCCGGTAAACGACACCCGGTCTATACCTCTTTGCAGCAACTCATCTTCATAGCGATAGGCCAGAGCCCGAAGCTCACTGCGCTCCATGTCACCAAACACCAGCAACCGGGCAACGGGTTCATAGCGCTCAACCCGGGCAACCTGAGGCTCCTCAGCGTCAGCCGGCATGTTTGTGAACTCATCCACCTGCTGGCGAACATCATCCAGTGCTGTGATCGGGTTAGTGCCCTCTTCAAATTCGAGAGTAATGGACGCTATGCTCTGGGCCGAGGTGGAGGTCATTTTCTTGAGGCCATCCAGACTACGCAGGCGCTGTTCCAGAGGGTTGGTTATGCCTTGTTCCACATCTTCTGCAGAGGCACCGCTCCAGACCACTTGTACACTGACCACGTCCAGTGCAAATGTAGGGAAAAACTGGATATTCATGCGGGTAAGGGCAAGTGCGCCGGCAAGCAGCATCATCAGCATCACAAGGTTGCCAGCAACCTTGTGATGTACAAAGAAACCTATAACGCCTTTTTTGCGCTTCATGGAGCAGAGCTCCGTTTATCTTCGCCAGCACTGGCAATGTCTACCTTCAACCCTGTCAGAGCATTAGGCAGATGAGTGACAACCAGGCTTGCACCAGGTTTCAGGGCCTCACCAGCGATCAGAAGACTGTGCTCGCCACTGGCAGAGATTACTTCGCCCACACGCTCCACAATGACACGTTGCATGCGGTTGTCGTCTGTAACCAGATACACGCTGTCTGCCCCATACAGGGCACTGAACGGAACGGCCAGGGTCCCGCTCCGTTCCGGTCGTTCCAGATTAACCGGTACCAGTGCACCCGGGCGTAAGCCCACTGTCTCTCCGGTCAACTCAAGGATCGCCTCGGTTCCGGCGGGATCACTGGTGCCGGCAAAACGCCCGAGCCGGAAGCGAAACTCCCGCCGATCCCCATAAGCATAAAGATCTGCACCCTCTTCCAGAGCACTGATCAGCTCAGTTCTATACCTGTTAGGCACCCTCGCCCGAAGCTCCAGCCCATCGCTGGCATAAACCGAGAGCAGTTTCTGGTTTTGTGTCACCTGATCACCCACGGCAACCTGAACGTCCGTTACAACACCGTCAAAAGGAGCTGTAACCCGGGACCGCTCAGCATCACGCTGCGTTGTTGCAAGCGTTGCAGCTGCCTGGGCCAGTCGGGCGTCAAGGCTTTGCAGCCGCGCGGGGTGCTCGTCGATAGCACGCTGGCGAATGCTGACGGTAAGTTCGGCTCTCACCGCTGCATCCGTTACGCTTTCCAGGCTCTCACGGGAAGCAAGGTTACGGCCTGCCAGGGATTGGGTACGTTCCAGCTGCCGGCGGGCATTGGACAGAATTGCCTGCTCGCTTTTCAGCGCCGCCTGATCATTGCCATGACGCACATGTTCAGCGCGTATCTGAGCCTCAAGATCGGCCACCTGGGCCTCCGCCTGAGCCAGTGCCGGCTCAATGTCCCGGATATCCAAAGCCACCAACAGTTCCCCGGAACTCACTCGCTGACCTTCTGCCACGGGCCGTTCTGCTATTCGCCCGGCCAGAGCAGCCACCACCGACAGTTTTTCCGGCGCAACCACCTCCCCATACAAAGGCAACACGGGTGTATGAACTCCGGGCTCAACGACTTGCACCTGTACCCGCCAGCTGCGCTCCGTAGCGCTCACTTGCGCAGGCTCCGGCCGGGTCATTTTCAGATACAGGAAACCCAGAACACCGGCTGCCAGAATAATCAGAGGTATGAGTCGTTTGGACATGGTGTATTGGCCAGCTAAGTTAAATACAGATCTGTCTCAGGACAGAGGTTATCAGTATGGTCTCTCTGGAAGACACCTTCGGGGTACAATAAAGAGTAATATGATGAATATTACCAACCGGACTCCGAACGTACCGCTCAGGAGCGCTATACGCCTTGTTTACAGAGCATCATGCCAACCTGCTCAGTGCAACCGCCATCAACTCTCTCATCGTGGTGTTCGTTGTGCTTATGCATCACGAAGTGCTTGTTCGCCTGAGCGCCTTGCTGGCTAAAATGCATGAAAGCCACCACTTCCGCCTGGTCATTGCTGTTCTTGGCGTGCTCATCGCCCACATGGCAGAAGTGTGGGTATTTGCCGGAGCCTACTTTTACATGCACCACGCAGACGCCTGGGGTTCGCTGACGGGTAACTTCAACGGCAGCTTTCTGGATTGCGTCTACTTTTCTTTCAGCACCTTCACCACTGTCGGTTACGGTGATATCGAACCCGTCGGTGACCTGAGGTTCCTGACCGGAATAGAAGGGCTCTCAGGGCTGGTACTGATTACCTGGAGCGCCTCATTCCTGTATGTAAAAATGCAACGTTACTGGATTGGCAGCTAAAACCACTAGATCCACCCCCGCCTGGCAAGCGTGTAGTACAGCAGTGGCACAACCAATACAGTCAGCAAGGTGGATAGCGTGAGCCCGAACACCAGAGAGATTGCCAGCCCGTTGAAAATAGGGTCATGAAGAATAAAGTAGGCACCCACCATCGCAGATATGGCTGTCAGGGCGATAGGCTTGATACGCACAGCGCCCGCCAGAATCACGGCCCGGTCCAGTTCAATACCTTCGTCCAGTAACTGCCGGATAAACACCACCAGCAATATGGAATTACGTACGATAATCCCGGCCAGAGCGATCATGCCTATCATGCTGGTGGCGGTGAACTCGCGGCCCAGCATGGCGTGTCCCGGCATGATACCGATCATGGTCAGCGGAATCGGCGCCATAATAACCAGCGGCAGGATATATGAACGGAACTGGGCGACCAGCAGCACAAAAATCATGAATATGCCCACGCTGTATGCAGCCCCCATGTCCCGGAAAGTCTCATAGGTAATCTGCCACTCACCGTCCCACTTGAGCGTGCCTTTTTCCGGTAACGGTGGCTGATCGATAAAGAACTGCCCGGGCGCGCCTTCCTGCTGCGTCAGGCGCGATACCATAGCGAACATGCCGTACAGGGGGGAGTCCACTGCACCTGCCATATCCGCGGTTACGTAGGTCACCGGCAGCAGGTTTTTGTGATAAATGGCACCCATCCAGTCGGCTTCGCGCACCTGAGCAATGCTGGCCAGAGGTACCAGATTACCAGCACGACTGCGCACCTGCAGGGACATAAGAACAGCCGGCTGCGCCTTGTCGCCCTCGCTCAGAGTTACCCGGACAGGTACTGAGTATTTGGCATGATCATCATGCAGAAAGCTGACATTCATACCCCCAAGCGCCAGCTGCAAAACCTCAACCACCTGGGCCTGCGACACTCCATAACGGGCAGCCCTGGCACGATCCACAGCAATTTCCCACTGGCGGGTTGGCGCTTCCAGCGTGGTATCTATATCTACCAGCCCCTCCACCTCAGCCATACCAACAGCTACGGAGCGAGCCAGCTCAGCACGTTGACCCGCATCCGCACCATAGATCTCTGCAACCACTGGCGACAGCACCGGAGGTCCCGGTGGCACTTCAACAATTTTTACGCTGGCACCATACCGGTTGGCAATGGCGAGCAACGGTTCCCGTAACGCCTGAGCAATATCATGTGACTGGCGGGATCGCTCGCCCTCATCACTGAGGTTAACCTGAATGTCGCCCTGGTATGGGTCGCTGCGAAGGTAATACTGGCGCACCAGCCCGTTGAAGTTAATGGGCGCGGCAGTGCCTGCATAGCTCTGCCAGCTGGTTACTTCACCGACGCTCTCCAGATAGTGCCCCATTTCCATAAGTACCCGTTGGGTCTGCTCAACTGGCGTGCGTTCAGGCATATCAACGACAACCTGAAGCTCCGATTTATTATCGAAAGGAAGCATTTTCATGATGACCGCCTGAAACACTGGCAATGAGGACGCGGCCAGCGTCAACAGAATTACCACGAGTGCAAGCAGTCGCCGGCGCCAGCGGTGGTCGCCCAGGAATGGCGCAAGCATGCCGCCGAAAATTCTCAAGGATACTGGGCTGACACCATCAGCTGAGCTACCTGCCTCACCAGCCTCTGGTGCAGCTACGCCTCTCTGATGCTTCAGTAACCGGAACGCCAGCCATGGAGCAACCACAAAGGCTACGACCTGGGACAGCACCATACCGGCAGACGCATTGATGGGGATAGGACTCATATAGGGCCCCATCAGGCCCGTTACAAATGCCATGGGTAGCAATGCGGCCATAATGGTCAGGCTGGCCATAATGGTGGGCGTGCCTACTTCATCTACTGCCACCGGTATGATTTCCCGCACCGGATGGTTGGAGTTGCGGATCCGGCGACTGATGTTTTCAGTTATCACGATGCCATCGTCTACCAGAATACCAATAGAAAATATCAGCGCGAACAGAGAAACGCGGTTCAGGGTAAAGCCCCAGGCCCAGGAAAATACCAGTGTGAGCAACAGGGTAATCAGGACCGCGACACCGACAATCAACGCCTGACGCCAGCCCATGGCAATCAACACCAGCAATACCACGCAAAGGGTAGCGGATATCAAATCGGAAATGAGCTTCCGTGCTTTGACAGAAGCTGTGTCGCCATAGTCCCGGGTGACAATAACCTCTACACCCTCCGGCAGGGCGCGGTTGCGAATCTGGTCCAGCCTCTGTTTGACAGCACTGGTGATATCCACAGCGTTCTGCCCGGGCTTCTTGGCGATTGCCAGCGTTACTGCAGGGTAGACATCGCCAGGCCTACCGGCATTACCGGCGCCCGCTGCCGGCCCGAAGCCTGTCATGACACTCTGGTCCACAACCGTTCCGCCACGACTGACGGTTGCCACATCATCCAGATGCACCGCAGCGCCGGAGTGCATACCAACAACAAGCTGGCGCACATCGCCTACGCTTTCCAGCAAGGTACCGACCTGTACTGGAACAGAGAGATTATCCCGGGTAATACGGGCTTCCTGACTGCTGCTGTTAGCCGCTCTCAGGGCATCGCGGATATCGCCGAGGGTAAGGTTAAACCCGGCCAGAAGAGCTGGGTCAAAATGGATGTCCACCCGGTCAGGCACGCCACCCACAGTGTATACATCCCGGGTTCCGGGCACGCGTTTGAGCGCCACTTCCAGCATGTGAGCCAGACGGGTGAGCTCCTCACCAGTATGACCACTAACGGGATCGTAAAGGGTGAGAGTCATTACCGGCACATCATCAATGCCTCTGGGCTTGATCACCGGCTGCGCGGCGCCAAGATCCTGCGGCAACCAGTCCTGATTGGAATATACCTGGTTATAAAGCCTGACAAGCGCTTCCTGCCTCGGGATGCCAACATCAAACTGTACAGTTACAACCGCCTGACCCTGGCGGGACACCGAATACACGTGTTTGACGCCGGCGATTTCACTCATCACCTGCTCGGCCGGGGTAGCGATAGCGCTTTCCACCTCCAGCGTGCTGGCGCCCGGAAAAGCAATCATGATATCCGCCATGGTGACGTCTATTTGCGGCTCTTCTTCTTTTGGCGTAACAACCACCGCAAGCACACCCAGAATGATGGACAGCAGCGCAAGCAGGGGCGTCAGATGATTATCCTGAAAAATCCGGGCAATCGCCCCGGAAGGACCGACCGGAGGCAGTTCGTGGCTCAATTCCTGACTCCCTCTCCGGAAGCATGAGCCCTTGGCAGGTTCAGACGATCTGTTCCAACCAGCTCAGCCGGGTGAATGACAACCTGTTCGCCCTCACTCAGGCCGGCCAGAACTTCCAGGCGGCCTTCCTGCTTCACACCGGTACGAACCTGCCGCAACCGGGGACGACCCTGATCATCCAGCACAAAGACGGCTCTCAGCTCACTACGGCGAATAAGGCTGCTCGCGGGTATCCAAAGAGTCTCCCGGATTGCAACCGGAACACCAACCTTGACCAGCATGCCAGGAAACAGGGATCCGTTGGGTTCCCTGAGGCGCATTCGCAGACGGAAAGTATGGGTAGCCGGATTGGCGTAGGGGTAAAACGTCATGTCGCCGGTTTCCAGCACCCGGCCATCGGCAAGAGTGACCTGCGCCTGGCGGTCGCGCCGGGCAAGGCCTGCATACTGCTGAGGCAGGTCTACGACAACTCTCAACTGCTCCAGAGACAGACCGCTAAGCAGGGGCTGGCCGGGGCTGACTGACTCGCCAATTTCCACGTGACGTTCAGTCAGTATGCCGCCATATGGCGCTACTATGCGGGTATAGCTCAACTGTTCCTGAGCTTCAGCCAACGCAGCTTCTGCACGCTCGAGGCGCGCCCTGGCTCCAGCCAGATTGTTTTGGGCCCGGTCAAATTCCTGACGTGAAACAAGGCCGCGCGCTTGCACGGCTTCAATCCGGCTGAACTGCTGCTGAGCATCCGCAAAGGCAGCCCGTGCCTCATCCCGGCCAGCCTGCGCCTGGTTGACGCGGGCGCGCTGCTCGCTGCTCTCCAGTTGCACGATCAAGTCGCCAGCAACCACAGAGTCATCCACATCAAACGGCAGCTTCTGAACTGTGCCACTGGTCTGTGCAGACACAGTGCTCTGCTGAACGGCTTCGATCACTCCATCCAGCACAAGCATTTCCTGCAACTCACCCCGCGCAGCAGAAGCAGTTTCTGGCCGGCCAGGTGTCTCGTCACCGGAAACAGAGCCTGCGCAAGCCAGCCCAAGGAAGATCGTGCCCAGTACCGCAATAATATGCTTCACCACCAGCCACCCCGATAACAGTTATTAGCTAATAACTACAGGTTATCAATATATTCAGGACCAGGACATACCAAACTACTCCGGACCCGGGATTAGCCCGCCACAAATCCAGCTCCAGCCATCACTATAGTTAACTCATAAAGGCGCTCAAAAAAAAGCCCCGCACAGGACAGGGTAGTCCTGTGCGAGGCAGAATGTCACCCGCCGGCTATGAGTAGCGGGTAACCGCCATTGCCTGGTTTACCATTTGGCCGTCAACGCAGCGCGCAGTGTGCGGCCAGGCTCATTCACACGTACCGCATCAGGGTTGAACGGATCTGTGTTTGCACGGCTCACGTGAGGCGCCCAGGTGTTATCAAACAGGTTATCCAGAGCCCAGCTGAATGTAAGGTGCTCCATCAGCGGGTGACTACCAGACAGGCTGAACACGCCATATCCGGGCGATGTTCCCGCATCCAGCCCGGATTCCGCATCAATACGATCCTGGCGACGGGCCAATTGCCACCGGGCTTCAATACTATGTCCCATATGGTGCCAGCCCAGAGTTTGCACAAACTGCACCGGAGGAATCTGTGCGAGAGACTGATTATTGTCACGATTCTCACCGCGAACTGACGCAAGAGTACTGCTACTGTTCCAGGTCCCGTCCGTCCAGCCGATCATCATCTCGACGCCAAGCAGACGTGCGTCAATATTTTCATAACGAACATCGGCCGGTGTTTCTTCATAACGCCTTACGAAATCGTCCACCTGATCAACCCAGATCACCGGCTTCCAGCTCCACTGATCTTTGCTGCCACTCAGTGCCAGCTCAGCTTTGTGGTGTTTTTCAGTGTCCAGACCAGGGTTGCCAATCCAACTGCCACTCGAGGTATTCCGGGCCAGATAGCGTTCGGTCACGCCGGGACTACGCACGCTGCGGCTTGCCGTCAGTGTCAGCGCCTGATTATGCGGCAGGCGCCATTCTCCGGATAAAAATCCGCTGACGTTGTTATCTTCAGGCTTTACATCCGTTGTGCCGTATGCGCTCTGATAAAGCATGGCCGGAGTCATTCCCATACTCGCAACATCGCCGGCCCTGGTGGCATCCATTTCCACACGGTCATACCGGACTCCGGCTCCAACCTTTACGTCACGGGCAATGCGCCGGAAACCCTCAGCGAAAATCCCGACACGCTCCCGCTCCACACCGGGCCACATGAATGAGACCGTCATCGGCATGGGGTTGGTAAGATTCGACAGCTTCGCATCCCAGTCATTGGTCTCCAGGTCTGCGCCGACGGCCCAGTCGGTTGAAGTGCCGGGGCTTTGATCAAGGATAAAGCGCATTCCACGTGTCTCGGTCGTGGAATCCGTCTGCATTTTCATCATGCCTGCAGAACGCAGGCTGAAGTTGTCCATAATGTGATCAACGTCTGCCTGCCAGGCAAGCAGACTCCACTCACCATCAGCTACCGGAGAGCCCAGCTCTAAACGGTACATATCCGTATCAGTCTTCGGAGCATCCATGCCGGAGCCTGCGTATTTCACATCGTCTTCTTCCTGACGACTGACCATGCCTTTGATATAAAACCCATTTCCGGCTGTCCAGGCGCCATCAACACGGCCTTCGGTGTTTTCATAGGCACTGCGCACCTTATTACCATCACCATCTTCGTAATCATCGGCTTCATCATATCCGCCAGAAAGCCTGAGCCATGTATTCTCACTGCCAACGGCGGCCGTGGCGTTTATCAGCCTGCCGCTACCATTGTCCGATCCACCAATCGTTACCTGGCCTGTGGTCGCGTTGTCATCGAACCGGGGATCAGCAGTAGTCGCAACAATCTGCCCTCCGGCGATCGGGCCCCAGCGCAAAGTACGGTTATTGGTTCTCACCTCCAGAACCGGGGCCAGGGCACTACTCAGCCGACTGGTTGGCGGGTCCATCCGGTTAGGACAGGCACCTTCGACACGAATACCATCCAGCAGCACATCCACCCGGTCCTGACTCTGACCCCGCACTACCGGCTCCAGACCACGACCTCCCATTCGGGAAAGAGATACCGACGGATCAGACACCAACCGGTTCACCGGCTCGCTGGCCAACACTCCATCAGCACTGCCGCTCAGCTGCCCTTCCGTCACCCGGATAAGAACGCTTTCTGCGGCAGTCTGTGCCAGCGTCAGCGCCGGAAACCCGGCGAAACCAATCACAGCCATCTGTGTAAATCTGGCAAATGCTCGACCCTTCATACTACTGCGTCCCCGTGGGCGGACCCGTCTGAATCAGAATATTGGAGGGCAATAATAGACGCGCCAGCGTTTGCACGCATGAGACACAATGCCGCATCTCTCTGGTGGTAGTAGGGGTAGAGACAGGGAGGTAGGCACCAAAAAGGAGCGCTATTGCCAAATCGGGCACAATGTGATCAAATCAGCGCCCCTTTTTTGCGCACACCTTTTTCATTTTCCTGCAATAAGCAAGATCCGAAACGAGGAACACCCTATGACCGCCCGACTTGATGAGAAACTGGAACTGATTTACGAAGATGTTCTGCACCGCAACCCGGGTGAAAGCGAGTTTCACCAGGCTGTTCACGAGGTTCTGGAAACACTGGGGCCGGTTCTGGTGAAATATCCTGAATTCGCTGAGAAGAAGATTATTCAACGCATCTGTGAACCGGAGCGCCAGATTATTTTCCGTGTGCCCTGGCAGGATGATAAAGGCGAGATTCATATCAACCGCGCCTTCCGTGTAGAGTTCAACAGTGCCCTTGGGCCATACAAGGGCGGCATGCGTTTTCACCCCTCTGTCTACCTGGGCATCATCAAATTTCTGGGATTTGAACAGATCTTCAAGAACGCACTGACGGGCCTGCCCATCGGCGGAGGCAAAGGCGGCAGCGACTTTGACCCCAAAGGCCGCTCCGATGACGAAATCATGCGTTTCTGCCAAAGCCTGATGACCGAACTGTACCGCCATCTGGGCGAGTATACCGACGTTCCCGCCGGAGATATTGGTGTAGGCGGACGCGAAATAGGCTACCTGTTCGGCCAGTACAAACGCATCACCAACCGCTATGAATCCGGCGTACTCACCGGCAAGGGACTGGACTGGGGCGGCAGCCGTGCACGTACCGAAGCAACCGGCTACGGCGTTGTGTTCTTTACCAGCGAAATGCTGAAAGCCCGCGGCGACTCCATAGAAGGCAAAAAAGTTGTCGTTTCCGGCTCAGGTAACGTTGCAATCTACGCGATTGCCAAAGCACATGAACTGGGCGCCAAAGTCGTTGCCTGTTCCGACTCCAGCGGTATCATCGTGGACGAAAAAGGCATTGATGTGGCCGCACTCAAGCGCATCAAAGAAGTTGAACGCCGCCGTATCAGCGCATACACAGAGTTCCACAAGGACGCAAAATACGTTGCGGGTGGCAGTATCTGGTCGGTACCCTGTGATATCGCACTCCCGTGTGCCACCCAGAATGAGCTGAACGCCAACGATGCCAAGACACTGGTTGAGAATGGCTGCATCGCCGTTGCTGAGGGCGCAAACATGCCGACAACTCCGGAAGGTATCGCTATCTTCCAGCAAGCCAAACTGATGTACGGCCCGGGCAAAGCAGCCAACGCTGGTGGCGTAGCAACCTCAGCACTGGAAATGCAGCAGAACGCCAGCCGTGACTCCTGGTCTTTTGACTATACTCAAAAACGCCTTGAGGACATCATGATCGAGATCCACAGGAGCTGTTATGAGACGGCGGCAGAGTTTGGATCCGAGGGTAACTACGTGCTTGGGGCCAACGTCACCGGGTTCATCAAAGTAGCTCGCGCCATGGATGCCATGGGCGTTATCTGACGACGGAGCAGCAAATCGTGACCCCAGCCGGCGGAAACTCACAGGATGACATGAGGGTTTCTACCGGCCTTCCGGGGCTTGACGATGTGCTTGACGGCCTCAGAATTGGCGATAATGTTGTCTGGCGGGTTACCGACCTGGACGACTATCGCCGGTTCGTTACGCCGTTTATTGAGTCTGCGGCGTCCGCCGGGCGCCGTATCATCTACCTTCGTTTTGGCCAGCATCCTCCGCTGGTGTCCGCGAAAGCAAACATTCACATTGAGAACATCGATGCTCTGGGCGGCTTTGAAGCCTTTACCGGCAAAGTCTGGCGCCTGATTGAAGAGCATGGCCGCGGCGCATTCTACGTGTGCGACTGCCTGAGCGACCTGCTCAATGCCTGGGCCACGGATGCCATGGTGGGTAATTTTTTCCGGGTAGTCTGCCCATTCCTCTTTGAACTCGATACTGTCGCCTGGTTTGCCCTCTATCCCGACCGGCATTCCCGCACCACGCTTGACCGTATCCGGAGAACGACCCAGGTAATGGTGGATGTTCACCGTTTGGGCGACGACGTTCAGATCCAGCCCATCAAAGCCTGGCGCAGGCAGTCTCCTACCATGTTTCTTCCGCACCGGGAGCACCAGGGACGCTTTGTCCCCATAACAGACAGCAGTGACGCCACCCGACTTCAGGCCGGGCTGGAACTGGCCCAGCTTAACCGCCAACCGCTGCTCGATTACTGGGACAGGCTGTTCCTGCAGGTAGCAGACGCCCTTGAGAGCAATAAAGAAACACAGATTGCCGATATCAAAGATCGCGTATTGAACGTCCTGATAAGCAGGGACCCGCGTATGCTGGAGCTCGCCAGACGCTATCTCTCCCTCGAGGACCTGCTTGCCATACGTGCCAGAATGATCGGCAGCGGTTACATTGGCGGCAAGGCTGCCGGTATGTTGCTCGCTCGCAGTATCCTGCTCACCAATCAGCCCGACATCTGGCAGGAGGCCCTGGAACCCCACGATTCCAGCTATCTCGGTTCAGACAGCTATTATTCCTTTCTTGTTCATAACGGACTCTGGCCGGCAATCATGCGCCAAAGGTCCCCAGAGGGTTATTTCACTGAAGCAGCGGAGCTTCATGAAAGCCTGATGACCGGCAGCTTCCCCCCGGAAATCCGGGCCGAGCTGGAGCGCCTGTTGGATCACTATGGCCAATACCCGATTCTGGTGCGCTCAAGCAGCCTTCAGGAGGACGGCTTCGGAAATGCATTTGCGGGCAAATACGACAGTATTTTCCTGGTAAATCAGGGCCCTCCGGAACTTCGGCTTTCAGCACTGGAAGATGCCATCCGGCAGGTTTACGCCTCAACCATGAGCAAGGATGCACTGGTGTACCGGAAGCAACGGGGGCTGGATCAGAGAGAAGAGCCCATGGCGCTGCTGATTCAGCGGGTCAATGGTCGCTTCCACGGGCGTTACTACCTGCCGGATGCTGCCGGCGTCGGGGTTTCCCGCAATACATTCGCCTGGGATACCAGCATGGATTCTGAAGCCGGTATGGTCCGCCTGGTTATGGGCCTGGGTACCCGGGCAGTTGACCGTATTGAAGGTGATCATGCGTGCGTAATGGCCCTGGACTTCCCCAGCCGCCAGCCCTTTCGCAATCAGGATGAAAGCTACCGCTTTTCCCAGCATCTTCTCGATGTGCTGGATTTGAATGAAGGAAAGCTGAACACGCTTCCTTTAAGCCTGCTCACTCAGGAAATTCCGGACCTGCCACTAAAATATCTTGGGGAAATAGATCAGCCCGCAAGCCGGCGGGCAGAGGAGCTGAACCTCCATGCACCAGTGTGGCGACTGACGTTCCAGGCGCTGGTCCGCGGCAGCAGGTTTATCTCTCGCCTGTCCAGCCTGCTGAAAACACTCGAAGCCGGCTACCTGCATCCGGTGGACGTGGAGTTTACCCTGCGCCTGGACGATGCCGGTGAACCGGCGTTTAATCTTGTACAGTGCCGCCCACTGGCAACCATTGGTGAATCTGCGGCGGCGGCTATACCTTCCGAAATACCCGGCCGACAACTTTTTTTCCAGACCCGTGGCCACTTCATGGGCGGCAATATAAACCTCCGCATCCAACGGGTTATCCGTGTGGATGCAGCCGTATACAGCCGGTTAAGCGTCAGCGAACGTTACGAGGTTGCCCGCCTTATTGGCGAACAGGTACGCACAGCAGATGGAAAAACCATGCTTATTGGCCCCGGCCGCTGGGGAACCAGCAGCCCGGAACTGGGCGTGCCTGTCCGTTTTGCCGATATAGCCGGGGTATCCGTGTTGATTGAAGTGGCAGAAATGGAGGGTGACATGGTTCCCGACCTTTCCTACGGCTCACACTTTTTTCAGGATCTGGTGGAAACCGGAATCGCCTATGTTGCCCTGTTCCCCAATGGCAGAAACTGCACCTATCAGCCAGAACTTCTCCCCGGCACCCCGGCTGACATCTCAAAAATCACTCCGGAGAATTCACTGCAAACCTTTGATCTTAGAGAAGGTTCTCTGCAGCTGACGGGCGACGTTGTCAGCCAGAATCTGGTTTGTTATTTCACGGATGAGCAACCGTCTTTTTAATGCCGGGAACTTACTCAAAGTATTCGCAGGATTCACCCCTGCCTGCTCTGCCCTGTTAGAATCTGTATCATGAAATGGCTGACCCACTCTCAAACAGGCTTCCAACAAGCTGCGCGCTACCTGCTGGCCATGCGCCTGGCAGTCGTTGGCCTCCAGCTTACCGCCCTTGCGGTAGCAGAAACCGTTGTTACACTTGCACACCGCGCTGAAGCACTCGCTATATGCCTGCTCTATGGCGTTCTCGCTACTCTCGGCTGGCTCTGGTTTACCCGACGACCACCACGCTCGCCGGCAAGCGTAAGTGCCGGTCTCGCCCTTGACCTGGCCCTGATAGGTGCCTGGCTGTTCCTCACCGGCGGCTATACTAACCCTCTGGTTTCCTTACTGCTGCTGCCTATAGCCGTAGCGATCATTCTGGTTCCCCTTAGCCAGAGCATTGCTCTTACGCTTTCAGGAATTGCGGTCTACACGGCCCTGGTTGTCTGGCATTCTCCGCTTACCCATGACCACAACCATGCCAATCTGGCGCAGTTACACCTGGTCGGGATGTGGGTCACCTTTGCTATTACAGCTGTGATCCTTTTGCTGGTAGTAGGGGCTCTCGCACGAAGGTTGCGCCAGCAACAGGAGCAGCTGTCAAGCATCCGGGAGACGCGCCTGCGCGATGAACAGATCATTGCATTGGGGCTTTCTGCCGCCGCCGTTGCCCATCGTTTGGGCACGCCTCTGAACACCATGACATTGCTGGTCGACGAGATCCGCTCAGCGTTTCCCGACCCCGACCTTGCTGAAGACCTGAACCTGATGGAACGACAGCTTGCTCTTTGTGGCAAACACCTGCAGCAGCTTTCCAACGCAGCCATTCAAGCTAAAACCGCGCAGCTGGAAAACCTCCCGGTGCAGGAGTGGGTGGCACGGCTGAGAGAGTCGGCCACACTCCTGTGGCCAGCGGCACCCATAGATTGGTCGGCAGAGCTTCCGGATTGCCAGGTTGCGGTAGATGCCACTCTGGACCAGGCCATCCTCAATCTTCTGGCCAATGCTCTTACTGCCAGCCCGACATGGGTAGCTGTCAGTGTACACAGAGCAACTTCCAGCAGAATCGAAATAGTGGTGGAAGACCACGGAGACGGCCTGGAGGATACTCTGCAGGAGACCCCGGGCGAACAGATCGTGGGCTCAGAGAGCGGTCTGGGCGTTGGCCTCTTCCTTTCAAACGCCACAATTCAGCGCCTGGGAGGCACCCTGAAAGCACGAGTTGACCAGGATGGTACGACCATGATCATCGATTTGCCGGAAGCCGGGGCGGATAAAACAAACGCCGGAGGGAGCAAATGACCACAAACGAACGCTGGCTGCTTATTGACGATGACGCTGCCTTTCTGGAGATACTCCAGCGAGCGCTGAAGCGCCAGGGAATTGAAGCCACAGGTACTCACTCCCATGCCGAAGCACTCCACGCCCTCGACACCCAGGGCTTCGGAAAGTGCGTTCTGGACCTGAACCTTGCGGGCGAGAGCGGCCTTCAGCTCCTGCCGGAACTCCTCACCAGAATACCCGGGCTCGACGTCCTTGTGCTGACAGGCTATGGCAGCATTGCCACAGCGGTTGAAGCCATGCGCCGGGGCGCCGTCAATTACTTATGCAAACCGGTTACCGTGCATCAGCTCATCAGTGGCTTTGAAGCCCTGGCAACATCCCCGGAACTGCGACATGAGCCGCCGTCAGTGGAAGAAATGGAATGGGAGCACATTCAGCGGGTGCTTAATGAGCATGAGGGCAATGTCTCTGCCACCGCCAGGGCTCTGCACATGCACCGGCGAACCCTGCAAAGAAAGCTGCAAAAGCATTCCCGTTGGCGCAACTGAACTACCAGGCAAAAAATTGACATATATCAATCTTATTTCCGTTTGCATGGGTATTCTGCGCGGCTGCTTTTTCACAAAGCACGCTGGCAAGCGACCGATGCAACGCGTATAAATCAATATCAGGATCAATCTATCAGGACAGGGAGAACAGTCGCACTTTTTGTGGCCGGAGCACAGATCTAATTATGTCAGATATAGATATTCCGGAACCCGAGACGCCTTGCTCCGAGATTGATCCAGAGCTCCTTTCACTGGTTGCCAGTGTCACACCCAACATGGTACTTATCCTTGATGCAGAAGGGATTATTCAGTGGGCCAACCCAGGTTTTGAAGAACATACCGGTTACCTGCTAAAGGATATTTCCGGAACCCGCCCGAACGACCTTCTTAATGGCCCGGCTACAGACCCGGACACAAGGGCCCGTATCACCCGGAAACTGTGTCAGGGGGATCCGTTTGAAGAAGACGTTCTGCTATACACCCGCTCCGGCGCTCCATTCTGGATCCATCTCAACTGTATTCCTGTCGGCGCAGAACAGGGCGTAAAGCCCGGGTTCATCGCCATAATGAACAACATCTCGGATCACAAACAAGGCGAGCGCGGTTTGCGCATTGCAGCCAGCGTATTTGACCGCAGCCACGAAGCCATCATCATTTCCGATCACAACAACCGGATACTGGATGTGAACCCGGCCTTCTCCCGCATTACCGGATACAGTCGTCTGGACGTGCTGGGACTCAACCCGTCGATCCTGAGTTCTGGCCGTCACTCACCTGACTACTACCGTTCCATGTGGCAAAGTATTCAGGAAAATGACCACTGGCGCGGCGAAATCTGGAACCGACGAAAAAACGGCGAAGAGTTTGTCGAACTGCAATCAATCAGCCGCGTGCACCTTAATGAGCCCGGCCGCTACTACCATGTCGCAACGTTCACCGATATTACCGCACTGAAAAACCATGCCAAAGAGCTGGACTGGGCCGCCAACTATGACGAACTCACCGGCCTGCCCAACCGCCAGCGACTGGAAGACCGTCTGGCCAGAGCGCGAACACACGCAGATCAACAGCAAAAGACTCTGTCAGTCTGTTATCTGGACCTCGACGGCTTCAAGGCGATCAATGACAGTTTTGGGCAAACCGTTGGCAACCAGATACTGCGCGTGCTTGCTCGCCGTCTGGCACAAGCCCTGCACAGTGGCGATACCGCTGCCCGGATTGGTGGCGACGAGTTCGGCCTGATTCTTCAGAGTGATAATCATGACGTTATCTATAAGCGTATATTGTCCATTATCAATGAGCCAGTTGACCCAGGCACAGGTACGGGGCCGATCACCCTCACCGCAAGCCTCGGCATCACCCGCTACCCCGCTGATAATGCAGATGCTGAAGGGCTGATCCGCCATGCCGACCAGGCCATGTACTCTGCCAAGGAGAAAGGGCGGAACCTGCTGCACTTTTTTGACCCGGAACTGAACGAACACCGGCAGCAACGTCGTAAACAGCTTACTGAAATCACCCGGGCTCTCGAAAACGAGGAGTTTGAGCTCTATTTTCAGCCTCAGGTGCGCATAGCGGATTGCAAGGTAGTGGGTTTTGAGGCGCTTATCCGCTGGAAGCACCCCTATAAAGGATTGCTACACCCGGCAGCTTTTCTTCCCACACTGGAAGACAGTCACCTGGAGGTGCCCTTGGGCCAATGGGTTCTGAAAAAGGCTATTTCCCAGATGAACCTCTGGCACCAAGCCGGCCATGATCTGTCAATCAGCATCAACATCAGCGCGCGACACTTGATGGACCAGAGCTTCACGCGCTATCTGGAGAGTTACCTGCACAGCCACCCGGGGGTAAAGCCCGGGAAGATCACCCTGGAAGTTCTTGAATCAACTGCACTTGATGATATCCGGCGAGCCAGCAACGTGCTTACCCGGTGCCAGGAACTGGGACTTCGTGTTGCTCTGGATGATTTCGGAACAGGGTTTGCTTCACTAACCTACATGCGCACGCTGCCAGTCGACCTGGTAAAAATTGACAAGAGTTTTGTGCTCAATATGCTCAATGATACAAGCGACAGGGCTATTGTGGAGAGCGTGATTTTTCTTGGCCAGAGGTTCTCCCACCCGATTCTGGCAGAAGGTGTTGAGACCATGGCCCATGCTCACGCTTTGCGCAAGTTAGGCTGCGATTACGCTCAGGGCTACGGAATTGCGCGCCCGATGCCGGCAGGCGAAATACAGGAATGGATGCAGCTGTGGCACAAGAAAAACAGTGCCGCTGAAAAACCGGTATGCGCCAGCGCGCCAGGTTGGTGACCAAAACCCGGGGAGCACTGTTTTGTTAACGATACCGCCGCTGGTCCAGGGTTGTCAGCCGGTCCGGATGAAACACCATCATGCCGGTAACAACCGCCCCATTCACAAAGCCCTCAGGGATCATGAACAGCGGCAGGTATCGAAGATAATCATGAACCAGCTCTGAAAATTCATATACGCCGCTAAGCCAGAGCATCATGCACATCACCAGCCCGGCGACGACGACTGACAGGCCGGCCCCGAAAAAACCACAAACAAAAATATAGGCAAAAAAATTGCTGAAATCCCGGTGCCTTTCCCAAAGCATGATGCCCTGAGTAACCAGAGCGGGGATCATAACGGTCACAAAGCCATTGGCGGCGAACATCATCACCGGCTCCCGGCCCGTTACCACCGTAATAGCCAGAGCCAGGAGCCCGGCAAATACCGCCAGACCCCAGCCCAGCATCAGTGTGACCACAGTAATGCCAAAGATATGAATTGCTAACCCGGGGTAGATACCCGCCCGCAGCTGCCAGATAAAACCCAGGGCCACTGCAGCACCGAAAAAAGAATGCTGCAGGGCATTGTCTGAAACCAGGTCTCGCCAGCGCACAGACCGGGCGGCCTGCACAAGAATCAACAGGAACAGGGCCAGAGTTACGACCCACTGCCCGGTAGATAGCAAATTATCGGTCATGCCCATATAGCACTACGCCTATTAAAATCCGGAACATTCCCAATGATAACGGCGCAGACTCCCGAACAGCCAATGATCTGTGTCATCGGAAAACAGGAGGAACGCAGTGCCTCCCCTTTCAGGCGGTATGTTTTATTGGCATGTGACTGTCGGTAAGAGCCTGCCAGGCTTCATAGGTGCTGAGAAATACCTGGCCGCCCAGATGAGAAACCAGCTCGGTTCCCCTTAGCCGATCCATGACTGGCCCTTTCACCTCAGAAAGGTGCAGGCGCACCCCGGCATCCTTGAGACGTTCATTTATCGCCTCCAGGCTTTCCAGTGCGGACGCATCTATCTGGTTGACGGCAGGACACACCAGAACCAGATCTTTCAGCTCCGGCTTGCAAATAACCAGATCCATCACCGTCTCTTCCAGAAAACGCGCATTGGCAAAATACAGGCTTTCATCCACGCGCAGAAAAGTGACTTTCGGGCATAGCTCCACATCATGGCGAAGCACATTACGGAAGTGCTCTGTGCCGGGAACCCTGCCAACAACAGCGCTGTGGGGCCGGCTGGTACGATACAGAAACAAACCTATGGAGAGCGCCACCCCTGAGATGATGCCCGCTTCAACACTATGTGCGAGTGTCAGCACAATGGTGGCCAGCATAGCCCCGAAATCCGTCCGCGAATACCGCCAGGTGCGTCCCAGCGCCGGAAAATCAATCAGCGTCGCTACAGCAACTATGATGGTCGCAGCGAGGGTTGCCTGCGGCAAATAGGCAATAGCAGGCGTCAGAAACAAGGTTGCAAGGGCAATCCCGACAGCCGCATATGCACCTGCAGCCGGGGTTTCCGCCCCGGCATCAAAATTAACCACCGACCTGGAAAACCCGCCTGTTACCGGCATCCCTCCGGAAAACCCCGCACTAAGGTTGGCGGTTCCCAAACCAATCAGCTCCTGGTCCGGGTCAATCCGCTGACGCCGCTTTGCTGCGAGAGTCTGCCCTACAGAAACCGACTCAACGAAACCCACCACACTGATTAACAGTGCGCTGACCGCCAGCTGCTGCCAAAGCCCCAAGTCCATTGTGGGCATCGTCAGCTCCGGAAGACCCGAAGGAACATGACCCACCAGATGTACACCCTGATCACCCAGCCCGAACAGCCAGGCCACCAGCGTAGTTACGAGCACGGCCAGAATCGGCGCAGTTTTGGTGACGATATCCGCTGCGCGCGCGCCCATACCTGAACGTATCAGAAGAGGTTTAAGCTGCTTTCGCGCAAACACAAGAAACAACAAGGCTCCCGCACCTATCGCCAGGGTTGCCATATTGGTATCACCGATCGACTGCATCAGCGAATGGCCAATCGTCAGAAGATTCTGGCCGGTCGCCTGTACCCCGAAGATGTGCTTGAGCTGGCTGGCAGCAATTACAATTCCCGAAGCCGTGATAAAACCGGAGATAACCGGATGGCTGAGAAAGTTGGCAAGGAATCCCAACCGGAGAATGCCCATCATTGTGAGCATCAGCCCGGACATAACAGCCAGAAGAATTGCTCCTGCGACGTACTCAGGGCTTCCCGCTTCAGCCAGCGGCGCCAGCGCAGCGGCGGTCATCAGGGAGGCCACGGCCACAGGCCCCACAGAGAGCGTTCGGCTTGTTCCGAAGATCGCGTAGATTACCAGCGGAAGAATACTGGCATACAGCCCGACCTGAGCAGGCAGGCCGGCCAGCAGAGCGTAGGCCAGAGACTGGGGAATCAGCATTACAGTCACAATAACCGCAGCCACCAGATCACTGGTGGCCTGGCTTCGGCCATATTGCGGAGCCCACTGGAGAACAGGCAGGTAGCGTTTAAAGTTCATCAGGCGCTCAGAACAGGTTGACCGGGATTTTCAGATACACCTGCCCGTTATCCTCTGCCGGAGGCATTTCTCCCGCCCGCATATTCACTTGTACTGAGGGCAGTATCAGCCGCGGCATATCGAGAGTCGCATCGCGCTCCGTGCGCATTTTTACAAACTCGTCTTCAGTCACACCGTCATGCACGTGAACATTGGCCGCGCGCTGCTCCGCTACGGTTGTCTCGTGTGCATAAACGTCCCTGCCCGGCGCCTTGTAATCATGGCACAGGAAAATACGGGTCTCTGCCGGCAACGACAGCACCTTGCGAACAGACCTGTAAAGTGCACGGGCATCACCGCCGGGAAAATCACAGCGCGCCGTCCCGTAATCCGGCATGAAGAGAGTGTCGCCAACAAAGGCAGCGTCACCGATAACATAGGTCAGGCACGCAGGTGTGTGGCCGGGAGTATGCATAACGCGACCTTCAAGGCCACCAATTGCAAAGGTATCTCCATCCCGGAACAACCGGTCAAACTGACTGCCATCACGGGCAAATTCGGTACCGGCGTTAAACGCCTTGCCAAAAATCTCCTGAACATCGCAGATATGGGCACCAATGCCGGTTTTACCACCCAGTTTCTCGTGGAGATGAGGCGCCGCAGACAAATGGTCCGCATGAACATGAGTCTCCAGAATCCACTCAACCTTCAGGTTCTCAGAGCGCACGTATTCGACAATTTCGTCCGCAGAACGCACATCGGTTTTTCCTGCGGCGTAGTCAAAATCGAGCACCGAATCAAGAATCGCACAGGCCTGGCTGCCGGGATCACGGACGACATAACTGAATGTATTGGTGGGTTCATCAAAAAAATGCTGAACAATCGGTTTGTTGCTCACAGTGTTCACCTCCGTTGGGACGGCCCCTTTAGATATAATTCTAAGGATATACCAAAACGGAATATTAGGTGAAATTCTCTTTTCCTATCTGCGCGATACTCCTGATGCATCAACAAGACAGTCGCGGCCGGCCTGCTTCGCGTAATAGACCCGCTGATCCGCCAGCTGGATCAGCGGGTCTGGCGAGGCCGGAATGCCGCCAAGCTCCCCGATCGCAGCAATACCTGCACTGACTGTCAGAGGTAATGTATGGCCTTCAAAAACAAAATCGTAATCACGCACCGAACAAATAATACGGCTAACCGTGTCCCGCACATCCGCCTCCATCACACCGCTGAATGCCACAACAAACTCTTCTCCTCCATATCGCGCCACCACATCGGTTTCACGGGTCTGTTCCAGCAATATGTCAGCAAACCTGCGCAGGCAGAAATCCCCGCCCAGATGCCCCCGGGAATCGTTGATCTGTTTAAACCGGTCGAGATCAAAAATCGCAATGGTAAAATGCTCTCCATAGCGGCTAACACGGCTGAGCATTTCATTAAGCCGGGGCATCAGATACCGGCGATTATGCAAAGTGGTCAGGGGATCGCGAATAGACTGGTTGAGCAGCTCGCTTTCAAGCCTGTGGCGCTCAAGTGCGCCTGAGAGCAGGCCCGATACTATAATAAGAAGATCTGCCTGATCCTCACGCCAGGCCCGCTCGCGAAGAGAGTCCACGCCAAAAAAGCCGGTAACAACACCCCGGACCCGGATCGGCACGCAGAACATTGAACAGACACTCTGCTGCTCCAGAAGTGTGCGCTCCGGACCATCAGGCAACTGCTCCAAAGCTTCAACAAAAACGACCCGGTTGCCACTGACCATCTCACGGACCTTGGTTTGCCACCACTCAAAATCCTCAGTCTGCACATCATGCTGAGTATCAATAAGAGACGGTACGCCTGGCGAACACCATTCGTGAGTATTGTCCATAACGCGGTAGTCTGAGGAAAACTCGTACACGTACGCCCGGTCAACCGCAAAAAAACTGCCGATCGTTCTCAGTAATTCAGAAATACACTGATCAATAGTGCCGAAGCTCAGATTAATGAACTCGGTAGACAGGCTGGCGATCACTTTCTGGAAATCAGCCTGGAAGGCTGACTCAGCCTCACGCTCCCGGAGAGTGAACTCAAGCTCTTTATAGTGCTGGATACTGTAAAACTGGCCATACCAGGCAGTGCTTCCATCAGCCTGGCGCTCGGGCGTTGCATGGACTTCAAACCACTCGTAGTGTCCAGCTACCACTTTCAGGCGGGCCTGATATCTCCAGGGCATGAGGGTTTTGACAGACCCGTCAATACTGGCGCTGACGCCGCTGATGTCCTCCGGGTGAATGACAGAAAACATTGCACCCGCTTTTTTCCGCAGATCAGCAGGGTCAAGTCCCAGAAGACTCTGCACCTGATCGCTGACAAACAGGTATCTGTGCAATTCACTATCGGCACTCAGCCAATAGGTAAAAAGCACACCCGGGATGCCCGAAGCCAGCTTTCTGAAAAAATATTCAGAGTCGGTATTGTGCGGCCCCTGGCCGGACTGTTTTGTCATTAACCACTCGCCTTTCGGGCATGAATTGGTTTGATCATAAAACGTGTAGCCCACAGAGCTATACCCGACTATATCAAAACCGGTGAATCCATGTATGTACAGGGCGGGCGCGTCGGGAGGATCCGGAACAGCAGGAGTTAATTGGAATCGCCCATGGACCCAATTGGAATATGCTTATTCCATTATATAGATAACGGTCTATAGTTGAATCATCAACAACCGCCAAGGAGTTTAACCATGGAACAATCTGACAATCCTGTATTCGGCCTGCCACGCCTGAACGAACGCGCGCCTGAATTCAACGCCCCCACAACTGACGGCGTAAAAACCCTCGACAGTTACAAGGGCAAATGGCTGGTACTTTTCTCACACCCGGCCGACTTCACCCCAGTTTGTACTACCGAGTTCATGGCCTTCGCCAAAATGGCTCCCGAGTTCAACAAGCGCAACTGCGAGCTGCTGGGTCTGTCTATCGACAGCCACCACTCACACATCGCTTGGATGCGTAACATCAAAGAGAAGTTTGGCGTCGAGATCCCCTTCCCGATTATTGCCGACCTTAAAATGGATGTTGCCCGCGCTTACGGCATGATTCATCCCGGCGCTGCAGACACATCGGCAGTTCGTGCCACTTTCCTGATCGATCCCAAAGGCGTGCTGAGGGCGATGGTGTATTACCCGATGAGCAACGGTCGCTCAATTCCTGAGTTTCTGCGTCTGCTGGACGCCCTGCAAACCAGCGATGAACACGGAGTCGCCACTCCGGAAGGCTGGCAGCCCGGCGATCGCGTTATCGTTCCGCCTGCCGCCACTGCTGCAGAAGCAGATCTGCGCGTAAGCTCTGACGAGTATGACTGTGTGGATTTCTACTACTGCACAAAACAGCTCTAAGCGCCCTTCTGGCACCCGCAGTAATGAAAACCCTCCCTGGCGTCACTGATGCCAGGGAGGGTTTTTCCGTCAGGAAAAAGATTCCTGACCGTGATACCTTCCTGACTTTCCCTTTAGCCGGCGCATCATCGCCAGAGAGAACATCCTCAGCTGAACCGAGTCATCCATGCCTACTGAATCCAGAACATTGACCAATGAATGGCAGGCCTTCTGGCTGGCCGTTGGCTTTCTCACCCGCATTCCCATGCCAGTGCGCATCAATTACTCGCAGCAACTGATGAACCAGTGCAGCCTGTATTTTCCAATGGTGGGCCTTTTGCTCGGCATGCTCTACGCAGGGCTATTCACTCTGCTCAGTCTGGCGTGGAGCCCGCTGATCTGTGTTTTGCTGGTGCTTTGCTTCCACCTGCTCATTACTGGAGCATTTCATGAAGACGGCCTTGCAGACAGCGTAGATGCTCTGGGCGGCGGTTATACCGTTGAAAAACGTCTGGAAATAATGAAAGACAGCCGCATAGGGACCTACGGTACTGTAGCCCTGGTAATGGCTCTGGCTCTGAAGGCTGCGCTTCTTCTGGACACCAGTAACATCTGGCTTGCGCTCTTGGTGGTGCCCTGCATCAGCCGCATAACCCCATTGCTGCTGATGGCCTTTATGCCTTACGTAACCGACCCGGAAAAAAGCAAGAGCAAACCTGTGGCGGAAAGCTTCTCGCGCAAACGTTTGCTGGCCAGTTGTCTGTTTACCGCTCTGGTCGCTCTTGTTTTCAGTCTGTGGCTACCGGGGCTCTGGCTGGCCGCACTCACTGCAATAATAACCATCGCATTGCTGTGGGGGTGGTACCTTCAGCGACAATTAGGCGGTTACACCGGCGATACTCTCGGAGCGAGCGTTGTATTCTGTGAACTGGTGCTTTTGCTTGGCATATAGGCCGCGAAGAGCGCCTCAGCTCTCCACGGAACAGGACAAAATGCGTGACAACTGGCAGTAAGGCAGGCCCGTTTCCTGATGCCAGCCGTTAAAAGCCGCCTGTGCTTGCTGCAACCCGCTTTTGCTGGTGGGTGAAGCATCCAGAAGACCCGCGTGGCGAAGCCCTGTAACAACATCATGAGACAGAATAAAGCCGTCCCAGCCAACAAGGCGCAAAAAATACTGGGCACTGTTACCCCCCAGACGGGAACCGTTGCGCTTAAGCCACAACAACAGGCCAGCCTCATCTTCTGACGGCCAGTGCCTCAGAAAAGCACCAAAGCTGCCATGTTCGCGAGCAGCATCCACAATCATGCGGGCGTTCTCCGGAACTGTACGGATCTTCTGCATGTTGCGCACAATACGTTCGTCGCTGGCCAGGGCTTCCAGAACATCCGGTGGTACCTGTTGCCAATAGGCGGGTACGAAACCGTGAAAGGCCGCTTCGAAACCAGCCCATTTGTTATCAATCACACGCCACACAAACCCGGCTTTAAACACGCAGCGAGTAATCTCCGAGAGGTAGCGATCGTCCGTTCGCGCCTCCAGCTCAGCAACCGGCGGCAGTTTTGGCAGTAGCGCGTTCAGCGCGTCAACGCCGCCTTTACGTGCAATTGCCCGCTCATGAATATCTGAAAAGCGCATAGAACCTCGTCGTTATGAGTGTTGGCAGGGCCCGATAAATCCATATCGCACTTGCATTAATAATGATCTGACTCAACTCCGCCAAACCACCTTCGATCTACAATCACCGCTCATTGATCCGAATACCGTCTGACCACCCGGCCGGGCAGGAGTCAGAGCGTTCATAGCCAGGACACGAACTTGTTCTGGCTTTTTGCGTAGCTGTCCGTGAGGATTCAGGAGAAACACCATGAGTGAAAAGCACCAGGCCCCCAGAAAACCTTCTGCTCCCCCTTCAGACAACCCTTCAGAGAGCCCCGAGCGGGATCTGGCAACGCGGTTTCCAACCGCTTATACCATTCTGTTTCTGCTGATCATATTCGTTGCTGCGCTGACATGGATTATACCCGCTGGCCAATATGACCGGGCGATGAATGAAGAAGTCGGACGCGAAGTCGCCGTACCAGGCACCTATCAGACGGTCGACCCCAACCCTCAGGGCTTTATGGACATCATGCTCGCACCCACGGCAGGGTTCTATGATCCTGACAGTTACGTGGCCAATGCAATCGATGTCGCCCTGTTCGTCATTTTCCTGGGTGGCTTCCTTGGTGTAATGAATGCCACCGGTGCCATCGACACAGGTATACGCAGTGCCATGCGCCATCTCAAGGGCCATGAGGTCTGGATGATACCAATCCTGATGACATTATTTGCCATAGGCGGCACAACCTATGGCATGGCTGAGGAAACTCTGGCTTTCTATGCCATTCTGATTCCGGTGATGATGGCTGCCGGATACGATGTTGTAACGGGGGTGGCCATTATTCTGATCGGCGCCGGTATCGGCGTGCTGGGCTCAACCATCAACCCGTTTGCCACAGTTATCGCAGCAAACGCCGCCGACATCCCGTTTACTGATGGTATGGTCGTTCGCTTTATCCTGCTCATTGGCGGGCTGTTGATCTGTGCGGCTTACGTTATGCGTTACGCCCTTCGCGTCAAGGCGGATCCATCACGCTCTGTCGTATTCAGGCAATGGGACGCCCACCGCAAGCTCTTCCTGAGCAAGCATGATGACAACGTTATGGATTCCACGCTTAACAGAACTCAGGTAATGGCCCTTCTTATATTTGCCGCAACCTTCGTCACCATGATCTGGGGCGTATCCTCACAGGGCTGGTGGATGGCCCGCATGGGCGCTCTGTTTTTCGGTTCGGCCGTGGTGATCGGCATTATCGCGCGCCTTGGCGAGAAGAAGCTCACCGGCAGCTTTGTTGATGGTGCCCGCGACCTTCTGGGTGTCGCTCTTGTCGTTGGCCTGGCGCGAGGCATTGTGGTGATCATGGACCAGGGCATGATTGCGGATACCATTCTGCACAGCGCAGAAACATCTCTTGGCGGATTGCCCGAACTGGCCTTTATCAACCTGATGTTCTGGATTGAGGTAGGCATGAGCTTCTTTGTACCTTCGTCTTCCGGGCTGGCGGTTCTTTCAATGCCGATCCTGGCGCCGCTCGCGGATTTCGCGAATGTAGGGCGTGATCTGGTCGTCACTGCCTATCAGTCCGCCAATGGCCTGGTAAACCTGATCAACCCCACCTTTGCAGTGGTGGTCGGCGGCCTGGCTATCGGTCGTGTGTCCTATGATCGCTGGATCGCGTTCATCTGGCCTCTTTTGTTAATCCTCACCATTTTTATCACTTTGGTCATCAGTGCAGCTGCACTGGTTTAGCGGAGAACTGAGTTATGTCTGAACATACGCTTGGAGTACATTCCGAAACCGGAACTCTGCGACAGGTCATTGTCTGCCGCCCCGGCCTGGCCCACCGGAGGCTGACGCCTTCCAACTGCGACGCCCTGTTATTTGATGACGTATTCTGGGTCAAACAGGCGCAGAAAGATCATGATGTATTTGTCAGCGTCATGAGAGAAAGAGGTGTCGAGGTACTGGATGTCAACGAATTACTGGCAGAAACCCTGAACATCCCTGAAGCCCGCAAATGGATTCTGGATCACCGCATTACCTGGAACCAGATCGGTGTCGGGATGATTTCCGATCTGCGCGCCTGGATGGATGAGCTTCCGGGCAGCAAGCTTGCTGACTACCTGATTGGCGGGCTTGAAGTGGCCGACCTGCCCTTTGACCCCACAGGGCTCTTTGGCAACCACCTGGGGCATTACGGGTTTGTGCTGCCACCCTTGCCAAACTACCTGTTTACAAGAGACAACAGCGCCTGGATCTATGGCGGTGTCACTCTGAACCCCATGTACTGGGCCGCCCGCAAGCCCGAAACCCTGTTAATGGCCGGCGTGTACCGCTTCCACCCGAAATTTGCCGGCAAGGTCGATGTGCTCTGGGGTGACCCTACACAGGAGCATGGGCTTGCAACACTCGAAGGCGGAGATGTCATGCCCGTAGGCAATGGCACCCTTCTTGTTGGTATGGGAGAGCGTTCATCACCTCAGGCTGTCGGGCAACTGGCTAACGCGCTCTTTGAGAAAGGCACGGTAGAAAGAGTGATTGCCTGCCAGATCCCTAAATCCCGCTCCGCCATGCATCTCGACACCATCTTTACCTTTTGCGGCGGAAACGTTGTCACCACCTTCAAAGAGGTGGCTGACGAGGTTGTCTGCTATGACCTGCGCCCTGGCGAAGGCGAAAAACATCTGTCTTTCCGCCAGGATCCCCGGCCGCTGTTTGATGTCGTTGCAGACGTTCTTGGTTACCAGTCTCTAGAGATTGTCCCCACCGGTGGGGACAGCCCTGCCGAGCGTGAGCGCGAGCAGTGGAACGATGGCAACAATGTGCTGGCACTTAGCCCAGGCGTGGTAGTGGGCTACGACCGCAACGATGATACCAATGCAGCACTCAAAGCTGCAGGTATTGAAGTGCTTTCCATTCCCGGTGCAGAACTGGGGCGTGGCAGGGGCGGCGGACGATGCATGAGCTGCCCGACAATGCGCGATCCCATCTGATAGCACAGGACAAAACCCATGGCGTTTAATCTGAAAAACCGGCACTTTCTGACCCTGCGCGATTTCTCCCCGCAGGAGATCAGATTCCTGCTACAGCTCTCCGCGGATCTGAAAACTGCCAAATACGCCGGCACCGAGGTGCCCCAGCTCAACGGCAAGGAAATAGCCCTGATCTTCGAAAAGAACTCCACCCGCACACGGGTAGGTTTCGAAGTCGCCGCTTATGACCAGGGGGCCAGAGTCACCTACCTCGGGCCCACCGGTAACCACATAGGGCATAAGGAGTCAGTAAAAGACACGGCCCGGGTGCTGGGGCGCGTTTATGACGCCATCGAATACCGTGGTTTCGGTCAGGAAATTGTCGAAGAACTGGCAAAGTATGCCGGAGTGCCTGTCTATAACGGCCTTACCGATGAGTTCCATCCAACACAAATTCTTGCCGACTTCCTCACTATGCAGGAGCATACTGAGAAACCCCTGCATCAGGTGGCTTTTGCATTTCTGGGCGATGCCGGCAATAACATGGGCGACAGCTTGCTGATCGGTGGTGCCAAGATGGGTATGGATGTTCGTCTTTGCGCCCCGAAAGCCTGCTGGCCAAGACAGTCAGTACAGGACGAAGCTCAGGTGATAGCCCGGGAAACAGGAGCACGCATCACTATCACCGATGACCTGGATGCAGCCCTGGCAGGAGCCGACTTCGTTTATACCGATGTGTGGGTGTCCATGGGCGAACCAAAGGAAAAGTGGGGAGAGCGCATCAAGCTGTTAATGCCTTACCAGGTGAACGCTGAAACCATGAAAAAAACCGGTAATCCCAGGGCCCGTTTCATGCATTGCCTGCCCGCCTTCCACAATACCGAAACAACTGTAGGCAAAGAGATAGAGGAAGAGTTTGGCATTGATGCCATGGAAGTAACTGAAGAGGTTTTCGAGAGCCCGGCATCGATTGTGTTCGATCAGGCAGAAAACCGTATGCATACCATCAAAGCGGTGCTGGTAGCCACGCTCGGGGCCTGACTCCGGAGCTGATTGTAGATAAAGGATGCACCCTATGCTGATTGTTGCAGCTCTGGGCGGCAACGCCCTGTTAAGACGCGGAGAGCCACTGACGGCCAGGACTCAGCGCGCCAATGTCCAAACCGCAGCAAAATCACTGGTCGGACTGGTGCGGGCCGGACATCAGCTTGTTATTACCCATGGCAACGGTCCCCAGGTGGGCCTGCTGGCATTGCAGGGTGCCGCCTACAAACCTGAGGAAGCTTATCCTCTGGATGTATTGGGCGCTGAGACCGGTGGCATGATCGGTTATATGATCGAACAGGAAATCGAAAACGCCCTTGACCATGACCGCCCTGTGGCAACGTTGCTCACCCAGGTAGTGGTTGACCGGAATGACCCGGCCTTTGCAAATCCGACCAAATTCATCGGTCCCGTCTATAGTAAAGCAGAGGCAGAAGCCAGAGCTGCCGCCGCCGGCTGGCACATTGCAGCCGATGGCGACAAATGGCGCAGAGTAGTGCCATCGCCGGTTCCCAAAGAAATTCCGGATATTCATGTGCTGAAACTGCTACTGGATCAGGGCGTAATTGTGATCTGTACTGGAGGTGGCGGCATCCCGGTGCTGCGTCGTAATGATGGTAGCATGACCGGTGTTGAAGCGGTTATCGACAAGGACGCTGCCAGTGCCCTGCTTGCACGTGAGTTAGGTGCCGACGCACTGTTATTGCTGACTGACGTAGACGCGGTTTATCGCGACCTGGACACTCAGGCTGCGGCCCCAATACACAAAATTACAGCAGACCAGGCGCGAAGACTGGATATGCCGGCCGGTTCCATGGGGCCAAAGGTAACAGCCGGCGCAGATTTCGCGGATACCGGGGGCATCAGCGGCATTGGCCGCCTGGAAGACGCTCTCGCTATTCTGGCCGGACACGCAGGTACGCTCATTACACGAGCAGGCTCTTGAAACTCCTAAACGTTCAGGCACGTTATCATGTCTAATCCGGATGTTAACAAAGGGGATTCCATGCAGGACTCTGGCAGAGTCGGCCAGATCGTGGGCATTCGCGGAGGCGTTGTCGATGTTAAATTCCCCGGCGTCGCCCCCCGCATCCAGGACCTGCTTCGGGCTGGCAATCTTGACCTGGAGGTCAGCTCACTGCTTGAGAACGGCGCAGTACGTTGCATGGCGCTGGCCCCCGTGCGCGGGCTGGGTCTGGGAATGCCAGTACAGGCAACGGGCGCGCCCATTCAGGTTCCCGTAGGTGATACCGTACTGGGCCGAATGCTCAATGTGTTTGGCGAGCCAATTGATGATAAGCCCGCTCCTGCCACGACAATAAGGCGCTCCATTCATCAACCTCCTCCGGCCCTCGAAGACCGCGTTGTCCACAGCGACATTCTGGAAACCGGAATCAAGGCGATTGATTTGCTGTCGCCCATCGAGCGCGGCGGAAAAACCGGGCTCTTCGGTGGCGCGGGGGTCGGGAAAACTGTTCTGATCACCGAACTGATCAACAACACCGTTCAGCACTATCAGGGAGTCAGTCTGTTCTGTGGCATTGGCGAACGCTCCCGGGAAGCGGAAGAACTCTACCGTGAAATGGGCGATGCCGGTGTGCGGGACAAAACCGTCATGCTGTTCGGCCAGATGAACGAAGCTCCGGGTGTACGTTTTCTTGTGGGCAAAACCGCGCTCACCATGGCTGAGTATTTCCGCGACGACCAGAAACAGGACGTATTGCTTCTTATCGACAATATTTTCCGCTTTGTGCAGGCCGGCTCAGAGGTTTCCGGACTGATGGGGCGCATGCCTTCACGGGTTGGCTACCAACCTACCCTGGCTACCGAACTGGCCTCTCTTGAGGAGCGCATAACCTCGACCCGCAATGGAGCGATAACATCCATCCAGGCAGTCTACGTACCCGCCGATGACTTCACCGACCCGGCGGCAGCGCATATTTTCTCGCACCTCTCTGCCTCAGTGGTACTTTCCCGCAAGCGCGCCAGCGAGGGTCTGTACCCGGCGGTCGACCCCCTGGGCTCCGCCTCGGTGATGCTGACGCCCGCCGTGGTTGGCCAGCGCCATTACGATATCGCCCGGGCAGTGAGGCGCACTCTGGCAGAGTATGAGGATCTGCGCGACATCATTGCCATGCTGGGCATGGAGGAGCTTTCAGCCGCTGATCGGGCCACGGTTGCCCGAGCCCGGCGGCTCGAACGCTTTCTTACCCAGCCGTTTTTTACCACCGGCTCTTTTACCGGTACCGGCGGCAAACGTGTGCCCATCAAAGATACCCTCGATGGCTGTGAAACCATTCTGAACCAGACCGAGTTCAACGATAACGAAACCGACTATTATATGATTGGTTCCCTGAAGGATCTGGAGGTGAGGTCATGAGCCTGGCCGACACCATGCAGGTAGCGCTTCGACTACCTACCCGCACACTCTATGAAGGCACAGTAAAGCAGCTATTTGCCACGGCGGAGAACGGCGCTTTCGGAATGCTTCCCAACCATGTCGACTTCGTTACGGCGCTGGTGCCCTCGGTACTTGTTCTCACTTCAGCCGACGGCGAAGAACTCTTTTTTGGCATTGATGAAGGTGTGCTGATGAAAAAAGGCCATCGAGTGGATATTGCCATACGCCGGGGTGTTCAGGGCGAGGACCTTAACTCTCTGAACGAAACCATACAGGCCGCGTTTATCGAAGTAGATGAAGAAGAACGAGTGGCCAGGTCAGCACTGTCCCGCCTTGAAGCCGGCATCGTCCGGCACTTTGGCGACTTGCGGAAACCCACAGTGTGAACAGGAACGACGATCGCTCAGCAGAAAACATCCGGCGCACTGCCGAGCGCATGAAGCTGGCGCGCAGTTCTCCGGGCCTGAGTCCATTGCGGGGGCTGGGGGCATTCGGGATTGTTGGCTGGTCGATTGCTGTACCAACAGTGGGGGGGGCATTTCTGGGTTTATGGCTGAACCGGGTAGCACCCCAGGACTTTTCCTGGCCCATCGCGCTTATTCTGGGTGGTGTTGTGGTCGGAGCTATTATTGCCTGGAGCTGGATAGGCAAAGAAGGTCCGGACCAGAAAGGAGACAAACAGTGATAACAGTCAACTGGCATGCAGCTCTGCTGGGGTTATCAGTAGGTATTCCTGTCAGCGCCCTGTTCTTTGCGGGCCTGGCCTGGGGAATGCAGCGAGCCCTCAGCTCCGGAAAACCCGGGCTATGGCTTATGCTCAGCTCCTTCAGCAGGATTGCGATACTCCTGGCCGTTGGTTTCTGGGTAACCTCAACCGCAGGAAGTAACTGGGCAGTAGCCGGCTATGCGCTGGCGTTTTTTCTGGCACGGCTGATGGCCGTACTCTGGGCCAGAACGGGCAAAGCGGCCGCCACCACAGGACAGGAGGGCACATAATGCAGCTGACTCCCGATGATGTCGTTGTTTTCACTCTGGCAGGCTGGGATATTAACGCCACCATCGTTAATACCTGGATCGTTATGGCGTTGCTGGTAGGCACTTCCATGCTGATTACCCGCAACCTCCGTGCCGATGTGCCCCCCAATCGCTGGCGTACGGCGCTGGAAGTGATCGTTAAACTGATTCAGGGCCAGATTGAGGAAGTTACCCGCAACTCTGCCCGCCATGTCATGTATTTTTCCGGCACACTGTTCCTGTTTATCGCCTTATCAAACCTGATGCTGGTGATACCGGGATTTTCGCCACCTACCTCATCCTTATCCACCACAGCGGCTCTGGCTTTATCAGTGCTGGTGGCGGTACCGGTATTCGGCATTGCCAATGGCGGGCTGGGAAGCTATCTGAAAACGTTTATCCAGCCTTCGGTCATCATGCTGCCATTCAATATTATCGGCGAGTTCTCCCGGGGGATATCACTGGCTATCCGCCTTTACGGCAACATAATGAGTGGCGCGGTTATTGCCGCTATTCTTCTGACCATCGCGCCATTTTTCTTTCCCGTGGCCATGGACATGCTCGGATTACTGACCGGCATGATTCAGGCGTATATATTCGCCATGCTTGCCACGGTTTACATCTCATCTGCCACCGCAGAGCCTGACCCTTCATTGAAAAAGCACGAGGACAAGCCATGACAGATTTTGCCATTATCGCAGTCATATCAATTTTCACGGCAGGCCTGACCGTTTCCTTCGGCGCTCTCGGCCCGGCACTCGGTGAAGGCCGGGCGGCCGCCGCCGCAATTGCCGCTATGGCCCAGCAACCGGATGCTGCGCCAACTCTGTCCCGAACCCTGTTCGTAAGCCTGGCGATGATCGAATCCACGGCCATTTACTGTTTTGTGGTAGCCATGATTCTTATTTTCGCCAACCCGTTCTGGGCCGCTGTACAGGTTGCCCCAGGAGGCTAGAACCGATCATGTCCATTGACTGGATTACCGTTATTGCGCAGATCGCCAACTTTCTGGTTCTGGTCTGGCTACTGAAACGCTTTCTCTACCGTCCGATCCTCGACGGTATTGATGCCCGGGAGGCTGAGATCGCACGTAGTATGGCCGAAGCCGGGGAGGCTCAGAAAAAAGCTCAGGCAGCTGAAGCAGCCTACCAACAACAGCGAAAACAGCTGTTATCCGACCAGAATGCAGTGGTCGAACGGGCGCTCAGGGAATCAGAAAACCAGCGTGACACTCTGCTGGCCGAGGCTCGAGCCAAACTTGAACAGGAGCAGAAAGACTGGCACAAACACCTTGAGCGTGAACGCCAGAAGTTCACCGCCCAACTGCAGCGCGCCGGAGAAGAAACCCTGTTGGAACTGACCCGGAAAGCTCTTCGGGACCTTGCGGACGAATCACTGGAGGAAGCGATTGCCCGCCACGTCAGCGCACGCCTGCGTCCGATTGCCGGCGAGCTCTCCGACGCCGCCGGTAACAGCAAAGAAGCCGTAGCCACCACACGCGACACCTTGCCGGAGGCCGCACAGACACAGATTCAAGCCGATATTGAAAGCCTGCTGCCAGGCACAAGCCTGCGTTTTGAAACCGACCAGAAACAGGCACCCGGCCTGGTTCTGCGTGTCGGCAGCGCCCAGGTTGCCTGGACGGTCGACAGTTACACTGAGGCATTTGATGCGCTTTTGAGCGAGCGCCTCGCCGCCGGTGCGTCCGGCCGGATTCAGCCAGGTAATGCCTGAGAGGGGTAGATAAACCAAGATGGAGAACCGTTCTGAACTGCCTGTAACTGACCCCTTTGACAGCTGGCGGGAAGCCCTGCTGGCAACACCCGCGCCCGCACCGGTAATGACCGAAGTCGGAACCGTCACAGAAGTGGGCGACGGAGTTGCGGTCGTCACCGGCCTGGCCCGTGCACTGGCGGATGAACTATTGGTGTTCGACTGCGGCGTGCGGGGCATTGCCCTGGATCTGGAGCCTGGAAGGCTCGGTGTGATCCTGCTCGGACCTTCAGAGCTCATTACTCTGGGCGAAGATGTAAGGCGCACTCGTAAGGTGGTGAGCGTACCGGTTGGCCCTGCGTTACTTGGGCGCGTGGTAGATGCCATGGGCCGCCCAAGGGACGGTCTGGGGCCAATTGCAGCAGTAGCCGAGCATCCCATTGAGGCGGAAGCGCCAGGCATTCTCAGCCGTTCAGCCATTTTCCGGCCTCTGGCCACCGGCATCAAAGCCATTGATGCCGCCGTACCCGTGGGCCTCGGCCAGCGGGAGCTGATCATCGGGGACCGCCAGACCGGGAAGACCTCCATTGCCATAGACACCATACTCAATCAGGTGCGTTCCGCCGTTACCTGCATCTACTGCGCCATTGGTCAACGGGGGGACGCAGTCTCCCGGGCGATCGGGGCGCTGAAAAAGGGCAACATGATGGCCCGCAGCGTGGTTATGTCAGCCGGCGATGAAGAAACACCCGGGCTGGCCTACATCGCGCCCTATGCCGCCATGGCTATGGCGGAGTATTTTTCCGATCAGGGCCAGGACGTACTGGTCATTTTTGATGACCTGACACACCACGCCCGCTCCTACCGGGAATTATCACTGCTGCTAAGGCGGCCACCAGGGCGAGAGGCTTTTCCCGGCGATATTTTCTACGTTCATGCCCGCCTTCTGGAACGGGCCGGGCAATTTACAGAAGAAGCTGGTGGCGGCTCGATTACCGCCCTGCCGGTGGTGGAAACCCAGGCAGAGAATCTGTCGGCCTATATCCCGACAAACCTGATTTCCATAACGGATGGCCAGATTTATCTGTCACCACGGCTGGTACGCAAAAACCAGTTCCCTGCCGTTGATCTGGGGCTGTCTGTCTCCCGGGTAGGCGGTAAGGCACAGACCCGTGCTCTGCGCGAAGTGGCCGGCAACCTGCGGGTAACCCTGTCGCAGTTTGAGGAACTGGAAGACTTTGCACGCTTTGGTACACGGCTGGACGATGCCACGCGTGCACGCCTGACCCGTGGCGCAGCTGTACGCAATGCCCTGCGCCAGGCCGAACGTGACCCCATGCCTGCGGCCGAACAACTGGCCGTCCTGATCGCAGCAATGGAAGGCCTTTTTGACGCCATGTCAGAACAACAACTGGCCGGCGCCATGACACGTATCCGTGCCGCTGCCCAAAAGCAGTTACAGGTGATTGACGAGCGCATCAGTGAAAACAAAGGGTTAAGCGACGAAGACCGGGCACTGATCGTTGCTACCGCACGCGAGGTCTGCAATGGCCCAGACGCTTGAAACCCTGACCCGTCACAGCGATACACTGAAAAGCATTCGCGGCATCGTCCACACCATGAAGACTCTGTCTGCGATTAACGCGACGCCCTATGAACACGCTGCCCGCTCAATCGAAGCCTATCACCAGACCATACTTCAGGGGTTCGCTGCCTTCGCCTACCGTACCGGAAAAATCACCCTGCGGCAGGACGAGGCACTGGAGCACCTGGTTATCGTCTTCGGCTCCGACCACGGCCTCTGCGGCAATTACAATGAGATTCTGGCCGAGGTGGTAAAACAGCATTGCCAGGCAAAAATCACCGGCAAGCATCGGCTTCTCTGCATCGGAGCACAGATGAACGATGCTCTCGATGATCAGGGCCTGGCATCAGACGCTGTTCTGCTACCACCGGCATCAGCCGACGGCATCGGCCGGCTCGCAGGTGACATTGTTACCCGCATAGACCGTTTCAGCCGGGGCCAGCCGCTGTATCATCTGGACGTCACCCTGGCGTTTACCCAGCGCGGCGAGCAGGGTATGCGGGAGCCGGTGACACTAAGGCTTCTGCCTCTGGAACCTGCGCTGTTACAGCGCCAGGAACACTGGGATTCCCGTTCGCTTCCGGATTACACAATGGGTGCCGAAGCCCTGCTGTCATCGCTGATTCGCAGCCATATCTTCGCCAGCGTTTTCCGCGCCTCGGCAGAGGCCATGGTCACCGAAAACTCCGCCCGCCTCGCTCTGATGCAGCAGGCCGAGCAGTCCGTGGATGAACGTATCGAAGACGTAAAAGGCGAGCTTCGATCGGTAAGACAAACAGAAATCACCAGCGAACTGATGGATGTGATCACCGGTTTCGAAGCGTTAAAAAAAACACGCAAATCATGATTCTGTTCTGGCGTAGAGAAACCGCCGGATCACCGGCAGTTGTTTCAGCATGGCTTTATCAACAACACGTGGCAGTATCCCGTTGATGACCACAAATAACTTCTCGGGCCAGCCAAGGAACCGGCGGCGCTCATCGCGCTTCATAGCTTTGATAATGGCCGCCGCCACTGCTTCTGGCGTGTCAACACGATTCCCCAGTGCACGATTCAGCGCATTAACTGCCTCCGGATTCATATCTGTATCTGTGGCCCGCGGCGCTATATAAACCACCTGCACGGAGGTGTCCGCCAGCTCACGGCGCAGAGCCTCAGTGAACCCCCTCAGGCCAAATTTGGTAGCACAATAGGCGGTGTATCCGGGAAAGCCAATGCTGCCAAAGGTCGAGCCTACAAACACCAGGGCACTGCTGCCAGCCTTCTCGAACCGGGGAGCGAAATGCCTGGCGACCAGTACCGCAGAACGCAGATTCACATTAAGTTGGGCATCGAACTCTGCAACAGACATCATTGCCAGCCCGGCAAAGCGATTCTGCCCGGCACAATGGATCACACCATCAATATCCGGGTAGGCCTCCGTCAGGCGCTCCAGCTGTTGATCCAGATCGCTGGCTGCCAGGTCCAGGGACACCGGAACAACCCCTTCCCGGTGGCCGATGCTCTCCGGGTGCCGGGAAGCCACAACGACACGACTCCCCTCCTGAACCAGTGAGTCCACCAGTGCCTTACCAATCCCGCCGGTTCCGCCCAACAGCAGAAACACACGATCATGCAGCCTCATGGCTCTGCTCCTGACGGCGATCCGGCAAAGGAATATTGTGCAGCATATCGCCATATAGCCGATAAACTACGCGAGCCGCATCAATTACCGCCTGCTGATCACTCGGGTCGGTAAGGCCGTCCATGAGGTTGCGGAAAAACTCGAAATGATCCTGGTCGAGAGCACCATGGGAATACAGATAACTGAAAGCCTGATCCGGAAGCCCAAGGAGTTTCTGAATCTGCTCTCCGAGGGGTGTAGCCAGCTCGATCGAGGTGCCCTCAAGCACCTGAACCATGCCAAAGAATGCCGCCGGATTACCCCGGCTGATCTGATCATACAAATAGGCCACCATCAGTTCGATGGACAGGTCCGGCTTCCCCCCGCGGATTGCTTCCTTGTCGGCACCGCAGGCCTCCAGATCATTCAGTATCCACTCGTCATGGCCATACTCCTCATCGATGTATTCAACCAGTGCTTTGCGGACGAACCCCAGCCGCTGAGGTAGCCTTGCGCCACAGGCCATCATCAATGGCACTGTATGCCTGACGTGGTGAAAAGCCTGGGTCAGGAACCAGTTATATGACTCAAGGCTGAAACTGCCCTCGCCGATAGCTTTAACAACGGGCGCACCAGTAACATGGGCGCGTGCTTCAGCGGTTTCCTGCTGCAATCTGTCAAAAAATGCCATATGAGATTCTCCTGGCTGGTTGATCCATGGTGCTGAAAGGAATATGGGAAAAGCTTGCGCCAACAGAGTCGGCAGATGATCCTGAATGCATGCCCGTACCGGACGGCCATTCGCGGTAATAAAGCCTTCGGCCTGGTTTAGCCGTTGCCGGCGGACATACACAGTGGCCAGGCGAGCATAATCCGGCAGATGCTGGTTGAGCTGCCGCAATGAAGCAGCCAGGACGGAGGGTGAGCGCCCATCTGTCACCGTAATCAGCGCCATTGGCTGAGGCTCACCATCGCCGAACACCACAGCCTGGGGAATACCCAGCCCCTGAACCAGCTCACTCTCCAGCCACTCCGGGCTGATATTGCGGCCGAAGGTGGTGATCAGCAGATTCTTGGAGCGCCCGTTGACCGACAGGAAGCCATCCGTACTGAGTGCGCCCAGATCACCGGTATCCAGCCAGTCATCCTGTTTCAGATCTTCGCCAAGATAGCCCAGGTGCGTATTGCCACGAACGAGAATATGACCGTCAGAACCCACCCTGATATCGACATGGGACAATGGCTTACCCACACTGCCCTCACGCCCGGCGGCCGGCACGTTCAGTGCTACAACAGAGCTGCATTCCGACAAACCGTAGCCTTCGTATAGTGGTAATCCGGCGGCCCTGCCACGGCTCAACAGCTCCGCTGAAACCCTGCCGCCACCAACGGCCAGAAACCGCAGTGAGCTGCTGTTGAGCTGGCCCTGCTCTGCGGCTCCGACCAGCGCCATGGCCAGTTCTGGCACCAGAATCAACGACTGGGGGCTATTCCGATTGACTCCCTCAACCAGCCTGCCCAGATTAAGACCACTGCTCCCGGTCATCCCCAGACTGGCCAGTGGTTCTACCTTCACTGAAGCGCCCATGAGTAACGGCAGATAAACCCCGGCGATATTCTCCAGAAGCGTGGCCAGAGGCAGGATGCACAGATGTGTTTGCAACTCGATGCCTGCCAGCCGCTCTTTCAGGGCAAGCGTGGTTGCAGTCATCTGCTCCACTGACAGACACACACCTTTTGGCGTGCCGGTGCTACCCGAGGTGAAAGTGATTTTGGCCGTATCGACCGGCATTCCGGCCGTCACCGTTGCAGCAGGCAATGTACGCAGCCAGATACCGTGCCCCAGGGTATCGCTTTCATTGACTGATTCGCTGTGCAACAAGCCGTTCAACCCGGCCTGCCTGATCAGATGGGCCGTCTGGGATTCAGAAAAAAAGCCTGGCACGGGTACACAAACAACACCAGCGAACAGGCAGGCAAGATCCGCCAGTATCCAGGCCAGAGTGTTGTCTCCGCATATACCGACTCGCCTGATGCCTCTCAATTCAAGTTGCGCGGCGACTGTCTCTGCCGCCTGCACCATCTGCCTATAACTGTATTCTGCTTCCGGCTCGCGCAACGCAATGCGCGAAGGGTGTGCCATTGCCCGGCCCTTAAGAAGTTCAGGCAAGGTAGCCATACAAGCCTCCCTGTCCGGAAACATCTGAACCTGTATCAGGACGCACCGGTTCAATCCGTCGCAGAAGCCCCGTTTGTCGCAGGGCGCTGAGGCTGTCAGCTACTTTAACGGCCATCACCACGGGTTGATGGTCATAGTAACGACCCCAACCGGCACCACCATCCGGCAAACTCGCCGGATCAGCCCTCGCCAGCACACGGGTAGCAATCCCCATACGGTGGAAACTGTTTTGCAGCTGATCGGTTCCAGTGCAGACAACCCAGTCGTAACCAGCGGCATGAAGCCAGACGGTCAGGGAAGCAAACAGGTGCCGGCTGACACCGGCCTCAACACCTGCAAGATGGGCAATCTCTGCAATCCGGTTACGCCTTATATCCGGCACCGGCATCACAGATTCCACAGGAACTGTCAGATAATCCTCAAGAAACAGACGCTCCTGCGCAGCACTTCGAACGCCCACCGCAGCCAGCAACGCGCCCTGTGCTGATGTCAGAGCCAGCAATAGCGGAATCCGCAGTGAGGGCTCGGCGCCATAGGCCTGCAGAAACCGTCGCCGGATGAACTCCGTAACCGTAGCCGCCAGTAAAGTATCGGGGGTAATCTCGCTCAACCAGCGCCCTGCACAACGAAGGGCAGGAACCAGCTCCGGTGAATCTGGCGGGCAGTGTGTGGACATAGTTAGCGGGTCGGTCATAAACGCTCTCCAACAGCTTTCGGGCAAGACTCCCGATATAGTGAGCGATCAGATTAGAGCGCAACCCTTAAGTCAGACTTAAGGCTGGAGCAGAGAATTCTTAAGCCACGTTAAGGTTCCCCGCTATCACCGGTTGCCAGCACCAGTTAAGGGTGGCTTAAGAAAGCCGGTGTAGAATACAGTCTGGCGAGTGTGAATTTGCACAGGCTTCCCCCAACACGGATCCCGCTTGATGCGCATATTATTGGTAGAAGACGACCACCTTCTGGGCAGCACCATGCTGGACATGCTGCGGGCAGATCAGCACACCGTAGACTGGCTGGATGATGGTCAACAGGCGCTGAATGCCCTGGCAGACGATCATTTTGACCTGGCCATACTGGATTTGACCCTGCCAAGGGTCGATGGCCTTGAGATTGTCCGGCAGACCCGGCAACAAGGCAACCAACTACCCATTATCATCCTGACTGCCCGCGCTGAACTGGAAGAAAAACTGCAGGGCCTGGATGCTGGTGCAGACGATTACGTGACCAAGCCGTTTGCCATGGCCGAACTCAAAGCCCGGATCCGGGCCGTTACCCGTCGCAGGTCATCGACAACCAGCGATGCACTGACCCTAGGCCAGATCACGCTTGACCCGGCTTCTGCCCAGCTAACCGTCGGTTCAGCGACAGACACCTTGCCCCGTAGTGAATTCCAGATTCTCCAGTACATGATGCGCCATCCCGACCAGGTTGCCACTCGCCGGCGTCTGGAAGAACAGCTCTATGGCTGGGAGCCGGGAGCTGAAAGCAATGCTCTGGAAGTGCATATCCACCATCTCCGGCGCCGGATCGGCAAAACCACAATCCGCACTATCCGCGGCGTTGGGTATCTGCTGGACAGCCAGGCAGCTTGTGGAGCTCCGGAATGTCCCTGACCCGCACCCTCACACTACTGGTTACTTCCACAGTTCTGCTATTTGCCCTGATAGCCGCTACATTGAGCTACATTGAAAGCAATCATGAACTGGAAGAGCTGTTCGACGCCGAACTGGCGCAGAGCACACGGATTGTCCAGGGGCTGGTTCGCCACCTTGCAGACACGCAATCCCTCGAGCTGTTATCGCAAACCCTCAGTGAAACACTGGCGCTGCCACTCGACAAGGACGTTGAGTCTCAAGCAGATAATGGCGAAATTCTGCCCGGCGGCGCGGGGCACAAATACGAGAAGAAGCTGGCCTTTGAGGTCTGGACGCCCGACCGCACGCCTCTGCTGGACACCCTTAAGGCCGATGACACCGAAGGCCTGACGCCAGGCTACTCATGGGCCGAATCCCGGGGGTACAACTGGCGGACGTTCACGCTCCAGGACCCAGCTACCGACTTCTGGATCCGGACAGCCCAACGGGAAGATATTCGCGAGGAACTGAGCCAGGAACTGGCCCTGGGCAACGTTCTGCCTTTGTTGGTTGCCTTGCCGCTCCTGCTGCTGGCTGCCGGTGCCGCCATTCATATCGGGTTCCGCCCCCTGCGCCGGCTGGAACAGCCCATACGCCATATGGCTCCGGAACGCATCCACCCCCTTGATGACAGACAGGCACCCAAGGAAGTAGCTGGTCTGGTACAAGCCGTGAACAGCCTGCTCAAGCGTCTGAACCTGGCTCTGGAACGGGAACGCCGCTTTTCAGCCGATGCAGCCCATGAACTGCGGACACCGCTGGCAGCTTTGCGACTGAATCTGGAAAAAGCCTGGGACAAAGATCCGCAGCAATTCCAGCCACTGATTCAGTCAGTTGACCGCATGACACATCTGGTGGAGCAAATGTTGCTGCTGAACCGGGTAGACTCAGGCGCCGGCTTTTCACCCCAAAACCACGACCTGTCCGGGATCATCGAACAAAGTATTGCGGATGTGACACCCCTGGCGCTGAAAAAGCATATCGAGCCAGTGCTGCATAACGATGCCGGCCAGGCTCTGGTAAGTTGTCACGACGCCCTGATCAATACCCTGATGCGATCCCTGCTGGCCAACGCGATTCAGTACAGCCCTCAGCACACCCGGATAGAAACCCGTCTGGAGGCCTCCGGTAACGGCTATCACGTTACTGTATGCGATCAGGGCCCAGGCATTGCAACCGCAGACCGGGAGCGGGCGCTCAGCCGTTTTGTCCGCCTCGACCAGCGGCACGGTGGCGGGGCAGGGCTTGGGCTGGCAATTGCACGCCGGATTGCAGAGCTTCATGGCGGTCAGCTCACCCTGAATGCACGACCTGACGGACAACCCGGCCTGTGTGTCAGCCTCTGGCTGCCGCACCTTTCCATCCGCAGTCGCGATTACCTATAGCCCCAGCAACTCGCGCAGCCAGTCTGTATCCAGATGCTGCTCAACCTGGTCCGCCAGCCGGTCAAGCTGGGCAAGACGGTGCTGCTGGTAGTCTACAGCGGCGCCTGAACGGTTCAGCCCGGCCCAGTGCAGCAGGGCTTCACACGCAGTCGGCTCGTCAAATATTCCGTGCACGTAAGTGCCGGCCACCTGGCCGTCGGCGCTCATGGCACCTTCGTTGTTGTCATTCATCCGCCCCAACGGTCGCAGAAGCGCCGCGCCCTCGCTCACACCGTTGTGCATTTCGTAGCCTTTGAAAACCGCACTTTTCCCGCTGGAGTCGGCCGCCAGAAAGATCAGGGTGCCGCTGACGTTCCTCAGCTGTTTGCCGGCAACCATGGTGGTGGTCATTTCCAGCAGTCCGAGACCTTCAGCTGTGCCCTTCTGGCCTTCCAGCCCTTCCGGATCGTCAACACTCTCTCCCAGCATCTGAAAACCGCCACAAATACCAAATACCTTGCCGCCGTAGCGCAAGTGTTTGCGAATTGCCTGCGCCCAGCCCTGAGCATGCAGAAAGGCCAGGTCAGTGCGGGTGCTTTTGCTACCGGGCAGGATAATCAGATCAGCCGCCGGAATGGGCTGATCCGGGCCGATGAACTGAAGATTTACACCCGGGTGCAGGCGCAAGGGATCAAAATCATTGTGATTACTGATGCGCGGCAGCACCGGCACAATCACATTCAGCGCCTCGGCTTCGCAGGTTCCAGCGGTACCAATACTGTCTTCGGAATCCACGATGAGGCCATGAAGGTACGGCAGTACACCAACCACCGGCTTTCCGGTGCGCTCAGTGAGCCACTCCAGACCGGACTCCAGCAGGCTGATATCACCGCGGAAACGGTTGATAATAAAGCCTTCAGTACGGTCTTTTTCGGTTGTGGAAATCAGCTCCAGCGTACCCACCAGTTGGGCAAACACACCACCCCGGTCAATATCACCGACCAATAACACAGGGCAATCAGCCGCTTCTGCAAAGCCCATGTTGGCAATGTCGTTGGCGCGCAGGTTAATTTCCGCAGGACTGCCAGCGCCCTCGGCAATGATCACGTCATAGCGTTCACTGAGTGCACGCCAGGCGTCCATGACCGCAACCTTGGCTTCGGCTTTGTATGCGTGATAATCCAGCGCATCCATATTGCCGTGTACCTGTCCGCGCAGAATCACCTGAGCGCCACAGTCGCTTTGCGGCTTCAGTAACACTGGATTCATATCACTATGGGGTTCAAGGCCACAAGCCAGCGCCTGTAGCGCTGTAGAACGGCCAATTTCGCCACCGTCTGTGGTCACTGCACTGTTCAGGGCCATATTCTGCGGCTTGAACGGAGCCACTGAAACACCCTGCCGGGCAAGCCAGCGACACAAAGCCGCAACCACGGTAGTCTTACCCGCGTCTGAGGTGGTGCCCTGAATCATCAGTGTTGTGGCCATGGTCAGAGCTCGACACCCTTCTGGGCTTTAATGCCCTGATCCTTGAAGGCGTGTTTTACCACACCCATTTCAGTGACTGTGTCTGCAAGATCAATCAGTTCCTGCGGCGCGTTACGGCCAGTGACGACCACATGCTGCATGGCAGGCCGGGCTTGCAGGTCGTCCAGTACTCTGTCCAGGTCCAGATATTCATACTTCAGTGCAATATTCAGCTCATCCAGCAAAATCAGATCATAGCTTTCATCCTGCAGCATGCCCGCAACGATCTCCCAGGCAGCAGTGGCGGAGGCAACATCCTGCTCCCGGTTCTGTGTTTCCCAGGTGTAGCCCTGCCCCATAACGTGATAATCCACTCCGGGCAGATCACGGAAGAAGGCTTCTTCGCCGGTGCTGAACGCACCCTTGATGAACTGCACAACGCCCACTTTCATGCCGTGACCAAGGGCCCGGGCAACCATACCGAAGCCGGAGCTGCTCTTGCCTTTACCGGGGCCGGTCAGTACCAGCAATACGCCCTGTTCATTCTGGGCGCTCGCAATTCGCTCGTGCATGATTTTCTGCTTGGCGGCCATACGTTTAGCATGACGTTCCGGGTCTTTTGCGCGATCACGCATGTGTCTTCTCCGTATCAGTGTGAAATGTCAGTGGCTGGCCTCGGAACAGCGCAGCAACAAGAGCGGGTGCCGATGGGAAGTAACCGTGGAAGTAGCTCGCGACCAGACCTTTTTCACAGAATACGGCCTCCCCAACTGTGCCTGCCTGTTTCCAGGCCCGCGCCACAGGTTGCCAGGGCGTATCCAGTGAGGAGCGATGAAAGGTGTGGCCTCGCAACTCACCTTCATCGGTGGTCACGCTTTGCAACCCTATGCCCTGCAGGCGCTTTTCCATGGTCGAACGGCCGGGGATCAGCCCCAGCATTTGGTGCACAACGCCTTCTTTATCGGACAACTCTTCAGCACAGGCCATCAGCCCGCCACACTCTGCAAGTATCGGCTTGCCGGACTCATAGAATTCGCGGATCGCTTCAGTCATAGCGATATTGTTGGCCAGAGTACTGCCATGAAGTTCGGGGTAACCACCGGGGAGCCAAAGGGCATCTGCCTGGGGTAGCTGCGAATCCGCCAGCGGGGAGAAATAGTACAGCTCCGCACCCATGGCCGTTAGCAGGTCTGTGTTCGCACGGTAGATAAAGCTGAACGCAAGATCGCGGGCAATCGCAATGCGCACGCCTTTAAGCAAAGCCTCTGGTTTGACTGGCTCAACCGGGGCAATCGTAACAGCCTTGGGTAACTCAGCAAGGCCAGCAGCTTCGAGCACCGCAGCCGCCGCATCAAGCTGCTGATCAAGATTGTCCAGTTCAGCCGGTTGCAACAGCCCCAGGTGCCGATCCGGAATGTGCATTGCCTCACTTCGGGGAATGGCACCCAGCAGACTGATGCCCTGCGGCAGGCCTTCTTTCAGCATATCGCCATGGCGGGGACTGCCGATTTTGTTGGCGATGACCTGATACACCGACAACTCCGGGTCAAAATGGGCCAGTCCCTGCACCAGAGCGCCAAAGGTCTGCGCCATGCCGCCAGCGTCAATCACCGGCAACGCTGGAATACCCAGCAGTTTGGCAAGATCAGCACTGGACGGGTCGCCATCAAACAGCCCCATCGCCCCTTCAATCAGAATCAGGCCAGCCTCACGGGCGGCTTCCGCCACGCGCCAGCGACATTCGTGTTCACCGGTCATCCAGGGGTGCAGCTGGTATACCGGCTGGCCTGATGCCACCTCAAGCATCATAGGGTCGAGATAATCCGGACCATGCTTGAACACCCGCACCTTGCGGCCGGCATTCCGGTGCAGCCGGGCCAAGGCCGCAGTCACCATGGATTTACCCTGCCCGGAGGCCGGGGCCGTAATCATCACTGCGGGTACGGGTATAGTCATTAATTAGCCCTGTTCAGGGTGTCGGCCCGGGACGCACTGGTACAAATATGGGCGCGCCATCGGCCTCTACGGTGATGAGTTTCTGGTTATAAAGCTTCTCGAGAGCCGAAGGTACCAGCATTGAATCTGCAGGCCCCCAGCAGGCGTCGCCGTTGGTGTATAGCAGCAGAACATGACTACACCATCGAGCAGCCAGATTGAGATCGTGCAAACACATAAAAACAGCTTTTCCGGAATGAGCCTGCGCCTGAAGCAGGTTCATCACCTTGACCTGATGATGCAGATCCAGATGGTTGGTAGGCTCATCCAGCAGCCATATACCAGGGTTTTGAGTCATCAATGTGGCGATGGCAACGCGCTGACGCTCACCACCTGACAATGTGGTCAGCAACCGGTCGGACAAATGTTCTACGTCCAGTGCTACCAACGCCTGCTCCGCCAGAGTCAGACCTTCACCCTGCTCGCTCACCCAGGGCGACAACCACGGATGACGACCAATAAGCGCAGTTTCCATAACCGTTGCCGGAAAACTATCCTGGCGCTCCTGGAAAACAAGGCCCATCTGCCGGGCAATATCCCGTCGCTTCAGATCTTTCAGAGGAATCTCATCAAGTACCACCTCACCACGGCGGGCAGGCAGCAGACCGGCAAGTGTATGTAACAAGGTGGTTTTCCCGGCGCCGTTAGGACCGAGAACACCCCAGGTCTGGCCGGGTTCAATGGTCAGGTTCAGAGAATAGCCATCTGATCTGCCCGGTACATTTATGACCAGATCGCGACTGCGCAGCCTGCTCATCATCGGCTCCGGTGTAACAGGTAAAGAAATGTGGGCACGCCTAATAATGCGGTGATTACGCCAACAGGCAGTTGCTCCGGGGCAATCGCCGTACGTGCAAGTGTATCCGCCAGCACCAGCAAGGTCCCGCCAGCCAGAGCACTGGCGGGCAGAATAATGCGCTGATCATTCCCCAGAACCAGCCGGAGCATATGGGGGACAATCAGGCCTACAAACCCGATGCTGCCAGCGGTGGTCACTGCAGTAGCTGTCAGCAGGCTGGCAAGAAGGTAAATCGTCCATTCCAGCGGGCGCACTGAGACGCCCAGTGCAGCGGCCTGCAGAGGCCCCCGCGCAAGCACATTAAGATTACGGGCAAGAGGCATAATCAGCACAACGGAAAAAACCAGAACAATCAACGCAGGCCAGGGCGTGCGGGCGTATGAGACATCACCCATCAACCAGTAAAGCATACCGGGGAGTTTGTATGAGGGCGTGATTGCCAGCATAAGCGTAATCACAGCGCCCCAGCCAGCCGCCACTACCACACCAGTCAGCAACAGGCGGGAAGGGGTCCAGCTGCCGGTGCCGTGGGCGAGACCGAAGACCAGAAGGGTTGCCAGCATGGCGCCAGCAAAGGCGGACCCGGATATCAGGATCGTCCCCATTCCTGCCAGCATGGCCAGTAGTGCGCCTACTGCAGCACCACCAGATAGCCCGAGCACGTAGGGGTCGGCCAGAGGATTGCGCAACAACACCTGCATCAGCGCGCCAGCCACTGCCAGCAGCCCCCCTGTCGCAAGCGCCGCAAGAGTACGGGGCAGGCGCAAATCCAATAACAACGCACGGTTCAGCGCACTGCCTTCACCCTGGATGACCTGCCAGATCCCAGACAGCGGGACAGTCACGCTACCCAGGCACAAAGCCAGCACAACTGCGGCCAAAGCCAGAAATCCAAGGCTCAGCAACGGGCGGATCATCGCTCAGCTACCTGACAGTTCATCCTTGTGTTATCAACGCTCACGTGCACTATCCAGATAATCACAAACAATTCTTGTGGCTTCAAGTAACCTGGGCGTAGGCCGTGAAATGGGTGAGGCTGGCACAAAAAAGAGATTGTTCTTTTTAACGGCAGTCAGCTCCGAATACTGCTTCCAGCTATCCAGCTGATCATCACTGACACCCTCAACACTTCCCGTGAGAATGGCGTGGGGATCGGCCTGCAACACAACCTCCGCACTGATTCGGGGAACCAGCCGCGGCATGTCGCCGAATACATTTACTCCACCACACAACTGAAGCACCTTACCAATCAGGTGGTCGTTGTTGATGGTCATCAGAGGCTGCTCCCAGACCTGATAAAAAACAGGTATTGGCTTGGCATTGCGGTACTGCTCCGCCAAAGCGGTAATACCCACGCGGAAACGCTCGGCTTCAGCCAGGCCTTCCTGCTCGGTTCCCGCCAGGGTAGCCAACCGCTCAATAACACTGGAAACCCCCTCAAAGGTGCGGGGCTCGATCGCAAACGTGGGAATACCCAGCTCATCGATCAGCTCCATCTGAGCCGGTGGATTACCCGTTACCCAGGTAATCACCAGGTCCGGCCTGAGGGCCAGCAGCGCTTCCATGTCCACCCGGGTGTGGCTGCCAACCAAGGGCAGTTTGAGTGCTTCCGGGGGATAATCACTGTAATTAACGACCGCAACGACCTTGTCACCGGCGCCGGCCGCAAATATAAGTTCCGTCGCCCCCGGCGACAAAGTGACTATACGATGAGCAGGAGCAGGGATGCAGAGTTCCTGGCCCACATCATCAACAGCACAACGTTGTATCTCGCCGGCTGAGAGAGTCTGCACTACCATCACTATCAAAAAGCCCAGTGCAACTCTGACGCTCAGCCGGTGAACACTCACACACTTACTCCCGTCTTCGAGGTTTACTGTATGTCGTAACGAACCGACAACATGGCTGTTCGACCTGCGGCAATGTACTCCCGACCATCAAAATATCTCGCAGTTGAGTATTCCTTATCGAGCACGTTGGCAAGGGTCAGGCGGCTGCTCCAGCTGGGTGCGAAATTCCAGCCAGCGCGCAGATCAAAGGTTCCAAACCCGGCCAGACGGTCGGTATTGGCCGCGTCATCATAGCGATGACCCTCAGCTATGACAGAGCCACCAAACGTAAAGTTATTAACGTCTTTGTCCAGATCAATACGGGCAGACTGCCTGGTGCGGCGCGCCAGTTGATTACCGGTTTCACGGTCTTCAGGGTCCATATACGTCAGTGCCACCCCTGCTCGCCAGCCGTTATGTTCATAACCGCCGCCAAACTCTGCACCACGAATTCTCGCTTCATCAACGTTAACCCGTGTACTTACCCCCCCGATCGTTCCAGAACCAATCAGGTTATCTACATCCATCTGATACACGGCAAGATTCCAAAACCATCTTTGATAGTTACCGCTGGCACCAAGTTCATAGCTTTCGGACTCCTCCGGCTCCAGGTCCGGATTGCCCTGGTAGTTAAATGCCAGGGGCCAGTACAAGTCATTAAACGTGGGAGCCCTGAACGCGGTGCCGTAGCTGGCACGCAGGCGATGAGACCGGTCAATACTGTAACCCAGGGCCAAACCGCCGGTTTCATTGGTTCCGTATGCTTCATTGTCATCGCCGCGAAGACTCAGTTGCGCGTCAACTGGTCCAAAATTCAGGCGCAGCTGACTGAACAGTGCCGTATTGGTTCTGGAGGTTTCATTATAGGCTTGTGAACTGCTGACCTCATCCTGCTGCAGCTCAGTACCCACAACCAGCTCATGGACATCGAAAGAAAAGGTATTATCCCACCTGGCTTCTCGCAACCGGGTGTTATAGGTGCTTTCACCATAAGCGCTGAACGAATCCGACTCATCACGTGATTCCGCAAACTGGACGCCCATTTGCCAGCTTTCACTCAGCGGTGTCATCAGTCCGAGACCAATGGTACGGATCATGTAATCAATATTACCGCCCTCGTATTCTGTGTTCCCTTCAGATTGCATCAGCATGATGCTCGCTTCACCACCGTTCTCCAGAGCGTGCACTACCCGGCCAAGCCCGGCGGTATTACGGAACCCCTTGTCTTCCCCGTTTTCAACAATTGCTGTGCCGTCGCTTTCTTTATGCAGACCGCTCAGGCTGAAGCTTGTATTTCCAACCGAGCCAGACGCACCTGCACTGGCCTTTTGGGTATCAAAGTTCCCTGCACCTGCCTCAACCCAGCCTTGCGTGCCCTGCCCGGGATCCAGTGTGAACGCCTGTACCACCCCACCCATGGCATCTGCGCCATAGAGTGAGCTGCGGGGACCCCGCACAATTTCCACTCGTTCAATGAGTTCCGTCGGGAAATACTGCCATGGTGCACCGCCGCCAGTTGCAGAATGCAGCTTCACACCGTCAACAAGTAAAACCGTACCGGCATTCTGGACGCCACGGGTATACACACTCGTGGTTTTCCCGAAAGAACCGTTACCGGTCACACTGATGCCTGGCTGACCACGCAGAAGATCTGAAAAATCAGCCGGGGCTTTCGAACGAATCTCTTCTTCATCCACCACAGTAACGGATGCAAGGCTCTCGCCCACCGTCTTGGGGCCGAGGGTTGCTGTGACAACAATCGGGTCTAACCGGGAAACCTGAGCTTCTTGCGCGACCGCAATTGAGAGGGGACTAAATGCAAAAGGGATAACCAGAACACTGGAAACTGACAGGGGAATTTTCATTCAATGCACTCACAGACTCACCACGCGCACCCGCATGGCCAATTGTTAGGTGCTCTGCAAAGGGAGGCTGATTCTGGCAGGAGACCAGGATGAAGCTTTTTCTGAGGTGGGGAAATCCGTATAACAGGCCGGTGTTTACCCACCGTAACTGCCCTCCGCAGCGCTCGGTGTGTTTACAGGCCGGTCTCCGGACTTGTGAGTTTATAAATCTGACCGGCGTAACCTTCCCATGCTTGCGCACAGTGGCATCTCTCTTCGCCGCTCTCTCACTTACCGTTGCGGGGGCAGTGCCGGACTTTAACCGGCTTCCCGTTTCACTGTGGCAGCGACGATGATTGCGCTACAACAGCACCTACAAACGAATGCCAAGGCTAACAATGAGTTAATGTCTGGTCAATGACTAATCACAAGTCCGGGCCACAAGTGCCTCTGTCAATCGTCGCAGTTGCATCTCATCTGCCGTCACGCCAAACCGCAGCATTCCCGGCTGATCAAAAACTCTGACCAGCACCGCCTGGGCAGCCAGTTGATCTGCCAGGATCTTCGGGTTGTCTGTACGGACTGTCTGAAACAAGGCACTGCCACCCATAAGAGTGAGCCCGGCTTTCTGCAGCACTTCTCGCAGAGAGCCGGCATTCCGCTGCAAGCTGATGCGAGTCTCGCGCTGCCAGCCTTCATCGGTCAACGCCTTGCCCATCACATAGCGGGCAGGCCCACTAAGCGCCCAGGGGCCCAACATTTGTTTCAGGCGTTCCGCGATTTGATTATCCGCAAGAACAAATCCCGCCCGCACCCCCGCCAGGCCAAAAAACTTCCCGAGCGAACGAAGAACTATCAAACCCGGCTGTCCGGCGTGAGTACAGAGACTAAACGCCGGCGTAGTGTCCATAAACGCCTCATCAACAACCAGCCAGCCGCCGCGCTTCTGCAACCTCTGATGCCAGCGCAACAATGTGGAGGGCGGAACGATTTTTCCGGTGGGGTTATTGGGATTGATCCAGACCAGCACATCGAGCTGGTCAAGCCAGCGATCATCGCAACCTGAAAAGCCACCACAGGTCTGCTCTGACCCTACAGGGATAACCCTGTGACCCGCCTGCCGCCAGCTATGACCGTGCTCCCTGTAACCCGGTACAGGTATGCCGACGCGACAGGGTTTGCGCAACCGGGGTAAAGCCATAATCGCTGCCTGAGTGCCTGGCACGGGAACACAGGCGGCGGCTGACGAGGCACCTGACCAATGGCGGACAATATCTTCAAGCCCGTCATCGGCTTCCGGTAATCTTTGCCACACCTCAGCCGGTAAAACCGGGACCGGCCAGCCAACCGGATTTACACCAGTGGACAAATCAAGCCATTCTGAGCGGGGAATACCCCAGCGTTCTGCAGCTTCATTCAGCCGCCCGCCATGTTCCAGCATCATTACAGATACACCACTACAAAAATAAGTGTTGTGACCACCCAGACCACCACAAGCCAGAGACAGACCCCATGCCTGACCAGTGTGATCGCAGCTTCAATAGTTGTTGAGTTCGCCTCCTGCGCGCCGCCCAGAGTCGGGCGCTGTTTAACGCCGGAGGGATACGGCGAAGGCCCTCCCAGCCGGACATTCATGGCCCCCGCCCCCGCCGCCATGACAGGCCCTGCATTGGGGCTGTCCCATTGTGGCGCCTGCTTTCGCCAACACTGCCAGGCGAGCCTGCGATTCCCTGACAACGTATAGGTAAGTGCTGTCAGCCGCGCGGGAATCCAACCCATAAGATCGTCCAGCCGCGCAGCAGCACGGCCGAAATACAGGAACCGCGGGTTACGATAGCCCCACATGGCATCCAGGGTATTTACCATCCGGTGCATCACCACACCGGGAATACCTGCAACCAGAAACCAGAATAAACTGGCAAAGACGGCATCAGCTCCGTTTTCCAGCATGGATTCCGTAGCAGCAGCCGCCACACCGCGCCCGTCAAGCTCACTGGCCTTTCGGCTGACAATGCGGCTGACCTGCTCACGGGCGCTTTCAAGGTTACCTTCAGCGAGCGGTGCAGCCACTGCCCTTCCGTGTTCAGACAGCCCACGGAGCGAAACAGCGAGCCAGAGCGCTACCGCCTGTACCAGCATCAACAGCAGCCCATCCAGCCTCACAGAAGCCCAGATGGTCAGGGCCAGCATGGGCACTGTGGCCAACAGAACGGCCAGCATCCCCGAAAAAAGAGCCCGTAAAGGCATGTCAGGTGCAGTATTGAGCCTTTTTTCCAAAACAGTGGCCAATCGCCCAAACCCGACAACCGGGTGCAGGCGCCGGGGCTCACCTAGCAGATAATCAAGGGCAAGAGCAGACACACACACGATGAGCGGAGCAAATAACAACACAGGAAGTTCCAGACCAAATAAAAAGTGATGCCCTCAAGCCTACCTGATTGCACCCAGCCGGAGTATGATCCCGCCTTATATTGAATTCGAGCTCCACTCTCCGCAATCAGATCCTGTGTTTCGATCTGTCGATGTATGAAGGTATGTGCAATGTCATTTCCCAGCAGTTGGACCACCCCTCCCCGACAACCCGAAGCCCGTTTTTTTGAGCTGGCCGCACAACGACAGAGTGTGCTGACCAAACCAGCAGGCTCCCTGGGCAGGCTGGAAACGGTTGCCGTTCAGCTTGCAGGCCTGCAGGGCACAGAAAAGCCCGGGTTGGACCAGGTCCAGATCAGTGTGTTTGCCGGTGACCACGGAATTTGTGAAGAAGGCATTTCCGCGTACCCTCAAGCAGTTACTGCCCAAATGATTGCAAACTTTGCCCACGGGGGGGCGGCAATAAGCGTATTGGCCAGATCCCTGGATGCGGAATTGGAGGTTGTGAACCTTGGCACTGTATCGGACGTTGCTCCTGATTTGCCCGGCGTTATTGACGCCCGCATAGCCCCTTGCACACGTAACTTTTCGGCAACTGATGCCATGAGCACCCAGCAGGTGTCCGAAGCCCTGAATCACGGTGATTCTGCGGCTCAGCGGGCGGCTGACAAAGGTTGCCAGCTGTTTATTGGCGGGGAAATGGGCATAGGCAATACCACCTCGGCAACGGCCATTGCATGTTCACTGATGAACAAGAATCCCATGAAGCTGGCGGGGCCCGGCACCGGCATGGATGTCGCCGGCGTTCGCCACAAAGCCGAAGTTATTATCAGTGCGCTCCAGCGCCACGATAACGACGATAAAGGAGAGGATGCGATGGCTGTTCTCAAAGCCTTCGGTGGTTTTGAGATTGCGGCTCTGGCAGGTGCCATTGCCGGGTGTGCGGCACGGTCCATTCCGGTATTGATTGACGGCTATATTGTTTCGGTTGCAGCACTGATTGCCGTCAGCCAGCAACCCGACATCCGCCCCTGGCTCCTGTTCGCCCACCGTTCTGCAGAACCTGGCCACCAGGCCGTTCTTGATGCCCTGAGCGCCGAACCACTGCTTGACCTGGGAATGCGCCTTGGTGAAGGGAGCGGCGCAGCGGTCGCAGTTCCCTTGCTCAGACTGGCCTGTAATCTGCACAACGACATGGCCAGCTTTGCAGACGCCGGTGTCAGTAAAAAAGAAGAGCAATGAATAGTACAAAAACAATGGATAGCACAACGATATTCGACCTCATCCGTCACGGGGAACCCGAGGGCGGGCCCATGTATCGCGGCAGCAAAGACGACCCGCTGAGCGAAACCGGCTGGCAGCAGATGCGTAGTGCCATTACCAAAGCCGATACCTGGGATGCCATTGTCACCTCCCCCATGCTGCGTTGCGTTCACTTTGCCCGGGAGCTGGCCGATCGCTACGAAATCCCCCTGCACAAGGATGAGCGACTGCGAGAGCTCAATTTCGGAGAGTGGGAAGGACGCACTGCGGAAAATGTAATGGCGAGTGACGGGGAAAGACTAAGCCGGTTCTGGACCGATCCGGTGAACAATACACCTCCGGGTGGTGAACCGGTTGTGGACTTCAACCGGCGCGTTATTGAAAGCTGGCATTACTGGCAACAAGAGATGGCAGGCCAGCACGTACTGATCGTCTGCCATGGCGGCACCATACGAATGATCGTTGCTGACACCATGAACATCCCGCTGGAACACGCGTTCTCAAGCCTGACCACACCCTATGCCTGCCGTAGCAGGATTCAGGTTGATGTCTCGGATTACGGGACATTTCAGAGTCTTGTAGCGCACGGAGCCTGTTAAGCCGCCCCGGTTTTCACGGCTTCAGAACCATGGGCAACCCGGCAACACTCATGATCACCCTGTCGCACCGTGTCGCCAGCGCCTGGTTCATCCACCCCAGCTCATCCGCAAAACGGCGTGTAAGCGGGTCCATTCCGATAATACCAAGCCCTACTTCGTTGCTGACGATCACAAGTTCGCCGGGGTAACAGCTCACCTGCTTCAGAAACGCTTCCCGTTCCCGGGCAAAGGTGTCATCACCTGCGTGCAGCAGGTTACTCAACCACAGGCTCATGCAATCCACCAGAAGACAAGGCGCCGCCTTTTGTTGTCCATAGCGTGTCAGCACCTGCGCCAGAGCAAGAGGCTCTTCTTCCAGCCCCCAGTCAGCAGGACGCTGCTGCTGGTGACGCTTGATGCGCAGCCGCATCTCGTCATCCCCCGCAGTTGCTGTAGCCAGGTATACGACTGAGTTATCTGTGTCAGATACCAGCCGCTCCGCAAGCGCGGTTTTTCCCGAACGGATGCCGCCAAGAACCAGAGTATGCATGATGTTGGGGTGTCTCCCTGAAAACCAGACACGAATGCTAACCGGAGGCTGTACCCTAAAGCAAAAAACCTGACAGGGCTGCTGCACTAGCTTTCTGCGCGGGCTCCGCCGCCCAACCGCAGGTTTCTGCTATAGTTTTGCCAGGGCCATTTCTATTCCAATCTGGAGACAGCATGCAGGCTGAACTGATCGACATCCGTAACCATCTTGTCCAGCATTCGCCGTTTGACGACATGCCGGAGGAGCTGGTCAATCAGCTCACGACCAGCATTGAAATCAGTTATGTACGGGCGGGAACCCAGATACTCGAAGCCGGACAAGCCAGTGCCTATATGTATTACGTGCGCAGCGGCGCAGTGGAGATCTTCCGGCGCTCCGGCGAACTGTACAACCGTATAGGTGAAGGCGAGATCTTCGGCCAGTTTGGTCTGCTCATGCACCGCAAGGTGCGGTTTCCTGCAAAGGCTCTGGAAGACAGCCTGCTTTACCGTATTCCAGCGGATACCTTTCATTATCTATTTGAAAACGACGAGAACTTTGCGGACTTTGTGGAAATTGAAGATCGCAGCCGGTTACGCTCGGCACTGTCACGCAGGGAAAAATCCAACGAACTGATGACATCCCGTGTTACCCGCCTGATTTCCAGAAAAACGATTTCGGCACCGACAAACGTGCGGCTACAGGAAGCCGCACGCATCATGACAGATAAGGGTGTATCCGCGCTGTTGCTGATGGACGGTGAAGGCGAGAACGCACGTCCGGCAGGCATTATCACTGACCGTGATCTTCGCACCCGGGCAGTGACTGAAGCCCTGCCCTCGGAAACACCTGTCAGCGAAATCATGTCTGAAGGGCTGATAACCATACGTGCCAGCAGCTATATTTTCGAAGCCATGCTCACCATGCTGCATAACAATGTACACCACCTTCCTGTGATGGACGGCCACGAAGTCCGGGGCGTGGTTGCGCTTGCAGACATTGTGAAATATGAAAGCCAGAGCAGCCTGTATCTGGTGAGTAATATCTATCACCAGCAGAATGTAAAAGGCCTGAAGAAGATCAGCCGGGACGTTCGCGACAGCTTCGTTCGTATGGTCAACGAAGACGCCAACTCGCACATGATAGGCAGCGCCATGGCCGGCATTGGCCGCAGCTTTACACAGCGGCTTCTGGAGCTGGGCGAGGAAAAACTGGGCCCGCCACCTGTGCCCTACTGTTTTATGGCTCTGGGTTCCATGGCCCGGGACGAGCAACTGGTCGTAACGGACCAGGACAACGCCATGATTCTGGATGACCGCTTTGTACCGGAAGAGCACGATGCCTACTTCCTGGCACTGGCAAAATTTGTTTCCGACGGACTTGCAGAGTGCGGCTACACCTACTGCACCGGGGATATCATGGCCACCAACCCGAAATGGCGTCAGCCATTGAAGGTATGGCGGAACTACTTCACCGACTGGATTGAAAACCCGAAAGCGGAAGCTCTCCTGAACAGCAATATCTTCTTTGATCTTGATGGTATTTATGGCCGCACGGAGTTTGCAGAGGAGCTCAAAGCCCTGGTTGCAGACAAAGCCAGCAACAGCCAGCGCTTCCTGACCATGATGGCGCGAAACGCGCTCAACCGGACACCGCCCCTCGGATTTTTCCGCACATTCGTGCTTGAGGAAGATGGCAAGCACCAGAAAACCTTCAACCTGAAGCGACGGGGGACAGCACCGCTGTCTGACCTGATCCGGATTCACTCTCTGGCCTGTGGCTCCCTGGCACAGAATTCCTTCGAACGCCTGAAGAGCATCAGCAAAACCAAACTTATTATTGAAGATGACCTGGGCAATCTGAGAGACGCACTGGAATTTATCTCGATTGTCCGTATCCGCCATCAGGCACTGTCTATCGAAGCCGGTGAAGAGCCAGACAACAACGTACGGCCAGAAGACCTGTCACCGTTTGAGCGTAGCCATCTCAAAGATGCTTTCCAGGTTGTCAGCAATGCCCAGAAATTTCTGCGCTTCCGTTACAACACCCAGGTAACCCGGAATGTCTGAGCACCACCCTGTACCCGATGCAATCAAACATCTGCCGTGGCCAGAGCAGTACCAGGCTCTGGCCAGACACACCAAGGCTCCGGTACTGAAGCACTTTTACGAAGCCGGCTGTCCTTCTCCACAAACACCTGTCTCCGAGGTTCCCATGGTGGCGCTCGACTTTGAGACCACCGGCCTCGACGCAGAAGCGCATTCCATAGTCAGCATCGGGCTGGTGCCTTTTACGCTGGATGCCATTCAGCTTGATCAGGCCAAACACTGGGTGGTCCGGCCCCGGCTGCCGTTGCACCAGACATCAGTTACCTTTCACGGCATCACTCACGCCGACATTGATGAAGCTCCGGACCTGTCAGAAGTACTTGAGGATGTGTTTGCCAGCCTGAATGGTCGCATTCCAGTGGTGCACTTCAGGAATATCGAGCGACGTTTCCTGAATGTGGCGCTGCAATGGCGTCTTGGTGAGGGGATTCGTTTTCCGGTGATAGACACCATGGCCATTGAGGCACACCTGCACCCGGACAGGCACCCGTCATTCCTGAAGAGTCTGATGGGGAAAAAGTCTCTATCCATCCGTCTGGCTGACAGCAGAACGCGTTATGGGCTGCCTCACTATGCTGCCCATAACGCCCTGATTGATGCCATTGCTACTGCAGAGTTGCTTCAGGCACAGATACTTCATCACTTCAGCCCGCAAACACCGGTTGGCGACCTGTGGGTTTGAGGAAGGCCTCAGGCTTTGCTTTTACTCCGAAGCTTCCACTTCCGCGATCCAGTCGCCGTACCCGGCCTCAGCCATGTCTTCCAGAGCGATGAACTTCATGGCCGCTGAGTTCATGCAGTAACGCAAACCAGTAGGTGCCGGGCCATCGTTGAACAGGTGCCCCAGGTGTGAATCGGCATAACGACTGCGTATTTCAGTGCGTGTCATGAAAAAACTGCTATCGTCTTTCTCCACAACCATGTCCGCGCTCAACGGGCGGGTAAAACTGGGCCAGCCGGTACCGGATTTATACTTGTCCCGTGAGGAGAACAGCGGTTCGCCTGAAACAATATCCACGTAAATTCCGGGGCGCTTGTTATCCCAGTACGGGTTGCTGAAGGCCCGTTCGGTGCCGTCGTTCTGGCTTACCTCATACTGGGTGCTGGTCAGTTGCTGTTTCAGGGTTTCTGATCCCGGCTTGACGAAGGTTTCCGGATCAAATCCGCTGACGCCCGCATGGCCATCTCCGGAACCTGTTTCCATAGCATCCGAAGTCATGCCATCTGGCTTGAACTGGCTGAAATCAAGCTCATAGTTCTCACCATAAACCTTCTCGATGAACTGGTAACGGCCAGAGTTATGGGTGTAAAACTTGTAGCGTACAGGATTCTTTTTGTAGTAATCCTGGTGGTACTTCTCTGCGGCATAAAAGGTCTTGAAGGGGGTGACCTCGATGGTTACCGGCTTCTCATAAAGACCTGAGGCCTGCAGCTCTTTTTTCGCCACTTCTGCCAGACGCTTCTGCTCGTCATTATGGTAGAAAATCGCCGGGCGATATTGCCTGCCACGGTCAACAAACTGGCCGTTGGCATCTGTCGGGTTCATTATTCTCCAAAGGCCCTGCAGCAAGCCTTCATAAGTAATCTCTTTCGGGTCGTAGTAAACCTGTACAGCTTCTGTGTGTCCGGTGCTGCCGGAAGCCACCTGCTTATAGGTGGGGCTGGTTTCATCTCCTCCGGCATAGCCGGAAACGGCTTCTACCACGCCGGGGATCTTCTCGTACCCAGCTTCAACACACCAGAAACAGCCGCCAGCAAAGGTCGCAACCTTAAGGCCAGGATCTGATGGCGCATACTCACTGGCACTGACCCCGGTCTTCTCAGCCGAGGCAACAGCGGCATAGAAGGCACTGGTAGCCGCAATAAACAGCGCGGCGACCATAGCAAATGTTTTTCGGTTCATAACAACTCTCCTGAGAGTAAGATCGTAAGCCATCCTATCGCTGTGACTTCACCAAAACGTTCTCTAATTCTTACGAATCTATAACTCTGTGGATTCTTTTGCCGCTGAATCAGCGAGCGGCAACCAGAAACGGAACTCTGCACCCTCTCCAGGCTGGCTTTCTACAGAGACCCTGCCCTGTTGCAACTCTGCCATCCTGCGCGCGATTGCCAGTCCCAGCCCGGCATGCCCACTGCGGCTGGCACCCGGCGCCTGATAAAACGGGTCAAACACGTGATCAATATCCTGTTGCCCGATTCCTTCGCCAGCATCCCGAACGCAGATTTCAACCCCGCAGTTGTCTGCTGTCACGCTCAGTTTTACCTCTGCACCCGCCGGCGAATGATCCACAGCGTTACCAATCAGGTTATCCAGCACCCGCTCCGTCATCGCGATATCTGCATGCACCATTGCCGGCTGAACAGTGACGATATTAAGCGTAACACCTGCCTGTTCTGCCTTCGGCCTGTGCTTTTGCACCACATCGTGCAGCAGTTCCGCCGGCATGAACGGCTCTGCAAAAGGTTGCCGTTCGCGGGCATCCAGGGCAGCCAGTTCGAAGAGTTCGTCGACCAGCTTGCTGAGCCGAAGGGTTTCAGCGAGAGCCACGTTCAGAAACCGCCGGCGCTCGTCAGGGCTCAGCTCCTGCTGTTTCATCCCCAGGGTTTCCAGATATCCCTGAATCGACGCCAGCGGTGTGCGCAAATCATGGGACACCTGGGCCACCAACTGGCGGCGCTGATGATCTTTATCTTTGAGCAACACCAGTTGCCCGGCAATGCGGGCTGCCATCTGATCAAACCGGGCTGACAGATAATCTACATCATCACCGGGAACACCAGCATCGCCCGCAGCGTCCGTGTCTTCAGCATTCTTTACCCCTGCCTCAAAAGCCTCCACACGGGCCGTAAGCCGCGACAGTCGTCGTGTCAGAAGCCGGAAAAACAAAAGGCCTGCCAGAAGCCCGACGAAGAGGCTGATTGCCAGAGCCCCACCGCCCATCTGCAGCAAGCGATCACTGTGTACCATGCTTTCAGCAAAGTCATATTCCTCGCCACGCAGCACAACGTACAGATAACCCGTGGGATTCTCGGCGTCAGGTACCTGAGTGACAGAAAACACCTTGTGACGGTCATGACTGCGCGGGTCATCGCCCTGTAGAGGGTAGGCATCCGGGTTCTCAAGTAACCTGTGAACAGGCTCCAGAGATACGTGCTTACGTTTGATTTTGGCCGGACTTGCAGAATAGGAAAGAATGCGCCCGTCATTATCCAGCAGGTATATCTCGATACTGGGATTGATGCTCATATACAGATCGAACAGGCGCTTAAGCTCGCTGTGATTGATCTGCCCATCGGTGACCAGGTTGCGGTCTGAAACCAGGTTACTGGCCAGATCACGGTTAAGTTCCTGGCTCACGGCTGCACTGTATTCACGTACGGAGTAGAGGCTGAGCACAGTAAACAGCCCGCCAACAATGACCAGCAGCAGAAACAGGCCAAGGGCCAGGCGCGCATACAGTGTCTGGAACAAAGGTCGTGTCATGGATCAGTCCATAAACCGGTAACCAACACCCCAGACCGTCTGCACGTACAGAGGCTCTGCCGGATTGGTTTCGATTTTGTTGCGCAAGCGGTTTATGTGAGTATTCACTGTGTGCTCATAGCCCTCATGGTTATACCCCCACACCGCATCCAGCAACTGTGCCCGACTGAATACACGCCCCCGGTGGCAGGCAAAATGCCAGAGCAGGTCAAACTCACGGGCCGTAAGCTCTGCTTCCTTGCCATGAACAGACACCCGCCGCCGCACAGGATCTATCCGGAGTCCGTCAACATCCACCTCTTCAGCTTCTGACTGCTCGGAACTGCGAGAAGAAAGTGCATCTACCCGGCGGAACAAGGCTTTGATCCGGGCGGAAAGCTCAGCCACGCTGAAAGGCTTGGTCAGGTAGTCATCTGCCCCCATCTCCAGGCCAAGCACCCGATCCAGCTCTGTACTTTTGGCGGTCAGCATGAGCACTGGAACATAGCCCGGGATCGCACGAATTTCCCGGCATACTGAGAGGCCGTCAAGCCCCGGCAGCATCAGATCAAGAACAACCAGATCTATACCACCCTGACGAAACCTCTCAAGGCCATCATCCCCACGCCCCACCAGAACCGGCTCCATATCCAGGTCCTTGACCTGCATACTAACCAACTCACCTATCCCGGGGTTGTCTTCAACAATCAGTATTGTTCGTGTCATGATGTTCTGGCTCATTTGTCTGGCTGTACAATAAAGTAGCCCGTCATGCTGGGACTCCTGTTCTCAGTCTAACGCGAAAACTTCACGAATCTGTCACACCAGAACTCCATAACAGGAAGCAGATACCTGGTATTTTGGTTATTCTGGATCAACGATTAAAAGACTTCCGGACAGATGGACCCGGAAACAGGCTAACAAGGAGAGCCCGATGCACATAATCCCCCCCCACTTTCACTACTCCCATGCACGCCAGCTGAGTGTCATGCTGGCGCTGATATTATCCCTCATGTCATTCAACGCTCACGCAGAGAAGCTTACTGATAATACAATCCGCGCTTTCATCAAGACGCTGGAAAAAGTCCAGGCTATGGAATCGGAGTTTGAGGAGGTGGTTGACCAGCAAAGCACCAGAGCCCCTGATCTTTCCCGGATATTGTCCTCCTCCATTGAAGAACTCGAAGGCGAGGAGGTGTACGACCGCCTGGAGAACCTTGTTCAGGACAATGGCTTCAGCGACATATCAGAGTGGGCAGCCACAGGCGACCGGATCTACGGCGCCTGGATCGCGCTCGAAATATCGAACCAGAGCCCGAAGTTCAGGGAGGAGATGGAGAACATGCTGGCCGAGGTCGAGAAAAACCCTCATATAACCGCTGAGCAAAAGGCGTTGATGCGGGATTCAATAAAAACCTCTATAAGCCAAATGCAACAAGCCACTGACATACCTTCTGCCGATATCGAAGCCATCAAGCCCCATCTGCAAGCTTTGCGGACCGCAACAGATTACGAAGAAGACTAAATCCCGCCCATAAAAAAAGCCCGGAGAGCATCACTGCCTGCCGGGCTTTTTTTCGCTGCTTTAAGCCAGCAGGTTATAAATAAACACAATCACTACCGCTACTGGAGTCGCGAAGCGCAACAAAGTAAGCCACAACGCGAATGCACCATCGCTCAGGTCCAGATCGGCTTTCAGTGATTCCTTCGCTACAAACCAGCCCACAAAAATGGCCGTCAGCAACCCTGACAAGGGGAGCAGAATGTTGGCGGTAAAGAAGTCGAGCAAATCAAAAATGGTTTTCCCTTCAAAACGCTCGAACATCGCCAATGGCGTAACATCAGACCACACGTTCAGTGACAGAATAGACGCAACACCCAGCAACCAGCAGAGTACGCCGACGACAATGGCACTGCCTGAACGCCCCATACCTGAATTTTCCTCTACCCACTCAACAACCGGCTCCAGCAGAGAAATGCCGGAAGTCCAGGCCGCAAACAGCAGCAGGATAAAGAACAGGGCTCCAAACAGGCTGCCCATGGGCATGTTGCCAAACGCCAGAGGCAGAGTCTGGAAGATAAGACCAGGGCCGGCACTGGCCTCAAGTCCGTTGGCAAAGACCACCGGGAAAATGGCCAGGCCAGCAAGGAGAGCAACCACTGTGTCCATCAGTGCAATACTGACCGCAGTGCGCCCTATAGCCACATCACTCCCCAGATAAGAACCGTAGGCCATCATGATGGCCATGCCCAGACTGAGGGTAAAAAAGGCATGACCCAGTGCAATCAGCACACCATTGATGGTCAGCGCACCAAAGTCAGGGGTAAACAGGAAACTCACAGCCTCACCAAAATGCCCCGTAGTTGTGGCATAACCCACCGCAATAATAAGCAGTACGAAAAGCGCCGGCATCAGAATAGTGACTGCGCGCTCCAGACCACCTTTCAGACCGCGGGATACAACCAGAATGACCAGTGCCATAAACAACGTGTGCCAGGCAAGAAGTTGCTCAGGGCTGGCCAGAAGGGCGCTGAACAGTTCACCTATAGAGTCAGCAGTACCCCCGGTGAAGTCACCCATAGCCGCATGGCCAATATAAGAAGCAGCCCAGCCACCAATAACAGAGTAGAAGGACAGAATTGCAAAAGCCGCGATCATGCCAATAATCGCAGAAATACGCCATGCTGGTGAGCTGAGGTTACGCACAGCAACCAGGCGCATGCTGGTAATCGGGTTATGACGACCACTGCGACCAACAAATACTTCCGCCATCATGATGGGCACACCAATAATGGCGATACACAGGAGGTAAACCAGAACGAATGCTCCGCCCCCGTTCTCACCTGTCACATAAGGAAACTTCCATATGTTGCCGAGCCCAACGGCCGAGCCTGTGGCTGCGAGAATAAAGGCAAAACGGGAAGACCAAAGGCCGCGAGACACCCCGGAGTCACTCTCCGGGGCCGGATTGAACTGAGTCATGGTATGTATCTGTGCTTTGAATCAAAGAATAGGAGGAGCTGCTCTGCAAGTGCTCCCCGGCGAATGGGGGGAGATTCTGCCAGCACTGGCGCGGGGATGCCAGCACCGGCAACAGCTTCCTTGCAAACAACGAATCCGGCCTGCTTAATCGGTTTTCCTGAGAAAGCGCGAAACCAGACCCTTCAGCCCCCGGGACATAGCACTGAGGTGATCGCTGCTCTGTCTGGCTGAAGAAGCCTGCTCTTCACTGTGATCCGCAAGTTCGGCGATATTGATAATCTGGCGATTGATTTCCTCAGATACCTGATTCTGTTCCTCAAATGCTGCCGACATGCTGATAAAACTGTCAGAAATCGTTTTGATGGACGTAACTATGTCTCGCAGAGAGTTCTCGGCCTCACGCACTTTCTCCAGCCCCTGCCCGGCAACTGACTCTCCGTCCTGCATGGCCTGAACAGCCGAATCCACCTGTAACCGGAAGTCGTCAATAACTTCCTGAATACGCACTGTGGACTCCCGGGTACGGCTGGCCAGCGAACGTACCTCGTCAGCAACAACGGCGAATCCCCGGCCCTGCTCACCCGCGCGGGCAGCTTCAATTGCCGCGTTCAGAGCCAGCAGGTTCGTCTGGTCTGCAATTTCGGAAATCAAACTGGCAGCCTCACCAATGCTTCTGGTGGACTCGCCCAGGGCGCTGATGGTCTGACCAATCCCATTCACACGGGTAACCAGTTGTTCGATCGCAACCAGCGCTTCTGAGCTGCGTTCACTACCAATTACAGCAAGGCGATCGGCCTCTTCGGCTGCCCGGGCATTGCCCAGCATGGACTCTGTCACTTCCTGAATGGATGCCGCCATCTCTGTAATAGCCGAGGCCGTCTGATCCGTTTCAGCGCGCTGGCGGCAAATAGCCTGGGCACCGCTGCTGATATATTCGTGAGAAGCACGGGCCTGCTCATAAAGCAGCTCTGCCTGATCATCTATACGGGCAAGCGCAGTGCGAATCCGTGCGTCCTCGCTGATCAACAAGAGCGCCAGTTGCGAGAAGATTCCCGACTCATTGCTGTAGGTACGGGCGACAACCGGATCATGATAGCCGCCCGGACGAATCTCCATGAGACGCCTGAGCCGGTCAGTCAAAGACTTTTGAACGAGGAATGCACCCAACAGATGGCCGGCTACAATCAGCCCGGCAGCTACCCAGTATTTCTCAACCCCAAGTGCAATGAAACTCAGAACCAGAGACAGAAGCAGGGGCCATCCGGACTTCAATGCTGACTGTATACGGTTCCCTGTGGTCAGAACTGACTTGTCCGCAGCTATCCGTGCGTAGAGTTTCTCGGCCCGGACTATGTCGTCCCGGGCCGGCTCTACACGAACCGATTCATAGCCAACCATCTGGCCATTTTCCCGGATAGGAGTTACGTATGCGCTCACCCAGTAGTGGTCGCCATTCTTTGCACGGTTTTTAACAATACCCATCCAGGCCTTGCCTGCGTTGAGGTACTGCCACATATCCCTGAACACAGCTTGCGGCATGTCCGGATGGCGAATGATGTTATGAGCCTGACCAATCAGCTCTGTCTCAGAGAAGCCACTAATCTCTGCGAACTCTTCATTGCAGTAGGTAATAACGCCTTTGAGGTCGGTGGTGGTAATTAGCCGGCCGCCCGTGCGCATTTTAACTTCATGCTGGGTTACGGGTAGGTTAGTGCGCATATCATGTGCCTGTTACTTATGGCTGTAAGGGAAGTGCAAATTTTGTTACACAATATACATACAGCCACATTTTTGATATTCGTCAAAAGTAAAACCGGGTAAAAGAATTTATCTGCAACGGCCCCTCTACTATGGCTGGCACCCGCACTCATGCTGCTCCGTTCAACCGGGCGCGGGGGTGAAGACGGGCATTTACCCAGAGTGAAAGCGCTATCACAGCTCCACCCATTGCCAGCCGCAACAGGTCAGCGTCCCGGCTCCAGATCAGCAGATTGACCAGCAGTCCGGCAGGCACCAGAACATTATTCATAATAGCGAGCGTGCCCGCATCAACACGGCAGGCACCGCGGTTCCACAGGAACAGACCAAACCCTGAAGCTGCCAGGCCCAACCACAGCAGGATGCCCCATTGCAGGGCCGTTGACGGAAGCCGCTCGGCGTTGCCGAACACAATAAAAGACGGCAGTGCGATGATCAGCGCACCGATAAAGAAGTAGCCAAATGTGCGATACGCCGGCACATCAGTCGGGTAGTGCTGCATAACGTGTTTGTAGCCCACCTGGCCTGCAGCAAAGGTGAAATTCGCAACCTGCAGTAACAGGAAGCCGGTTATAAAATCTTCGCCCAGGCCGTCGTAACGTATTATGCCGGCACCAACCGTAGCTATTGCTGCTGCAACCAGAGCAACCGGCGAAAACCGGCGGGACAGGGCATCGTCAATCAGGGTTACATACAGAGGCGTGAATATTGTGAATAACAGAACTTCCGGAACAGTCAGATAGCTGAACGAGCGGTACAGGCACAGATAGGTAATGCCAAACTGCAGCATGCCTGTAACCAGTACACCCAGCTTCAACCCTCCAGGCACACCACGCCAGCGGGTAAACGGCAGAAATATCAGGGTTGCCAGTAACACACGACTGAGCACTGCAAAGTCGCTGTCTACCTGTCCGGCGAGGAACTCGCCAATCAGACTGAATGAGAATGCCCAGAGGACAGTTACAAAAACCAGGAGTCCCATAATGAACGCAATCCGTATGAATAGGACGCGTACTTTAACGGGTTTTCAGGCAGGTTTCAGTGCATTTACGTGGCAATCCCTATGACGCGTCTCCTCACAATCGGGTAGCATGTCTCGCCCGCGTGTCCACCCTTGAATACCTATTGGCTCCAGCCCTTCGGAACAGCACCTTATGGATGAAACCCACCAACCACTGCCCGAAGTTCGTAAATCTCTTGTTTCACGAACCCTGACAGAATGGAAGACCCTGGCAATACTTGGCGGGCCGATTCTGATTGCCCAGGTTGCCCAGATGGCCAACGGCGTTATCGACACAGTCATGGCAGGTCATGCCAGCGCTGAAGATCTTGCGGGTGTGGGTATTGGCGCCAGCTTATGGGTGCCGTTATTTTTGTTTTTTATCGGCATGCTTGGAGCGCTGCAACCGATTATTTCCGGTTATAACGGCGCCCGGACACCAGAGAAAATCATGCCAGCTACCTGGCAGGGCTTATACATCGCCGGTGCTGGCGCAATCGTGATGATTCTGCTGCTGATCAACGTGCATCCGGTTCTTGACGGGCTGCACCTGGAAGCCAGAACCGCTGGCATCACCCAGGGCTACCTGAATGCCTTTGCCTGGGGCATTCCCGCTCTTCTCTTGATGACTGCACTCCGCGGGCTCACTGACGGCCTGGGACATACCCGAGTGATTATGGCGTTCTCTATACTGAGCACGCTGATTAATCTGCCACTCAACTACGTACTCATCTATGGCAAGCTCGGGCTGCCTGCCATGGGCGGCATTGGCTGTGGCTGGGCAACATCCGTTTCGAACGGCGTAGCTGCAATTGCACTGCTGGTCTATCTGAGCCGCAGCCAGCTCTACAAACAGTTTCACCTGTTTGCCGACTGGGCAAAACCCAACAAGGCGCTGATCCGCTACATTCTCAGTATCGGCATACCTATCGGGTTCACTATTTTTGTGGAAGCCAGCCTTTTCTCGGTAATCGCACTGTTTCTTGCTCCACTGGGCCCTGTAGTGGTAGCCGGGCACCAGATTGCACTGAACGTTGTGTCTCTGCTGTTCATGCTGCCGCTGAGCATCGGCATGGCGCTTACCTTGAGAGTCAGCTTTCTTATCGGTGCCGGCGCGCCAGATACTGCCCGCCTGATTTCCCGCAGCTCCCTGATTCTTGCGTCTGCGACAGCCCTGGTCTTCGCCATTCTTTTACTGATTTTCTCTGAAGGTATTGCGGCTCTCTACACAAGCGATACAGACGTTCAGGCAGTTACCATACGATTATTGATGTTCGCAGCGATTTTCCAGGTGGCAGATGTTATCCAGATCACCTGTATCAGCGCCCTGAGAGGCTATAAAGATACAGGCATTCCCATGCTGATCATGTTGTTCTCGTTCTGGGGCGTGGGGTTGCCGCTGGGTTATACCCTGGCCTTCACCAGTCTGCTTGTCCCTGCCATGGGAGCCGCAGGCTTCTGGGTGGGGCTGACAGGAGGGCTGGCGTCTGCCAGTCTGTTGCTGGGGTGGAGGCTGTTCCGTTATCGTCCGAAAGCCACCCGGAGCTAGTCGGCCAGCATTGAACCGGGCGGCACGTCAGCACCGGATATATTTTCTGCAAATACAATCTGGTCGCGGCCGGAGCCCTTGGCCTCATATAGTGCTGCATCCGCACGTTTCAGCCAGCCCTCTGCAGTTCCATCAGGGTGTAGCCGTGCCACTCCGAATGATACCGTTACAGCATTTTCCCCACACCTCAGTTGCTGGCGAACGTGCGCCTGGAGATCATTCGCTATTTGCTTGAGACCATTGCAATCAACTCCGGACAAGATCAGGACAAACTCTTCACCACCAAAACGGAAAAGCTGGTCTGTTTTACGTATACGTTGCTGAATCAGGGAAACCAGGCTCAGCAATACCTGGTCACCGATACCGTGCCCATGCTCATCATTTATCTTTTTAAAGTGATCAATATCCATCATGATCACAGCATAAAATCTGCCTGTGCGCCGCGCATCCATAAGAGCAGAACGCAGCCCTTCATCCATGGACCGGCGATTTTTCACACCCGTCAATGGATCAACGGAAGCCAATAACTGCAGGCTTTCCCGGTGACGTTCATTGCGGAACGCAAACACATATGCACAAACACTGGTCATCACTGTTGTCGAAAAAAATGACCACATGTGAACAGAAGACTGGAAAGCACCATCCTGCATGGTCATTGCAGAGGCAATTGCGACGAGATTCACAAACACCGCCCCGCGGGGACTTACGAGGAAAAACGACACCATCAAACAAGGGTAAAGCCAGAAAAAACCCGCCTTGCCAGCAACACCCGCAGCGACCGATCCACAGCAGACAACAATAGCCAAAACGAAGCCGCTACGCCGGGTGTCACCAGTTATCCACGCGTAAGCCATACCGCTGACAATGCACCCAAGCACCAGGACATCCACAATTCCAGTGACCAGATTACCCTGGATGAAACGCAGAGCTGCAAACGGTGTTACGCCAAGAAGCGCGCAGGCGCCAAGCAGAGTGATAATAGATAACTGGAAGTCAGTTTTCAGACGGCTAAGCATGCAGTCATCCGGTAAGGGCAGGAAAAGCGGTGAACACCGATGATAATCCGATGCAACGCAATAATCGCCGGATCCTACGATTCTTAACAAAACACCTATAAAGAGTAGTGCAGGAGTACATATTTTACTGGATTCACATCAGACGGGTAGCCCTGACAAATCAATTACCTTTACTATAGCTACAGAGTCTGGCCGCAGAGCCGCAACCCTACTCAAACCAGAAGCCCATACAGGAATCATCCGGATTTTGAGTAACCTCGTTCGAATAGCCCCCGGCGCATTAACCATCGGTCGACCACTACCGTGGGACGTGTATGACGCCGATGGGAATGTGCTCCTTTGCCAGGGCTATGTCATCCAGACAGATTCGCAGCTCGAGCAACTGTTTGAGCGCGGCCGTTTCGAACCGCGGGTTATTGAGGTGCCTCAGGAAGACGACGAAGCATCCGGGGATGAAGCAGACTGTAACCCTTTCGCGAATTACCCCGGTTACCTTCATGGGCTTGAAAAAGCTCTGACCTCGACCGCCGCTGGCGAACCGGAAGCCCGCAAACACTTCCAGGATCTGGCCTACGCCCTGGAGCAGGCCTGCACAAAGGCCCCCGACTCCGCCCTGGCACTTGTACACCTGTACTCCGTTGGCCCCACAATCCACGAACAGATCATTTTTTACGCCATACTCTGCCAGCTTATCGCCCGGCAATTCGGGCTTGATGAACAGCGTATTCCGACACTGACAGAGGCGGCTCTGAGCGCCAATCTCGCCCTGGTGCCTGTCGCCGACAAGCTCAACGCCTTCAACAAGGTGCTGAGCACAGAGCAACGAAACGTTATACGCAAGCACCCGCAACGGAGCATTCGCGCGCTCAACGCGGTGGGAATTGACAACGATCTGCTGTTTACCATTATTGCCCAGCACCACGAGCAGGCAGACGGCAGAGGCTATCCGGATGGCCTCAGTGGCACAGATATCCGGCCCGAGTCAGAAATCCTTGCTCTGGCAGAGCGCTACGTCGCCATGATCACGAAACGCGCTTACCGGAAGCGGATGAACGTAACAGCCGCGCGCAAACTGATCGCCAGTCTGGCAGATGGCACCTTCCGGCCAGCCCTGCCCAAAGCTCTGCTGCATATTCTGGGCGAATATCCGCCAGGAACCCTGGTACGGCTGGAAAATAACGAAGTGGGCGTAATAACCCGCAGACCACTGCGCGCCCGCGGACCTTTTGTACAGGCTGTTTTCGATCCGTCAGGCAACAGCTATAAAGAACCCCTGGAGCGAGATACCAGCATGTCAGGCTTCAATGTTCTCGCAATAGAGGAGCCGGACATGATTCCATCGATGGATTTCAGTCAGATGTGGGGCTACAGGGCTGATATCTTCCCCCGATGAATACATGGGAAACGGCCAGATCAGTCGTCCCCACCTTTGCGCCTGGAAAGTTCAACTCCGCAACCAATACGGGCCAGTTCAGCCAGAACGGCCGTGCGCGTGACAATGCCAATAAGTTTTCCGTGCTCCACCACAGGGTAGACTTTCGGCTTTCCGGAACCGAGCTTCTGGGCAAGGTCAACGATCGCCGTGCCGGGGGAAATGGCCAGAGGTTCCCGGAACATGACATCGTCAACCACCGGGCTTCCTTCACAGTGATAATTACTCACCAGCAGCGCATGAATGCAATCCTGCTCGGAAACAAAACCCAGTAAACGGCGGTCTGCGTCGACCACCGGCAAACCTGAGATGTGATTCTCAAGCAGCGCCCGGACCACATCGGCCAACGGCGTACCGCACCGGACAGGTTCAATATGGTTGGACATAACATCTGCAACCCTGAGCGCAGCCATGGGTACCTCCTCGCATTCCTGCGATGATACAGAGACACCGGTCAATCCGGGCCCCTCTCCCTGTAAACATAGGCAATAGGTGCCAAATCTTCCAATTTTCACTAGCTGCAGGTTTACATGGGACAATAACTGACTAAACTCAACCAGTTATAACTCTTGCAGGTACAATCACAAGCTCAGGCTATGGCGCACAGGGGGGCCTATGGAAATCATCGAAAAGATTATCGGGGACGTTAACGGACTGGTCTGGGGACCACCGATGCTGGTGCTTATTCTGGGTGTGGGCCTGTTTTTAAGTCTCGGCCTGAAACTCATGCCGATTTTCAAGCTCGGAGCCGGCTTCCGCCTGATGTGGAAAGGCCGTCGCGCCTCAGGGGCAGAATCAGACGGTGATATTCCCCCGTTTCAGGCATTAATGACCGCCCTTTCAGCAACCGTAGGAACTGGGAACATTGCCGGTGTTGCGACGGCAGTTTTCCTCGGCGGGCCCGGGGCTTTATTCTGGATGTGGCTGACCGCGCTGGTGGGCATGGGCACAAAGTACTCAGAAGCCGTACTTGCAGTGCGCTTCCGTGAGGTCGATGAGCGAGGCTCCTATGTTGGCGGCCCTATGTATTACATTCGCAATGGCCTCGGCAAAAAATGGGCCTGGCTGGGTGTTCTGTTTGCCGTTTTCGCCGCCATCGCAGGGTTTGGTATCGGCAACACAGTACAGGCCAATTCGGTCGCAGACGTAATGGATGCAACATTCGGCCTGCCACACTGGGTCACCGGCGTTATCCTGATGGTACTTGTAGGCATGGTACTGATTGGCGGTATCCGCCGCATCGGCCAGGTGGCCAGTGCGCTGGTGCCTCTGATGGCCATATCCTATCTGATCGCCGGCCTGATTGTACTGGCACTCAATGCAGCTGAGATTCCCGCCGCCTTTGCTTTGATCATCAAGCATGCTTTCAGCCCGATCGCAGCCGAAGGCGGCTTTGCCGGCGCGGCTGTCTGGGCCGCGATAAGATTCGGCGTTGCTCGTGGAGTCTTCTCCAACGAAGCCGGCCTGGGCTCTGCCCCCATTGCCCATGCCGCCGCGCAGACCAGGAACCCGATTAACCAGGGTATGGTGGCTATGCTGGGCACATTTATCGACACCATCATTATCTGTACGATTACCGGCCTCGTCATCATCACATCAGGCGTCTGGACATCAGGCGAATCCGGTGCCGCGCTCACCTCTATGGCTTTCTCCGCCGCTCTTCCGGGCGTTGGCGATTACGTGGTAGCCATTGCCCTGGCCATCTTTGCCTTTACCACCATACTTGGCTGGTCATTCTACGGTGAGCGCAGCGTCGAGTTTTTATTTGGTGTAAGGGCCATAGTGCCTTACCGGGTCGCCTGGATTCTCGCCATTCCCGTTGGTGCTACGGTCAATCTGGGCATGATCTGGCTCGTGGCCGATACGCTGAACGCCATGATGGCTCTTCCCAACCTTATAGCTCTGCTACTGCTAAGCCCGGTCGTGTTCAGGCTGACCAAAGAGCATTTCGAACGGGAAAAAGCAGCTGGGGTCTGATGCAGTGATCATTGCGACTGCGAATCGGGAGAGCAGGGCAGGATGAGGTGAATCAACCGGCCCTTGTAATCCAGTACTTTCGCATCAATGATTCTCGTATACACTCAATGAAAAGATCCGGCGGCGAGACCGCCGGGTTTCCCGATAACACCACTGCCACGTAGCATAGAAGGAGACCAAAGATGAGTTTACGTCTAGGCGATACTGCACCAGATTTCGAGCAGGACTCCAGTGAAGGCAAGATTTCATTTCACGAATGGTTGGGTGATAGCTGGGGTGTGCTCTTTTCCCACCCGGCCGACTTTACGCCGGTGTGCACGACTGAGCTTGGCCTCACCGCCAGGCTTAAAGGCGAGTTCGAAAAGCGCAACGTTAAAGCTATAGCGCTTAGTGTGGATCCCGTTGATTCCCATCAGGAATGGATCAAGGACATCAATGAAACCCAGGGCTGCGCTGTGAACTTTCCTATCCTGGCTGATCAGGATGGCAAGGTTGCAGAGCTATACGACATGATCCACCCAAATGCAGACAGCACACTCACCGTGCGCTCTCTGTTTGTGATCGATCCGAATAAAAAAGTTCGCCTGATCATCACTTATCCGGCCAGTACAGGTCGTAACTTCAACGAAGTACTGCGAGTGATTGACTCCCTGCAACTGACTGATGAACACAAGGTTGCGACCCCGGGCAACTGGGAACGCGGCGGAGATGTCGTCATTGTGCCATCACTGCAGGACGAAGAAGAAATCAAAAAGCGCTTCCCGAAAGGCTATAAGAAAGTGAAATCCTACCTGAGGATGACACCGGATCCGACAACCAACTGGAGCGGCGAATAGCCGCTCTCAGGCCTCCGCAATTCGGGTCAGGCGCCAGCTTGACCCTGGAAATGCCTGAATTTCACTCGCAACGATGAAATTCAGGCATTTCCCCGCCCCCGTCTGATACCACGCCGCGATTCCATTCCCGCTCAGCCAGCACCGCAGCAACAAACCTTATGGGCGTATTAACGCTTCAAAACCGTAATTACCGGGAACATGACATTTTTAAAACATGTACTTACATACATCGTGTCAAACTTTGTGATACTTGCTTTCTTTTATCGCATAATACCATCTATACTAAAGCTCAATTATAGTAAGAAGGAGCACTCAGTCATGAAACAAATCGGTTACATCGCCCTTACGGCCGTTCTTTTTGCACCAGGACTTTCCGGCGCAGCCGAAGAGTTCCCCCTTAGCTACAGCAGCGTTGGTATCGAAGGCAGTTATGTAGATTCAGGAAACTCCAGAGACAGCTCCTCCCTTACCGGGGACAACCTCTCCAACTACTTCGAGGGCAGCCTCAACCTGACGCATCAGTTCAATCCGAATGTAAGTGTTCTGCTTCAGGGCGGCTACGCTGAACCGGAAACCCGGGCTGGCGGTCTGAACGCCAATCTGCTTCAGGGCTCACTGGGCGGACGCCTTCACCCCTCTGAATTCCGCCTGAGCAACTGGCGCCCATTCGGTGGCCTTGGCTATAGCTACACAGATATCAGCGTTCATCATGATGCTGGCGCAAAAACGGAAGATGCTGTTTACCTGGAGGGCGGCTTTCAGCGCATGATTGCACCACGTTTCATGATTGAAGGTGGCATCCGCGGCCGCACCGAACTGGAAGAGGGTTACGTAGACGCCCAGTATTTCACCGGTATTCACTACCTGTTTGGCCGCCAGTACCCCGCCGCGCCCCAGATTGAAGTCGCCGTGAAAACAAAACACCCAGCCGTTGTTACACCGCCAAAAGACTCGGATCGTGACGGCGTGATTGACCAACTGGATAAATGCCCCGGCACACCAATGGGTGCTCTGGTTGATTCGGATGGCTGTGCCAAGAAGCTGACCAAAGAAATCCGTGAAACACTGCACGTAGAGTTCGAACTGGACCGCACAGAAGTCCGTTACGAGTTTTTCCCGAAAATTCAGAATCTTGCCAAGGTGATGAAGCAGTATCCTGGCGCAACTATTCTTCTGGAAGGCCACACCGACAGCACAGGCTCATCGAGCTACAACCAAAGCCTGTCCAAAAGCCGTGCAGACGCCGTAATGAAAGTACTCATCAACGAATTCGGCATCAATTCCGACCGCATTACAACATCCGGTATGGGCGAGTCACAGCCAGTTGCTTCAAACACAACTCCCAGAGGTCGCGCTGAAAACCGCCGTGTAGAAGCGATCGTTTCGGGTAAATATTCAGAATTACTGACCAAATAAATAGCAAAGGCAACTAATCATGATGGTAAATTACAGGTCTTTATTGACAGCAACACTGGCATCTACACTCATCCTTTCGGGTTGTGGCGGAGGCAGTGACGACCCTTCAACCCCAAGGCTGGTCGGATCAGACGATACGCCTCCACCAACTCCACAAGAAGAATTCTGTGATGATGTAAGCAGTGTATTCCAGGCAGAAACCAACGGTTTCAGCCCCGCAACAAACCAGCAGGACGTTGCACTCAACTCAGACATCCGCGTTACCTTCAACGCTTTGATTGATGAAACGACAGCAACATCTTCAGCAATCTATGTTCAGGGTGGCACTGCTGGCGTTGTACCTGCGCAGATCACAGTAAACGATGACACCATCACACTGACCCCGGACAACCTGCTCGAAGCCGGTCTGACCCAGTACAGAATTGTAGTGACTTCCTCCCTGCAGGCCGAGTGCGAAGAGGTTAGCAAGAACGCTCAGCCAGAATCTTCGACCTTCACAACCAGTGACGAACAGGATCTGACCCAACCAACAATAGTCGGTGCGATTCCTGTTGACGGTGAGTTGCTTGCCTCTGCAGACACAACCGTTGCTATAGAATTTGACGAACCTATCAGCGCGTCCAGCGTTAACGTAAATTCCTTCAAACTGTTTGCAGTAGAAAGTGGCGCCACTCAGGCTATACCTGGCTCCTTCTCCTTCGACAAAAATGTCGTTTCGTTCAAGCCGGGTACTGCGCTTGATGGACAGACTAACTATCAGGTAGAGCTGACCACCAACATCAAGGATCAGGCAGGAAACTCTCTGTCTGCACCATTCAAAATGAATTTTCGTACAGGCGGGCTGGTTCTGGCTTTGGATGATGGACTGGTTAGCCAGATCCCTGGGTTGGGCGATGGCCTTAATCTTCTGACTGGCCAATTGCTGGATGCACTGGAAACCGGTAATGCCAATGACGGACTAAGCAGCCTGGACAATCTACTGCAACTCAAATTGCCCCTCGTCGACAACCTGAGCTCCCTTGATCCCACAACATTTGACCCAACGAATCTTGATTTTGGCGATTTCAATACAGGTGACTTCAGCTCAGTGCTGGTAGCAGTCTGCGATCCCAAAGACATTGATCCGTCTTCCCCTGAAGAGTCCTGCACCGTTTCACTGGATGTAGGTCTTGATGCAACTCAGGTGCAAGCACTCGCTGATGCATTCACCGATGGTGATCCTACGCAAATCCCCGCGCTGCTTGGACAAGCACTGGTAGGCGAAAATAACGGCCTGGGTATTAATCTGGCTGTACTGGATGACAGCGGGCTGCCTCTTCCGAGTGCCGTTCAGGACGGGCTTGATGTCCTGCTTGATGGTCTGGGCCAGCTTCCGGTACTGGGCAATCTTCTAAACCAGGCAGATGGCCAGGCACTGGCTAATGTGGGTCTGCTCGATGGCTCTGTATTAAGCCTGGACACTGGCGGGGACCTGCTGAACGTATCTGTGATCGACCCTACTAACCTGACCGAAGATGGCGGCCTGGTATCTGTCGGAGGAGAACTCGTGGACCTGCTTCAGCTCGACCTTCTCCTGGACAATGTCACCTGCAACTCCAACCTTCCTTTTGGTCTGCTCTGCAAAGGGTAATTTGACCCAGGTACAAGTGTAGTGACATGCGGCCCCATCAGGGGCCGCATTGCATTCTGCCCAGTCTTGAACATACTCAAGAAACGGAAATGGCCCAGACAAAGGGCTGCGCCCGGCAGCATCGCGTACTGGAATATGGAAAAGCTGACCACAGGATCTGAAGAGCTGATCCGCAATACTGCGGACAGAAAACCAGGGAAGGAACCGGAGTGTCATCGTTAAACAGTGGAGCCAGGTTCCTCAGTAAGCGGAAACCTTTCAGGAGGTGGCGTTTATCACATCCAGCAAAGCGGAATCGAGCCGTTCCTCAATAGCGAGCAATACCGACGTTGGCAGAGTACAACCGCGAGCCACCGCCTCTGCCAGGAACCAGACAAGAGAGCCGTCATCAGCGCCGGAAACCAGCTCATGCAGTTCCTCCAGTTCGCTATCGCCATAACAAGAGGACAAGAAAAGGTGTGCAATCTGAAAATTATAATTTATGACAAGGTTGTCCGATGCATGCTCTATGAGAAGTGAGAGTACATCAAAACTGCCCGCAAGAAGCGCCCGTTCAAACAGCGCCCGACGGACCTCCGCCGGCCCTTCCTCCATCCGGAATTCTGCGGGTAGCCCCGTCAGAAGATACAGAGCCAGGTCTCGCTCGTCAGTGTCAATTGCCTTATGCAGAACATCCCGTAGCCGGGTATTGATGAGCAGCATATCCCGGCGACTGATATAACCATCCGCCCTGCTGAGCATGCGCCTGAGCCCGGCAATATCTGCCTGCAACCACTCGGACCTTTCAGGTATCTCAAACATTTCGTTTTCTACCCATCATCAGTATGAAAACAACTCGCCGTCCGACCCGGCTATTACCGGTCTTTTTCCGCAAGAGGAGTACAGGGCTGAACCTTCGTCGCACACCCTGAGCGCCTGATACCTCGTTCCCGGTGGCATTTAGTCAACAGCTCAGCACTGTCGGTACTCACTGCCAGGGAACCAGAACAGAGCTTCCGGATTCGTTGTTCAAATTCAGCCGTCATCTCAAACATATAATCCGAGTTCTGGCATTGCCTGACTGTACGCCCACTTAACAGGCGCACTTCCATACCACCTTTAATAAACTGCTGAACCGCATCAAAATATCTATTTTCGTAACTCCTTCGCATTACTGTCTCCCGTTATCCTGATCAAGGCATTAGATGCGTCAAGCAACACTGGCTAACGACTTACTCATTGTCAGATAGTCATCATAATACTGTACTGGAGTCAACCATTGTATTGGATCATCCCCAGGTTCCATATTACTAGTAAGCGCTAACCCTGATAGCAGGGCATACCCGTATGATTGATAGAATTTACGAACCCCCGCGGCACAGGCACGTTCCGATGCTGACTCCCAGTCTGCATATACAACGTATTCTTCACCGTCATATTCAAATGAAAGCATCTGGGGCGAGCCCGGCCCAAAAGATTCACTCAGGAAAACCGCATTTCTTGGTTCGCTATCAGTTACAGGGAGCCCATAAAGAAACCATATAACATTGGTAATACTACCGTCATAAGTCCTTTGGATCCCGACAGTTCCATCCAGAACAATTGACACGACGTCACCTCTCTTTTTACTGGTTCGCCTGACGCTGGATTTCTGCCAGGTATTCATCCATTTCTGACTGACTTTCGAATACAGTCAGATCTGGCATGACCTTTACTATTTCGAAAACTTTTCTGACACCTTTACTCATTTGCGTAACGCTGACCTGCCCAGCCCTGGACTTCATCAGCTTCAGAGTTTTGAAAATAATTCTCAAACCCGCTGAGCTTATAAAAGTTACGCCCGCCATATTAAAAGCGACAATTTTTGTTGTCTGCTCTATATACTTAGCAAGCTCCGCATCTAATTCAGGAGCTGTATCGCTATCAAGAGCTCCCTCCAGCGCTAAACTTAATGTTTTATCAGTGGATTGCTTATGCTGAATGGTTAAAGGCATGGGTTATCTTCCTGAGAAATATCGATTTCTTTTTTATACCGCCGAACAACCAGTGTATTTATGCCGTTGTGATAGCTGTAGGAAATATCGTCACTAAGAGATGCCATAATCAACAATCCAAGACCACCTATCCGGCGGCTTTCAATCGGTTGATATGCAATATCTGAATTCTGTGTGGGGTCAAAACAGGGCCCCGGATAATCAAATGTCATGATCACGCCCTGTTTTTGTGCAACAATGTTTAGTGTCCATTTAAAATGGTCTAAACCTGGAGCAACATGTTCACGCATGTTTGCGTGGAATTCGTCGATTATAACATAGCAATCATTTGCAACTTCCGGGTCTACACACTGATACCGTAACTCTTCACTTACTTTTGTAACAACACTGCTAACTGGCCCATCAGGGCTGACGGATATGATCATAATCAGTGACCGTAATGCTGAATCGTCATAAGGGTAATATCATCAGACTGTGGCGCCTTATCAGTAAACTGCAATAACTGTTCCCGAAGATATCGTATAAACCCCTCTCCCTGGCGGCTGCCCCGATAGCCCAGATTCAGTAACCGGGCATCTCCGAACTCAACACCATCCTCATTGAACGCTTCCGTCACGCCATCACTGTATAAAGTGACACTCGAACCAGGTGGAACCAATACGCGCTCTGTACAGAAGGTTACGTCTTCGTATAGCCCCAGAGGCGGCCCGGACTCTCCTGTCCAGAATTTTGGCGCTTCGATGCAGGAAGTCTGCATTGGCATATTATGGCCGGCATTCAGCCATTCCATCTCGCCCCGGCTCAGGTCAAGAACAACCAGGACCATGGTTACAAACATGCAGGCATCATTGGCGCGACATAACTCCGCGTTAAGCTCGGAGGCAATCGCAATCAGATCTCCGTCTCTGGACCGCGCAAGATAGTTCAGCAGGCTGACCGTACGGGCCATGAAAAGTGCTGCCGGCGCTCCTTTGTCTGAAACGTCACCGACCGCCAGCAGAACCTTGCCACTGGGGAGCCGGATAAACTCATACAGATCACCACCAACAGCTCGTGCAGGTTTCAACCAGGCTTCTATCGACCAATGCTTGTAGCTCTCCTTGAAAATTCCGCCTCCCGGCACCATCGACATCTGGATAGCACGAGCAACCTGGAGTTCGGTTTCAAGTTTCTCCCGGGCCTCTCTCTCATCCACTACGGAATAGGACAGGGTTTCTACGAGGCGGCGGTTTACAAGGCTCGTTCGGATCAAAGACCCAAGAACCTCCAGGTGCTCGATATTGGTCTGGCTGATATAGAAGAAACGGGACTGAGCCACCAGCAATCCAACCAGCGCAGAACCTTCAGATGACGAGTAAACAGGCACAGCAAGCACTGGTTTGGGAGCTCCGGCATTCATTCGTAACCAGTCAAATGCAGGGTCCTTTGGCACCAGATATTCAGGCTTCGTACTGGTTACAGAGTCCAGCACATCGGCTGTTCTGACCCTTGCAGCCTTACCATCACACACACCTGCATCACCATCCCGACAGGTAGAGCTTACCAATACGAGCTCATCTCCCGTTGCTGAGACTTCCCATACTGCGATATTGCCAAGTTCATACTGGGCAAGAACCCGGTGGAGAATGAGCTTAAGCTCCCCGGCATAAGCTTCACCAACAGGAACACTCACCAGATCAACACCGATCTTCCTGATGAAGCGTTCACTGGAAGCCGACGCCTCAAGATTTGTCCGCCAGCCCTCCCGTTCGATCGCCAGACTTGCCAGCGAGACTGTGCTTGTCAGAGCTTCAATCATTTCGTCACTTGGCTGCCGGCTGGCAGCACTGAACATGGTCAGGACCGCCAGTAACTCTCCGTTCTGGCCCGTCACCGGCTCAGACCAGGCAGAGCCGATATTCAGGTCTTCGATCAGGCTCCTGCAACCCTGCCAGCGATGGTCATTGGACAAAGATGCACTGATCACCCGGCTTCTGGTATGGGCAGAGGTACCCAGAGAGGTTTCACCATAACCTGCAGCAATCCGGGGCATCCTATCTCTGAATGCCTGTGCAAAAGGCGTATTACCCTTACTGAGCAGGGCATCCTGCTGCTCATCATAGAGGGATATCTGGCAATGGCTGTCCGGAAAACCTGCCTCTGCCAGCTCACAGAGGTTGTCCAGTATAAGTTCCAGTGGCGTGCCGTTGTTGATGCCAGTCAGGACCTTCCGGCGCTGCTGATCTGCCACCAGCTCGGTTTTGTATCTGTGAATGTTATGACCTGTCAGTATCCGGGCCGCGCCCCCTTCGAAAACCGTATTCCCAAGCGCGCAGTCCACCCATACATCAAGCCCGTCAGCGCCAGAAAACAACCATTCCCGGCGATGGACGCCCAGTTGTCGGGCTCCTTCCAGCCAGAGCTCGAAATCCCGAAGGCTATACTTGCCATCATCCCAGGCATCAGGACGGCTAAACACCTGATCCGAAAGGACTTCAGTAGAGTTGCAAGCAAACAGTTCCAGCGCCTGCTGGTTTGCGAACAGCAGCCTTGCCGAATCCCGTTCAAAAACCAGAACGACCATTGGTGTGCTATCAAGCATGGCGCGGCAGGCGGTGACAGAGGATGTGAGTTTTCTCAAAGCCAGGTCGCTGGCCTGCCGGGATAGCGTGCGCTCACGCAGTCGCAATCCCTGTTCACGACGCAGGAGAACCAGACATATGACAAGAGACAGACTTGCAATAATTCCGGCAACAACGGAAAAACCGGCTATTAACTGAGGTAGCTCCCAGGCCAGATCAGGCATTCAGGTGCACCTTTTCCCGGAAACCAGAGTGTTATTCGAATATGACATGTTCAACCAGCCGTCCTCCCATCTGATCGGCGCCCACAACATTTACCTGTATGCCACCTAGATCAGCGCCAAGCCCTGTCAGCAATGGGGACAGCACACCTCCGATTACAGCTCCCGTTACGCCGTCAAGCACGTCCGTCAAAGGCAGAACAAGGCCAGCCGCCAGGGAACTGACAACCCCCGTCAGGCCACCGCTGCCACAATCAAGTGCAAGATTTTCTACATCAACATCCAGCCCCTGCAGCCGGGATTCGGCCCCCTCATCCACACTTCTGACAAAGCACTGTCCATCCGGGCAATAGAGGCTGTACGAATCCAGAGTCTCATCTGAGGGCGCTCTGTCCAGGGAAATATCGAGCTCAGCATCAAGGCACAAGTTACCCAAAGATACGGACGGCAGGAGTATGGGATTCAGGGTGAGTTTCAGAATCTGTGCGCTGACAGGCTCACTGACAACCACGCCAGTTCCGCTGTCCAGCCGTCCTGTTTCAATTGCGGCAACAGTGTCTTGCACCTCAAAATCAAAATTCACGGTGTTATTGTTGCCTCGCGCACAATCGGCAGCGATAAATTCTGCTTCACCACCACCGGTTTGCACGACCAGCGGTATGTCGATATTTTCGAGAAGCTCAAAGTCGAGCAGGCCCAGGCTCAGTGTGCTGATCAGATCCCCGATGAAACCCGGAAGCAGCTCAACACTTATATCTGTTTCCAGTAAAATGTCTGCTGCACGAACCCTTGTCAGCCAGACACCACCATCATCCTGGCGGGCTGGCCCTATAACTATCCGGGGTGCCTCGTTTACCGCCAGTCTCAGAGACACATCGATATCCCCTACCGGCAAAGCAGACAAACTTCCCAGAAGCGCCTGCTCTTCGGTGGTATCCAGCGTCAGATCCAACAACCCGGAGCCGGACTGGTTTGCAGCATGAACACTATTCAGCAACACACTGGTAACCAGGTCATAAACCGGAATAGTTGCACCCAGGGAGCCCGGGGGGGTACCGACCACATCAAATACTGCCGATGCATCAAGACCGCTGATGCCCACCGCGCCGGTCAGATCGTCCACAACGCCGCCTGCCCCGGTCAGGGGACCGCCTGCCAACCCGGTAACCGCATCCAGTACGTCTGTCAGCGGTTCATCCATCAGTTCAGTCAGATCCTCAACACCAAGAGCAGCCAACAGGTCCCCCAGACTGATAAATGTTGACTGCAGGTCTGTTACATCCAGGCTGTAACCGGGGTTTCCTGTGACTGTACCCAAGAGATTACCTAACAACCCGCCCTGTATATTGGCTGTTGTGCCAGTTGCGCTGAGCACAGCAAACACTTCCTTACGCGCTACAGCATCTACAGTCAGGTCAATCGAAGGGAATATCGAATCGGGAAAAAAACTGGACACAGGAACCTGACGGGAATAGCTCACCCAGGTCGCATTGGTCTGCTTTATCTGGGTATCAGGATCCCGGGCAAGAAACTGTAGTTGATTGTTCTGGGCCGCATTGGCGCGCAGTACTCCGGGCACAACCTGCAGTGTGCCGTCGCTGGAATCAAAACCCATCGTATTTGCTGCATTCAGGGCCCGGGTTTCCATCCCGGAGAAAGCAGGCGTCGCCCCTCCACATGACTGGGCTCCATCAGCGGCAGCCGTTGCAGCTGCGTTAACGATTGACTGCATCTTTGACTTTACAGACAAAACGCGGGAACCATCGATCAGAAGCGTCGCGAAAAAGAAAATGACGATAAATAGCAAGGGGGTAATGAAGATCAATGCCCCTTGCTGTCCTTGCCTAGTCATCACGGGTGGATTCGCCTATACGGTCAGGCATGGGCCGGGCAAATGTTTCGCTTATCCGCTCCTGGGTTCTGACATACAGCAATTCACTTAACTCACCACCCCGGGCCGGCAACTCAGCCTGAATATCCATCACCCGCCTCAGATTACCTGGCTCATCCTGCTTGAATGAAGGCCCCATCATCGCGTCTGCATCCACAGCATCAGAGGCTACAGCGCTGGCCGAAATAACAATACCTGCAACCAAAACCAGAATAATCTTCATGATGCGTCTCCCAAAATCCGTATTGCCAGCTCAACACCCGCTCTCAATTGCTTCTCGCTCACCTGAACGTCATTGCGCAGTTCATCAAGAGCTGCCTGCCCTCCGTTAAGGTAATAGGCAGCAACCATATTGTGAGTTGCCGCTCCCCGCCCATGAGCCAGCTCATAGGCCGTTCGCAATTCAAAAGCTGCCCGGCCATACTCGCCGGACTTTATAAGCGCATACCCAAAATCGTTCCGGATACTGGCATCAGCCGGCGCCATTGCCTTAGCGCTTTCCAGCATCTCGCGTGCGGCCTGAAGTTTTTGCTGTTTAACCAGGACAACACCAAGTCCGTGGTATGCCCGGGAGGAACCGCAGGAATTAACGATGGAGCCAAATACCTCCTCGGAGTAGTCAAGCTGCCCAACGTGCCCCAGCAATTGCGCCCACATTAACCAGTGGGTTTGCGTATCCAGAGACATGGCCTCAATCCGCGCCAGAGCCGCGTAGTACTGATGGTCATCCATCAGGCCGTCGATGCCATCAAGCTCAACACTCTCTTCCGGCTGCACCACTTCCGAGCAGTTGATTGTGTATACAGACTTCCCCAGTGCTGCATCCGCCCGCCCGGACGCACCACTGCCTGTTTCCTCTGGCGATACAGAACATCCGGATGCCAGCGCAGCCGCAAAAAACACCCCCAGATACTTAGCTACCACTCTGTTTTCCTGCATCCTCAATCTCCTGCCCAAAGGGCCAACGGGCCAGCACAACGGCCCGGTTAGTGTTATTCAGCGCTGAAAAGCGTCCATAATTGACATAACAGCCGGCCCGCCAATCAACATAAAAAGGGATGGCAACATGAAAACCATCATGATAATCGTCATGCGGGCGCTGATCTTATTGGTATCTTCTTTGAGTTTGCTGCGCTGTTCGTGCTGGGCCTCCTCAACGATCTGGTCCAGCCCCGTCGCAACTTTTGCCCCAAGTGTTCCCGACTGCTTCATCAGTGACACATAGCTTCGCAGCACCGTCAGATTGCGGTTCCGACCCAGTTCATCCAGAGCTTTTGTACGATCCGCGCCGCTTTCCATTACCCGGTTAAACCGATCAACGCGCCACACCAGTTTGGGCATAAGTTCACGGCCCTGATGGGAAATCAGTTTCAATGAGCGTTCGGGGCTCAGACCTGCCTCAAGCAACATCCGTGTCATCTGGCAAAGCTCGATAGCCTCTACATTTTGTTGCTTCTCCGCCCGGGCTCCCGCACTCCTGATCGCCCGGCGCGGCAAGTAAAATGCAATGAGAAGACCAAAACAGGCGAAAATAAAGTCCAGGCTGAAGAATGCCCAGACCGCTACTGCGAAAGGGAGCGCCCAGCACCAGAAGAGGTAGTAGCCCCTCGCACCCTGTGGTGAGCGGCCAGTGGCATCAAGAGACGGTTCCAGCTCCCCGAAGTCCGAGCGGAAAAGGCCACGCTCAACCAGCCAGAACAGAAACTCACTCCAGACAGACTCCTCAGCCCGGTCATCACCTGCAATGGTCTGACGCTTCAGGCGCATTCGCACCCGTGCTTTGAGCGACCAGGAAGGTGCAAAACCAAATGCCATAACAATGGCCAGAACCGCCAGGGCTGCCGCGCTGCCAAACCACAGGTTAACCACGGCCCACCCCACTTATCAGCTTGAGTATCAACAAGATGCCGAAAAGCTGAAGGCCACCTGAGATATAAAGCAGAGTATGGCCAGCATCGGTTTCCAGCAGCTTGTCCGAAAACTGCTCGTTAATGACCACCATATAAACCCCCAGGCCCGGGGGCATGATTGCAAAGACAACAGCCGTGAAACGCGTCTCCGCGGTTTCCGCCAGAAACTCACGCCGCAACTCCTGTTGTGACCGAATGGCTTTGGCCACCTCCTGCAGCACCGGCCGTATTGAGGAACCAAAACGTGAAGACGTCCGGAATGCGATGGCAAGTTGGGTCAGGGGGGGAATCTGATAAAGTTTGGCAAATCCATCAAGAACCAGCGTGTAATCCCGGCCCTGGCTGACAGCACTCTTCAGCCTGCGGACCAGTGGGTCAAATACCGGTGAGCCATCGCTGAACGAGGTTACGATGCTTTGTTCTGCTGAGCGGCCTACAGAAATAGACCGAAGCAATCCATCGAGAATGCCCGGAAGCTCCTCGAATATCTGCCGGCGCTGCCGCTCAAATCTCATCCTCCAGAGCGTGACCGAAGCGGTTACAACAGAAAACGCCGCAACACCTGCCTCAATCCAGCCCCGGGAAAACCCCAGGCCCAGAATCAGAAATATAACGATAAGTGCGAACACCAGGGTTTTCGACGACTTGGGATTAATGCCGGCACGCATCAGAATCCCTTCCATACCCCCCAGGTTTGCAACTGCAGGCGCCAAACCCTTATCTCGAGCAGCCGCTGGCTGAAGACGCTGACGGATTTGTTTGCGCACTCTTGCCTCAGCAAGAGCTTGCCCGGCAAAAAGCTGGCCCAGCATAAGCAGAAGGGCCGCCATTCCGGCGACAAGGCTTCCCATCCAGACCAGCTGAGCCGTCATGAAGGGCTCTCCGGATCCGCGCCTTCCCACTCAAGCTCATTGGCGCGATAGAGTGTTTCCATTCGGTAGGGGTCAGAGGCCGTTGGTTTGAGTGCAACCACCTCACTCACCAGGCGGCGGCCATCCGGCAACCTTGTGAGCTGCACGATAACATCCAGCGAAGAACCAATGAGCCGCGCAATTGCTTTCTCACCCGCGTCATAGCCGTTCACTGCGAGCAGTGTTTCAATGCGGATAAGCGCGTCTCTGGCAGAATTTGAGTGGATGGTACTCATGGACCCTTCATGGCCCGTATTCATCGCCTGCAAGAGCTCAACAACCTCACCGGACCGGACCTCGCCAACGATCACCCTGTCAGGGCGCATTCTCAATGCATTGATAACCAGATCCTGGGGGGTTACACGCCCGGCACCCTCAGTGTTGGTTGGTCGAGTTTCCAGCCGCACAATGTGTGGATGATCAAGCTGCAACTCGGCCGAATCTTCAATGGTTACAATACGCTCATCCTTGGGAATGAAATGGCTGAGCATGTTGAGAATGGTTGTTTTACCCGATCCGGTTCCGCCACTGACCAGGAGGTTCCGCCGCCCTTCCACAATACGGGTCAGAACATCGAGGCACTCCATTGTCATGGCCCCTTTGTTAACCAGGTCGTTGGCTCCAAGGTGTTTGGCCGTGAACTTGCGGATTGACATGGAAGGGCCGTCCAGAGCAATCGGTGGAATGATCGCATTTACCCTTGAGCCATCGGGCAGCCGGGCGTCGACCATGGGGCTGCTCTCGTCCAGACGTCGCCCCAGAGGGGCCAGAATACGCCGGATGATCCGGATCACGTGATCATCGTCAATAAAGCGGGTTTGTGCCCTTTGCAGTACCCCGGAGATTTCAATAAAAATGTCTTTCGGGCCATTAACGAGAATATCGTTAATATCCGGGTCTGCGAGCAGGGGCTCCAAAGGCCCGAATCCTGTGATTTCGTCAACCGATTCTTTGACAAGCAGGTTCTGACCCGCTGTTGCCAGGGGAATACGGTGGGCCATTACATACTGGGAAACATTTGACTGCACGAAGGCAACGAGCTGCTGGCGATCGGTTTTCTCAACCTCGACACCTTCCTCATCAAGCCGTTCCACGAGGTGGAGATGCACTTGTTTTTTCAGTGCCTGGTAAGTGTCATCGACGCGAGTCAGCATGGTTTAGGCTGCCCCGGCTTTACGCTGGAAGAATTTACAAAGGACCCGCCTGTCTACCTTGACAGAGAATGTCTTTCGCACGAAGGTTCCCAGCTTTTTCTGATACCAGGTACTGGAGGGCAGCAACGACATCGGGAGCCCGGCATTTATTGCTTCAAGCCGGCTTTTCCACTCCATCGGGAGTGCCAGGTCACAATCCAGACCAACGGTTTTTTCAATATCGGCCACCGAAAGGCTGGCGCGTTTTTCCACACCATCAATCACAAAGCTATAGCGACAGGACGGCCCTACCCACTCACGCATACTCTTGAGCAAGGTTTCACCATACTGGGCCTGATCAACAACAGGGTTGGCCACCAGCACAATACGCGTAACATCGGCCCCGATCGCCTTGGTCCAGGACTCTATCTGTGAAAAATCAACCCTCACAATCACATGGTCAAACAACTCGGCCAGTTGCCCGAGCATAATAAACAGATCGGCTCCGGCATCGCCGCTCAGCACTTCCTGGTTCAGGCTTCCCGATAGCAGACGCAGGCGAGGCATATATTCTTCCAGCGCAGCATCAATAAAAGACCTGTCTATCGTATCTGCCCGTCCAATCAGCTCATCAAGCGTAAGCCGGTTGAGGTTATCAAAGTAAAAGGTCCGGTTTTCCCCGGCCTGCGAATCGATAGCAAGTACCGTGTCGTCCGGATACGCCTGGGTTATCTCAACGGCAAGGTTCTGAGCCAGAAACCTTGAGTCCACAACCGGAGAAGCGGGAACTATCATGGTTACATTGCCACGCGGTTCCCGCGTGTCTGAGATTGCGGTTAAAGCAGCCGTTTCCGCAATACGCCGGATACGTCCCCCGGCCGTGTCTGTATCCACTCCGGTGATCAGGCAGTCCCGGGCTCCTGCCCGCATGATGCTAAGCAACATTTCCTGGGAAATACGCTGGGCAACACCAACCAATTGAACGCTGGGACAGGCTTTTTGAATTGCCGAGAAAATTTTCAGGGCTTTTGAGGGATCATCTTCATTCACAGCAACAATGACAACCCGGGTCCCGGTGGCCTGAACCAGCCGGCTGACCCTTGAGAGGTCTGAAGAAGTAACGCTCTCCAGCGTCCACATCGACTCAAGAACCCGCTCCAGCCAGACACGAACACCTACATCGTCCGATACACAAACCAGTGTTTCACTCATCCCATATCCCCTACCAGCTAAGCCCGGTTTCGACAGGTTCATCCCCATCACGCCCATTAACAACCATGTCCAGCCACTCGGTGCTGCTACGCTCATATTGCTTTCCGAAGCTGCGGACCTCTTCCGGCAAGCGGCGCTGGGCACTCACCAGTCTCGGGGTTACTACCATAATGAGTTCTTTGTCTTCCGATGAAACCCGATCGGAGCGGAAGAAAGCTCCGAGGATCGGGATATTTCCAAGCCCGGGGAGACGGTCACTGCTGTTCGAGGTTGTGCGGCTCACCAGACCACTGATGATGAAACTCTCGCCCGATGCCAGGGAAACGGTGGTCTCGGTGCGGCGGATCCGCAAACCTGGTACCGAAACACCCGATGTTGTCACCCCTGACGAGAAGTCCAGTTCACTGACTTCCGGTGCAACCCGAAGAATAATCTGGTCCCGGTCGATTACAGTTGGCGTTACCGCAAGACTGACACCAAACTCCTTATACTCAATCTGGGTATCACCATCACTGGACGACACGGGAATGGGAAATTCGCCGCCAGACAGGAAAGTCGCGCTTTGTCCACTGAGGCTGACCAGAGATGGCTCTGCCAGCGTGTAGGCAAAACCTCCGGATTCCAGTGCATTGATTATGCTCAGGGAACTGGAGCCAAACCTGAAAATATTGAAACCCTCAGCCGCTATCGCCTGGGGTACCGATGGAAAGCCTGCTCCGGGAGGCGATATAGCACCGCTGGTGCCACCACCAAACACTTTGGCGTAGTAAACACCCAGGGTGTTCAGCTCGGAACGATTGACCTCCACCACCCGAATATCGGTTTGCACCTGGGCTGCAAGCGGGTTGCGGACACCGGAAGTGGAAGCCACAACGAAGCGTTTCAGCTCCGGCTCTTCAGCTCCTTTCAGCCAGACTCTCACCAGCGCAGAACCTGGCTCATTTGCCGTTACAAGTACTTCGCTGTCACCAGATGCCGCAACGGATGCAACACCCGGATCCGATACAGCCACCTTCTCAAGCGTCCGCGAAAACGCAAGCACATACTGTTCCCCGGGGCCTATGCGAACGGAATCCTCTGATGCTGCTACAACGGGCGCCAGACTCAGAAGCGCTGTTGCAACCAGCCCCCACCAGAGATGGCGGTTTTGTTGTGTTCCGGTATTAACGAACATAGACATTCCTTGAGGTAGCGCCCTCGAAGATCAGAACCTTCATTCCAGGATCTTCTTCCGGAGCAGCTTTGCCTTTAGCGGGCTGCGTTGTTGCAGGTGCTTCGGGATCTATCGGGCGTATTTGCGAAAGGAAAACGGCAGGCGATTCAGGGTCGCCCAGGGTGCCATCTGCGACAGCATCTTCGGTGTCCAAAGGCTCCGAAACGCCTTTGCCAGGAACATTTCCGGCACCCGACCCGGCCACCAACTCATTGCCCATCCTTTTAGAGGCCACAAAGCTCAGGTTTGCTTCCGCAACCGCCAGTGTCAGCCGGGAAACCTCGGCTTCAGGCACTGCAAGCACCATGGTGGCGTTACGCCGCGACTGTTCTTCATCCGGCTCAGCGTCGGCTTCGGTAGCACCCCGGACCGCCAGCACTTCCACGCCCGGGAGCAAAATCATGCTGGCTGCCTGCTTTCCGGAATCACCCTTGAACGAAGCAACGATATCAATCACATCTCCAGCCCGCAGCAGGCCACCAACACTCGCCAGACTGTCCATCTGAAATGCCATTGCCCGCACCCCGTCTTCCAGCACCATCCGGATCGGGCTTTCGTTGCTGACAACCTGCTCAGACAAAGGGAGCCCCTGCGCGAGAGTCATTTGAAGCTCTTCACCGAATGGCGCCTCACCTGCAGGAATAACCCCTTCAATCTCTGTGTCGGAAACCACTTCGACAAACTGCTCCGGATCAAGAAGACTTCCAGGGTCGAGTTTCTGCCTCGCCAGCAGATAATGGAATTTCGGTGACGCCTCCTCCTCGGCGCCAGGCATCCCTTCGCCATGCGACATGTCCGGTATCGACGCGCCGCTCTGGGCAGGCTCATGCTTCAGCAAGCCAAACACCGCAAGGCCGATTGCAAGCAGGGCCAGAATCAGCGCCGGCAATGCATATATAATCCGTGAGCTCATAATGCCAGTTCCTCATATTCATGTAGGCAGGCACCAGCCCGTTCCTGTTCGTTCAGAATCCAGCCCCGACACCCATCAGAATGCGACAACTGAGGTCACCTTCAGGCTTTCAGGCAGAGGCGGAAACCTTCCCAGAAAGCCAAAGCTCACCTGTGGCAAAAAGGGTAACTCTGACCCGTCAGCAACAAGCTCACACTCCAGAAGCTCCAGACCACTCACGGTCTTTGACGCACAGCCGGGCTCAGGTATTCGGGCAGCCAGATCATCGGGCAACTGATTAACGAGCGCTTCAAGAACCGAAACACTGTGTGCAACGGCCCCCGCTGAGAACGCCGGGAACCCCCGGCGATCCAGGGTGAAGACCGAGGCAGCGGCGTTATCGACGGCGACTTGCATGCGGTACTTATCAAAAAACAGAACACCGTAAGCAGCAGCGCCGTAGACAATTGCGACCACGAAAGGGAAAACAAAAACAAATTCCAGAGTTACAACGCCCTTTGCGTTTTTATACCGCCGCATGCCTCTCTCCTGATACCGGTTTCACAATCGTTGGGCCTGCCAGTCACTCGCCGGGGTCAGCGTTGTCAAACAAGTCGCTGAAAGTTGTGTTGATCTTCGCAGCTATGCCGCTCTCGCCCTCCGTAAGAGCCATTACGGCAATCAGAATCGCAACTATGACTGCTCCCAGCATCAGATATTCAAGCGAGGACGCGCCGCACTCTTTTCGTGCAGAAACAATGCAACTACGGGATGAGAAAAACTTGTTTAATTTCATGGTCACGTCTCCGTTTTGACTGGCTATGCGATAACAACTGACATCTAGGACCCTCGAAACCGGTGAGCATCCTATTCAACTTATGAGGTGCTATACGATAATACTAAACTTTGTTTAATAAATGTAGGCCTGCCAAGCCGAAAAGACAGCAGGAGAATCGCAGGGTTTTGTAAAGAATTAATTATGAAATGTGATAAATGGTAGCCAAGCCTGCCAAATAACAACTTTAAATCCGTAAAATTCAGGAATGCGAACCATTCAATAAAAACGTGTCGCATTCAGAGCATGCATTACTGGGGGGTTTCTGCCGACTACCAGACAAGTTCCGTGATTATCTCGATCGCCCGGCTAAAGATGCCAGCGCCCGTCTTGCCAGAACCGATCCTTATCGAGCCCTCTGGCTGACAACTCGGCCTCAACACATTCACGAATTTCACGATAAATGGGGCGCCCTTTCTCTGCCTGCTGCTGAAAAATGGTTGCCAGACGTCTTGCAAAAAAGGGGCATGGCGCCTCATCACTCGCAAAACCATAACTCATCACCCGGGAAGTGCCGAACAGGGGCGCTAGCTGGCTGCGCAGGAACCCGGGGTCCTGCTCCTTTATTGCTGCGAGAATCCGGCTGCCGGAAGTCGGCGTCGCAACAAACAGCCCTATATCTTCCGGGTAGCGGAACAGGTAACGAACAAGAATGGATGTAGGCGGGTCAATCCTCTGGTTAGCGCGCTGTCGGAAACGGTAGAAAGCTTTAATCTGAATACCCAGAACCCAGTATGCTTCTGCACTGGTCAACTCGAAACTTTCCCGAAATAACGAAAAAAGGCTATCGCTTCGTCCGAGAATCGGCGCCGTTGTCCGGCTGTATTTTGCCAGATCGCTTTCAGAAACCTCCGCAGTGTTGGTCCATTTACCCTTCTGAATGGCGGCCTCCGGATCAATATCCCTGGAGACAGCCTCATCTCTCAAAACACCCAGGTAGCAATCGTTAAACCAGGTACGCCATGCCAGCTCGACTTCCGCGGAGAAAACACTGTGCAGGTCATCGCTCATCCAGCCCGTGAGTGAGTCCTGCTCTCTTAACAGCGCCCAGCCAGTTTCGTTCAGGCTCTCCAGAGACGCAGCATCTGCCCCGGGATATTCTTCAAGATAGCGAGCCAGTATCGCTTTAAAAAGCTGGGCAAACTTTCCGACGACCAACATTTGCAGGCGCGTTACAGCTGAGCTGCTGCTCCCCGAACCTGTCTCAGTATCGGACAGCATCTTGTAGGAAGAAATGTAAGACCGGCCGAATAAAGGAGCAANCCCCATTTTGCGTGACTGGGGCTCGGAGCGGCCTGACGCTCCCTCCCCTGCACCAGGCATGAACGGTGCAATCAATTCAAACACATCCGGATTCGACGGGCGTATGGGTATGGGCGCATATTCCGGACGTTTGAGCAGTAATCTGACGAGTATGGCCTGGCTGGGCCTCAGGCTTGGCAACCCGTCACTGACTTCATCAGTGCCGGAGTCACTGTTCCCCTCAGATTTACCCATAACATGAACCGACGACTTTGCCCGTTTGAGCTGGCTCAGCCTGTTAACCGGAACATTCATCAACATCGCCAGATCGAGGTCCCTGACCTCTCCTCCTCCAAGGCGACTTTCCAGAACAAGCTTGAGATTCGACAGCACACCGCCATGAATCGGATCAGTCGGGTGCGTTAATTCGTTACTAGACATTGTAGCTGTCACCTGATTATAGCCTGACCTCTGGTACGGAGAAGTACCGTCGCAAACACAAGCACTTTAATGTTGTGAACCCAGGTTCAATGTTATCATGCACGACTTGGGACCATGTTACTTGCTTGCACTTTATGTTAGAAGAGCATAAAGGTATTGAAAGTGCGCTGAGCATAGGGAGGTAATCATTACAGTGTCTGTCATTGGGGCAAAAACATTCTTTTTTTACGAAGGGGAACGTCAACCATCTGAATTTACCGTCTGCGACCCCGGCTATTTTCAGAATACACACCTTCGCCTGCCCCAGAAAGGCATTACATTGCTGTACGGAAACAAAGGCCCGGGCAGCCTGATTGGCGCAGCTGTGCGAAAAAGTGCCGCCTCGGGGGAAGGGCTCTGCTTTGCAGACATTAAAATCGACATCGGCACCTGGAACGGAAACAAACAGCGCCTGGATGATTTTGAAATCTGCCGCTTCCTGAACTTGCCGGTTCGGGCAAACCGGGAAGTCCTGGATGATATAAATACACACTGGAACAGTTGGCTTGACCAGGAATGCGAACCGACCGAGGCCTTCCCACGCAAGCCTTCAAACAGGATGGACCTCCTTGACAGGCTGATCGAACTGGAGCCATACAAGCACCTGAATGCCATTGCATATGACGTAGTAACCCAGTTTGGTATTGCCAAGTTCGTTACTGTCTTTAACTTGCAGGCAATAGTCCAGGACGAGGTAAACGTTATCCCGCCTCAAACAAAAATCGGGTTCAGAACCCCTGCCGGCCAGCAATGCTGCTGAACACCCGGTACTTGCCTGGCAACGGGCAATCGGGGTTCAGTTCGAACCATCTTCGACAACAACCCTGTTCCGGCCAGAGCGCTTCGCCTCATACAAGGCCAGGTCAGCGCGCTTGACCAGTGAGTCCACATGGCTATCTTCGTGGAAAGCAGCCACACCCACGCTGACGGTCACCAGGCGATCAATACCATACTCGCCCCGTTCTACAGTCTTGCGGACCCCTTCAGCCGCTATAGCTGCATTGCTGAGCGGGGTTTCAGCAAGAATCACCAGAAACTCTTCACCACCCCAGCGCCCGACAAAATCAACTGAGCGCATACTGTCTTTAACTCGCAGCGCCACTTCTTTCAACACCCTGTCACCAGCATCGTGTCCATAGGTGTCGTTAACAGACTTGAAGTGGTCGATATCAAAAACCATAACGGAAAGCGGGTTCCCGTACCTCTGACTACGCACCAGCTCCGATGACAACAGCTCTTCAATACCTGCCCGGTTATAGAGCCCCGTCAATTGATCAAACAGTGCTTTCTCGATCAGTTTTTGAAGCAGCCTCTGGCGCTCCAGAGCTCCAGCCAGACTTGGAACCACGGAAGAGATCACCGAAAGTTCGTGAGCATCCAGACGGCGTTCAGACCGGGCAATCAAAAACCCTTCCGGAAAGCCCTCAACTACCATAGGGAAAATCACACCCCTGGGTTTTTCTGCATCAGTTGCTTCAAAAACCTCACGCAACACCGCATCGGTTTCATCCAGAAACCGGCACTGGTATTTCGACTCCAGAGTACCCGAGCCTTCTGTGGAAACCGAAAAGTAATTCACGAGATGATCTGTGACCGAGCTAGCTGGGATACTGGGTACCGATGGGCTGTCCGGATCGACTGCCAGCTTTCTGAACGCCTCACTGTCCGTGGTTCGCACCCACAGTTCAAACGCACAAAGATCAAACCCGAAAAAGGCTACGAGGAGATCAAGCACCTCCATAAGCCTGGCCTCGCCACCATCTCCCGATATGAGTACCAGCGCCTGATTTACCGCCTTGATAAGACGCTCGATGCGAACCGTTTCCTGGACAACTTCCGCTGATTTATGGCGCTCGATGATAGCGGTGGCAAAATGCAGCATGGTGGCGAGGCGCTCATCGTCCGTGTTTTCAGCCAGATCATTCCGGCCAAGTATATCCAGGGAACCCAGAACCTTTCCGTCCAGCCCGCACAAAGGGAACGACCGCCAGAACCCTATATCATGACGCACCAGCAACTCCACCAGGGGCCCGGGCACAGTCCCGGGCCGGGACAGGTCTACACACAGTTCCTTGCCCAGCAGAAATGAAGTCGTATTAACAGCCTTTCCATACAACAGAGGTATGCGGGCAAAGGCCTTCTGCAACTCCCGATGGAAGCCCGTATCGCATACAAGCTCGAGCGCACCGGATCCTGAATCTACAACCGAAATACCCACATGACTCTCCCAAAAGAGCGCCTTCTTTGAATAGTCTGCAATTGTTTTCAGTGCTCTGGAAAGGTTCCGTTCTGTTAATGCCGCCCTCAGTAACCGGACCTCTTCGTGGGCAGAAAGCCCGGTGTCCTGAGGTATGGCAACAGGCTGGCATTCGATAACCGCCAGGAACCATTTATTGTCGCGCCCGGCATCAGAGTTCAGCCTTACAGACAGCTTTCTTTGAACGGCTTCTGTACCTGACGGATTGACGACCCATGTATCATCGAAGGTATCGACAGGAGGCGTGCTACTCCTCAGCACACTCCTGAGCCGGGGCAACACTTCCGAACCATCTTCTTCATTACTGAACAGAGCGTCCAGACTACTGCAGCAAGCCCCTGCACTGCCATAGCCAAGCTCTGCAGCCAGCATATGGCTGACAGCAACCACGCGCCGGTTTTCAGCATCTATGAAAATGATTTTTGCAGGTATGCTGGCGAGCAGCCCGTCAAAGTGGCTCTGGATTCTGAGAGCGCGACTGTCAAGATGACGGATGCGACCAATCAGCTCCCTCTGCGGCTCAGTCCGTGAAAAGTACCGGAAAACCTTTGGAATCAGCCCGAACAGGGCAAGTACACCGATGCCTGCCAATAAGGCTATTTGATAATATGATGCCTGCATAGATACCTCCACCTACTCGGTTACGGTATTCAGCTCTTCCAGAGCAACAACCTCTCCATATACATCATTGGCTGTGCGGTTTCGTTGTACTTTCAGTCGATACGCGACAAAAATCCTGTCTCCGGCACGAATGGAAACCTGGCCGGGATGAACACTGTTTCGCCACAACAGCCGGAAGCCTTCACCTGACAAGACATTTCTGTCCTGCAACACATCATCAACCATGAGCGACTGATGGGACTCCATTTCTATCTGACCTTTCCGCACAAAGAACCCTTGCTCAAATACAGGTTCCGGAAACCCACGTCCCCATGGCTGCCGTTCAATCCAGAGAGCAAGTGCCGAGGTTTTCTGATTCAGGTTCAGCTTACCGTCCCGGGGCATATCCGCCTGACCAGAACAGGCTTCGGGTGACTGCTGCTCCAGAAATTCCTGCAAGGTATTTTTTAATAACGACGCCTGAGCGCTTTTCAGGATAATGTCGCCAGAGAAGGTGTCCGCCCGGAAGGGGACCCCGTCTAAAGCAAGTGGCACTACATAACTGGCTCTGACCAGTGCATCGCTGACATTTATCTCGTCAGAACGCACAAAGCACCGCTGGTGATCAGACCCAACCATGCAGGTGACCATCTGAGTACCACCGCATTCGGCGTGCCTCTGCTCTGCAATAATAGGCAGCAGCCGGTCATCCGCAGTGGATGATTCCTGAATCAGGGCCTGGGGTCCGGCTGCACACACCCTGTCAGCTGAAGCTTCCCGGCGATCGGATCTCAGCGCGGTACCACGAGCGAACTTTTCCAGGTGTTTAAGTGAAGGAAAGTAGGTTTTCGCCTTAACCAACGAAGCTTTTGCTGCCTTGTCAAAGGCCGTTTTCCGGTCATGGGACAATAAACAGTCGATCAGCGTGGACGCTTCGCCTGCATAACAGACAGCACTGAAAAATGGCCCTAAATGCACCTGAAGTTCTCTGGCCTTATAAGGAAAATCCGTTTCGACTTCCGTTAGCAAGGCTCTCAGGCCATAACTTAGAGCCCCTTTCGAATGGGAAGTCCGGGGCTGTAATGTCCATCCTTTATTGATCCGCCCCAGGCCACTTTTTACCAGTTCACGGGCGTGGCCCTGCATGGGCATATCATCAAACAGCATGGATAGCGCAACCAGGCTTTCATTGCTTTCCAGCTCTGCGGCATGCAACTGGGCAACCAGCGCCTGAGCTCGCGGGTGATTGATAACACTATTGACGGAACAGTCCCGGGATTTCAGGGCAAGGGCATGAATCAGCGCCGAAAGCGTCAATGGTTTACGACCACAGCCGCCAGACGTTTTATCTGACGGAGCTATACAAAGATCGGCAGACTCAGCCACACAAGCAGAGACGCTACGCAGAGCAACAATCTGGCATTGCACCAGAGGCGCCCCGGCCAGCACCTTTCGCATTTGTTCCACAGATCCATTGAGGGGGTCCAGAGCAATAATAATCCGCGGCTGAGTCGAAAGCAGTTGTTCATCAAGTTTGCTCCCGGTTTCGCCAACTACGGGATTATAAGCCTCCAAATGGTATGCCAGGCTAAAACTACCGGTCCATTGATCGAGACTGCCGCGCTTTGTTGTCACAACATCTCTGGTCCGGCGCATAGCCTGCGCCAGTTGCTGCATTCCGCGAAAAAACGTTGCAACAGCCAGGGCGTGATCAGCGGTTTCACGCCCTACCAAAAGAATCGACTGGCCAGACAGAAATGCCTCGGCAACCACTTGAGCCGCCCTATCCAGCGCATCGCTCTGAGCCAGCGACAGAAAATCGCTTTCTTCCCGGTCTGCTGAAGGCTCATCCGCCCGGCGCGCAAGTATGCGGGATTTCACAGGCTCCAGAAGACCGCTCAGTTCATCTATGTTTCTTTCTTCTGGACGTTGTTTAATTTGATCCACCATCGATGCCTGCCACGGAACTGGAACCTGTGTCGACTCAGGGAATGCCTGCCGGGTACACGCCCTGACCTACATAGAAAGAATACATATAGTTATACGATGTTAAAAGCGCTAAGTTTTGACAGCAATAAAACATGAACGGGCTTGTGAAATAAAAAAGGCTCGTCTCCACCCATAGGGGAGACGAGCCTGCAGGCCTTACCAGGTTATTCAGAATGCAGGAACAACGGCGCCTTTGTACTTCTCTTTGATGAAGTTACGGACTTCATCTGACTTCAGTGCCTGTGCAAGCTTCTGCATCGCGTCACTGTCCTTGTTATCAGGACGGGCAACCAGAATATTCACATACGGAGACTCTGAACCTTCAATGATCAGTGCATCTTTCGAAGGGTTAAGCCCCGCTTCCAGCGCGTAGTTTGTATTGATCAGAGCCACATCCACCTGCCCAAGAATCCGCGGCAGCGTTGCCGCTTCCAGCTCCTTGAAGTCCAGATCTTTGGGGTTGTCAGCAATGTCGCGCGGAGTTGCAGTGATCTTGCTGCCTTCTTTGAGGGTGATCAGGCCGGCCTTCTGCAGCAACAGCAACGCCCGGCCACCGTTGGTCGGGTCGTTCGGAATCGCAACAACTGCACCTTCCTTCAGATCATCCAGAGAATCGATCTTGTTTGAGTATGCGCCAAACGGCTCAACGTGTACGCCGGTGACAGTCACCAGGCTGGTACCCCGGCCTTCATTGAATTCGTCCAGATACGGCTGATGCTGGAAGAAGTTGGCATCCATACGCTTCTGATCTACCTGTATGTTTGGCTGGATATAGTCGGTGAAGACTTTCACATCCAGTTCCACACCTTGTTCTGCCAGCTGCGGTTTCACGAATTCCAGGATCTCTGCATGAGGAACCGGTGTAGCGGCCACGGATAGCTCCGCAGCGGCGGCTGCGCCAGAGAAGGTAGCGGCGGCAGCCAGTGCTGCGATTGTTTTCTTGAGGTTCATATATCAATTCTCCTGTTAACGCATGACAAGCGTGATGACTTAACTGAAGGCTCTGGGCCGCTGGCCGGAAAGCCCTTCCGAAAACGTGGAGCGCCATGGATGGCGCGACCGAGCCCTACAGGGACGTATTTACGGGCGTTTTTCGGAAGGGCTTTCCGGCCAGCGGTTTACACCAATGCGAGCCTACTTACGACTGAAATACAGAACCAGACGATCACCGACCATCTGCAAAACCTGCACAAAAATAACCAGCAGCGCCACAGTGATCACCATCACATCCGTCTGAAAACGCTGATAACCGAAACGAATCGCCAGATCACCCAGTCCGCCACCGCCGATAACACCGGACATGGCTGCGTAGGACACCAGCGTTATGGCCGTAACAGTAATGCCGGCGATGATGCCCGGAAGCGCCTCTGGCAGCAAGGCTCCGAAAATGATCTGGCGCACGCTGGCTCCCATTGCCTGGGTCGCCTCAATAATGCCCCGGTCAACTTCCCGCAACGAGGTCTCCACCAGCCGGGCAAAGAAAGGCGCTCCGCCTGCCACCAGCGGCGGAATGGCACCTGCCACGCCCAGAGAGGTGCCTATTAGCATCACCGTAAACGGAATCATCACAATCAACAGGATGATAAAGGGCACCGAGCGCAGCACATTCACTACAAATGACAACACAGCGTAGGCAACAGGCTGCTCCAGCAACTGGCGTTTGCCCGTAAGAAACAACAGCACACCGATCGGCAGGCCAGCCAGTACACTGAACAGCAGCGACATACCCACCATGACCAGGGTGTCCCAGCTGGCTATGCCAATTTCCGGCCAGTCCACATTACTCAACAAGGCTTCCATCAGCGAACCACCTCCACGTGAACATCGGCAGCTTCCAGCGCGCTCATGGCAAGATCCAGGTCGCCGCCTACCAGTGACAGAGTCAGCTGGCCGTAGGGCGTGTCCTTGATGTGATCAATGCGGCCGGAGAGAATGCTGAAATCCACTCCCGAGGCCCGCGCAACGCTGCCCAGCAACGGCTGGTATGTGGACTCACCTCTGAACGTCAGACGCAGGATACGGCCATTGGCTTTTTGCAGATCCTGCTGGCGTTCCTCGCTATCGACATTTTCACTCTCGAACACGAAATCCCGGGTGGTTGGGTGTTTCGGGTGCAGGAATACATCGCTGACCGGCCCCATTTCCACTATCCGGCCACCATCCATCACAGCAACGCGGTCACAGACCCGGCGTACCACATCCATTTCGTGTGTTATCAGGACAATGGTAAGACCCAGCTCCTTGTTGATCTCTGCCAACAACCGGAGCACAGACTGGGTCGTCTGCGGATCCAGAGCGCTGGTGGCTTCGTCACACAGAAGAATCGTAGGCCTGCAGGCCAGAGCCCGGGCGATGCCGACACGTTGTTTCTGGCCACCGGAAAGCTGTGAAGGATACTTGTCTGCGTGGTCAGTAAGGCTGACACGGGCCAGCAGCTCCTGCACACGATCCCGGATTTCCGCTTTGGAATAGATGCCTGCCAGCTTCATCGGGAAGGCAATATTATCCGAAACGGTTTTTGAGGAAAGCAGATTGAAGTGCTGGAAAATCATGCCGACTTTACGGCGAAACGCTCGCAGTTCAGCAGCGCTGTATCGGGTGATGTTCTCGTCATCAATCAGAATATCGCCGCCAGTAGGCGGTTCCAACAGATTGATCAGGCGAACCAGGGTGGACTTGCCAGCCCCGGAATGCCCGACGATACCGAAAACCTCACCGGTTTCGATGGTCATATCGGTCGGATACAGCGCGGGGATCGCCCGGCCGCCCACCTGATACGACTTCTGTACCTGGTTAAATACAATCACGGTCAGCGCCTTGTGAGTGCAGAATTAAGGCCGGCGATTATAGACTATTCGCATGCCAAACCCGAATGCGGGTTTTCCCCACATACTCAGCTCACTGACCGCCCAGGCAAATCTCTTAGTGCAACGCCCGCAACTGCCGGGGATACAATGCAGCACTTACCTCGGGCTCTTCCAGAAGATCGGCCAGTTCAAGATCAATGCCGGACTCTTCACCATGCTCCGGCAAAGGCTCAAACAGCGTGCTGAGCCAGGATGTGATCGAGGGCTCTTCATCCCGCCGGTAGTCCGTCGTCAACGCTTTGATACGGCGAAAGCCGATGATGCGCTGGTGCTTCGGATCCCGGATCTGCTCAAATCCACGCCAGTACACATGATCCCGTGTGTGGAGCTGCACAAACAAGGTGTCTATCGGCTCGTTTGACTCATCCCCGGAACCATCGGCACTATTGGCATTATCAGCACCAGTTGCCGAAGTCGCGGAATTGGATTCAGCGCCTTCAACGCCTGCCGGCTCTGTTCTTTTCTGACGGACCGTTGTCCATGCAGGGTAAAGAACCGCCACAGCGTCTGCTTCAACATGCTCGCGGGCAGCCCGAAGAATCAGGCCCCAGCGTGCCTTGTCGGCATCAGTTTCAAGTGAGTTGATGGGCAAGTCATAGCTTTGTTCGCTGGACAGGACAATCGCCATCATCGGAGCATCAAGCTCCCCCATGGCTTCTGCCTGTGCTACTGATACCAGTTCATCGATTGCCATCGGTTGGTTCATAATACGCTCGCCTCCACGATGCCATCAGGGTAAATCAGGAAATAAGTATCCCTGACACACAGCATAGCCTGTTACGCATTGAAAGATAAACGTGGGGATTCGATTAACGGATCACAAGCCTGAAGCCGGGAAAACAGATCGTATTGGGAGTAACATCCACAGAGATTGCCCGGAACACGACGGACAAAGCATTTATGATCTCAAGATTCGCAAGCTTGCGTCAGCTCACCCTCACTTTCATCCTGATCACATCAGGGCAGACATCCGTTCTGGCGGAAGAGGGGACGATTGAGGATGAACCTGCGGAGGCTGCAGGCTGGACTGCCATTGTCCGGGACTCGCCTTACTGGGCGAGCCAGGGCGTTTATCAGAACATTCTTACCATCCGCCGCTGGGTGCTGAAAGAGAAGGGCTACTGCTCAAGCGCTGAGCGCCATATCCTGTTCGACATGCGTGGGCAATTTCTGGGCTGGATCAGCAACGGGACCGACCGCGCAGCAACCCAGAAGCGCCTGAACGATACCCGCCAGTCGCTACACGAAAAAGGGCGGACCGAAGACTGGATTGCCGGCGACCCTGACACCAAAGGCTACCCGTTTGCACTGGCCTGTGATCAGCCCCATGTAAATCTGGACCTCGCCAAAGACCGCTATCTGGGCATCCAGACCAGGGATCGCGTATGGGGTGTCTGGGACGACCTGTCCTTCGCAAGCCGCGAACAGCCCGGATCACTTCATGATGCGCTGATGTACGTCGTACAACACAGGAGCGGACAGAACCGCTTTGCCCTGCCGGAGGTACTGCCCAGATACCTGGCCGGGCAAATCCTGATTGAAAGCGGCGGGCAAGCAAAAGCGCACTCCCGGGCCAACGCCAAAGGTATTCTTCAGCTTTCTCCTTCGGCACTGAACGACTGCCAGATCAAACCCGGGAACTACTGGCACCGGCTGGCTCAGATTGATTGCGCCTTGCGCCTGATGCATCAGAATGCCCGCAACTTGCGGCCTGCCTTCGAAGAGCGTTTTGGTCACCTGCCGGAAAATAAACGCAATGAACTTTTTGTGTTGTTGCTGGTGCAGGCATACCACGGTGGGGCAGGCCGTATTCAGGCGCTTCTTGATGACGAGACACTGGCAAAGCCAGCAGAATATTTTGCTGCCAATCACCAGCGCTTTACTGCCGGCGACATCGCATTCGGCATGGTATTTCATAATCTTGGCCGGGACCGGCTGGGGCTGGCGTCACTGTATTACGTGGCTGATGTACAGCTGGCAACCGAGGCCCTGTGCCTGACACCTCAACTGGAACCCACTGAGTTCTGCTCATGGAAATAACACTGCTGCCAGAAAGCCTGAGCCTTTCGGTGGCGCTTTTCCTGCTCGGCAGCTCGGTTATTACCTCAATGATCACCGCTAGTCTGGGCGCAGGCGGGGGTGTTCTCCTGCTGATACTGATGGCCTCATGGATGCCCGCAGCGGCAATCATACCGGTCCATGGCATGATACAGCTGGGCTCCAACAGCGGCCGTATGGCGCTAACCTGGAAGCATATCGACTGGCGGGTTATTGCTGCCTTTGTCCCGGGCGTTATCGCCGGGGCAATCGCCGGCGCCTGGCTATTGGTAAGCCTGCCGGCCTATCTGTGGCAGCTGACCATTGCCATGTTTGTGCTTTATCTGTGCTGGGGCCCGGCGCTGCCGAAAGGTGCGTTTGGCAGTACCGGTATTTTCATGGCATCAGCAGTCACCAGCTTCGTGAGCCTTTTCGTGGGTGCCACCGGCCCTCTGGTGGCGGCGTTCATAAAACAGATCCATGGAGACAGGTTTCAGGTGGTTGCAACCTTTGCGACTGCGATGGTTCTGCAGCACGCCCCAAAAGCCCTGGTATTCGGCATGGCCGGGTTTGTTTTCGCGCACTGGCTGCCCTTCATCCTTGCCATGATTACCTGTGGTTTTGCCGGCACCTGGCTGGGATTGCGCCTCCTGAATTCTATCGATAACCGCTGGTTCAGTAAGGCACTCAACCTGGTTCTGACCATCCTGGCTTTGCGCTTGCTCTGGCAAGCCAGCCTGGCAGCAGGCTGGTGGCTCTGAGCACACAGGTTATTGCTCCGGCAGAGCATTGCAATATCCCGCTTGCAGCCTTCTGATTTCCCGAAGCAAACATCCTCACCAAGGATTCACAAAACCCGCCAGAGCCAGGCACCCCAGCTGGCATCGTGAAGGATATGTACTTGCAAACTCAATGATAATCGTTATTATTTGTGTCAACTTTCAGTAAAGAGCGACACCTATCATGAGCGATTTTCTGGCGCCCCTCGGCTCCGCAGTGACTGATGGCCCTCTCAACCAACTGTTAGCCATGGGCGGGCCAGTTATGATGGTGCTGCTTGCAATGGCAGTACTGGGCCTGGTCACGTTTGTTTACCTGATGTTGTTAGGCGCTCTTTATGCGCCCAGATTGTCCAGGAAACTTAAAAATATTATTGCGCAGTGGCAACAGAACCCTTCTGAGGTAAACCCTCAAGCGGTCCGTGAACAGACTGGCGGCCTGGCAAAACTGAACCCTTTACAGAATCTGGTCATCAATACCATTGAGGCACGCCAGAAAAATCAGGACGACCGCCATATTCGCGAAACCTCGGCGCGGGATGCCCAGCATGGACTCGAGCCATTTGAAGCACCCCTGAAGATTATCGAAGTGATCGCCGCCCTTGCACCCTTGCTCGGCCTTCTGGGAACCGTGCTGGGGATGATGGAAGCCTTTAGTGCCATGGCGGCAACAGAAGGCCGCGCCAATGCATCACAACTAAGCGGTGGCATTTATGAAGCGCTGACCACAACCGCCGCAGGCCTTGTCGTTGCCATTCCATTCGCAGCCCTGGCAGCATGGATAGAATTCCGTTTACGGCGTATCCACAAAGTCGTAAACAGCACACTGGTTTCTGTACTGACTGTAACCCCGGAAGCCTTTTCCGCTCAGCAGGAAGTCGTAAGTGAGGCGGTGAATGAAGCCCCGGCGGCAGCCAGCCGGCCCCGGGCGGAATCACAGGAAAAGCATGCAACTGAAGCCCTCAGCAATCAACGTTTCGTCCATGCAACTGGTTGAACCACGGCCCAACCGGCCAATACCGATCCGTATAACACCACTGATTGATGTGGTGTTCATCCTGCTGGTATTTTTCATGCTGACCAGCCGCCTGTTACCGGTGGATCACCTGGAACTTGCCAACAACACAGACGGCCGAAGCACCATAACAGGCGAGCCATTGCCCCTGCTGGTCGTTACGGAGAGTGGAGAAGTAGAGTGGCAGGAGTTCACTCTTCCAATCAGCCAGTTGCTGCCTGAGCTTCGCAATGCTGGCATCTCCGAAGTAAACCTGACTACCGCACCGGATACTCAGCTGAACCTGTTCACATCCACCCTGGGCGAACTGTCCCGTAATGGCATTCAAACCCACTGGAAACGTGCGACAGAAGAAACACCATGATTGAACTGGTCCCACCACCATCCACCTCAGGCAAGTCTCTGATGGAGCGGGTGGAAGATGCCCTGCTGCCACTTATCAACCTGGTTTTCCTGCTGTTGATGTTTTTCATCGTTGCGGGGCAGCTTGCAGACGACCCTTTACCTGACCTGCCAGCGACTCCTCCGAGTGCCGAGCAACACTCGCCCCATGCCGATCTGTTTGTAGACGCGGAAGGAAGCTGGCGAGTCAGCGGTGAAACACTGGATGAGCAAACCATCCTTCAGCGACTGCCAGAACCGGATGCGCAGAACCCGCTTAAGATCGCTGCTGACAGCGCCATTACCATGGCCGATCTTGAAGCCCTTTTACGAACGTTGGAGCAGGGCGGTTTCGAGGAAATTCTGCTACTGACGGAGCCTGAAACATGAAGGACACCGGAAGAGCGGCTCGCATGGGCCTGCTGGCAATCTCCGTTGTTCTGAGCGCAGGCATTCTCCTGGCGGCCGCACCGGAAAAACCCATTGAGCTGAACCAGCTCGGCAACGCGGCCGTCAATACAGTACCCGCCGTCAAAATCTCGCTTGCGGGGAAATCCGCACCTGCGCCCGCAGAAAAAGCCGAGCCAGAAGCTGTACAGGAAACCAAGCCAAAGCCAAAGCCAAAGCCAAAGCCAAAGCCAAAGCCAAAGCCAAAGCCTGAAAAGAAACCGACTCCCACGCCAGAGCCAGAGCCAGAGCCAGAGCCAGAGCCAGAGCCAGAGCCAGAGATGGTAGCGGAGCCAGAGACAGCTGCAGCTACCGACGTACAAACGGATAGCCCGGCAACAGAGACGGCAGCCAGCGACACTTCAGAGCCCGCCCCCGAAAATGGCGACGCCCAGTCACAGTCGTCTGTGCCATTGCAGAATGCCGGTGATCCGTCCGCGGTTGACGATTACCTGGCGAAACTCAGCAGGCACCTCTCGCGTTTTTATGAGTACCCCCGCAGGGCCCGCAGGCTCGGCCAGGAAGGCGCTCCGGTCATAACCTTCGAATTTCGCCGGGACGGCTCACTTGTTGGTCATAGCCTGCGCCAAACATCCGGACACACACTGCTGGACGAAGCAGCCCTCGCCATGCTCAAACAGGCTGCACCTCTGCCCCCTGTACCCGCAGGCATGGCCGGCCGAACGTTTACCTATGCACTTCCTGTAAGATTCAGCTTGCGCTGAATTCCGCACCATTGCAGCGCGATTCGCACTGAGCCGGTGCGGAAACCCCAGGTCACCCGAACCGGCCCTGATTGTTTAATTCGCCATTACTCTTTGAATAAAAAAGCTTTTATCTGAAGCCTGCAAGACTGGCACGGCACCTGCTGAGGTCTGTTCAGCAGATATTGATTATCTGCCCACACAAAAATCTGTTTCAGACGACGGCGTCTGCTCACACCTGCCAATCAACGGCAGCCTGTGAGCGACGCCGTTTTTTTTCGCCTGTCGAAAAGACGGCCAGAAAAACACAGGGGTTCAAGTTATGTCTTACATCATGCCTTCGGAATTCGTCACCAAAATGGTGGACGCCGGTGAATCAAAAATCTACATGGCCACACGGGACGTGCTGATCCGGGCCTTCATGGCCGGTGCTATTCTGGCTCTGGCCGCAGTGTTTGCCATTACCGTCGCCGTTCAGACCGGCAGCCCGCTGGCGGGGGCCATGCTGTTCCCTGTGGGCTTCTGCATGCTGTACCTGATGGGCTTTGATCTGCTCACCGGGGTATTCATGCTGACGCCTCTGGCCCTGCTGGACAAACGCCCGGGAGTTGATGTCAAAGGCATACTCCGCAACTGGGGCTGGGTGTTCCTGGGTAATTTTGGCGGCGCACTGACAGTGGCCATCATCATGGCGTTTGTCTTCACCTACGGTTTCAACACAGACCCCGGTGCTGTTGGCGACAAAATTGCCAGCGTAGGCAAGGTACGGACCCTGGGTTATGCCGAATACGGAGTTGCTGGCTGGATAACAATTTTCCTGCGCGGCATGCTGTGCAACTGGATGGTTTCCATGGGCGTAGTTGGCGCCATGATTTCAACAACAGTCCCTGGCAAGGTAATGGCTATGTGGATGCCAATCATGCTGTTCTTCTACATGGGCTTTGAGCACTCTATCGTCAACATGTTCCTGTTCCCGTTTGCCCTGATGATGGGCGGCGAGTTCTCCATCATGGACTACTTCTTCTGGAATGAGGTCCCGACTGTACTGGGCAACCTCGTAGGCGGCCTGTCCTTTACCGGTCTCACCCTGTACACAACTCACATCCGTACGGCACCCAAGCGCATCATACCAGGCAGCTACACTGGCGAACTGGCCCGCTCCAACTGAACGATTGCAGCAGGCACAAAGCCCGGGGGCCGCACCCTCCGGGCTTTGTGCCCTTGCCTGAGGCAAAGCAACCTATGACGAGCCAGCTCTCAGTTACTATCGGCCAGCATTCGGAAAAAGGCCGCAAGCCGGTTAATCAGGACTTTCATGGATTGATAGCCCCGGATAATCATCAGCTCTTCTCCAAGGGCATCGCAGTGGCCATTGCCGACGGCATCAGCTCCAGCAACGTCAGCCAGATTGCCAGCGAAGCCACGGTTAAGGGTATTTTGAGTGACTATTATTCGACCCCGGACAGCTGGTCGGTCAAACAGTCCACTGAGAGAGTTCTGCGGGCCAGTAATTCCTGGCTGCATGCCCAGACCCGCCAAAGCCGCTACAGGTATGATCAGGACCGTGGTTATATCTGCACACTCAGTGTTCTGATTCTGAAATCTGCCACGGCCCACCTGTTTCACGTGGGAGACGCCCGGATTTACCGGTTACAGGGGAGTTCTCTGGAACAGCTGACCACCGATCACCGGGTCTGGCTGTCCCGGGATGACAGTTGCCTGAACCGGGCCATGGGCCTGAATCCGCACCTGGACATTGATTACCAGACCCTTCCGTTATGGCCCGGTGATACATTTGTGCTGGTGACTGATGGCGTATATGAGCACCTGCCCGGGCATGACATGGCCCGGATCATTCAGGAATCTGCCAGCGATCTGGACGCTGCGGCCAGACAGCTCACCGAAACAGCCTTCCGCAATGGCAGCGAAGATAACCTGAGCGCACAGATTGTGCGGGTAGATTCGATACCCGCCAGAAAAAGCAGCGAAGAAGTCACCCGGGATGCGTACCAGTTGCCGTTCGCTCCGGAACTGATATCCGGACAGATGCTGGATAACTACCGGATTCTCCGCCAGATTCATACCAGCAGCCGCAGCCATGTCTATCTGGCGGTGGACCAGGCCAGCGATCAACAGATTGCCCTGAAAGTACCTGCCATGGAAATGCAGCAGGACCCCGGGGCTCTGGACCTCTTCGCTACCGAACAATGGGTAGCCCAGCGCATCAGCAGCCCCCATGTAGTGAAGCCCTTTGCTCCGGAGCGACAACGCAGTTGCCTTTATCTCGCTACCGAATACGTGCAGGGGACCAGCCTCAAGCAATGGCTGCTGGACAACCCGAAGCCTGGTCTGGAAACAGTACGCCAGTTGGTAGAACAGATAGCCAGGGGACTACGGGCTTTTCATCGGCTGGAAATGGTGCATCAGGATCTGAAACCGGAAAATATTCTTATCGATAAACAGGGCACAGTGGTACTGATCGACTTCGGAGCCACCCGTATCGCCGGCCTTCAGGAACTCCAGGAGCATGACGAACCCTCCTGGCCCCGGGGTGCAGCACTCTACAGCGCACCAGAGGCTTTTCTTGGAGAACCCGTCAGCTGGCTGGCTGACCAGTTTTCCCTTGGTGTGATCACGTATCAGTTGCTGACTGGCCAATTACCCTATGGCACCCGCGTCCCGGGAATCCGCAACCGGAGCCAGTTACATCGGCTCAGCTATCATCCCGCCCGTCTGCACCGGGAAGACCTGCCCGGCTGGGTTGATGAGGCTCTGGCCCGCGCCCTGCATCCCGAACCCCACAAACGCTATCCGGCCCTGTCGGAATTCCTGTTTGATCTGCGCCAGCCCAGCCAACACTGGAATCAGCAGCACCGTAAACCCCTGATCGAACGCCATCCGGTAGCCTTCTGGCAAGGGCTGTCGGCTCTACTGCTGCTCGCTCTGATGCTGTCGTTCGCTTTTCGCCCGTGATCCGGTATGGCAATCCAGCACTCTGAAACCATAAATATGCGGCAGACACTGCAACGAAGATTCTAACCACGGCTTCGTTTGATTTTTTTCATTTCAGGCCTTGCATGAACGACGAATACCCATCGCCTGAAACAACTACGACCACAGAATGTGGTGGGGTTCCAGACAGGGTTGAACGGTCGGGCCATGGCAAACAGGTTATTCGAACGTTATTCTTGTGAAGAATCTATTACCCGAACCACGAGGCCTGCAACCTGTTAACTGCCATGAGTGACCCTGAACTCCAGGCCCGAAAACTCGGTGAACTGATGTGTGCTGTTACAGAGCAGGTTCTCTGGCAGCCTGCAGCCGCGCAGGTCAAAGACCGCGCTGCCGGCAGCACCCTGCTATGCCGGGTAGGTTCAGGGCAGGCCACCTATCATCGTTTTGATCCGCAATTTAAACAGCATCAGATCACCTATGGTCTTCGTATGATCCTGGCAAAACACACCCCGGATGCAGCCAGTGGATGGCTCTCCAGCAGGGAGATTCACCAGCGGGGTTATTTTTGCGGTGAGCAGAGTACGCTTAATCTGCTGGCACACACATGCTGCCACGAGTTCGCGCACCTGTTGCAACACAGTGCCGGGCAAAGATATCGCGGTTCGGTTCACAATCGGTATTTTTACAATATTCTTGATGAACTGCATCAGGATGGCCGTGCTGAGGCGGCCCGGGAGGCACTGAAAAAGCAGGCCGGTGCTTACCGGATTCCTTTATCCAGTACTCCTTTTCAGCTCCCTGACCCGGTACTCCAACCTTCTCACTGGCAAGTATCGGATGCGGTAGTTTTTGGCTCAGGCATCCGGGAGGTTCACGGCGAGATTGTCCGGGTCAACCGGAAAACGTGCACAGTGAACGGGACAGGTAAGTTCCGGGGTCAGCGTTACCGCGTTCCCATTTCGATGCTGCGCAGGACGCACTGAACAAGTCGTTTACTTCAACACATCCGCCATAGAAACCAGCGCCCGCGCAACATCAGAGAGTTTTTTGCCCTGATCCATTGCCAGCTTCCGAAGAACCCGGTGGGCTTCATCGTTGCTGATCCGGCGATGCTGCATCAACAGTAAAACTGCCTTCTCCTGAGTCTTGCGGTCTTCGAGAGCTTCCCTGGCACTTTGAAGCTCATCGTTCATCTGCCGCAGACGACGGGTTTGTTCCTGCACCAGGTCAAAGATGGAACGGCCAGTCTGCTGGCTGACTCCTCCGCTTGAGAATGCATCGCCTGTATTGCCACCGCTGCCTGAGTCACAAAGAACCAATACCGGCTGAGTTGATGCCCCTTCAGTATCCAGTGACGCAATCAGCGTCTCCTGGTGCGCCAGGGAGTTTCGGGCGTCACCAAAACGCTCAATACAGCTCGCGTGAAAACAGCCTTCCACGGAATCCTCCACCCTTTTCAACGCATCGATACGTTCTGTCATCAGCTTGAACCACTGATCTGCCAACTGCGAGCCAGGATCTTTGAAGGACCCTACGGACAATGAAAGACGCCTCAGCCGCGCAATTTCGCTCTCACGATCATGCCCGCAAACTTCCTGCCAGAGAGCCAGTGAACCTGCATCCGCAAAGTTGGAAAACACCTCCAGACAGCGTTCCTGTGCCTCGCACAGGTGCGCCATGCGCTGTGATAGTGCACGACTGAAGCGACCACTTGAAAACCCGGCAGAGCCAACCGCCCGCTCTTGTCCACAGAACTCCTTCCCATTCATGATGTGGACCATAGCGACCAGCGGCCCGGCGATTGTGGGGTCTACAGCCGTATCCGCGGCCTCAAACACAACAGCAATGAGGTGATGTATAAGACAGCTGTAGTCCTGGGTAGCTGATTCCGCAGTGATTTTCCGGGCAACGACACAACGCCTCAACTCACCAAGGCCTTCAAGGCTGTGCAGGGCGCTCGCAATCTGATTCAGCAATCGGCTGCTTACCGGGTGCCCCGTGAGTTCCTGATGGATTTCAGCCAACGCCTGCTCGAACTCTGCCCTCAACCGATCTGATTCCTCCGATAGCACCTGCCGTTCATTTACATACGTCTCACCGGCGGAGCCGAGAAAAACATTAGACGCGCCACGTTCACGCTGAAGCCCATGTACCAGACTGCTGATACAGGGGACCAACCGGCCCATCTGGAGAAAGTACTGCAGGCTCATGAGTTCGCAGGTTTTGGATGCGATCAGGTAATCCGCTGCTTTGGGTATATCGGGCACAGCATCACGTTTGGTACTCATCGGGAAACTCCGGGACACAGTTAACCTGCCAGGCCTTTTCTGGAACATTCTGGCTGGGACTCCAGAGAACGGAGCAATTACCGGGCCACGAGAAACCAGCTCTAAAGCCGTGCAACCCGCCCCGCCACAGGGCAGGTTTTCGGGTTTCATATGCCACTTGAAAAGCAGTTTTCATTCAAACCATTGATTTAATACAACTTGCAAAACTGGCACGAAGATAGCTTTACCTACAGTAAGGATGAATATTCCGGCCATGGATCAGGTCGGACCATCAGATCATTGTTGTTGGCATTGGCGCCGGACCATCGATTTCCCTCTTATGGGAATAGATGCTCCGGCTTTTTTTGTTGTGGAAAAGGAAAAGTGGCATGAGTAAGAAAACCCTGGTAGTGATCGGCAACGGCATGGTGGGCCACCATTTTCTCGAGCAGTTCACCGCCAGCCCCGCTGCCACTGACTATGAAATCATCGTCTTCGGTGAGGAAAAGCAACTGGCCTATGACAGAGTCCATTTGTCCGAGTATTTCGGTGGTTCTACCCATTCGGATCTGGCGATGGGTACGCCGGAATGGTACACCGGGCAGGGCATCCAGCTGCACCTGAATGAACAGGTAACCGGCATTGACCGGGAGACCGGCACCCTGGCTACTCCCCGGGGCAGCTACCACTATGATGAACTGGTACTGGCCACGGGCTCTTTTCCTTTCGTGCCGCCAATCGAAGGGAATGACAACCCTCACTGCCTGGTCTATCGCACTCTGGATGATCTGGATTCCATTCGTGCCAGCTCTGAAGGTGCCAGCACCGGCGTCGTTGTAGGCGGTGGCCTGCTGGGGCTGGAAGCAGCCAACGCTCTCAAGAGCCTGGGACTGCAAGCTCAAGTGGTTGAGTTTGCACCCAGGCTGATGCCGGTTCAGCTCGATGCCGAGGGCGGTGCTCTGTTGCGCCGCAAGATTGAAGAGCTGGGCGTCAAGGTGCATACAGAGAAAGCGACCACGGCCATTACTAAAGGCGAGGATGCCCGCCTGCGCATGAATTTCAGCGACGACTCTTTCCTGGAAACTGACCTGATTGTCTTTTCCGCCGGCATCCGCCCGCAGGATGCTCTCGCCCGTGCCAGTGGTCTTGAGATTGGTGAACGCGGCGGCATCGTGATCGACAATCATTGCACCACCTCGGACCCCCATATTCATGCCATTGGTGAGTGCGCGCTCTGGGAGCAGAAGATTTTCGGCCTTGTGGCCCCCGGCTACACCATGGCCCGGACTCTGTCCGCCGTTCTGAACAGTGATCAGGAAGCGGCCTTCACCGGTGCTGACATGAGCACCAAGCTCAAACTTCTGGGGGTAGATGTGGGCTCCATCGGCGATGCTCATGCCCAGACTCCGGGCGCCCGCAATATACGCTTCAATGATGAGCGGGCAGGCCACTATCGCCGTATGGTGGTCAGCGAGGATGGAAAGACCCTGCTGGGCGCCATCCTTGTTGGCGACAACAGCCACTATGACACTCTGCTGCAATACGCTCTCAACGGGATTACCCTGCCGGCAAACCCGGAAGCCCTGATCCTGCCGGAAAACCAGGGCGGGGCACCCGCACTGGGGCCAGATTCTCTGCCAGAGACGGCATCCATCTGTTCCTGCCATAACGTGACCAAAGGCGATATCTGCTGTGCTATCGATGCTGGCTGCTCCGACCTCGGCAGCGTCAAGGCAGAAACCAGGGCCAGTACCAGCTGCGGCGGCTGCACAGCTCTGCTCAAAAACGTGGTGGACTGTGAGCTGGAAAAGCGCGGCGTGGAAGTGAGCAAGGACCTGTGCGAACACTTTCCGTACAGCCGCCAGGAGCTGTTCCATCTGGTCAAGGTCAATGGCATCCGCACCTTCCGCACATTGATCACCCAGCATGGCAAAGGCCACGGCTGCGACATCTGCAAGCCCGCAGTCGGATCCATTCTGGCTAGCTGCTGGAACGACCATATTCTTGCTACCGACCATGTGCCTTTGCAGGACACCAACGACACCTTCATGGCCAATATGCAGAAGAACGGCACCTACTCCATTGTGCCGAGGATTCCGGGAGGCGAGATCACTCCGGACAAACTGATTGTGCTGGGTGAGGTAGCCAAGGAATACGACCTGTACACCAAGATTACAGGCGGCCAGCGAGTTGACCTGTTCGGCGCCACACTGACTGAACTGCCGGAGATCTGGGAGAAGCTTATCGCCGCTGGTTTCGAGACGGGTCACGCATACGGGAAGTCCCTGCGCACAGTGAAGTCCTGCGTTGGCAAAACCTGGTGTCGTTACGGTGTGCAGGACAGCGTCGGCATGGCGATCCGGCTGGAGAATCGCTACAAGGGCCTGCGGGCACCGCACAAGTTCAAGATGGCTGTGTCTGGCTGTACCCGCGAGTGCGCGGAGGCTCAGAGCAAGGACTTCGGGGTTATCGCCACCGAGAATGGCTGGAATCTCTATGTCTGCGGCAATGGTGGTATGCGCCCGCGCCACGCCGACCTGTTCGCCACAGATCTGTCTGATGACGAGCTGATCCGCACTATCGACCGGGTGGTTATGTTTTATGTGCGCACGGCCGACCGACTGCAGCGCACCAGTGTGTGGATGGAGAATCTGGAGGGCGGTCTGGGCTACCTGAAACAGGTGGTTCTGGAAGACAGTCTGGGTATTTGCGCTGAGCTGGAAGAGCACATGAACAGCGTTGTCGATACTTATCAGTGTGAGTGGAAAACGGCAGTGGAAGATCCCGAGAAGCGCAAGCGGTTCCGGGAGTTTGTGAATGAGCCAGAACAGAAAGATCCGGTGCAGCAGTGGACCAGTGAACGGGGGCAGAGACGGCCCGTTCTGGAGTCTGCGTAACCTCCCCGGAGTTGAAGGTGAGAGGGGGGCGGGGTGCTTTTCCGCCGGGAAAAAATGTCTGAGCGCAGCGAGTTGTTTTTCCCAGAGGAAAAGCACCCCGCCCCCCTCGCTGGCAGAAATCCCGGCAATCGAAAATCGAAAGCTTAAGGAAAACACAGATGAAAACTCGTACTTGTTGGAACTCAGTTTGTACTATCGACGATCTGATTCCGGAATCCGGAATTGCAGTCTGGACCAAGGATGGGCCGGTTGCGGTATTTTATATGCCGCACTGGCTACCAGCACTGTTTGCCATCAGCCACACTGATCCGTTCAGTGGTGCGAACGTTCTGGCTCGGGGTATCACGGGGGACCTTAAAGGTGCGCCGGTTGTCGCGTCGCCACTGTATAAACAACACTTCAATCTGAAAACCGGTGTCTGTCTGGAAGACGAGTCTGTTATGGTAAAAACCTATCCGGTTCTATTGGATGGCAACGAGATCCGCCTGGGGATCCCTGAAGACCAAAGGGAAGCTGTGGCGGCCTGAGACAAGACAAGGATCACCAATAAAAAGGGGTGCCGCCCGTGAAGCCTCTCAGCCCGACTGACCAGCTTTTCCTGTGGCTGGAGAAACGCCAGCAACCCATGCATGTGGGTGGATTGCAGATTTTCTCATTTCCCGACGATGCTCCGGATGACTATGTCGCCAGGCTTGCTGAGCAACTCCGCAGCAATACGGAAGTGACAGCGCCTTTTGATCGTCGCCTCGACAGCCGGTTGGCACAACCGGTCTGGGTGCGCGACAAACATCTGGACCTGGAGCACCACGTTCGTTTTGAAGCTCTGCCCACGCCGGGGCGTATTCGCGAGTTGCTTGCTTTTGTTTCTGCCGAACATTCGCACCTGATGGATCGTGAGCGCCCCCTGTGGGAGTTTCACCTCATTGAAGGGCTGGGAGACAGGCAGTTTGCGGTTTACATCAAGGTTCACCATTCCCTGGTGGATGGTATTTCTGCAATGAAGATAATCCAGCGGATGCTGACAACAGCCCCCTCAAAGCGCAACATGCCGCCTCTGTGGGATGTGTCGGCGCAACCGAAGCCAGATGAGGACCGGAGCGGTCCTTCACTGTGGCACAGCGTCGGACACCTGCTGGAGCAATCGGGAAAGCAACTGGGCACTGTGCCGGCTGTTGCGCGGGAATTGCTGCGCACCATTAACACCGGCCGCAAAAGCCCGGCACATCAGTCAGTGTTTCAGGCTCCGCGCAGCATTCTGAACCAGAAAATTACGGGCTCCCGCCGCTTCGCTGCTCAGTCTTACTGCCTGAAGCGGATCAAGGCGGTCTGCAAGGCCTATCGTACAACAGTTAACGATGTGGTCACGGCTATGTGTGCCAGTGCTCTGCGCACCTACCTGATGAATCTGGATGCACTGCCGGACAAGCCCTTGATTGCCATGGTACCTGTCTCACTACGAAAGTATGAGCGCTCCGACTGCGATAAGGCAGAGGACAATCAGACCGGAGGCAACCACGTAGGCGTTATTCTGGCCAACCTGTATACGGATGAGAACCACGCCGGCACCCGGCTGCTCAAGATCCACCAGGGCATTCAGGAAACGAAAGACCGTTACGCGCTTATGTCACCGGAAGAAATCGTCAATTACACCGCTTTGACTCTGGCACCCGCAGCATTTCATCTGCTCACCGGGATGGCTCCGAAGTGGCAGACCTTCAATGTGGTCATTTCCAACGTGCCGGGGCCCCAAAAAACCTGTTACTGGAACGGCGCGAGGCTGGAAGGCATATACCCCGTATCCATCGCTATGGACCGGCTTGCTCTGAACATGACACTAACCAGCTACAACGATCATATAGAGTTCGGCCTGATCGGATGTCGCCGCACGCTCCCAAGTGTCCAGCGTATGCTGGATTACCTGGAAGACGGGCTGGCAGAACTGGAGCAGGGCGTCTTCAACTAAATATGATTTCGCTGTTACGCTCTGAAATCTGATCATTCAATGTCCAGAAATCGTAGAGAATACCAATCAGAAAGAGGCCGCCGGTCAGCAGGTAGATAATCCCTGTGATCCATTTGCCCATATACATCCTGTGCAAGCCGAAAACGCCGGTGAACGTGAGCAACAGCCAGGCAATGTTGTAATCTACCGCACCCGCCCGGAACCGGCGGTCTGCCTGTTCGTCCATGGATGGGATCAGGAAGAAGTCGACAATCCAGCCAACCAGAAACAGCCCGAAAGTAAAGAACCAGATGGTTCCGGTAACCGGCTTTCCATAATAAAACCTGTGAGCCCCGAGAAACCCGAAGATCCAGAGCAGATATCCAAACAACTTGCTGTGCGTGTCCGGCCGATAAGTCATAGCAGGTTCTCCGGCGGAGGTAGGGTTGAATCCATTACATGGGGTTAGCCTGTCAGCTCCACAACCCCTTTGCGCCACAATCGCCATTCCCCAGGCTGATAGACATCCCACTTTTCATCGGTGGTCAGTGGCTCGGTTACAATAACGCTGACTATATCGTCTGGTGTAGTTTCAGATTCGAAATCCACAATGACGTCTGCATCTTTAAGCCGGGCGGGGCCAAAGGGGGCTCGCCGCGTAATACTCGCCATTTTGGTGCTGCAGTATGTGAACAGCCAGTCGCCATTGCTCAGTAACAGGTTGAAAACTCCCTGATCGGCGTAGTTTTTTGAAAGCTGAACCAGGTGTTCCGTAATGGTACCGGCAGAATCGTTACGATCACCGTGGTTGCGCAGGTGGTTGAGTATGTCGCAGAACAGCGCCTCACTGTCCGTATCGCCAACCGGCTCATAGAAGCCCGGAGACGGGCGAAATTCAGAGAGTTGCCCGTTATGGGCAAACACCCAGTAACGGCCCCAGAGCTCGCGTATGAATGGATGAGTGTTGGCCAGGCAGGTTTCGCCCACGTTGGCCTGGCGGATATGGCAAACAGCCACTTCGCTCTTGATAGGATGAGTCTGGACCACTTCGGCAAGGCGTGAGTTGGAGCTGGCATCTACATCATGGAAGGCCCGCACACCCTTGCCTTCGTAAAAAGCCACGCCCCAGCCATCCTTGTGAGGCCCCGTATCTCCACCTCTGCGGGTAAGCCCGGTGAAGCTGAAGCAAAGGTCAGTTGGCGTATTGGCGCTCATGGCCAGTAATTCACACATAAAGCGAGGCGACTCCTTGCCATTACGGCATCAGATATACATATTCTTGCGGGAAAAACGCTCTACCAGAGGCTGGTAAGCCGAACCCAGCAGCCGGTTGATGGCATCTATGCCCCAGGCATCCAACCCAACAAGAATACGGGATTCATTCTTCAGAATGCCTTTGATAATAGTTTGAGCCGCTTTGTCCGGCGTTGTCATCGCCAGTTTATCAAACCCCTTGCGCAGAGCTGCGCCGTTTTCGGTTGCCCCCATACGCGCCGAGTTGGCAATGTTGGTCTGGATGCCTCCCGGGTGTACACAACTGACGCTGACTGGTTGTTTTTCCAGCTTCATTTCCTGACGCAGAGATTCTGTAAACCCGCGAACCGCAAACTTGGCAGCATTATAAGCACTCTGCTTAGGCACACCGATCAAACCAAAAACACTGGAGATATTCACAACATGGCCATCACCAGAGGCAATCAGGTGCGGCAGAAAAGCCCGGGTGCCATGAGCAACCCCCCAGAAATCAATGTCCATAATCCACTGAAAATCTTCATCGGACATGTCTCTCACGGTTGAAGACAGAGCAACGCCTGCATTGTTAATGATCAGATTGGCCTGACCGAAGTCCCGGACCACCTCATCTGCATGAGCATAGATAGCATCCCTGTCGGCCACATTCAGCACGTAGGTTTTAACGTCTGAGCCGCTCAGCGCCGCGGCTGTTTCGGCCAGCCCTACTTCGTTTACATCCGACAACGCCAGTCTGCAGCCCCGTCTGGCAAGTGCATTAGCGAGCGAGCGACCGATACCTGAGCCCGCTCCGGTGATAACCGCCACTTTGTTTTTCAGATCTTTCATCGCTACAGACCTCTTGTTGTGTGTTGTTCTTATTAAACAAGATACTCTAACAGCCGCCGCTGATCAGCAAATGGCTGCAGGTATCTGATTTACATTGCTCGCTGGCAACTCTGACTCGGCCTGCGCTTTTGGGTACAATCCCGAATCTCCCAGGGCCTCGACCTTGCGGATTACTTAAACCCTGAACCTGCGGATTTTCTGTATGGAATGGAGTCTTACGCATTTCTGGCTGATTCTCGCCCTTGTACTGGGCCTGGCTGAGCTGACATCCGGTGTGCTTGTGCTGCTGGCACTGGCTATTGCTTCTGCTCTTACCGCTCTGCTGGCCTATATCGGCACCTCTTTCGAGTGGCAGCTTGTGGGCATGGGCGTGTTCTCTGGCCTGCTGGTGCCTGTCGCTATCCGCTGGATCCGCCCGCGCTTTTCACCGAAAGGCGTAGCTTACGGAACCACTGGTACCGGCGTGGAACAAGGACAGCGCTATCGCACCCTGAAGCGGGACTTTGATGGCGCTGCAGGCATCAAAATTAACGGCGATTTTTACCGGCTGAGAGACGAAGCAACCGGAGCCACCGATTTTCCCGAGGGAACCGACGTTATTTTCAGCCAATTCGACGGCACTACCGCCGTTGTTCAAACCGTCACACAAAAGGAACAGTAAGCATGGAACCCTACATTTCACCAGGGCTGATCATCAGCCTGATTGTTGTCGCTATCGGCATATTCATCATCGCCAAAGGACTGGTGATCATCCGTCAGTCCGAAGTTATGGTTATTGAGCGTCTGGGTTCATTCAACCGCGTGCTGGAAAGCGGCGTTAACATCATTATTCCCTTTATCGAGCGTCCCCGGGCCATCACCATGCTCCGCTATGTCCGCATGGGTGACGAATACCACCCGATGATCACCGATGAAAGCCGCATTGACCGCCGGGAAACAGTAATGGACTTTCCGGGCCAGCCTGTGGTGACCACTGATAACGTGACCGTAAAGATCAACGGTGCACTGTATTACCAGATCATTGACCCACGTCGTGCAGTGTACGAAGTGGCCAATATGAGCCAGGCCGTTGAAGTACTGGCAAAAACGACCCTGCGCTCAGTAGTGGGCAAGATGGAGCTGGATAAACTGTTCGAATCCCGCGCAGAGGTGAACAACGCCATTCAGGCAGAAATGGAAGAGGCAGCCTCAAAATGGGGTGTGAAGCTGACCCGGGTGGAAGTTCAGGACATCAGTATGCCGGAAGAAGTGGAAGATGCCATGCGCCTGCAAATGGCCGCAGAGCGTAAGCGCCGGGCCACCGTCACTGAAGCTGAGGGTGAAAAAACTGCAGCGATCGCCAAGGCACAGGGCCAGCGCGAGTCTGCCATTCTCAACGCTCAGGGCGACAAGGAATCGGCCATTTTGCGCGCCCAGGGTGAGCAGGAATCTATTCGCCTGGTGCTCAGCGCCATCGGCGACTCCGAAGACAACAAACAGACGGTAATCGGCTACCTTCTGGGGCAAAGCTACATCAAAGTGTTGCCGAATATGGCAAAAGACGGCGAGCGGGTGTTTGTACCCTACGAGTCTTCTGCTCTGCTGGGCTCTATGGGCATGTTCCGGGAACTGGCCGGCAGCCCGGAGGACGTAGTTCGGCAGTCGCTGCAAAAAGACGGCCTGCGTGGCGGGCTCGTTGGCGGCGCCAGCAGCGTCTGATCTGACCATGAAGTACCCGTGACAAGCCTGCCGGACAGCCGTCCGGCAGGCTTGTCACGTTCCAGTTCCCGCACAGATGTCAAAAGCAATCAGCTGTTGTGGTTTTCAACTTTCAAGCCATTCTGACGTATCCGCTGCACGTTAAGATTCATCAGATGTCTCAGTACATAACGATAGAGGATTTTTTTCAGCCCGCGCAGATTGCTCCCATACTTACCGTAGAACTCATCGGGAGTATCAAAACGTCCAAAATCATCAGCTATACCCTCTGCCTGAATATAAGTGTCATTTCCATTGAACTCATTATCCGGTTTCTGCAGACACGGCACAGAAATACCATATCCGCTAAAGCCTGTCCGGTCCGGAAACGCCCGTTGGATCTGTGTTAAAAACATCTGATCAATGATAAAACCTTCGACGTTTATCCATTCGCCGTCCAGCAAAACCTCCACCCAGCTGTGCAAAATACGTTCAGGGGCCAGGGGCATCAGATATACCGGAACAGCTCCACTCTGTAAGGTATTGAAAATAGTAAATCCGTGGAAGCGACATGGTATTTCCAGAGCACGCAGCAATGCCATAAACAGCGTACTTTTGGTATTGCACTGACCATAACCATCGGCCAGGACTTCACTCGCCGGAATGGCATCGTCGCGGTTGTATCCAAACTTTATTTCATCTCGCAAAAAATAATAGATACCTTTTACAACATCCTGGCGGGCCAGGCTTCGCCAGCCCTGCTTATGGATCAGGTTCTGAATACTTGCGTGGCTGTAATCAAGAATGGTTGTTTCAGCTGTATATCGACCGTTCATACTGAGCTCCTATGGTTTAAGGGCACCATAGCGGTCAATAAAACTTTAAAATTGAATAAACTGGCTATCCTGAATCCCGAAAGCTGTTCAACAGCTGTTTTCCTGTCATCCCGAACGTAGCTTTAATCGTTCTGCTGAGATGGGAGCTGTCACTAAAGCCCGCCAGATATGCCGCTTCAGTAGCCGTTTTACCCCGCCTGATCGTTTGTATGGCGCATATCAGCCGCCGCCACAACAGGTATGGCCGCCACGCAATACCCAGCTCCGCCTTCACCAAATGCAAAAACCGGCTCTCAGACATTGCCAGCCACTCTGCCACCTCTTTTGCCCGCCACGCGTCGGGCTTCAGGCAGTCAACACCAAAACACTGATCCAACCGCGCAAGCAACCTTGCGAGTCGATCATCCTGACAAAGGTATGGATTGTTCTGCATTGCATGCACCAGTTCAGGGAATTCACCTAGCTGCTCCAGAAGTATATTCAGCCGGGCGTCCGGCTCTGCGAATGGCAATCGCGTTGGTAGCTGGCTTATAGCCTCACCTAACAGGCTTTCTGGCTCGGCCAGCATTACCCAGCCACTTGGCATGCACAGTTGATGTATTTCATCGGGTTTTATCACTGTCCCGTATTTCAGTGGCTGCCCATTCAAAACGCTGGCAGCACTGGGCAGGCAAACCTGCCACAAGGCGTGCTGGTGAGGGTCGGTATCGACCGAGTGGCCGTAGGCAAGGGCCATACCCGGCGCGAAATAAGAGGCTGTTTCCAGCAAGTTTGATCTATTGCCCTGTTCGTTCAGCGGAAATCACCCCAGCAGGTTATCCAGTGGTTTTTCATAGTCAGGCACGCACAACCCTATGGTGATTCTTCTCAGCAATAGTCATTGCGCCCTTGTGCTCAATAGAGCTAATAGGTGACTAAATCAGAATAACGAAATACGTCCTCTTCCAGCGTCCCAAGTGTCTCCGCCCGAAACTAGCCCAGCAACAAAGAACACTATATTTTGCTTAGGCTCGTCACGGCCACCTATTCTCTAAAGGCTATTTATACTGGCGTTTACACTCGTCACAGGTTGGCATTCAACGCAACAAGAATAAGCTGATGATATGTTATGAAGCTCTAGTTTCGTTGGCCCTCCTGTATATCACTTATTGCCAAGCTCAACGCGACGAGAGATTACCTGTACAAATTGGAGACTTACTCGTGTACGAACACATTCAATTTTTTTGCAAAGTGAAGCAACCTCATGGTGTCGACGGCACTAAATTGCCTTGCCGAAATTTTCATGGTTTACTCCTGTTAAAACATGGATAGAGCAAGCGCAAGGATGTTGCATGATACTCGGTAACCAGGGTTCGTCCCCTTTTTCCCTTTCTGTTTCAGACAAAACTCCGTTGAATCCTTTCTCAGCAATGCTCAAGCTTCAAGCAGTAGCGCACAGTTCGCTGAAAGGTTTACAGATACGCTGAGCCCTGGCTGGCAACGTTATTTCAATGGCATTTTCAACCACCCTAAGACTTGGTGGATTGGCATCATCCAAATACAAATGGTGTCTGGGACTTGGGGTAACAGGCATAAAGCAAGAGCCATGCTCCGACAACAGGCGTTGGCCCGAGTGCTCAGGCAACTGCTTGCAGAGGAAAACCAGAACGCATCTCGGGAATTGATCCGCCACGCCGTTCGATTCAATTTAAAATACCGCAAGGCTGATATTGCCGGTCGTCTCCATGGTGGGGTTTTTACCAACTTCGCCAGCACGGGTGGGCGGCTAGGGAAATTGGCTGGAGCGAAGACAAGAATTCCTGTAAGTGCAACTAATCTCATGCTAGCAACATTCGGAGCGGCAATACAGTCAATCGCGGAGGGGCTCGAAACGCCTGATCATATTGTGAATGCCGCGATAAGCGGCAAGGTACAAAAGCTTCCTGAGGGTTACCGTTCACTAGCTCATGCATCACCAAACGATGGAAAGGTTCTACAGCTGACAAATGCGGTAGCGGCTGGCCTTCACGGAGTTTCTGCCGTTAACAACATCGCCCCAGGCCCTGTCCCTATCTCAGAGTTCTGTTCTCGTCCTGAAAACATAAAACTGAGAGGGTTGTGTCAATGAAACGAATACGTGATACCGAGTTTATAAGAACACTACCCGAATCAATCGCGTACCTTTTGAGTGACTTTTCACTCTACATCGGGTTGTTCGTTGCTCTGATAGGAAGCGTCTATATTGGCTCTTGGTGGGCGTTCCCTGTGATTTTTTTACTTTTTATAGCGCTTGGGTGGGGGTTAGTAAAATTAAGTACTAACTACCGAAAGAGGAAAGACGGCTGACAGCACCAGAAAAATGCTGAAAACCCATGCTCAGGTACGACAACTATTTTACCGCGTCCTGTCTCCCCTCTTTGTTCGTAATCAATACGACCATCACCCCAGCAGGTTATCCAGTGGTTTTTCATAGCCTGGGGCAAACACTTCCATAAAATACGCGACTTCCGGCAATGGCTCCCGTTCAAGTCTCTGCCGGATCTGCTTCTCTGCCGGCTCAAACTCCCGGTTGCCCGCACGCACTTCCGCCTGGCATTTCAACCAGGCGGACAAACGGTCTGCTGCCTTGATCAGTTCACGATCTTCTGCCGGCAACCGGGACTCCTGAAGGTAAGGGGCAAAATCCTCGCGCAGGTCGTCTGGCAACAAAGCCAGCAACTCGGCCTCCGCTTTGTGTTCAATATCACCGAAAACCTCACGCATAACCTTGGAGTGATACTTCACGGGCGTCGGCATATCCCCCGTTATGACTTCAGTGGCATCGTGATAGAGAGCTGCGGCAGCAATTCTGTCGGCGTTTACCCGGCCACCGAAGTGACGGTTACGAATCAGCGCCAGCGCGTGAGCCAGAGTGGCTACCTCCCATGAATGAGTTGCCACATTTTCTTCAATCGCATTACGCATCAGCCCCCAACGCTTGATCCAGCGCAAACGGGAAACGTAAGCAAAAAAATGACTGCTGGCCTTGGGCACGGGCTTCATTCCTTTTAATATCTCTGTGTAATCCAGGGGACCTCAACGGACGTCCAGCGTAAAGCCGACAATCACCTTGCCATCATCCGCAACCTCGGCGTTACGTGAAGGATCAAGCATGAATAACTGGCTCGCCGGAACCTCATGGGTATCCCTCAGCAGTTCCTGCAGGGCATCGCCCCGCGCGCTGGCAAGATTATTCAGTGCTTCAGGCGCCAGTACCTGATCTCCGGCCAGGTATGCTTCACGGGCTTCTGCCCACTCCTGTTCTGACAGCCCTGCTCCCTGGCTGGCCGCCAGTTCATTCCGCAGAAGTACCAGCCCGTCAACCGAGGGTGCTGCTCCCCCGCGAATATTCAGCAACAAATCCGGGCGGTCAAGCAGGGCTTCGGCGAGAACGGCCAGCTTTTCAGGTTCGCCCGGAGCCAGTCTGGTCGTACCTGGCTCGAAACTCACCTGCCCCAGCTCTTCACCGCTCAGACCGGCGAGCTCAGCAATGGAACCCAGAACGCCGAACGGAGATGTAGCGGCTTTCGCCAGCAAATTTACAAATGTCCGCATGACCACCTGGCCAATCCTGAAATCAGGGCTGGCCAGGTCGCCGCTGATTGGCAAGTTAACTTCGATAATCCCTTTGCTGTCCTGCAGCAACGCCAGCCCGAGCTTAACCGGCGCATTAACGGCCTGTTCGCTGGCAACGGCCTTCCCCAGCCCGAGACGATCCATAACAATCCTGTTCGATGCCTTGATTTGGCTGCCGGTAATCTCGTAGTCAAGATCCAGATCCAGCTTTCCGCTGTCCACACTGTAGCCTAGATAACGGCCGAAGTAGGGCGAAAGAGCCGGCAGGGACACGTCTTTCATAGTCAGTTCAAGATCGGAGGTTTCCTCCGTCCCCAGGGTGCCAATCGTACCGTCAAATTCAACACTGGCATTCCCTCCCACTCGCCCTTTCAGAACGACCTTGCCTTGCTGGGGCAACACATTGCTAAGGCCGGTAACTGTACCATTGAGCCGGTCGAGTGAGGTTGTAAACGCCGGATCAAGGGTTCGGTCCGTGTAATCAAGCGCCCCTTTCTCAATCAGCAACTGGCCAATGCGGAAGATAAACCGGGCCTGTTCTCCAGCATCCTGTTCTGGTGCGGTGGAGGCTCCATCCGCCTCGGACTGAAGAACTATCTGCTCTATGTTATGAATACTGTTGGTGTTGCGCACCAGATTAATAGCTGGCTGGGCAAGAGTAACTGTGCCAATTTCCAGTCTGGCCGGGTGCACGTTGTATTCAACAGGAGCCAGACGCAATGTCTGCCATGAGAGCAATCGCTCACTGCTGCCGGGCAACTGAAGATTCAGCCCTGACACCTCAGCGGTACCGCTGAAGGTGCCAGTCAAGGGTTCCTGCTGACCATCCAGATCCAGGTTGCCATCCAGCCCCAGAGTACCTTCTGCAATCGCAAGGTTTGCGAACTCCTGCAAATAGGGATCAAATGCTGCGAGCCGAAGATCCGAGCCAGAAATAGCCGCTTCGAACGTAAAAGGTTGTGGTGTAAGCTGGCCGTTCAACGAAAGCCTGCCACCGCTGGCCAGTGCTGTCTGCAGTTGATATGACATGGGATCTTCCATCCCGCTGTCCATGCCACCTGTGGTCAGCGATAGCTGTTCCAGTGCAAGTTCGGCGGGCGACCCCGGTTGCTGATCCTGCCAGAGCACCCGGCCTCCGGAAAGACTGATGCCACCCAGCGACCAGCGAAATGGCTGCGCAGCCGCTTCGGGCTCCGATGCGTTCGTGTCTGACCCTCTGGTCTCGCTCTCCTCTGCAAGTTCAGCCAGTGCAACAATCCAGTCAATATCTCCTGTTTTGTTCCGCGCCAGCGCGATATCGGGCTGTTCCAGCGAAATCTGCCCGACACTGGCTTCACGAGTATTGAGGTCAAACCCGATATCGTCGATGGCTATGGACCCGGCAGTCAGCCGGGTCTGTTCGCTCTGCGTATCAGGAGCCAGGGCAAGATCCTCCACCAACAAGCGGCCATTACTGGTGGAAAAATAAAGAATATCACCCGCCTGAAGCTCATAATCGGAGTGAACTGTTACCATGCCTCCACGCAAGTCGTAGGGAAGGTATGGGGCGAGGAAATGCCCGAGAGTCTCGTGATCAATGCCGGAAACAGCGAGGTTGCCACTGGAATAAAGCGGTGTAATGCTGAGATTGCCCTGCCATTCAATGGTCTGACTACCCAGAGCGGCCTGCAGGTCATAATCGCTGTTGCGGTCATCCCGTTGCCAGGTGGCGAGATCGCTCAGAGAAAGATCCAGAGGTGTGATCCGGAATTCCATCATATCTGACTGGGTGAAATCCCGGAACAACAGCTCCCCGCCGCTTACTGTAAGCTGTTCAAAATACAACGAAGGCAGTGCCTGATTTTCGTCTCCGCCCGCCTGATCTGTTGCTTGCCCGTTGCCCTCTGCACTGGCAGTCTGAAAGTCCCGCACGAAATTCACACTGTAGTCTTCCAGCAGGTCCAGCCGTATAAAGGGTTCCTCAAGCTCAATATTCTCAAAACCCACAACACCACTGACAAGCTCAAAGAAATCCATGTCAATGATCAGCCGGTCGATACCAACAACAAGCTCTCCCTCCTTGTCATGCGCCAATGCTCCAAGGGCTTCGACACTCAACGCAAAAGGGTTGGCGCTGATATCGGCAATCTCCACCTGCCACCCCATGCGCTCGCCCAGCTGTTCCGGGATCAGCTTTTCCAGCCACCATGGCAAAAGCAGAAAGCCAGCAAAGCTATACAGAATCAAAAGAACCAGAAATCCGATCACCAGATTCCGGGGTATACGACTGTGTTGACGGCTCTGAGCCACGGATATCTCCTCATGAGCGGCGGTTTACCGGGGCGAATGTGCCACCGGCCTGCTCACAAGGATAGACGGCCAGGTGCCGCTTTGTCAGCTGTTCAAGGCCGGGGCGGCGGCTGTCAGCTCTGTTTCCCTGGTTATATCGGTGAATCGGCCGATCTCGCCCGGGTCTCGTGGCACCATTGCAGCCCGTATGAGCTTTCGTGTTGAATTGCCGGTTACCGGATATACGGACTGACCGGTGCGCCAGAGTACCTGCATGGAAGTTGTGCCAGCATGCTCCCGGATCCACTGGTACATGGAGGTATGTCGTGCACTTTCATGTTCAGGCACCAGAGCAAAAAAGCTGTTCGGCGAATACCGGGCCAGGAGTACATCTCTGGGCATCTGTTTCCTGAGCGGCTCGCTGATCTTGCTGACCAGCAGATTGACCGACTCACTATCCATGCCGGAAGACAGCTCCCGGAAGTTGGCGACCTCCAGGTAAACCAGTGCAAAGGGATTTTTCCGGGCGTCACCCAGGGCAAATATATCCAGCATCCGTTGCTCAAGGGCGGAACGGTTTGGTAGGCCGGTAGCGGAGTCTGAAAAAGCCAGTTCCGCAACTCGCTTATCGTCTTCAACTTTGTGTTCGGCCAATTCCCGGCGATAGCGAACATCCAGTGCAGTCACAAACAAGGCTACAGAAAGCAGAGCCATGCAAAAGATTGCCAGGGGGATACCCATCCAGCTTCCACGCAAACCATTATCAATGGCGGGAACGGCGCCTTCCGGGAACGTCATCGCCATCATCCCGGTATAATGCATGCCACAAATCGCCGCAGCCATCACCAGCGCAGCTATAAACTGAACGACCAGGGCACTGGAGCCTTCCATTTCCTGCAACTTCCGGCACAAGGCCAGAGCGGAACCCGAGGCGACAATTGCGATTGCAATGGAAAGCACCAGAAAACCGGTATTAAACACCGGTGGTGCGGACATCTGCATGGCGTACATGCCGAGATAATGCATGATCGCTATACCGCTGGCCATGGACAGTGTTGCACCGACAAACAACACAGAGCCCAGCTGCTTTCGGCCAATAATGTGCAGGGCAATGCCCGAGGCTGAAACCGCTGCAAACCAGGAAACTAACGTCATAGGGATATCAAAGGACATGGCCATTTTCATTGGCATTGCCCGCATCCCTACGAAATGCATCGTCCAGATACCCGTCCCCATCAGAAAAGCTCCCGACGCCAACCAGCGCCATCGCTCAACACCTGTGGCACTAACCAGCCTCGCGCCGAAGTACAGAGCCGCGTATGCTGCCAGAACAGCAACAAGGAACGAAGACATCACGAGGGGCAAATCGTACGCAGCTATCATCTTGATCAACTCTTCTCTTTGAATGTGTATATTGGCCACTTCCGCCAGCTATGGCTGGCGGGCCTGACTCAGGGCGCAAGGGTATACGAAAGTCGTACGGACCCGATCCCACTTTATTGTTGTCTTTGTGTAAATAATTACGACATAAGCGGCGCTGACAGCAAGCCCTGAACCCGATATGCTCAGGAGTCGTACCTGTGCCGCGCTATTGTTTGAACGCAAATGAGAGGAAGGTTTATGGACATCGGTGATATGCGTCGGGATTTCGAAAGTGAAGGGATTGATCGCGAAGCGATGAACAGCGACCCGGTCATGCAGTTCGAAACCTGGTTCGGCGATGCCCGGGAAGCGGGTATTCTCGAACCCAACGCCATGTCTCTCGCCACCACCGGCGCCAACAGCATGCCAGACCTGCGTACAGTGCTGCTGAAATATTTCGATGAGCGCGGGTTCGTGTTTTACACCAATTATGGAAGCAGGAAAGCTCAGGAAATTGACGAGAACCCCCGGGCAGCCCTGCTCTTTCCATGGATCGGCCTGAACCGGCAAGTGCGTATTCAGGGCCATGTCGAGAAGGTAAGCAAAACCGAGTCCCTGAAATACTTTGCCTCCCGCCCCAGGGGTAGCCAGATTGGCGCATGGGTATCCGAGCAGAGTAAAGCCATTACCTCCCGTGGACTGTTGGAGCAGAAGGTCGCAGAGATGAAGCGTAAATTCAGTGAAGGGGAAGTGCCGCTACCCGGGTTCTGGGGTGGTTATCGGGTAGTTCCCGAGCGCATCGAATTCTGGCAGGGTCGCCCAAGCCGCCTCCACGATCGCTTCGAATACGTGAGGGACGGCGATGGCTGGCTCATCCAACGACTCCAGCCCTGATCTCACACGAGATCAGCCGAAGCCGGCCATCCAACTGTGTCACCAGACAGGACAAGTACCGGAAGCTGCGCCGGACTGGCTGACAGCTTATGAGCTTGAAAGATTTTCCGGTCTCAGCGGCACCCGTGCGGCAGAATTTCTCACCAGTCGGTGGCTGATACGCCAGGCTCTCAGTAAGGCCGGTTCTGCAAAGCCAGACTGCTGCTGGCCAGAGAATGGGCGCCCGACAACCTCTGCCAGCCCTGCGGGCTGGCATCTTTCACTGAGCCACAGCCACGGATTGTCCGCTTGTGCCACCCAATACGGCTCTGCACTGGGCATAGACATTGAACCCAGCAAGCGGCACCCACAATGGCAAAAGGTGGCCAAACGCTGGTTCTCACCCATCGAACAGGAATGGCTGTTTCAGGAGGACGATGCTCACACATTCCTCCGGGCCTGGACCCTCAAGGAAGCGTGGCTGAAGGCGACTGGCCGGGGAATAGCAGGTAATCTGCAAACCTTGGAGATACGCCGGAATTTCGAACTCTATGGCGATCAGCCAGACGATCACTGGCAGGCCTGTGCCTTTTACACGGAAGGCTTTCTATGCTCACTTGTTTTCAGGCAAACCGAAGGCGGCCATTTCGGTGCATGGCCAACCATCACCTTGCTGGAACCACCCCCCGAAGACTATAGCCTGAGCATAGCAGAACCGCTGGATACACACTGGGAACCCATGTTTCAGCGCAGAATCCGCTCAAAGCGCAGATAAAACCCCGGAGAAACGCCATATGCCCACTGAACCCCAGGATAACCCGGCTTCCACAACTCCGGGTACAATCAGCCGTTGCCCATGGTGCGGCACCGATCCGCTGTACATGCATTACCATGACACAGTCTGGGGCAGGCCCGAATACGACGACCTGGCTCTTTTCGAAAAACTCTGCCTGGACGGCCAGCAAGCCGGCCTGAGCTGGATCACCATTCTCCGTAAACAGGAGAGCTACCGGGCCGCCTATGATGGTTTCAGCCCGGAAAAGATCATTCAGTATGACGATGCCAGAATCGCTGAGCTTATGCAGAACCCCGGCATTGTAAGAAACAGACTGAAAATACAGTCAGTCATCAAAAATGCCAGAGGGTTTCTGGATATACAGGAGAGGGGCGCAGGCTTTTCAGATTTCCTCTGGTCGTTCGTGGGAAACAGCCCCATACAGAACAACTGGCAAAACTTTGATGAAGTACCGGTTACCACTCCGGAGTCCGAAGCCATGTCCCGGGCGCTCAAACTGGCCGGGTTTACCTTTGTTGGCCCCACCATTGTTTATGCGTTCATGCAGGCTACCGGCATGGTCAACGACCACATGGTTTATTGCCCACAGCACGCACAGTGCCGATCGCTGGCTCAATGATCTTTAATGCCTGCGGACTCGTACACTCTGAAGAATAAGACATCCCGAAACCTCAGTACGGATAATTCGGGTTCAGAAGCAACGGGTTCAGGGGCAATAAGCGTGATTTCAGTAGCGAGACTTGCAGTTCTGGTGGGAATAGCGGGGCTGATACCCTTCATTGCCTTTGTTGCTGCTCTTTTTACAATGCCGCAATACAGCGTCTCTCTACTGGGATATTTCTACCTGTACAGCGCCGGCATTCTGGCCTTTATGGCGGGAGTATACTGGCCCCTGGCCATGCAGCTGGATAACCGCTGTTACCCGCTCTCTCCGCTGGCAACCATACTATTGAGCCAGATATTCTTTGTTACCGCGGGTATAGGGCTACTGCTGAACACACAGGCGCAGATACTGCTCTACACCCTTTCGTATCTTGCCCTGTATGTCACTGATGCACGATGGATGCGGGCATACTGGCCAGCCTGGTATCTTCGTCTGAGGCTGGTGCTTACCCTCGTTTCTGTACTGTGCCAGCTGGCCGTCGGCGCCTGGTTCTTCCTGATCCACTCCAGCCACGGCGTCTAGAGCCCGACTGGATTCCGACCTCAAAGCTGTCTGTGACAGCTCAGAAGGTCGGAGATCATCAGGCTGCAACAATAGCGTAACCATGGTTATGGGGCTCAACCAGAACACCGTGCAAAGCGATGATCGCTTTCTCATAGTTGTCCTCATCAACCACAAACTGGATATCAACCTGTCGCATACACTGGTGCACCGCCAGCACATTGATTTCTTCATCGGCCAGAACCTTGACCGACCGCGAGAGAATACCCGGCATCTTTATATCACTACCAATAGCGGAAACCACCGCTACTTTACGGGTGCTTATCTCACCGTTGGGGAACTCGACTTTCAGCGCCTCGACGACACGCTTGATGTGCTTGAGTGTGCTGTCCACATAATGGGTAATCGTATTGGCGTTAGTATCCTTGGCCATGAAGCGCACTTTGAAGCGGCTCAGGATATCCAGGATACGACGATCCGAGCCAGGCTCTCCCTGCATATCCTGATCAAACACCTCAATGGCAAAAACACCCTTGGCACCGGCAATAATCTCGACCTGCGGTTTTTCACTGACGTAATCACCGGTGATCAGAGTGCCCGTGTGCTCAGGTTCAAAGGTGTTCATCACCCGCAGCGGGATCTCCGCCTGGCGCAGGCCCTTGCCGGCACGGGGGTGAATAGCTTCCATACCCAGGTTCGCCAGCTGGTCCGCCACATCGTAATTAGTGCGCCCCAGAGGAACTACTTTTTCCGCACCCACAATGTTGGGGTCGGCTGAACTCAGATGGTATTCCTTGTGGATGACCGCCTCACGGGCCTCAGTAATGACAGCAACGCGGCTGAACGTCATTTCACTGTAGCCGCGGTCGAAGGTGCGCATCAGACCTTCCTGACACTGCGCGTAACCGGTCACGATCGGAAGCTCGCGGGTCAGATCAACGGCATCAAAAGCCTGCTTCAGCTTCTGGTCAAGAGGCAGCAGCTCACTGTCACGCCAGCCAGTAAGATCCACAAAGCGTGCGTTGATGCCTTCCTGCTGGAGTTTCAGAGTCGTGTTGAAGGCACTGTGCGCCTCGCCAATACCAGCGAGCATTTCACGAACTGTCAGCAAGTGCTCTTCCAGTTGGAACTGGCCATAGGAGCACAGGCGCTGCAGGTCAATCAGACAGCCCCTTACACCTTCAATACGGTCAGTAATAAACTGATCTGCCTGCTGCTTGAGCATGGGATCTTCAAACAGTTTACCGTTGATATCGGTGACAAACTTCACCAGCTTGGTCAGATCGTCACCCCAGGCCCAGTCGGACTCTGCATCGGCAAACAGAGCATATACACCGGGCTCGCCGGTCTTCTTGTGCTCCAGCAGTTCGTTGGTCACCCCGCCGTAAGCGGACACCACAAAGATACGCTGATAGAGATCTTCCTTGCTACGATTTGCGACAATAATGTTATCGCGCACAGTTTCGTAGTTGTTCATTGAAGTACCGCCAATCTTCTCAACGGTATGTAATTGACTTGTCATATTCCTACCCTGGCTTACCCTGCAGTCTGAATCTCCGGAATGGCGGGGGCGTCTTACGACGCCTTCCTGATCCCTTCCTGCATGATTTCATCGACACTTTTTGCCAATAGTCCGGCACCCAGTTTCAGATCTTCCTTGCTGGTGGTCAGCGGCATCAGGCACTTGATAACCTCATCATTCGGACCACTGGTCTCGATGATCAGCCCGTGCTCAAAAGCTCGTCTGGTAATCGGGCCTGTAACATCTGCATCTGTCGCTTCAATGCCTCGCATCAAACCGCGCCCCTTCATTTTGAACTCACCCGGGTACTTATCGCAAATCGCCTGCAATGCGTCGCCCAGAACCCCGGTTTTTTCTTTGACTTCATTGGCGAACTTATCGTCTTTCCAATAAGTCTCCACTGCCGTGCGGGCGGTAACGAATGCCATGTTGTTACCCCGGAATGTCCCGTTATGCTCACCTGAACTCCAGATATCCAGTTCCGGCTTGAGCAGCACCAGCGCCATCGGCAGGCCGTAGCCACTAAGAGACTTGGAAACAGTGACGATATCCGGCTTGATTCCCGCAAACTCGAAGCTGAAGAACTCACCGGTACGACCATTACCCGCCTGAATATCATCCAGAATAAGCAGCATGTCGTGCTTCTTGCACAAGGCTTCCAGGCCTTTCAGCCACTCAGCACGGGCAGCATTCAGACCACCTTCGCCCTGAACCGCTTCCACAATTACCGCTGCAGGTACTTCAACACCGGAAGAGCTGTCAGACAGCAGCTTGTCCATAACGGCAAGGGTATCAACATCATCACCCAGGTAACCGTCGTAGAACATGAAATCGACGTTGCTCAGAGGCGCGCCAACACCACCACGGTGGTGCTTGTTACCGGTTGCAGCAACCGCGCCCATGGTCACGCCATGAAAACCATTGGTAAACGAGATAATACCAGTACGGCCTTTTACCTTACGCGCCAGTTTCAGGGCTGCTTCAACGCAGTTAGTACCAGTCGGACCGGTAAACTGCATTTTGTAGTTCAGGCCACGAGGATCAAGAATGTACTTCTTGTAGGACTCGATAAAGTCATGCTTGGCCGTGGTGAACAGATCAAGGCCCTGGCTCACACCGTCTGCTTCAATGTATTCAAGCAATGCTTTTTTCAGAATATCGTTATTGTGGCCGTAGTTCAGAGAGCCGGCACCAGCCAGAAAATCCAGGTACTGCTTGCCGTCTTCAGTGTAAAGATGCGCGTTTTTGGCACGATTGAAAATCACTGGAAAGGCACGGCTATATACACGTACTTCAGATTCAGTCTTGAAAACTTCCATTATATTTCCTCTTGGCCTGTCGGCTTTTGAATAGAGTTCTGTAGCGATGGTGGGATGGGGCTGAGAGCAGGGCGCGCAGGCAGACAAACCGCCTCTTTGAAAACGCCCGGAAAAGCTCTGAAAGCCCACCAGAACTGACTTGGAGGTGCTTACTGAAGCTACCTGGAGAAAGGCCCGATGCGCAGCAGAAATTCAGAATCGTGCTGGCCGCCAAAATGGGTGCCTTTCTCGAAATGCTCATGGTGCTCAAGCTCCGCGCCCATATCCCGGGCAAACGAACGGAACAATGCCCAGGAAGCTTCGTTGTCGGCGGTAATCGTGGTTTCCATGTGGGTAACGTTTTCACACGCTTCCCGGGCCACTATGGCCTTGAGCATCCGCTTGGCCAGACCCTGTCCACGACCCTTCTCGTGGACAGCCACCTGCCATACAAAAACGGTCTCGGGCTTTTTTGGGGGGATGTATCCGGAGATGAAGCCGACCAGATCGCCGTCTTTCTCCGCAGCTACGCCGGTATCGGCGAAATCGCTGCACTGCAACAGGTTGCAGTAAATTGAATTGGGGTCAAGCGGAGGACATTCCGCCACCAACTGGTGGAGCCTGAAGCCATCATCCTTGACGGGTGTACGCAGGGTGATGGCGGTGGTATTCGATCCTTCTGAGGTCATATCGTGGTCAATTCACCTTAAAATTTAGAGTTAAATTATATAGACCACAAAATATATTTCAAGTCAGGCCAATAAACGGCCCCACAGAATCCTGAAGCACCTGCCTCAATAACAGACCAGACCAGACGGTCCGCCAGCAATAGAAAGATTAAAGAACCGGAGGAAACACAAGGTCGGCAGACGTGAGCGAAGCACCTCCCAAAACACGCTCCCGGTAAGAAAGCGCGGCCGGGGTGCCCGCAGGCCAGAGGCGGTCAAACTGTGCCAGCCACGCATTGAGGTCATAGTCTACCGGCACCAGATCAACACAAAGCTCACCAGCTACAATGCCTGCAACAGGCTCAACTTCCGCGGCCGTGCGGCTTATGCGGGTAATAAGCCCTCGGGGATCTGCCCTCAGGTTACCCATACCGGCAGAGCCGTTATTGACCACTGCGCAAGAGCGACCATCAACATCTCCCGCCCAGAGAACAGGAAGACAAGTATGTGTGGCAGCCATCACGTCCGCCCCGGAAGCGCGGAACCACTCTTCAACCTGTTGCCCATTGCCAGCCGCAAAGGATTCATGGGCCAGGCCCCAGCCAGCAAGGGATTCCGGGTCACCATGCAACACCAGAATCTTTAGGCCTCCAAACAACAGACAATGATATCTGGGAAGAGATGCCAGGCGCTTCTGAATATCCGGATGCGCTCCGGCAACATCCTGAAGCTTGCCCATAATCTGGTTGGAACGCTCAACAACACCCTGATCAACAAAATCAGGATAGGCACAACCACAACCAGCGCCGACACTGGGAGTGCTCAGTTCGTAATCCACATTACCCAGGCTGGCGGTATGGCTGAGCACCCGGTTATTAATCTCCCGGAACAGTTCATCACTGGCATTAAACCAGTTGAAATCGCCGTTAAAGACCAGCTTTACACTAAGGCCCTGACGTTCCTCAGCCAGGGCCATGCGTTCGATTTCATCCAGCGCAAAGGGGTTACCGTAAAGCCCGCCAATAACATAGAGAACATCCTCAGTAACCGGCGTGCTTTGCCCGCACAGGGAAGCTGGCTGGTAGCGGTAAGCCAGGGGACAACTGCGGCCTTCCGTCATCGTACTTCTCCCGCAGTCAGAGATTTACCAGCCAGCAAGCGCAAGGCCAGCGGCAGGAAAAATCCCGCACTGCATATGAGGAATCCATAGGCATTAACGCCGAGCAACATGGCGTAATTACCATCACCAATAGCCCAACTTGCCGGGATAAGACCGATTGCCAGCATCAGTCCCAACCCGAGACCGGTCCAGAAGCTCAGGTGAAAACTCCACGGCGACCAGCGGGTGAACCCGTAAAACAAAAATACCGGCGCCAGCCCCATCACCATGGTGCCGGAAATGGTAGTAGCCTTGAGAATGTCTGTACCGGCAAACATGGGCAGGTTGCCAATCAGCGCGAACACCGTCATCACCACCGCGCCCACCCGCATACTGGGTAACCGTTCCGCTGCACGCTTTGCCAGCCGCGGAAGATCAACCGCCAGGGATTTGGCCAGCGAGGTAAAGGTGGAATCCAGAGTAGAACCTGCGGAGGTCATCATCACCACACTCATGAAAAACAGCGCAGCCAGCCCCAGCGACTGCCCGACAGCGGCCGGCGCATTGCCCATGGTTTCAATACCATTCAGGCGGGCATGAACCCCTACAAGGCTGAACAGAAATACCGCAACAAAACCAAGCAAGCCGGCAACCACAAAGCTCTTGAGCATGGTTTTTTCCTTGTTCACAAACCCTCTGTCTGTAAGCACGGGGTCGTGAAACGGATAACTGAACATCTGCAACAGCGCCACCAGCAGCAGGTCAAAGCCAGCATTCAACCGGAACTCACCTTCGTTCAGCAACGCCGAGGTATCGTTCGCCGGGATAATCATGAACAACACCGCGCCCAGGAAAAACACAAACACAAACGTCTGAATAACGTCTGTAAAAATGGAAGAACGCAGCCCGCCCTTAAGGCTGTACGCAAGCGTAAACCCAGTGAACACCATAGCTGCAACGTAATACTCCCATTCACCAGGCAGCCCGAAATAACCACCCACAACCGCAGTATTACTCCAGACCTCGTTATACAGCCGGATCAGAATAGCCGCCGCAAACGCCAGCCCTGCAAAACGCCCAAAACGCGAAGTAAGAAAATCCTGCAGACTCCGGGCACCAGTCTGGGTACGAATCAGATAAATGATATAGCCGGCCACCGGAATCGACAGCCAGTAACTGGCATAGGCCAGCCCCCCGGTCACCCCATAGGTTGCCCCAAGATTTGCCGCATTGGTTACCGACTTGGCAAAAATCCAGCTGATAAAAATGCTGGCCGTCAGTGACCACTGACTAACCGGATTACCCTGATCATCCGCGCCTTTATAAAAAGACTCCGGATTCCTGCTTTTTGGCGACAGCACATACATAACCACGCCATAAACCAGCAAGAACCCCCAGAACAGGGAAGCTTCTGTGATGTTCACTGTTGTTTATTTCCTCATTATGTTCCGGGTTTGCCCCCAGAACTTTAACCCGGGGCATTACTCAGTTTTTTAATCTGGAGATAACGGTTCCGGTGGGCGGGGGGTGTGTCTTTATTTTCGCCGGAAAAAATGTCTGAGCGCAGCGAGTTGTTTTTCCAAGAAAATAAAGACACACCCCCCATGCCGCCAACTCCAATACGTAAAATCAACCAGGCGCCGAACAACTAGCCCCATAGCGATAACAGGAAAAACACCGGTGGTGCCGCAACATAATGCGCTCATCCATGCTCTCCGCCAGCGACCCACCCAGATCATATTGCGGATCATCGTCTACCAGCGTGCACGCATAAACCCGCACCGAATCACCCTTCTTCACAAGCATCCGGGTATAGGTACACATAAAGTGTGACCGGCTCTGAACCGTTGGATACTTATCCATACAACTCTCGGTAATCTCAGGGCTGCCGTCTTCCGAGCCCGGCGTACCCAAATCAGGAAACGCCGTAAACGCCAGACTCTCCGGAATCTGCCACTCGCGGAATATTTCCCGGAACGCAGCTTCCACCTCAGCCGGAACCTCACCCTGATCAGTCTGACGGGCAATGGAAACCTTGAACCCCTGATCAACCAGCCAGTGAATACCCTCCAGCGCCTGATCAAAGCTCCCGGCACCGCGATCCTTGTCATGCCGGGCGCGGTCAGGAAAATCCAGACTCACCCGGAAATGAATCGGATAGGGGTTATCCAGTAACGGCAACACCTGATGCCTGCGTTTCAGCAGCGGCTCAGTGGCATTGGTCAGCACAAAACAAGGCCTGTGCTGGCTGGCATAATCCAGAATGTTCACAAAATCACGGATCACGAAAGGTTCGCCACCAGTGAACGAAAACTGCTCCACCCCCATATCCAGGGCTTCGTGAATAAACGGCTTTACATCGCTCAGCTTCATACCGGGAATGCGGCCATCACCCGGATGGCTTCCCTCCAGACAGAAAGGACAAGCCAGGTTGCAGGCCGTGCCGGTGTGAATCCACAGCTCTTTCAGTTTGACGGCATCGATGTAACCCCTGGGGGTGCCATTACGAGTGTGAGTCCAGCTATCAAAAGCTCTGGACTCCAGTACTTCTACCGCCGGAATAAGCTTTCTGGCAGGTCGGGTTTTTGTCAGGGGCATAAATGCTCCTCAGTTGTTCCGGAATAAGAGCGCTCGATCACGGTTGACGCCGATTGTTGCGACTGTCGCCCGAGGTTTTCAGCACCCGGTTATTTCTATACGTTTCGCTGGGCTGAATTGGTCTGGCCTTTGCCCCGACGCCAGCTGTGCAGTTTCTCCAGCAGCTTCAGAATACCTTCAGGGGCATGGGCACGCTTCCACTCTCCAGCCGCGTATTTGGCCGACTCATTCCATGTCGGGTAGGGGTGAACCGTCCCCAGAATCTTGTTCAGACCCAGCCCATGCTTCATTGCCAGAGTGAATTCCGCGAGAATCTCGCCCGCATGGGAGCCGGCCACCACCACACCAAGGATCTTGTCCTTGCCGGGCTGCGTCAGGATCTTTATAAAACCGTAGTCTTCACCCTCGGTAATTGCACGATCCAGATCATCAAGACCGTATCGGGTGATTTCGTATGCAACACCCTGTTCTCTGGCCTCAGCTTCACTGAGCCCAACCCGAGCCACCTCTGGCGACGTAAATGTCACCCAGGGCATTACCCGATAATCCACCCGGAAACGCTTGAACTGGCCAAACAAGCCGTTTACCGCCGCATACCAGGCCTGGTGAGCAGCCGCATGAGTAAACTGATACGGGCCAGCCACATCACCACAGGCGAACACGTTGGGGTAACGAAGGCTCATATCGTCTTCAACGGGCACAGTTCCATTGGGCAGGGTTTCGATACCAATCTTGTCGAGCCCCAGGCCTTTGGTGTTCGGGGCCCGGCCCACTGCGACCAGCACCTGATCAAAAGCAATACGAACCCGTTCGCCCTTATGCTCGCAGTAGACTACTTTTTCTCCATCTTCGATGGCGAATTCCTTTGCCGAATGTTCCAGGCGAAGATCGATACCATCTTTTTCAAACTGGAGTTTCACCAGTTCTGATACATCACTGTCTTCTTTCGCCAGCAACCGGTCACCCCTTTCTACCTGAATCACCTGACTACCCAGGCGGGCAAAAGCATGGGCCAGCTCGGAACCGATCGGACCGCCGCCCAGCACCAGCAACCGCTCCGGCTGCTCCTGCAAATTCCACAGGTTGTCGGAGTTCAGAGGTTCCATTTCTGCAAGCCCTGGAATCGGCGGCATGGCCGGTTTTCCCCCAGTGGCAACGATAATGCTGCGAGCAGTCAACCGCTCAGTGCGACCGTCGTTGTGCCTGACCTCCAGTTCCCAGGGCGATACAAAGCTTGCCTCTCCCGAGATGCAATCCACGCCCAGTTTGCTGTACCGCTCAGGGGAGTCATGGGGCTCTACCTTCGCAATCACCTCTTGAACACGGTTCATGATGTTCTTGAAGGAACCTTTAACCGGCACTGACTCCAGGCCGTAGCGGTTGGCATTACGCATGGTATCGGCAGCCTTGGCGCTGCGGATCAGTGCCTTGGACGGCACACAACCTGTGTTCAGGCAGTCACCACCCATCTTGTGCTTTTCAATCAGAGCTACTTTGGCCTTAACAGCGCTGGCAATGTAAGCCGAGACCAGACCTGCCGAGCCACCGCCAATCACCAACAGGTTGTAATCAAAACTCTCAGGCTTCTGCCAGCCGGCATATACCTTGCGGCGGCGGATAAAGCCCACCACGAACTTGGCAATCAGAGGGAAAATTCCGAGCAGGGCAAAGGAAAGCAGCAGGTCAGCGGAAACGATATCACTCGTAGACTGGATCTGACCCAGCTGGGTACCGGCATTGACGAAGACAAAAGTCCCGGGAAGCATGGCAATCCAGCTTACCAGAGCGTAGGTCCGCAGCTTCATAGACGTCAGGCCCATGGCGAGGTTAATCAGGAAAAAGGGGAATACCGGTACCAGCCGCAGAGTAGCCAGATAAAACGCACCGTCTTTTGAAATTCCCCGATCCATCTTCGCAACGGTTTCCGCATAGCGCTTGCGCAATGTGTCCCGCATGAGGAATCTGGCCACCAGAAACGCCAGAGATGCACCCAGGGTTGACGCAATCGAAACCGCCACCAGGCCATAAAAGTTGCCTAAAAAGGCACCGCCTGCCAAAGTCATTATGGTGGCCCCAGGTAACGACAGAGCAGTTACTACCACATAAATGGCAGCATAGCCGACAACCGCCACCAGAAGGTTCTGGTCAATCCATTGTGCAAGGGCACTCTGGTTTGCCTGCAGGTTCTCGAGGGTCAGCAGCTTGTGCCCGTCGAAGCCGAGAAAAACGGCAACGATCACAGCAATGACCAAAAGAAGTAAAAGCTTGCTACGAGTCATATCCATGCCTTTTAAAATATTGGAATCAGTTCGTTGATTTCATTCAGACACGGTCACCAGCTAAATGTTACACAGGGCTGAATTAAAATTTTTGAGCGATCGCTCTAAAATACAGGAACTTTTACCGAATCAGAAACACTAAAAAAAAAATGACTATCCAAAGACTGATAAGGAACGGAAATCCATGGCCACTACAGCGCATCCGGACCCGCAAAGTTCACTGATCGACGACCTGAAACGAGGCAATTCATCCGCCTACAAAGAGGCAGTTCGGGAATACTCTCCGGGAATGTTAGCTGTAGCCCGGTTCTATCTGGACCACTCCAGTGCTGAGGAAATAGTCCAGGACTGCTGGGTTACGGTGATTGATGCCATTCAGAAGTTTGAAGGCCGTTCCGGCCTGAAAACCTGGCTGCACCGAATCGTCGCTAACCGCTGCAAGAACAAGCTCCGGACCAGCAACAGGGAGGTAGCCACTGACTTTTCAGAAAGCCTCGACCCGGAACTTGCCGACCGTTTCAATGCACAAGGCCGCTGGGACCTGCCACCCAAGCTCAAGTTCCATGAATCCGCAGATACATTAATGGAAAATGATGCGCTCAGTGGTTGCCTGGACAAACACCTGTCGGCACTGCCTGAAACCCAGCGCTCAGCTCTGATGCTTTATGAGGCCCACCAGCACAAATCTGAAGATGTCTGTAACATTCTGGATGTCAGTGCATCTAACCTTCGTGTACTTTTACACCGCGCAAGGCAGAAGATCTTTCTGATGGTAGAAACGTTTCAGGAGACAGGCGAATGTTAATGTGCAGGGATCTGGCAGGCATAGCCAGTGACTACATAGATGGTGAACTCACGAGCCGGCAGAACCTGTCCGTGAAAATGCACCTGATGATGTGCAAGGACTGCCGCACATTCATCGGCAACCTCCGCGCCAGCACAGACCTGATGAGGGCTCACTCATCAGGCAGGCCGGACGAGGAATTCATGCGCCGGATTGACGAGCGGGTAGCGGAAGCACTCAAAACATGGAAACCCGGGGACGGGGAGAAAGAGTGATCATTCAAATCTTGTTCTAAAGTGCCATTGGCCAAACGCACCTGGCGCGGTTCAATGAAGGTCTCATGTTCGAACTCCAACAGGCGAGGCCCCAACAATGATAAAAGTCAGCGTACTCTACCCCAGGACTGCAGATAGCACTTTCGACATAGCCTATTACCGTGACACTCATATGGCACTGGTTCGTGAAAAACTCGGAGACGCCTGCAAGGGAACGGCTATCGAATCAGGACTGGCAGGAGGTGCACCGGGAGAACCACCCGTCTACATAGCCATGGGACATTTGTTTTTTGACTCTGTAAGTGACTTCGAGGCAGCGTTCGGACCCCACGCCAACGAGATTCTGAGGGATATCCCGAATTTCACGAACGTACAACCTGCCGTTCAGATCAGCGAAATCATTGATTAAACGACTGGGGCCGGCGGGTTTTCCGACTCACCCGGCCCTCAGGGGTAACGCCCTGTTCCGGAATGCTACAAAACACCTTCCCGGGACTGAATCTGTTGTGCTTCCTCATGCACCCTCTGTTCCGCGACCTCGGCGTCCCGGCGAAGGTGAAGGTCCTTGCTGACGCTGGTATACGTTGACACCATATATGGAACGCAATAAGTCAGCACCACCTTTACCCAGTCCACCGAACCCGCACCAGCAATCGCCTCCCACTGATTGATCAGAACCAGAAGCGTGCCAACGATTGCAGCCAGCTTCGCAGCACGGCGAGGCGTACCATAGCCTACCGCCAGCTCATAAGCCTCACGGCAATGTTGGAACGGGCGACGCAGAGTTTTCAGAAAGGACATAAGGCTACCCGTGATTTGCGCATATTATATAGTGCAGACGATTGCTGAAGGTTCATTATGGTATCAAAAAAGGACAGGAACCAAGACAAGATCCCTCTGTTACACAGACAGCACCTGAAACTTCAGGCTCTGTCCAGCTGCAGAAAACGAGACAGGCGGGAACCAGGATTCCTGCTGAGATACAGCGGGAGTATGCTCATGATCAGAAGGATGGCAACCGCGGCAACCACCGTCAGCGCGGGGCTGAGTTCAAAACTGTGGCCCAGCCCGGCAAACACAAACGTCATGGGGAGCATCCCCAGAGTTGTCGCGATCGCATAACGCCAGAAGGATATTGCAGTGACGCCGGCTGCATAGCTGATCAGAGCAAAGGAAAACAGCGGAATCAGGCGCGTCAGCGCCACCGCGATGAACAGAAAGCGCTGGGATCCGGAGGCAGAGAAAACCGGGTTGTTCCCCAGTTTGCGCCGGACCGCCTCACGCCCCAGAATCCGGGCCAGATAAAAAGCAATAATGGATCCGGCAAGGGCGCCCGACACCGCAACCGCAGTTCCCGTGAACATGCCGTATGCAAGCCCTGAGGCTGCGCTAATGGGCAATGTAGGAATCGGCCCGACAACCACTGCGAGGACCATCAGCAGCATCAGCAACAATGGCCCAAACACCCCCTGACCGTTAAACCACTCAGACAAAGCTTCCGGCGCCAGACTTACCGGCATACCCAACTGACGAAGAAGCAGCCAGATGCCCCCCATCACGAATGCGATAATGATCAGAAAAGTAAAACGGAAAGCCCATTGTGAACGGTTCATCAGGTTATTCTACTGGCCATGAGGTAACTATGCACTGGCACCTGCTTCATTTGGAACCCGCTATTCCCATATTCGCAGGCAGATTAAGAGACCAGTCATAATCGATGTAATCCAGCTCATTCGTCCCCGCCACCTGCTCTGCAACAGTGTCGCTGGCCCAACGCCGGATAAAGGCCCTCACCGAGCCCTCAGCCTCAACAAAGTCCTGCTTGTACCACTTGAACAGCTCTGTGCCATACAAAGTGTTGCCTGACACCTTAAGATGGTGCTGGGTATTGAACGCCCGGCGAGTGTTCTCCTGCAACAGATCCTCAAGGTTGGTGGCCGTGTAGACCTGATCACGTAACGGCGGGCAACCCACTGATGCGCAGTTTACGGCGAAGTGAACCCGGGCATCCTTCCAACCCCTGGTTTGATAGCCCTCACCCAGCAATACGCCTTTTTCGATCTGGCTCAGGCTGAATCGCTCCCCACCAATCACGAAGTTTTCCCGATCAAAAACACTGTCAACAAACGGATTGACCCGGCCACCGTAATCCCAGACGGATGTGACAAGTTCACCACCCGGCCGCTCCGTAAGAATCTGTTCAAGCATGAAAAAATTGTAGGCATTAATCCAGAAGGCTACCGACTCTCCCCGGGCTTCCAGGGTCCCGACATCAAATTCCGCCAGAGCATTGCGTTGCTGTTCCAGCAACTGCACCAGATCTGTATCCGCCAAGGCAGAGGAGTAATCAAAAGCAGAAACCAATCCGTCACCGGGCAATGCCTGTTCGATGAGATAACCCGAAAGCAGGCGCTGGTATGGCTGGTATAGCTCCTCATTAACATCTGCCCAAACCAGGCCCGGCAGAAGGACCCATGCAAAAAAACCTGTCACTAGCCGATATCTACTCATAGTCACTCCCGGATCAGTTTAATCATTAGTACTGCAAGACGATGACTACAGACACGGCCAGGGCTGTTTTGTTACACCCCCAACACCTGAAGAAATGAAATAAACGAGACTGACGTTCCCGCCCTCTCCAGCATGCAAATAATCCGTAACACTCGGATTGTTGGTGTGTCCAAAGAGTGCAAGCCACACATCAGGATGTTGACTGAATTCACAGCAACGCGAATGTGGCCTCTATACAAACCAAAAGGAACAGAATCATGAAAACCTTAACACTGGCAGGCGCTCTTATTGTTTTGGCATTCACAGCAACAGCACATGCAGAAGGCGTAAGTGCCGAAGATATCGAGCGCGGAAACAACCCATCCTGCTACCATATCCAGGAGGGTGGGAACCAGGGTTCAGTCAGCTAAGCAGTGAACCCTGCTTCACAAACCCGGACGAACCCCAGGCCTCCTGGGGTTCTGCCTGTTGGGGGCTATCAACACACAACCGGAGTGAAGAATGCTTTTGAACTGGCTGGCGAAACACCTCGCCGCTTACCTTTCCAGGCAGGTGGCACAGCATTCAGTGCCCACATCAACCTACGAAGCTCTGGAAAGAGCACTCCAGCCCGGAGATGTTCTGCTGGTGGAAGGTGATGCCCGCATCAGCGTGGCTATAAAATACCTGACCCAATCAACCTGGTCTCATGCGGCTCTGTATCTGGGGCCTGATGCTGGCCTGGGAACATCAGAAGACGGAGAGCCCTGCACACTGATCGAAGCGGACCTGGAAGCCGGTATCCGCCCCTTACCGCTCTCCTTCTACCGCCACAGCCATACCCGCATCTGTCGTCCGGTGGGGTTGAATGAAGAGAACATTCACGCGCTCACAGACTATGCCCTGAGCCGGCTGGGCCACCAGTATGATATGAAGAACGTATTTGATCTGGCACGCTACCTTATCCAGACGCCCCCGGTGCCTGCACGACACAGATATAAACTGCTGTCATTTGGCAGCGGCGACCCTACCCGGGCTATCTGTTCCACGTTTATTGCCGAAGGATTCCAGCGCCTGCGCTATCCGATCCTGCCGACCATCAACACCATGCCATCAGGCGATCCAGACTGCACAGACTGCATTCGTGAGCATTACAGGATCCGGCAAACATCCTTGTTCACACCGAGGGATTTCGATGCATCCCCGTATTTCCGGATAATCAAACCAACGCTGGAAGACAACTTCGATTTCAGGGCTATCAACTGGGCAGACCTCTGATCTGCCTCAGTTGCGGGTTGAGGGGCAGGGTGCGCCGCAAGGTGCACAGGCGGATTCATCCCGCTGCGTCAGTGCGGTTTGTACATTCCCCTGCCCGGAATTAAAGGCAAAGGTGGGGCTGTTAAGGTGATCCACCACAATCAGCGCCAGAATAACGCCAAGCATGATCAGAATCCGGCCCCGGCTATATGCTTTGTCCATAGTGGCTAGCTTCTCCATATCACTCAGGTAACCGGAACCAGGGGCGCAGGCGAATACCTACAAACGACCCTGCGAAAGCACAGGCAAACCAGATCCACGCGTGCAGGCTGGCCGATGAAATACCGGAAAACAGCGCGCCAATATTGCAGCCGAACCCCAAACGGGCGCCGTAACCAAGAAGCAGTCCACCCACCACGGCGGCCAGCAGTGGACGGCGCTGGGGACGGTTCCGGCTGGCCTCGTTAAAGCGATTGGCAAGGCCTGCCGCCAGCATGGCACCAAGCAACAACCCGAAGTTCATTACCGAAGGAATATTGGTCAGCAGGGAATCCTTGAGCGCCATCGCCGGGTAGTCCCACTGCCAGAACTCAAACTGCGACATATTTACGCCGACAGCTTCAAGGGCCTTGGCACCCCATACGTTAAAAGCAAAGGTCACACTCCAGGGCGAACCACCGATACCCAGTGTCAGTGCGTTTCCCGCAGCCAGAATCAGGATGGCCCAGGTAAACGGCCAGCGACCGCTGATCAGAGTCCTCAAAACACCGTGTTCCTGACCTTTCCAGAGCAGTTCGTTCCGCTCGATAGTTCCGTGGGCCTTGCGCTCAACCCGGTTGACCCAGCGAGCTATCAGGCCCAAAGCCAGAAGCTGAACAATAATCGCACCGCTGACACCGAAGGTATTAACCAGAGGTACCGGATCGAAGCCGGGCTGATCCAGCCACCAGGGCAGATGGATAGAGCCAAGCACCGCACCGGCAATAAAAAATACCAGGGTAACTACCATGCGGATATTACCGGCACCTACAGTAAACAGCGTGCCCGAACCACAACCGCCACCCAGCTGCATGCCAATCCCGAACATGAAAGAACCAACAACCAGAGACGTACCCACAGGCGCAACAGCACCCACAAGGCCGGCCTGCCCGCTGTAGAGCATGGGCACCATAATCAGAGAAGACAGGGCAAACAGCATCAGCTGGGCTCGCATACCGGCACCGCGCTTTTTAAGCACCAGATTACGCCAGCCTGCTGTAAATCCGAAAGCACCGTGGTACAGGGCCATACCCAGCACCGTACCGATCGCAAACAGGGCAACCATAAACGGTGCCGTTTCCAGCCAGATAAGCCCGCCAAGCACGCCCAACCCGGCAAGCGCCGTCAAAACCACGAAACGGTCAACAATCCAGGCCGACGGCTTCATCCCAGCCTGAAGTACAGCAGATTCACTCATTCAATTGTACTCAGTTAAAGAAATCGAGAAGTTTTCCAAGGCCGCGTTTGGCAACCTGCATAGGGCGATCGCTGTCCTGGCTCCATTCCGACATGGAACCATCGTACAGCGCAACTTCGCTGAAGCCCGCCAGTTCACTCAATACAAACCAGTCGGTAGCAGCCCAGTGGCCAGTGTTGCAGAAAGCGATGGTGCGGCTGTTGGCGTTCAGATTCGCCCGTTCAACACTCTCAGTAATACTGTCTTCATTGAGATACCACACATCGGATACCTCACTGACAAACTGATAATGGGGCAGGTTAAAAGAGCCGGGAATGGTACCGGGTGCCTTGGCTGCCGGTGAGGCCGTCTCACCACGGAAGTAATCCTCCGGGCGGGCATCGACCAGTTGCCCCTGATTCTCCCGGGCATGCTCTACTTCATCAAGGGACGCGATCAGCTCTTCCTGCACGGAACCTTTGAAATCAGCAAACGGGCGATCTGCACCTTCACCGCTGGCCACTTCATACCCTTCTGCCTGCCAGCCGGCAAAACCACCATTCAGAATGGTAACTTCATCATGCCCCAGCACACGGAACGTCCAGAAGACCCGCGCCGCACTGCCAAAATCGGTGGCACCAGTTCCTGCCGGAACAATCACCACAGTAGCTTCGTTACCAATACCCAGACCGCCGATCAGCCGTTCCATACTCTTTACCGGAGGCAAGACACCCTGAACACCATCGCGGCTTTCGCGCCAGCCATCGTCTGTATAGCTGCTGTAAACCGAGCCGGGGATATGGGCTTTCTGGAAACTGCTTCGATCACCGCCATTATCGATACCGGATCTCACATCCAGAACCACAATATTGTCCTGACCAAGGTGGGATTTCAGCCAGACGGCATCAACCAGAGGTGGTGTATCTGTGCCGGCCGTTGCCAGTGAACTGGCCAGAAGCAGGATAACGATGAAAAGGCGGCCCATGCGGTTTTCTCCATAACGGATGAATTCATGGGCGCCATTATGGACCTGCAAAAAGTGAATTTACAGATCTACTATTATTCTATTTTTGAATATCAAAAGATCCCGGGGACAGGTGGCACCCACTCCGGAGCACCGCCCGAGCCCGTCTTTACCGCAACCTGCTGCTAGCGCAACTCCGGATTCAGTGTATAGGTTCCTGTCACCCTGGCACTGGCCAGAATATGGCCTGCCATGGCGTTGCGCACCGCTTCACCATCAAACTCTCCGGACAGCCCCAGGGACTCAACATCCAGTGCATGCACTTCATAATGATAGTGGTGCAGAAGCTCATCGTTCCAGGGCGGGCAGGGGCCGTCGTAGCCACCGTAGGTACCTGCCATATCCGGGTTTCCAGCCAGAAACTGAGTGAAGTTGTTCACCCCGCGCAGGCCTATCGGGCCGGCACCTGTGTCTTTGCCTTTAGGCGTTACACCATCACTGTCTTCACCCTCGGGAATACGGCTGACACCGGCGGGAATATCCACCAGCAACCAGTGGAAAAAGTCCACCCGCGGAATATCTTTCGAAATCGTTTTACCTTCCTGATTCGCATCGTCCGCAATACTGGGCACATCCGGATCAAACATCATCACCACAAAGCTTTTTGTGCCCTTCGGCGCGCCTTCCCAGGACATCCCGGGGTTGCGATTAGGGCCAAAACTCATATGATCTTCCGGATTGAACACGCCGAACGCGAATATCTCCGGGACCGGCTTGCCCTCTTCAATACCCTCAACGTTCAGTTTCATGGTGCTTTCTCCTGTCGTTTAATGCAGTTAATAACTGAGATCTGAGTCAGTGATTGTGCCAGAGACAGATCCATTCTGTGATAAAACCTTGTATCAGCGGTATCGTACGTATGTCCAACCGACCATTCAGCAACACTTATAACGGAGACCAGATGAACGAGCAAAAACCCGGCCAGCCGCAATCGCCAGAGAACAAGATGGACGAAGACGCCATCGCCTTCGCCCAGGGCATTTTTGAGCTGGCACGAAACGGCGGCGCCGGACCACTGAGCGTAATGCTGGATGCAGGCGTCCCGGTGAACATGCGCACCAGCAACGGCGAAAGCCTTCTGATGCTCGCGGCCCGCAACGGCCATGCAGATACGGTACAACTTCTGCTGGAAAAAGGCGCCAACCCGGCACTGCAGAACGCAGATGGCGAAACCGCACTAAGCCTCGCCCGCACGGCTGGAGCCAAAGACGTTATCAAACACCTGGATCGCTAACCCCGACTTCCTCAAAGAGCACCGCATGTTCAATAAAGGCGAGATTATTCACCACAGCCGGGACAAAATCGGCAGCATTCTGGTGATCGACTACCGTAAACACCGGGTACTGACCTTCAATTCAGTGTTTGAACAAAGCAAGATCGACCGGCGATACCCCCACCTTCCCGTGCACGAATACAACCGTGCCATGCTGTTGCCGGCTGCCTTTATCAACCCCCGCCACGTAACCATACTGGGGCTCGGCGGCGGAGTGATGGCCAACGCGTTCCATCACCTTTATCCGGAATGCAGGGTTCACGCGGTTGAACTGCGACAAGCAGTGTTGGATGTGGCCAGGGAATACTTCGGTTTACCGGATAGTGACCGCCTGAGCGTCACCATTGCCGATGCCCGAAACGCCCTGAACGATCTGCCTGATGCCAGCACCGACATGATCCTGTCCGACCTGTACAACGCAGACCGCATGAGCCCCGCCCAGGCGCAGCGCCAGTTTGTAGAAAGCTGCAGCCGGGTGCTGAGCCCCAGCGGCTGGCTGGTTCTGAATTACCACAGAGCACCCGACGCAGAAGGGCCTTATTTTCGCCAGTTGAGGAAACACTTTGCAGCGCTGCTGGTATTCAAAAGCAAAACCAACAACACCATTGTTTACGCCAGCAAAAAGCCCTTCGAGCCAATGCACCCGAAAGACCCTTTACTTTCCAGCCTCGAAAAACGCTTGCCGATCGACTGGAGCCGGCTAATGAGCAGAGTCAGCCGGCTTTGAGAACATTCATGACGCTGGCGCCGCTCAGGTCCACTTTTCCCGGGGGGGAACGTACGATCTGAAGCCATCAAGCAGTTCCGAAGGGGATTGCGCCAGCACGATCATGTCGAGATAGCGTTGCTTGACAAACCCTGCAGCCACCATGGATTTAATCATCTCCAGCAACGAGTTGTAGAACCCGTCCACGTTATAGAACGCACAAGGTTTTTTGTGGAAACCGAGCTGCGCCCATGTCCAGACTTCGAAAATTTCCTCCAACGTGCCTATTCCGCCTGGCAAGGCTACAAAGCCATCGGCTAACTCCGCCATTTTAGCTTTACGCTCATGCATATCGTTCACAACAAAAAGCTCAGTAAGCCCCGGGTGTGCTAATTCCCGGTTCACCAGATGCTCGGGAATAACACCATAAACCTTGCCGCCGCTGGCCAGCACTGCATCGGCGGTAATACCCATAAGGCCCACATGCCCACCACCAAACACCAGGTCTATCCCGTTACTACCGAAGAACTGGCCCAGCTCTCTGGCTTTTTCAGCGTATAGCGGCTCATTTCCAGAGCGGGAACCACAGTAGACTGCTATTTTCATGCTTTCCTGTCTCTTGCTATATGTCCAATAGTAGATAGGCATTCCGACTAATTGTGCCGACTGCCTGGAGCGCGTTATCATTCCGGCAACATTAGTATCCTACCTTGTAACCAGGCCCCAGTGACGACAGCCAAGCGTTTTTTTGAAAGAGTGCTTGGCTCTCTTTACTTACAGGGCTTATTACTATGGAAAACCTTCATCATATCGTGGTGGTCGGGGGCGGTGCCGGTGGTCTTGAACTGGTTACCAGCCTTGGCAGAAAACTCGGCAAAAAAGGCAAAGCCCGCATTACCCTCGTTGACGCCGGGCTGACCCATGTCTGGAAGCCTCTGCTACACGAAGTTGCATCCGGCTCTCTGGATGCCAGCACCAATGAAATCAATTACCGTGCCCACGCCCGCAAACACCATTACGAATTCCAGCTTGGGCGCATGAGTGGCCTGAGCCGGGAGACCAAAGAACTGGTGATAGCACCCTTCCTTGATGAAGACGGTAAAGAAGTTGTACCTGAACGCCGCCTGAAATACGACACGCTGGTTATTGCCGTGGGCAGTACCGCCAACGATTTTGGCACCCCGGGCGCACAGGAGAACTGCCTGTTCCTGGATAGCCTGAAACAGGCTCAACGTTTTCACCACCTGCTGCTAAACGCCTTCCTGCGCAAAAACCACGAAGGCCAGCAAGGCCAGGATCACACACTGAATATCAGCATAATCGGGGCAGGTGCCACGGGTGTTGAGCTTGCAGCAGAGCTGCGCCTGGCTTCGCGGGAATTGCCGGTGTACGGCATGAACCACCTGAAAGCCTCTGATATATCCATCACAGTCATTGAGGCCGCCGACAGGATTCTGCCTGCGCTGCCGGGCAGGCTTTCGGCAGCCGCCACCAAAGAACTGGAACACCAGCACGTAAAAGTACTGAACGGCCAGCCTGTGAGCGAGATTCGCCCCGACGCAGTAATACTGAAAGACGGCACTGAACTGGCATCGGAAATGACCATATGGGCCGCTGGCATTAAAGCTCCTGCATTCCTGGCAAACCTGGATGGACTGGAATCCAATCGTGGCAACCAGCTGGTTGTACACCAAACACTCCAGACTACTCAGGATACAGATATATTCGCTTTCGGCGACTGCGCCGCCTGCCCGCAACCGGATTCTGACCGCCCTGTAGCTCCCCGCGCCCAGGCAGCACACCAGCAAGCCGACACCCTGTTCAAAACCCTGTGCAACAGACTGGAAGGCAAAGACGCCGTACCCTTTGTGTACAACGACTATGGCTCCCTGATCAACTTCAGCCGCTACACCACCGTAGGCAACCTGATGGGCAACCTCTCGGGCCGCAGCATGTACATCGAAGGCAAGGTGGCCCGCCTGTTCTATGTATCGCTGTACCGGATGCACCAGGTAGCGCTACACGGTTTTCTCCGCACCGGCCTGATCTGGTTCATGGATAAAATAAGCCGGGCGATGCAGCCGAGGTTGAAGTTGCATTGAGAGGCTAAACGCAAGCCTTCCAGAGGAGGTGTAACTGCATGGCTCTGGTAATCCATTTGCGGTAGTAGGTAAACGGGGCAGCCTTTTTGTTAAATAACTTATTCTCCCGCACGAATAGGTGGATCGTCAGGCCTAGTTCCTTGTGATGAATTAGCTCCCGGCCACGTTTACTCTCGGGTGTTGTCGCACTTCTGGAAAACCCCGTTTAACCAATACTCATCCCGCCCCGGCCTGCGATCAGCGGTTTGCCAGATCGCAGTCTTCCCTACCTTGTGTAAGGCGCTGGCCCAGATGCCATCGTAGGTCTGATACTCACTTACCTGATCAAAGGTGCGAACAGAAACAGGATGGCTTATGGCGCGGGATGCAAGGCCGGCCAGTTTGTCGGAGGCATCAAAGGCAGTAACACGATAACCCCGAGCCAGAAACTCACGGGAATCGCGGCCGGAGCCGCAACCAGCGTCAAGAATGTGGGCGTTTTCGGGCAAATGCGGCAAAAAAGAATCGTACAGCGCAGACATATCCACATAGAGGGTTTCATCCAGAAACGCCTGCGCATGCTCGTTGTAGTAGGCAACCGATTGACTCATGCCGGCAAGCACTCTTTTATTATCGACAGAGCACAATATAAGCAACTGTTTTACAAATACAAACCGTTATGGAGCCTGTTACCCGCCAGCCTATTTGAATCTCACTACTAGCTCGTGCAGTTCCCCGGCTATGTTTTCCATCTGCTGAACCTGGTTTATCGCCAGTTCTCCCTTGTGCAGGCTATCGGAGCCCAGGCTGGAGATGTGTTCAACCTGCTCATTTATCTGGTCAAATACCTGAGCCTGCTCTTCTACAGCAGCCGCCATATGGATAGACATTTCAGCAATTGTACTAACCGATCCGGCTATCTGCCCCAGCGTGGTTTCGGCTTCAAGCATATGCGTAAGCCCGCTGTCGGCCGACTTTCTACCCTCATCGGTCGCCTGCACAGAGGCAGATGTCCGGGATAGCAGGGCACCGATAATGCTGTGAATTTCCTGCGTTGAATCCTGTGTCCGTTTTGCAAGGCCCCGCACTTCATCCGCAACAACGGCAAACCCACGGCCATGCTCCCCGGCCCGGGCTGCTTCAATCGCCGCATTCAGCGCCAGCAGATTTGTCTGCCCTGCAATTTCTTCAATGATCTTGGTCGCGTTCGCAATTTTCTGGCTTTCAGACGCAAGCTCGCCGACGGATTCGCTGATGCTGTGTACGCTTGTTTGCAGACCCTCAATTACTTTTCGGGTTGTTCCGATAACAGCCATGCCGCTGTCCGCCAGCTCACGGGATTCTTCAGCTTTGTGAGCGGTATTCTGGACGTTGGAAGACACCTCGGTAATAGTCTGGGATACCTCATTCACTGAAGCAGCTACATTGCCAATTTCGGCCTGCTGCTTCCGGAGGGCTTCATGGGATTCGTAGGTAACTTCAAGTCCTTGCATGGCTCCAGCTTTGACCTGCCCGGCAGAATCTTCAAGCCTTGTGAGAACAGCATCGAGGTGCGCTTTCTGAGCCAGTATGGCAACCTTCATTCGCCCCAGCCCGAGATCATCGTCAGTGTAACTCTGCGCTGCGAGATCGTCGGTAAAGCTCTTTTCAAGCAGTTGCATTACCGAGCTGATCAGCCGGCGGCGCGAACGGTGTATCCAGACAATGTAAGCGGCAACGCCAAGCACCAACGTAGCCTGGGCCAGTAAGTCCTGGCCAAGGTAGTACATAAGCACAGTCAGGATTACAGCCGCCGTCAGAAACAGTGCCTCTGCCGGGAACCTGCGAAGCAGAGCAGTATCTGAGCCGCCCTGACGAATCCTTGCGTATTGTTTTTCTGCTCGCCGGATGTTTTCTCTGGTAGGGCAGGAGCGAACCGATTCATAACCAACAACCACCCCTTTTTCGGTGACAGGCGTTATGTAGGCGCTGACCCAGTAAAAATCACCATTTTTACGGCGATTTTTAACCATTCCCATCCAGGGGGTGCCTGCTTTGAGGTGAGACCACATGTTTTCGTATGCGGCCGGAGGCATATCGGGGTGGCGAACAATGTTGTGAGGCTGACCAAAAAGTTCTTCCCGCGTAAACCCGCTGACATCTACAAACGCCTGATTGCAGTGGCGTATGGTACCGTTCAGGTCTGTCGACGAAATGAGCTTTTGCGACTCCGGGAAGGTGTACTCAGTATCCGTTACCGGTAGGTTTTTTCTCACATCGACGCCTCGTTATAATCAGAAGAATCGATCTAATCTGGCACAGGATGGTCGGTGTGTGAATCATTTCCGCTTAACGTATTGTATCTGTAAAAATGAACAACCATTCATATTTTCAATGACTTACGTTACCTGGAACATCAGCAGGCTGATGTTTCTCCTTGATAACAAAACGGTTTTTGCCCTCTCGTTTAGCCTCATACATAGCTGCATCAGCATCCTGCATAAGGCCTTCGCTGGTAATACCCGCACCGCGGGCAACAACGATACCAATGCTCACACCCACACGTGCTTCGCCTTCAGGCAACACAACAGGTGCACCAACGGCCCGAATAATTTTTTCAGCTACGACTGCAGCATTTTCCGATGCAGAGACTTCTGTCAGCAGTACAATAAACTCATCCCCGCCCATACGCACGACCATATCGGTTTCGCGAACGCAGCCCTGCAACCTGGCAGCTATTTCCTTTAACAGCACGTCACCAGCATCGTGGCCATAGGTGTCATTAACCGCTTTGAAGTTATCAAGATCAAGGAACATAAGCCCCAGATAACAGGAATGGCGAGTTGAGAGCTCAATCGCCAGTTGCATACGATCTTCCAGACCCCGCCGGTTGGGCAAGCCTGTCAAAGTATCCTGGTAGGCAAGCGTGTGGATTTTTTCCTGGTACTGTTTGGTCTCGGAAAAATCCTGGAATGAGATCACCACACCTTCATCTCCAGTGTCACTGGTTAAAGGCGCCGCGTTCAGGGTCACGGGGATGGTCACATTGTCTTTACGGCGGAACTCTTCATTTTTACTGCGATAGAGTTCGCGCGTCTTCATCACATTAAGGATAGAGCAACCGGTTTCACTACCCTCATGAATATGAAATATATGATGCCCTTTTTTAGCAACTACCTCGTCAAAACCCCAACCCAGAATGCGCTCGGCCTCAGGGTTGATGTAGGTAACTATGCCATCTTTATCCATCACAATCAGGCCATCTCCCAACACACTGGAAATTTTCCAGAACCGCTTGGCCTGTTGACTTTTTTCGCGCCTAAGCTGGCGCCGCTTATGGCGGGAAAACTGGAAATAGAACACGGCCACCAGCACCATCACCACGCCAGCCAGGTATAGGCTCCAAACCCATGGGTTCAAAAAAATGGCCGTTGTTGGTAGTGAGTTACGAGGTATAAAAGAAACAGCTTTCCAGACGTAATCCCCGCCAACTGCCGACGAATTCATGCGTTGCAGCGGCCTGACGGATTCAAACACGAACAGACCTTCCTGCGTGTCAACATAACCATCGTCGCTTTGTGCGATCTGCTGCCATGCCTGCGGATACTCACGTTTGAAAGCCGGCGGCAGGCCAAACATAAAACCCCACTCATTATTTCTATCGGGCCCGGAAAGAATATCGCCGTCACTGTTGAGCAGAAATGCAGGGTAGGTGTCAGTCATACTCAGCCTGAAGGTGTCCAGCAGAGCCTGCCCTTTCATATTGAGAATAACGACACCCTGATTCGGGCCAGTGCTGTCTGAAACCCTCACACCAAGGCGGATCATCGGAAGGTAGGGAATATCGACCTTGCCATTTTCGACATTCAGGTCCAGAGGAGAGACGTACACTTCGTTCTCTGGAAGCCCCCAGGTATTAATGAAGTAATACCGGTCGCCTTTTGGCTGTAAGGCGCTATCGCGTTTAGTGACGCTGCGCCCGAATGAATTCTCAAGCCGCACCAGCTCCATGCCCGCACTGTCAAGAAAGCGCAGCTGGCTGTATATCGGTTTCTGCTCAAGTTGTGCCCGGAAAACCTGCTGTAACCACTGCTTCTCTGGCTCTGTTCTTTGCCGGTTAAACTGTTCGGTAGCGGGTAGTTTGGATATCGCCAGAAGGTCGTTAGCGGTGTAGTCAAAAATCTGCTCCAGCAGCCCCGAAGTCAGTTTGGCTTTCGCCAGTTCAGCAGTTTTTATATCCGCAACCTGCCGGCCTGCCTGATAACTCAGGGCGCTATAAACAATAACTGTAAACACGAATACACAAAGCAAGCCTGCGATCAGGGCTGGCTTGATATACTCCCGTTCCTGCAAACGAAGATCAGACATGTGTACCAGATGTTTAATTTCAGAAAAAGCGTAACAACGGCGCGAAGAGAACCCGCTGGCGATTATTCTATATCAAGCCCGGGCAGAGGCGCTGTTACGATTAAACCATCTTTCACATAGTCTTTCAGAATAATACCGTAAGTCCCGTCCGGCACCTCTCTGGAGATTTGATAAACCACCCCGTTATCATCTTCCGGAGCTTCCCTTAAATCCAGAACGCTGAAGGAGGGTGTTGGTGATTTATTCGCGTCCCGAACCATCAACACCTTCGGTTTAAGCCTGTGGTTCTCAAAGCTCTCAACTACGATCCCCACGTGACCGTTCTGCATTTCCACAATGGACCCCGGCGGGTAAATGCCCACCATCCGGATAAATGCATCAGCCAACTCAGTATCAAACTGGGTGCCACGATTTTTGTGAATGATCTCCAGAGCCTGCATGGACGCAGAGGCTTTTTGATAAGCACGTTTGCTGGTAATCGCGTCGTAGGTGTCCACCAACGAGATAATCTTCGCAAAGTAGGGTATTTTTTCAGCCGGAAGCCTTCGGGGATAACCCATCCCATCAATCCGCTCGTGGTGGGAAAACGCCACATCTATGGCGGTTTTCAGGGGAGCGCCGGTGCTGATAAGAATGGTGCGCCCATGAACCGCATGGTTGCGCATGATGTCGAATTCGTCGTCAGTCAGGCGACCAGGCTTATTCAGAATCTCGTTCGGGATTTTGGTTTTACCCACGTCGTGTAGCAAACCACAAAGAGCCAGATTCTGAATCTCGCCTTTTATCATGCCCAGAGATTTGCCAAAGGCTGCAGCCAGAATGGAGACGTTGATGCAATGCTCGGCGGTGTACTCATCCTGATTCTTGATTTTGGTGAGTAGCATTAACGCATTCTCATTGCGCAGCACGCTCTCTACGCAACTATTAACCACAGCACGGGCGTTGTTTATGTCCAGCGTACGGCTTACACGCAAACCGTTCATGATGGACCGGGCCGTGTCCTGAGCTTCTTCAAACCTCATGATGGCCGTTTGTATCTCACGGCCGACGCTCACCTGGTTTATGTAGGAAACGCGCCTGCGAGGGATGGTGCTGGCCGTAGCGGAGATTGGCGCCTGTGCATACTTCTGGTTATGCCCGGAAACCCTCTTGGGGCGACCTGAACTGGAGACTTTCTCTCCGGGCTGCCTCCGCCTCTCAGCCACGCCCTGTATTACGACGAAGTCGCACTGGCGACGCAACGCATGAACTTCCGACATCTCGTTAATGATGAAGCCCTGAACGAGAAAGTCAGTTTCTTCCCAGGGTCTGTCCAGCCGGATCACGTGCATGCCAATTTCTAGATCGGCGACATCGACCTGGGTTTCAATAAGCTCAACGTACGTGCCGCGCATGCCCAATGCCCATATAGGAGAGTTCCAAGCTTCACTCCACGGGATCTTAACCTAAATAAAACCTACAGCATGTAAACATTGGTTAAACGCGATTGCATCTGGCGTCTATTCAGGTTTGGCCTGTAGCCTGGCAATAGTCAACCGGGCCAGTGCAGACAACTCCGGTGAGGTTCCGTCAGCACAGGCAATGATCTGCTGTTTCATACTGCGGGCCCAGAATTTATGCAGATGGTCGGCAGCTACACCCGCTACCTTGTCGTCATCACCATGGTGCAGGTTGTTGGCGATAATCTGGTCGAGCATTTTGATCAGGTTATTCAATTCCTGGTCCTTCACTAGGCGTTCTCCTGAGCTGTGCAATTTCCACGGGCATAGATTACATGGCGGCCGGGGCGCGCAAAGCCGATAAGATTCATCCCGCTTTTACGGGCCTCCCGGATAGCAAGGGCGGTGGGGGCGGATACCGCCACCAGTGTAGCTATGCCCGCGCTGGCCCCTTTCTGTACCATTTCAAAACTGGCGCGGCTGGAGATCAGTGCAAACCCATCCCTGAAGGCTTGTTCACCATGCTCGCGCAGGCCGGCACCAATCAGCTTGTCCAGTGCGTTGTGCCGGCCAACGTCTTCCCGCGCCAGAACAATCCGGCCCTGGGCATCACACCAGGCCGCGCCATGAGTAGCCCCGGTTTGCGACTGCAACGGCTGATGGCTTTTCAGGTTTTTCAGCGCAGCCTGAACAGCTTCGTCACTCGGTAACGGTTTCTCTGTAACTGGCTCAAGAGCCCGCACCACGCAGGCAAGTGATTCTGTACCGCAGAGCCCGCAACCGGTTCTGCCGGCCATATTGCGGCGCTGCTCCCGCAAGCGCGCATAACAGTCACCGGCAATATGCATGTCCACTTCAATGCCGTCCTCACCCGCGGTTATCCCGATACTGAACAGCTGATCAGGACGCTGCAAAATGCCTTCGCTCAGACTGAAACCCAGAGCGAAATCTCTGAGGTCACAGGGCGAAGCCATCATCACTGCATGGGAAACGCCGTTGTAAATCATGGCAACCGGAACTTCTTCAGCAACCATGTCGTGGGAGCGCGCGCCTTCAATACCACCACACACGTTCACCCACACTTCGCTCAATGGAGGCGGGGAATCAGCCACGGCAGCCGCCTCCTTGCTACTTGAGGGCATTTGCATGGTGATCTTCCCGTTTGTCCATTGCAGGCTTCAGCAAGGCCTGCTGGCGCTTGTCGAAGTCCACAAAGTTAAGCTGCCAGTCCGATGGCTGGGTCACTTTTTCCACCTGTACCGCAGTAACCTTGTATTCAGGGCAGTTGGTGGCCCAGTCAGAGTTGTCGGTGGTGATCACATTAGCGCCGCTGCCCGGGTGGTGGAAGGTGGTATACACCACGCCCGGGAGCATACGGGTACTGATTTTTGCCCGCAGTACCGTGTGGCCCACGCGGCTGCTGATTCCCAGCCAGTCACCGTCTTTCACACCGCGCAGTTCTGCATCACTGGGATGCAGTTCCAGAAGGTCTTCCTCATGCCAGTCACTATTGCTGGTACGACGGGTCTGGGCACCCACATTATACTGAGACAGGATTCGCCCGGTGGTCAGAAGTAGCGGGAAACGCCGGCTCGTGCGCTCTTCTGTAGCCAGATACTCAGTCACCGCAAAGCGGCCTTTGCCAATGGGGAAGTCCAGCGTGTGCATGGTCGGTGTGCCATCCGGATGCTCATCGTTGCACGGCCACTGGATACTGCCCTGCTCCTCCAGTTTGTCGTAGTTCACGCCAGTAAAGGTGGGAGTCAGCTGCGCAATTTCATCCATGATTTCAGACGGGTGGCTGTAATTCATGGGATAGCCAAGAGCATTGGACAGAGCCATGGTCACTTGCCAGTCTTCCATGCCGGCAATGGGCTCCATCACTTTACGTACACGGTTGATGCGACGTTCAGCGTTGGTGAAGGTGCCATTCTTTTCCAGGAAGGTGGAACCAGGCAACAGCACATGGGCGTACTTGGCCGTTTCGTTCAGGAAAATATCCTGCACAATCAGGCAGTCCAGTGACTTGAGGGCTGCTTCAACATGCTGGGTATTAGGGTCTGACTGGGCAATATCCTCACCCTGTACGTAGAGCGCCCGGAAGGTACCGGCAACAGCGGCATCAAACATGTTGGGAATACGCAACCCGGGTTCGTGATCGATTTCCACACCCCAAACCGACTCAAAGCGTGCCCGCACAGCGGGATCATTCACGTGCTGATAGCCAGGCAATTCGTGGGGGAATGAGCCCATGTCGCAGGAGCCCTGAACATTATTCTGGCCCCGCAATGGGTTCACTCCGCCACCTTCACGGCCAATGTTGCCCGTCGCCAGCGCCAGGTTGGCTATACCCATCACCATGGTGGACCCCTGGCTGTGCTCGGTAACACCTAAACCATAGTAGATAGCCCCGTTGTCGGCTCCGGCATATATCCGGGCCGCTTCCCGGACTTTAGCAGCCGGCACGCCGGTGACTTCTTCCATGGCTTCCGGGGAGTTGCGTTCCTCTGCGATGAAGCTGCGCCATGCCTGGTATGCCTTGAGATCACAACGGCTGCTGATGAAGTCGGTATCTTCAAGGCCTTCGGTCACAATGACATGGGCCAGAGCATTGACCATGGCCACGTTGGTGCCGGGGCGTAATGGCAGATGCAGGCCTTCGCCACCATGGGGCGTATTCAGAATGTCGGTGCGACGCGGATCAATCACCACCAGTTTTGCACCCTGGCGCAGGCGCCGGCGCATCAGCGAACCGAATACCGGGTGTGCATCTGTCGGGTTGGCTCCGATCACCATGATGGTGTCGGCTTTCATCACCGAATCGAAAGTCTGGGTACCGGCAGATTCACCCAGAGTGGTTTTCAGGCCATAGCCTGTGGGCGAGTGGCAAACCCTTGCACAGGTATCCGTGTTGTTGTTGCCAAACGCTGCACGGACCAGCTTTTGCACCAGATAGGTTTCTTCGTTGGTACAACGTGAAGATGTAATACCGCCGATGCTTTCCCGTCCGTATTCCGCCTGGATGCCCTTGAGCTTTTTGGCAGAGAATGCCAGGGCCTCATCCCAGGACACCACTTTCCACGGATCGTTTATAGATTCGCGGATCATTGGCTCCTTGATGCGATCCTTGTGCGTAGCGTAACCAAACGCAAACCGGCCTTTTACACAGGAGTGTCCGTGATTGGCTTCGCCGCCCTTATACGGCACCATGCGCACCAGCTGGTCGCCTTTCATTTCAGCTTTGAACGAGCACCCCACACCGCAATAAGCACAGGTTGTCACCACACTATGCTCGGGCTGGCCGGCATCGATCACGGTTTTTTCCATCAGCGTGGACGTAGGGCAGGCCTGCACACAGGCACCACAGGACACACACTCGGAATCCATGAAAGGATCATGCTGGCTGGCAGAAACCACTGAATCAAAGCCGCGACCTTCAATAGTCAGCGCAAAAGTTCCCTGCACCTCTTCACAGGCACGCACACAGCGGGAACACACAATACATTTGCTGGGATCGAAGCTGAAGTAAGGGTTGGAGGCATCAGTTTCAGCGTCCAGGTGATTCTTGCCGTCAAAACCGTAACGCACTTCCCGCAGGCCTACCGCGCCAGCAACATCCTGCAGTTCGCAGTCGCCGTTCGCCGGACAGGTCAGACAATCCAGCGGGTGATCGGAGATGTACAGCTCCATGATGTTACGGCGCAGTTTCGCCAGTTTGCCGGTCTGGGTGGTAACTTCCATACCCTCTGCCACCGGCGTAGTGCAGGACGCCGGATAGCCACGGCGCCCCTCAATTTCTACTGCACAAAGGCGACAGGAACCAAAGGCTTCCAGGTTATCGGTAGCACATAATTTCGGGATATTGATACCTGCCAACGCAGCCGCCCGCAATACAGACGTGCCTTCGGGTACGGTAATGTCTCTGCCATCTACAGAAATGGACACAAGCGTTTCTGAAAGGCGGGCTGGCGTTCCATAGTCCAGATCGGGATTCAATACGCTTTTGCCCGGCTCAAAGGTTTCGGTGCTCGGATCATAATAGTGCAACATATCATGCCTCCACTGGGCGCGGGCTGGCCATCAGGTCTTCAGGGAAATGTTTCATCACGCTCTGCACCGGGAAGGGCGTCATTCCGCCCATAGCGCACAGCGAGCCGTCCACCATGGTTTCGCAAAGCTCTTCCAGCAACACCAGATTGTCATCGCTGTTGTCTCCGGCCCGGATGCGATCAATTACTTCTACACCGCGCACTGAACCAATCCGGCAAGGGGTACATTTGCCACAAGACTCAACAGAGCAGAATTCCATGGCGAACCGGGCCTGCTCACCCATATCCACGGTATCATCAAAGGCCACTACACCCCCGTGGCCAATACCTGCGCCAAGTTTTGCGAAAGCTTCGTAGTCCATTGGCGTATCCCACTGACTTTCCGGCAGATAGGCCATCAGCGGGCCACCCACCTGTACAGCCTTTATGGGCCGGCCGGTGAAGGAACCATCACCGAAGTCTTCCAGCACCTTGCGCAGGGTAACGCCAAAAGCCAGTTCAATCAGGCCGCCCTGCTTGATATTGCCCGCCAACTGAATGGGCAGGGTGCCCAGCGAACGACCCATGCCATAATCTGCATAAACTTTACCGCCGTGGGCCATGATGTATGGCACTGCCGCCAGCGACAGCACGTTGTTTACTACTGTGGGCTGGCCGAAGAGGCCTTTGATGGCAGGCAGCGGCGGTTTGGAACGCACCAGCCCGCGTTTGCCTTCGAGGCTTTCCAGCAGGGAGGTTTCCTCGCCACAAATATAGGCCCCGGCTCCCAGCCGCACTTCCAGGCGGAAGGCGCGCCCATTGCCACAGACATTGTCACCCAGATAACCGTGCTCTTCCGCTCTGCGGATGGCTTCATCCAGCATTTTCTTGGAAAGAAGGTACTCCGAGCGCACATAGATAAAGCCGAGAGTGGCACCCACGGCCAGACCAGCAATGGTCATGCCCTCAATCAGCATATAGGGATCACATTCCATCACCAGACGATCGGCGAAGGTACCCGAATCGCCTTCGTCGGCATTGCAGACCACATATTTTTGCTGGTTGTGGGGTTCGTCCAGCACGGTCTGCCATTTGATACCGGCAGGGAATGCAGCACCACCACGACCACGCAGACCGGAAGTTTTTATTTCATCCACGATCCCCTGGGGTGTCAGCGCCGCCGCGTTCTTCAGCCCGGCAAACCCTCCATGGGCGATATAGTCTTCAATGCACACCGGATCGGTTATGCCAATGCGGGCAAAAGTGAGGCGTTGCTGGCGTTGCAGATAGGGATGCTGAGCGATATCCCCCAGATACAATGAGTGGTCCGGATTACCTTCAAACAATCCGGCTGCCACCAGTTCTTCCACCTGCCCTGGTTCAACAGGACCATAAGCTACGCGACCATAAGGCGTTTGCACCTCAACCAGAGGCTCGAGCCAGAACAGCCCGCGAGAACCGTTTCTTACCAGGTGGATATCCAGGTTCCGGGCTGCCGCCGCAAGCTGCAGCTCTTGTGCCACCCTGTCGGCACCCAGAGAAAGGGCAGTTGTATCGCAGGGCACATAGATTGTTATTGTCATGGATTTTGCTCCTGCTTTCATTTTATCTGGAGGACAGACGTTGTCAGTTTGTCCACCAGCTCATCAAATTTTTGCGGGGTCACCCGGCCAATAATTTCGTTATTCACCCGGATAGACGGGCCGCAGGCGCAGTTGCCCAGACAGTACGCAGGCTCAAGAGTGAACTCGTTATCGCTGGTAGTCTCGTGATAATCCACGCCCAGCTTCTCCTGAACATGGTGCTCAAGCGCTCGACCACCCCGGGCCTGGCAGGCCTCAGCCCGACACACCTCCAGCACGTTACTGCCAGCCGGGTGAGTCCGGAAATGATGGTAAAAGCTGATTACGCCATGAATATCGGCACGGGTCTGCTGCAGCATTTCGGCAATTATGGGGACAGCGCCCTCTGGCACATACCCGATGCGGTCCTGTATTGCGTGCAGAATGGGTAAAAGCGCTCCGGGTTCATGCTGCAGGGCTGCAACTTCCTGACGGATGATGTCAGGGCTCCAGTCGCCGGGAGCGGGCACCGGCATGGCGGCCGTTTTGTGGTCAGCTCTCTCTGACATATGCATATCTATTCCTACCTGTTTTTATTCTGATACAGTAACAACACTCTCAATCAAGCCAAATTAGCACTCCAGACACCACCACGGAAATATGAATCATAATGCATAATAAAAAACTGAACATATCCCCCGCCTGGGTATTTCGCACTGATACCGACGAACTTTTCGAGCCAGTTCTGTTCCGCCTGCTGGAAAGCATCCGCGACACTGGCAAGCTCACCATGGCCGCTACAGCCACCGGCATTTCTTACCGGCATGCCTGGAACCTCCTCAATCGCGGTGCCGATATTCTGGGCCTGCCGCTGGTGGTCATGCGCAAAGGCCATGGCAGCGAGCTTTCAGACCTGGGCGAAAAACTGCTGTGGGCGGAACACCGTGTAAAAGCCCGCCTTGGCCCCCAAATCGACAGCATGACAGCAGAACTCAACGACCAGATTCAGCAGTTGCTGGCTGGCACGCAGCCTACCCTGCGCCTGCATGCAAGCCACGGTTACGCTGTGGCACTACTGCCGGAATTCTCTAAGCAGGTAAGCATCAACCTCCAGTATCGAAATCCGGAAGAGGCACTTTCCGCTCTCAATCGCGGTGAATGTGATGCTGCAAGTTTCCACGTACCCACCTGCCCGGCGCTGGCACAACAAGTCATCGGCCATTACCAGAAGCACCTGAACAACACACACCACCGCCTCATCCGTTTTGTCACCCGACGCGAAGGACTGATGACGCGAATAGGCGAACATGACACCATTCGAACCCTGCAGGATCTGAGCGCCTCCGGCCTAAGCTTTATCAGCCGCGACCGCCACTCCGGCACCCGAATCCTTTTTAACTTTCTGCTAAAGCAGCAGGGCCTCGCCGAGGACAGCGTGAACCGAACCTCCCAGCAGGAGTTCACCCACACCGCCATAGCTGCCTTCGTGGCTTCAGGTATGGCGGAAGTCGGTTTCGGCGTGCAGGCCGCTGCCGAGCAGTTCAATCTGAACTTCACTGAGCTGGCGAGCGAACACTACATGCTGATCTATCGGCAGGATCGCCTGCCCCCCGCAACACTCGGTCACCTGACCGAGCTCCTGAAGTCCCCGACATTGATCGATCGTATTACCAGGGTGCCGGGTTACGAGCCAGACTTCCCCGGCGAGATCACCACGCTTGACGCGCTGACTGCCGGAGAAGCCTGAACATTCATCAAAACAGCGCAGCTGCCTTCGCGATTGCAATGTAGAGCCCGATCAGGAAGGGAATACCTACAGCCAGCCAGGCCAGCACTCCGACTATCCCGAAAGCACCACGGGCTGCAGTCTGGGCATCGGCAGAAGCTCCGTTATCCCGCTGCAGCATACGCTCGCGAGCCAGCTCTTCATCCGTCATGTGCAGAGATGCATCCACAGGCTTGATCAGGCTGTTACAGATAAGCCCCAGAACAAGCAAGCCGGCCATGATGTAAAGCGTGCGGTCGTATACCAGCGCCGGCTCAATTCCCGCCTCCAGCTGCACTTCGCGAATCAGCGCGATAACCACCGGACCGACAAGGCCCGCAGCGGTCCAGGCCGTCAACAGGCGACCATGGATAGCTCCGACCATTTGTGTGCCGAAAATATCAGCGAGATATGCCGGAACAGTTGAAAAACCCCCGCCGTACATACTCATGATCACGCAGATGGAAATCACAAACATGCCCGCCATGCCAAGATGGCCCCAGGTGGGTAGCAGGCAATACATAACAATGCCGAGAACAAAAAATGTCAGGTAGGTATTTTTGCGGCCCAGCTTGTCAGAAAGCGATGCCCAGAACAGCCGGCCAACACTGTTGAAGAGGCTGATCAGTCCAACCAGACCGGCGGCGGCAGCGACTACTGCCGTTTTCTGGGCTGCGGTGAGCTCGGCAGCGGAATCCTTGATCCCCACAAGAGCACCCCCAAAAACATCCTGCAGCATCGGGCTTGCCATTGAGATCACAGCTATCCCGGCCGTTACGTTGAGGAACAGGACACTCCAGATCAGCCAGAACTGTTTGGTTTTCCAGGCACGGTTCAGGTGTACATGTCCATGGGTGATCATGGTATTGGCTTGCGGGCCAGTGGCAGGCTCCCAACCCAGCGGCTTCCAGCCGTTAGGTGGCACCCGGAACCCCAGCGCTCCGGCCATCATCACGAAGAAATAGATAACACCCATGGTCATCAGAGTGCTGGCGACACCTGTGCCACCATCCACTGAATAATGTCCCATCAGCCATACCGCCAGGGGGGCGCCAACCATCGCTCCGCCACCGTATCCCATAATCGCAAACCCGGTAGCCATACCGCGGCGATCCGGGAACCACTTGATCAGCGTTGAAACCGGAGTGATGTAACCCAACCCCTGGCCAATACCACCAAGCACACCGCAGCCCAGATAGAGCAGCCAGAGTTGATGAGTCATTACACCAATGCCGCCCAGTATCAAACCACCGCCCCAGCAGAGCGCAGCAATAGCACCGGCCTTGCGCGGACCCGCATGTTCCAGCCAGGCACCCCACAGCGCGGCAGAAATGCCAAGCATGCCGATGAATATTCCGAAGGTGTAGGTAACGTGGCTGACCGCCCAGTTACAGGAAGTGGTGGTCAGCGCCTGAAAGAAGCTGATATCCGCACAAGCGACCGGATCTGCACCCGACACAAGATTTGCCATTGGCAACCAGAATACCGAGAAGCCATAGGCCATACCGATACACAGGTGTATTGCCAACGCCGCAGTGGGCACCAGCCAGCGGTTAAAACCTGGGCCAGCAACCGTATTTTCCCGATCAAAAAAGCCCGGCTTCGGGTGCGAGGTATCGCCGCTGAACGAGCGGTCTTCGGCTATCCCATCCATAAACAAACCCTTTTGTTCTTGTCATTTTGTTGTTGGTGATAACGAAATTCCGCCTCATTATGGATATTAAATATGCAAAAAATTGCATATTTAATATCATGAAAAACGTGAAATCGTGTGGGGACGATTTGATTAGTTACAATACAAAACATCAACTAGCTAAAGGTATTATGAATTTTTATACCTATATAAAACTCAAGAAACACAGTAACTTGTTTACGGGGCGCGTGATGGGCAAACTTAGGGGACATGGAGCGGGTGATGGGAATCGAACCCACGTGTGCAGCTTGGGAAGCTGCCGTTCTACCATTGAACTACACCCGCCAGAAGGCGTGACTACCCGCGTAATATAAGCGCTTTAGCCGGCTCCCGGCAAGCATTCTCTTACGGAGTTCTGATGGATCCAACGCTCACCCTCGTCGGTGCCCTGATGCTTGTTATCAGCATCGTTTTGAGCCCGCTTTCCAGCCGGGTAGGCATGCCGGTACTGCTACTTTTCCTGGTAGTAGGCATGATGATGGGCAAAGATGGCCCCGGCGGCATTGAGTTCGACGATTTCCAGCTTTCCTTCCTGGTCGCCAACCTGGCGCTGGGCGTTATTCTGCTCGATGGCGGCATGCGCACCCGGGCAGAAACCTTCCGCGTAGGCCTCAAGCCGGCTATGGTGCTCGCAACCGTAGGCGTCGCCATGACGGCATTAGGTGCCGCGTTCGTCGCCTGGCTGGTGTTCGACCTGCACTGGATGACGGCCCTTCTCATTGGCTCAATTATTTCATCAACCGATGCTGCGGCCGTATTTTCGTTACTGCAGGGCCGTGGGCTGCACCTGAATGAACGTGTAAGTGCCACACTTGAAATTGAATCCGGCAGTAACGACCCCATGGCGATTTTCCTGACGCTGATGATGGTCACCCTGATTGCCAGCAATGGCGAACACGTGATTCAGGACTCGCTGATTCTGCTGGTAAAACAATTCAGCATTGGCGGCATTGGCGGCATTATCGGCGGTTTTCTGATTGCAGAGCTGGCCAATCGTATTCGCCTGACTCCGTCTCTGTACCCACTTCTGGTAGTGGCCGCCGGTATTCTGGTCTTTTCCTCCGTCAATGCTCTCGGCGGCAGTGGGTTTCTGGCCATTTACCTGAGCGGTGTTGTAATCGGGAACCGTCAGGTGCGGATGATGCCCATGATTCTTCAGGTCCACGACGGCCTGGCCTGGCTGGCCCAGCTGTGCCTGTTTCTGATTCTCGGCCTGCTGGTCAATCCAACGGACCTGCTCCCCCTTGCAGGAAGCGGCCTGATCCTTGCTCTGGCGCTGATTTTCATCATCCGCCCGCTAACTGTCATGCTCACCGTCTGGCCATTCGGCTTTAACCCCCGGGAACTGGGCTTTATCAGCTGGGTGGGACTAAGGGGGGCCGTACCCATCGTCCTGGCCCTGTTCCCGATCATTGCCGACGTGCCAGAAGCACAGCTCGTATTCCACGCAGCCTTTTTTATCGTCCTGGTTTCTCTGTTGGTTCAGGGCACCACTATTACTCCGCTTGCGCGCCTGCTGCGCCTTGAAATACCGGCAAACGGCGAGCCATATCGCCGCTTGCCGCTGGACACCCCAGCAGCCGGCGATCACGAACTTATGCTTTTCCCCTTGCGGGGGGAAAACTGGGAAACCCCCAAGGCTCTGAGGCAGCTGCGCATTCCTGAAAACACTGCCATTGCAGGAGTATTCCGCAACCGGGTCTGCCTGCAACCCAATGCCGATCTGGAAGTATCCAGTGGCGACATGGTCGCCATCTTTGCCACGCCCAGTGTGTTGAAGGAACTGGGCAAGGCACTGAGCGGCCGCCATACACCGAAATACCTGGCGGAGAGAGCTTTCTTTGGCGACTTTGTACTGAACGGTGACGCGCTGCTCGGTGATGTAGAGCAGTTTTATGACATAGAATTCAATGAGCTGCCTCCAGAGTTGTCACTGGCGGAATGCTTTGCCCGACGCACCAAAGGACATCCGGTCATTGGTGACACCGTGGTACTTGGGCCCGTTACCCTGGTGGCAAGGGCTACTGAGGCAGATCAGGTTACCAAGGTTGGCCTGAAAATGGACAAGTCACAAAATCCTTGATATTCGCACTGGATAGCCATAAAAGTTAACAAAACCCCTTAACATTTCGCTTACTGGTTATGTTATAAACGGTCTTAAGTGAAGATTAATCATTGGTAAGTTAAGGTTATGGCTATTCCCCGTTTATTAATCCTGTGTTTTCTGGCCCTGTTCTTTTCAGCAAGCTTTCCAGCCTATAGCTCGGATTTGCTGGCCAGGGCAGATTCCCGAATGCCAGATGAAGACAGCTCCTCTGAGGAATCGCTGGTAGTCAGCAAGGTACTGGTAAAAAAAGGGCAGCGTCGCCTCTACCTGATGAACGGGGAAGAAGTGATCAGAAGTTACCGTATATCACTCGGTGACAACCCGGAGGGGCACAAGCTCTTTGAGGGCGATCAACGCACGCCAGAAGGGGATTACACACTTGACTGGCGTAATTCAGGCAGTAGTTTCTACAAATCCATTCACATTTCTTACCCCAGCAAAAAAGACCGCGAAATGGCGGAAAACTGGGGTCTGAATCCAGGTGGCAGCATCATGATTCACGGCCTGCCCAATGGCTCTGAAGACATGGCATTCGCCTATACCGGCCTGGACTGGACCAACGGTTGCATTGCAGTCAATAACCAGGAAATGGACGAAATCTGGCAACTGGTCAACGATGGCACCCCCATTCGCATCCTTCCCTGAACGCTTCTCGGTGACACAAGAATTAAGTTGTTGTCATAACCTGAGAAAATTCACGTATACTTAGTTAACATTTCGTCTCAGAGTGTTTTACACTGTTTCTCGACTCCGGTAGTCAACGCCTATCGGGCCGAAGCTGACATGAAGTTGTCTGAACTGACCGTCGGATCAACAGGAAATAACTCGACCAATAAGGGGATTTACAATGCGTAAACTGACGATCGCCGGAATCGCACTGGCTACTGCTCTGACTGCAGGTTGTGCAACTACTGAGCAAGGCGCTCTTGACGAAGCCAATGCAACTGCCAGCTCTGCCGCGCAGACTGCTGACAAAGCAATGAACACCGCTAACAGCGCTGCCAGCTCTGCACGTTCTGCACAGCAAACTGCTGACCAGGCTCTGGCCGCTGCAAAAGCAGCTCAAAAATCTGCTGACGAAGCAAACGAGCGCGCCAAGCGTATGCTCGATCGTGCAAGCATGAAGTAAGATTTAAGCTTAAGCACTGCAAAAAAGGCCGGTACTCCCGGCCTTTTTTTATGGCATCTTTTTCGCCTGACTTCCCACAGAATCAGAAATACAACTTCTGCTCAGGCTCTTCCGCCCTGGTCGCCTGCTTCTCGTTTGGCGTTTTGTCGGATGCCAAACGCGCAACCTGTTCACCAACCATGGCAGGAATTCCGGCCGCCTGATCTACAGCCAGCTCTATGGCCTTGCGCTGAACCTCTACACCCGGATGTTTCTGGCGAAACGCTTCGACTTCGAGGGTGACTTCACGCCACAGACGATCCCGGTCCTCTTGACTATAGTCTTCATGAGGGCGATGAACCTCAAGCCAGACCTCGCCACCCGACATTCCCATTTTCACCGGGTCATTAACAATCTGCACCGGCGTTCCCTTACTCACCTGATAAACAAAGCGGGATATGTCCTCGTTATACATGCGAAAGCAACCATGACTCACTGGCATGCCCACACCAAAGCGCTTATTGGTCCCGTGAATCAGATAACCTTTTTCACTCAGTAAAAGAGCATGGGTACCCAAAGGATTATCCGGGCCAGGTGGAATCATTCGGGGCAGGAAGTCACCAGAGGCTTCATATTCCGCACGAATGCTGGCAGGGGGGTACCACGCCGGCGATTCCAGAGGCATGGTTACCTTGGCATCAGTCAGGGGAGACGGGTTCTCAGTGCTACCAACGCCCACGGGGTATACCTGCACGCCACCCTCGGTAAAATAGTAAAGCCGGTACTCAGCCAGATTAATCACTATACCTTCCCGGCGGGCCTCCGGGATTACGTACTGACGTGGAAGCGTAATAGTGGTGCCCTCACCGGGTAGCCAGGGGTCCACACCCGGGTTGGCTTTCACCAGCTCGAGATAACCTATTGCAAGCTGACTTCCCACCTCGGCAAACGTATCTTCATAACGGGTAGTAAACACACCCAACTGACCTGCCAGATCACCATTCACCTTGAATGTTGGTACCCGGGGGCTGCGGTCGGACGTCTTTTCAGAAACCGGTTTTTCAGATGTACGACTTTGCTCTGCAGCCCAAACAGGCGAAAAAGCCAGAGAGCCCACAAGCAACATCAGTATCGAATATCTTCTAAATTCCATAAATTCCATTCCAGAAAAACCAGCCTCTCCGGGTGCAGTGACAGCAGTCACCCTCAAGAGTTCCAGAGCACCGATGAAAGTGTCACAACAGCCATAACCGCAAACACAATACTCGCACAAATCCGTGCGGCCGCCAGTGGCATACGATCCATTATCCAGCGACCCGCCATGATAACCGGTATATTGGCCAGCAACATCCCCACGGTTGTACCAACAACAACCCACATTGTTTCAGTATAACGGGCGGCCAGCACAACGGTAGCAATCTGGGTTTTATCACCTATCTCTGCCAGAAAAAACATTACGGTTGTCGCCATGAAGGCTCCCATACCCAGGAATCGGGAGTCGTCGCTATCGTCTTTGTCTGGAATCAGAAGCCACAGCGCAATCAGCACAAAACTGACCGCAAGGATCCATGGTAGCCATGGCTCCGGAATCCAGGCTGCAACCCAGGCACCCAGCCAGGCAGAGAGTGCATGGTTCAGAATCGTCGCGACCAGAATCCCCATGATAATGGCGAAACGCCTGGAATAACGCGCAACAAGAAAAAGCGAGAGCAACTGGGTCTTGTCGCCGATTTCAGCAATGGCAACCGCTGCAGTAGAGGTAAGAAAGGCATCCATGGGTTTGTCCGGGGCGGAAAATCAGACATGAGACAGCCCACCTTCCGCCCTTGGAGGTAGTCTGCCTCAGGTCTTGCCAATTTCACCGATAGGCCGATGAAACACGGTGACCATGGGGATTGTGCCCCAAGTATGTTGACCACCGTTCGCTCCCGAATAATCAAGGCGCGAAGACTACTCCCCTGAAGAGAAGTTGTTGATATTAAACAAACAGCACTGGCATGACAACCACTCTGGCGCAGAATTACGGCAACAGGCCAGGGTGGTTTCAGGAGTGCTTATTTCTGCTTTTCAGCATTATCGAGAATTTTGTGGAACACTTTCAGTGCGCTCTCGATTTCGTCAGGACTGATACCGGCAAGCATTTCGTCCCGCAGCGCATTTGCCCGGGCGGTAAGAACTTCCATGAATTCCCGGCCCGGATCCGTAAGATGTAAGCGGCGGGCACGGCGGTCATTAGGGCAGGCACGGCGCTCTATCAGTTTCTGCTGTTCCAGACTGTCGAGCAAACGCACAAGCGTCGGATTTTCAATGGCCATCAGGCTCGCCAGTTCACGCTGGGTCAGGCCTTCGCCACCCTCTTTGAGATAGACCATTGTGGTCCAACGGGCCTGAGTAACACCCAGATCCTTCAGGCGCTCATCCAACAGCTTACGCCAGCGGCGGGTTACCCGGGCAACGGCAAATGGGAACTGATCTTTCATAATTAGTACTCCGTTCCGAGGCCGGAATCGCGCTTCGCGGGTCACACTGTACCGACCAGAATGCTTACATTACAGCAAGGCTACCAATAGTAAGCTAACAATTGAAATAAGAACAGATATCCAACCCAAACGGAATCGGGAAAAACCGAGAGCCAGAACCGCCTCCTTGCGTCAGCCAGTGTGGAGCGACGCTTCCTCATTCATCTCCTCAACTTCGGGCGACTCCTGAAACTCCATATTCCGTGGATCCAGTTCAGCCAGCACAGAAGAAGTCTCAGGCATTGCGGGCACATAGTGCTCCTGATCAGCTACGGCCACATCCTCAGTATAGGTAATACGCAGGCTCGTAATCACCGCAAGCACCAGCAGAAAACCGGCATTGCCGAGGAAGAGCCCTTTTGGCCCCAGAAGATTGATCAGTTCAGCCATCGCTATTGGACCAATAACGCTACCCACCCCGTAGCTGAGCAACAAGGTTGCGCTTGCCGCTACAATACGGGTGCTTTCCATCCGGTCATTGGTTATCGCAACAGAAATCGGATAAATCATCGCCGAGAGGCCGGTGAACAGTCCCACAAGAAGCATTAGCAGCCAAAGATTCCCGGAACCCCAGACACTTACAGCAACTGCGGCCAGAGCGGCGGCAAACACAACCCAGAACATAACGCGACGGCGGTCAAAGCGGTCACACAAGCGACCAAGCGGCCAGGCAAGAAGCATTGCCGCAACAATAGCGCTGGCCATAAAGGTTGAAGTTTTCGCAACATCGAGGCCCATCAGCGTTGCGTATACAGGCCCCAGCGCATAAAAACCCCCAATCAGAATCCCGCAGATCAGAGCTCCGGAAACACCGGTAAACGATTCCCGGGCAAGCGTGAAAAACGAGATGCGCTGAACCTGCTCGATGACCGGCGCTTCCATACGGGTCAGGGACAGGGGAACCAGCGCCAGCGCCAGCAAAATCGCAGCCAGAGAATACGGCATGAAGTTGACGGGATCACCCACGTTAACAATAAGCTGGCCGCCAGCAGCCGAAAGATAGAAAACGATCTGGTAAACCGCAAACAGGGCGCCCCGGTTACTGTTGCTGGCACGGCTGGAAAACCAGCTTTCAATAACAACCAGCACCCCTGCAACGCTGAATCCCGAAAGCACCCGCAGAAACGCCCAGAACTCCATGGAAATGGCCATGGGATATATGAGCGCGGTGACGGCGGCGATGGCCGCAAATACCGCGAATGCGCGGATATGGCCAACCCGACCGATAATATGGTGTACGTAGAGGGTACCCAGAACAAAACCGACGGAATAACACACCAGCACCCAGCCAATAACATCCGGTGAAACCGATTCGATGCTCAGGCGAATACCAAGAAGCGTCATCAGAAACGCATTCCCGCTAACCAGCAGCACAATACTCAAAAGAAGAGCAGACAGCGAGGTGACCATTCGGGTCATTGCAACAACTCCGGGCTTCGCGATGCGGATTAATGGGGCTGGGAATCAAAGTAGCAGCAAGATCCGGGTTTTGCTGACACCGTATTACAACAGCACCCCTGGGGCCTGACTACTAAGCACTTCCCGAAGCTCTGTCCGCACGTCAAGAGCATAAGACGTCGCTATGACGCGATTTCACAATGTTTCACATTAATGTGCCGTAACAGACCCGCCGAGACTTAGAAGGTAATATTAAGGTCAGCTATTCAATAAAACCGTGAGCGTCTGGTTATGAAGAAAACGGACTGGCCCATCCGATGGGATTTGCTGCTTCGCTACCGCCTTATTGAAACCATTGCCCTGTGGGAAGGTCGCCTGACCACCAACCACATTTGTCACAGCTTTGGTATCGGCCGGCAGCAGGCATCCAAGGATATAAACACTTACCTGCGCGAACTGGCTCCGGGCAATCTTGTTTATGACCGCCACCTCAAGGGGTATGTGCCTTCGGACCGTTACCGGCCCGTTGTTACCCGGGGGCATGTCAGCGAATACCAGGATCTGCTCGCGCGCCAGCAGAGTCTCAGCAGCACCTTCGAAGGCCTTGATATCGGCCTGCCAGACAGCACTGTTGTACATAGCCCTAACCGGGTTATAGCACCCCAAACCATGCGTGCGGCCGTGGCCGCTACCCGCCACGGCAGGCAACTCAAGGGGAGCTACTCATCCCTGAGCCGCCCGGAAGCCGTAGAGGGTATTCTCGAACCACACACCTTAATATGCACAGGTAACAACTGGCACCTGCGCGCCTGGTGTGACTCCAATCGCGAATTCCGGGATTTTGCCCTCAGCCGCTTTCATGCTGCACCTGTAGCTTTACGGCAAAAAGCCAAACATAACAGCCAGCAGGATGACGACTGGAACCGTACAGTCACAATGTCGATCTCCCCCGACCACCGCCTGACAGAAGCCCAGCAGAAGATCATTGCGCTGGATTACGGCATGGAGAATGGTGAACTGGAGGTTAATACCCGGGCTGCTCTGGCACCCTATGTGCTGTCACGACTCGGAATCACACTGGATAACCACCACCCTGATCCATTGATACAACAACTTGAACTGACCAACCCGGATCAGCTCGGGTTTGGCAGTAAACGTGAACGCGCCCTGAAAGCCGTTGCAGGCCTCCGCTAAACAGATCAGCGTGCAGCTAAACACTCAGTATTTTGTCGCTCTGTCTATTGCCCTGTTGCTGCCGGCCTCCCAAGGTCTGGCAGCGGGCGTTTGTGGCAAGCCGGCGACCCCGATTGCCGAGATTCAGGGCCCGGGTGACATCTCCCCACTCATCGGACATCAGGTTGCTGTGGAAGGCATACTCACCTTTGATGCCCGCAGCGAAGGTGGGTTTGACGGTTTCTATCTGCAGCAGGCTGACGGTGAAACCGATGGCAACCCCGAGACATCCGAAGCACTGTTTATTTTTACCCGTAAAAAGACAGGGGCACCCGGCGAGCGTCTGCGCGTTACCGGTACAGTAAAAGAATTCCACGGCCTGACCGAGCTGACGGACATTCGCAGCATCACCTCTTGCGGGCCAGCTCCTCTGCCCCAGGCACAACCTCTGACACTGCTTTGGCCCCGCGCTCTGGAGTCACTGGAAAACATGCGCGTTCGGGTGGCCCAGCCGCTGACCATTATTGACTCTTGGAATCTGGCACGTTTTGGCGAACTCACACTGGCAGCAGGCGACCAGGTAGTGCCTACGGAATACATGAAGGCCGGACCACAGGCCATGAAGATAGAGGACAGGAACCGGCAACAAAGGCTGCTGCTGGACGATGGCAGCAGCGTTCGGAATCCCGATCCTATACCCTGGCTATCCGGCGGCCTGAGTGGCGAGAACAGGGTTCGCAGCGGCGATAAGGTTAGGGATCTCGCGGGAATTCTTGATTACCGGTTTGGAGCCTGGCGGATACAGCCAGAAGAGACTCCGGTCTTCGAATCTGTAAACACGAGACCCTCAGCACCTGCCCGGCCGGCAGAGCCCCATCTCCGGATTATGACAATAAACCTGGAAAACTACTTTAACGGTGACGGGAAAGGTGGCGGCTTTCCAACTGCCCGTGGCGCCTCAACCTATGCGGCTCATGAAATACAGCGCCGGCGACTGGCAGAAGCCCTGCAGCGACCAGACCCTGACATTCTGGCGGTCACAGAACTGGAAAACGATGGCTACAGCGAAACCAGCGCCATAGCACAGCTGGCCAATACTCTCGGGCCGGAATGGACCTTCGTTGCGACCCCGGGTGACGATGGCGACGATCAGATACGCACTAGCCTGCTTTACCGCCATGACCGCGTCGTAGCGGAAGCTCAGCCCGAGCGCCTGAACACCGGCCCGTTCAGCAACAAAGGCCGCCCTCCACTGGCACAAACCTTCCGCCCGGAAGGGCAGCGCCTTGCAATTCAAGTGGTTGTGCCACACCTGAAGTCAAAATCCTGCCAGGGTGCGACGGGAGCCAACCGGGACAAGCATGATGGTCAGGGGTGCTATGCCGGGCGCCGGACAAAAGCCGCCCGCGCCATTACAGAATGGCTTGGCCAGCTGCCACAGACTCCGGACCTTGCAGGCACTCTGATCACAGGCGATCTCAACAGCTATTTCCGGGAAGAGCCACTTAAGGTTCTGCAGCAGGCAGGGTTCACCAGTATGGTGCATCATTTTCATCCCTGTACCGCACAGCAATGCCCCCACTACACATACAGGTACAAGGGTGAGAAGGGTTCGCTGGACTACGCTCTGGCCTCGGCACAGCTCAGACCCCGGGTTCTAAATGCCATAACCTGGATCATTAACACCGATGAGCCCGCACCGCTGAGCTACAGAAACAACCTGCCGGGCACTAAAGCGTCGCCCTGGCGGTCCTCTGACCACAATCCGGTGATTACCGACATCCGGCTCTGATCAGATACTGTCAATCAATCCCAATGATCTTGTGCATTTGCAGGGTCAGACGCCAACGGGGATGGGCTAGACAATAATCGGTGGCCTTACGGGTATTACTCTGCTTTACCGGGTCCGCGTCATCATCAGGGATTGACGGGGAGGCCATGGGTGACAGGAAAAAATGTCGGGCGTTTATGTGCGAGAACTTTTCCGGCATTGCCTTGGGCTGAGGATACACCAGCTTCAGCTCATCGCAGGCTTCAATCACCACAGGGGCGTCTGCCTTGGGGCTTACGCACAGCCAGTCAATACCAGCGGGAGCGGGCAGGGTACCGTTGGTTTCCACGCCCACCTCAAAGCCCAGCTGATGGAAGGCATCAATCAGGGGTACGTCCAGCTGCAACAGGGGTTCCCCACCGGTACAGACCACATAGGGTGCACCTGGGGCATCTGGCCAAAGGCTGTGAATATGGGCTGCCAGTGCCTCTGCTGTTTCAAAAGCACCACCATTCTGGCCGTCAGTCCCAACGAAATCCGTGTCACAGAAACTGCATACCGCCGTTGCCCGGTCTTTCTCCCGGCCCGTCCACAGATTGCACTTGCTGAAACGGCAGAATACCGCTGCGCGACCCGCCTGGGCGCCCTCTCCCTGCAAAGTGTAAAAGGCCTCTTTGACCCGGTACATCAGCGCCCTGCCTCATAGTCCAGCGGGTCCGAAAGACCATTTTCAGCAAAGGCTTCCAGCCGTTCAACACAGGAGCCACAAAGCCCGCAGGCCTTCTCCCGGCCGTTGTAGCAGGTCCAGCTATTGGCGTAATCGAGCCCGAGCTTCAGGCCCTCAGCCAGAATTTCGCCTTTGTTCATGTGCATAAACGGTGCCTCGATGCCCACTGGCTCATAGTTGGCTATCCTGCACACAGCATCCATCTTTTCCACGAACTCCGGCCGACAGTCAGGGTAAATAGCGTGATCTCCACCATGGGCCCCATACCACACAGCTCCGGCATTCACGGTTACCGCATAACCCGTGGCCAGGGAGAGCAGGATCATGTTCCGGTTGGGCACCACAGTGGACTTCATGCTTTCTTCTTCGTAGTGGCCTTCAGGGATATCTTCACCAAAGGTCAGCGAAGATCCGGCCATAACTTCACCCATGGCACGAATATCAATTACCTTATGGGGGATATCGAGGTCCAGGCAAACGGAACGGGCGACATCCAGCTCACGGACATGGCGCTGGCCGTAGTTGAAAGATAACGCATGCACCCGCAAGCCCTGGGCGCGCGCCCGGTGCAGCAGGGTAAAAGAGTCCATACCTCCGGAATAAATTACAACAACAGTGTCAGTCATGCAGGCTCCTGGAAAGCGGATTAAATACCCGGCAGGCAGTGGGATAAGCGGTTCTGTAAAGTCCGGGCAACATAATGGGCGTATTGTAACAGTGCAAAGGCCGGTTGAGTTCGCGTCCATAAGGACGGGCGGGTAAACTAGGCTAAAACATCCTGAAAATCAGACGGCTAATGATTACCGAACCAATCCCGGCATTTATCGACTTCGAAGCATCAAGCCTCGACCTGATTGCAAGCTACCCCATTGAGGTAGGCGTCTGCATGCCAGACAGAACACTGCACAGCTGGTTGATTGAACCTCACGTGCTTTGGAAGGACTGGTCCGAGAGTGCGGAACAGATTCACGGAATAGCCAGGGCAACCTTGCTTTCAGAAGGCAGCCCTGTCTCTGAGGTGGCCCATCATCTCAACCAGTTATTGTCCGGGTATGTCTACTGTGACGCCTGGACGTTTGATAGTTTCTGGCTGTACCGGCTATTCCGGGCTGCAGGTGTGAAGCCCGGATTTCAACTGGAGTCGGTCTCGGCCCTGCTGGATGCCAGGCAGGTGACCCAATGGCCATCGGCACGCAGGCAGGTCATTGCAGATCTGGACGTGCCTGTTCACCGCGCAGCGAACGATGCCTTGATCCTGCACAAAACCTGGGAATACGTTAGTGCTTCAGACCACGCGCTCTGAGAACAAGAACCTCAAGACCATCCCGAAGGGTAGATAGCGTCCAGTAAGTGACTAACGCCATCAGACCAGCACCAACAACGGTGAAGGCGAGATCATCACCGACAACATATTCCTTCCCCAACACCATATATATGGCCAGCAGGGCTATCAAAAAGATTTCAACGACAAAATGGAACTGAAATTTGTTGCGGGCGGATCCGGATTCTTCGGACATTTTCTTAGGTTTCAACCTCTGGGTATTTTTCGGTAGGGGGACTGGTTAGTGTGAAAATTATCACCCAATCGTCGCCGGTTTTCTGTACGAACTAGTGGCTACGGACTTTCCACTACCGAAAAAAAACGCAGCCATAAAGGCTGCGTATAAAGGAGAGATCCAAAGGGCATCTGGCTGGCAGATGCCTGGATATGCACAACGTAAAAACACGTGACACAGCAATTATGATAGTGCTCCAGGCATACGTCTGTACGCGTTTGCCGAAGCTCCGGAGCTATTGCAAACACTGGGCTAAAGGATACACTAACAACTTAAATGAACCAGCAAAGCCGACTATGATCCGAATGATTCCACAACATATGATGAACGCCGCAGCACCTGGCCCTGAAGGGCAGTTCATGCGTGCACTGGAAAAAGATATCTAGCGGCTTTCGGTCAGTTCCCGGGAGCCTTCCAGCAACCGGGTCAGCACCTCCTGAAAACCCCGGTTGCTCTTGGCTCCGGGGTTTCGTTTTTTCCGTCGAAAAACGACAAGGAGATTCCCATGAAAAAGTACGCAGCAACACGCGCCGCCAACCAGCCAATCAACAACCGGCCCGGGCCAATACGCCGGCCGGAGAAGTTACCGTTGCTGGATGCCATCTGCAAAAAGCTGAATCAGCGCGTTAATCTTGACGATGAGCAAAGGGTGCTTGGCGTATATGAGCGGGGCTGGATTTTTAACGGTGTGCTGGCAACGCTCGGTACGGCTGAAGCCCGCTATGTTCGTGCTCTGGCTACCCGCCACAATTCCTGGATAGCGCGCCAGGTAGCCTAACGGCAGAAGGAAACCTGAACCGGTTAATCGTTCCGGTTCAGGCCCGAAGCGTCAGTAGCAACGCTGCTGATCAAGATCGCATTTCTGTAAAAAGTTTTTTTTACGATCAATCATCCGCTCATAGGCTGAAATCATAACAGGTACATGGGGAGCCTGAGTCAGTCGCAGAATCTCTATACGGCGCTCCAGGCGCTCGACTTCTGTCCTGACTTGCTGATGTACGTGACTTCGGACACTGTCATGATGATCAAGCCGGACATTCCTGTCCGTGGAAGGGCGGTATTCAGTATGCGGGTATGCAGAATTGTTCATTGTGTCTCTCATCCATTGAGTGGCAGCAGTTCCTTTATAAAGTTGCAGTCTGCACAGTTGCCCGATAAAGCGCAACAAAATGAATAGAGTTTCATTGTTACACCATGATTGCTCATCTGCTCCCGACATCCAGAGAATCCAGATGAATCCGCTGCTATAGTTCCCCTTACTGTTGTTTTCCAACTACGGGAATTGTTTATGAGCCAGACATCCGTTGCCGATACCCTACGGGAATACCTCTCCCTGCTTGAGTTGCTGGATGATGCCTACTGGGAAGCCTCCAGCATCCAGCACAAAGACATGCTGTACGACATTATCAGTATATTCAGCCAGGAAGTATCTGAGATAAACAAGCTTAGTATTCAGGATCATCATTATCCGTATGAGGTGATCACAGAAGGTATTCGACGTGTTGTGCCCAAGATGGAGCGGCTGGATGAGATTCGCGAGGACGTTATTCAGCGCACCCAGACACTGACAGACTTCCGGGATATTCTGTCATCCGTGCTCGGCATTCTTGAAGACCAACTCAGAACTCTCTGAGCCAATACTTCAGGCAGCCACTACAGGGCGCTCACTTTCCGGGCGAAGCGGAAATTGACTGGCAATGGTATACACAAACCGGCCCAATGCAGGGATGTGATGCCCGACAATGGGAAAACCAGTGTTGAGCAGACTTACGGAAATATCCCGCGCGGCGTCGGCCCAGCAGAGTTTGTTGATCAGCCCCACATGCCCGAACGCGTAGCGGCTGTTTTGCCCCCACAAGCCTATCGGATTGCCACCCAGCATCATGCCGGCGCTGAAGCGCATGGGAATCATCATTGTGCGGTCGACCTGAAGGGAGCCGAACTGCTGAATCGCCCGCCGGACAGTAATTTCACTGCAGATACGCTTCCCATTCCATGAGCCCCCGTTAAGCATCATCTGGAAGAAGCGCCCCATTTCTTCGGCCGTTCCACACAGATTGCCGGCGGGAATAACAGCTTCCTGGAAGCGGGGGTCATTGGTCACCTGTTCCACTGTCGAGATATCGCCGCCAAGTGCGCGGTTAACGATCCAGGACACAGGAAAGCGTGGTGTAGGCCCGGTGGCGTAATTGGTTGCCAGATCATGAAGGTTCCCTTGCGGAATCCCGTAGGTAAACCACTTCATGCCCATGGGTTGGCGCAGGTGTTTGTCCAGGTAGTTCTCAATAGAGGCACCAGTAACCTTTTCCAGTACTCGCTGCAGTACATAACCACCGGTTATGGCGTGATAAGCAATCTTCGAACCGTTCACCTCAACCGCCCGGGCTTCGCAGAGCAGGCGCCAGATCTCGTCCTGATTCCACAGAACATCGATAGGGGTTTCATTAGGGATGGCCGGAATTCCGCCCCGGTGCGACAGAATCTGGTGCACCGTGATGGTACGCTTGCCGTTTGCTGCGAACTCCGGACAGTAATAGGAGACCGGGTCCATCAGGTTAACCAGCCCCTGTTCAACCAGCATGTGCATAAGCAATGCTGTGACCGCCTTGGACGCAGAGAAATAGCAGACAGGCGTGTCTGTAGTCATGGCCACTTTGGGCGTTCCACTGGGATCATGGGGGCCATTACCACTTGCATGGCCAATCGCACGATGCAGGATCTGCTCCCCCCTGTGCCGCACAGAGATCTGAATGCCGGGGTGAACCCCGGTACGATACAAACCTTCGACACTTTTCCAGATGGTGTCGACCGTTCTGGCATCAACGCCGGCTGCCTCCGGCTTTTCGCCCGCAGCGTCACAATAGGTGACAGTAGAAAGGTCCCTGGGAACCTTACAACAGTGAAGAGCACGACGGGCTATTGGATTCATCGGAAACGCCTTGGGATTGGTGACTGTTTTTATTCTGCCGTTCAGACTGGCGGCGACCCGGTTCAATGGCTGAAAACCGCCTGCGCCTGAAACAAAGCCTACACCGGAAGCATCACTGTGCACCAGAATGTATTGCGAGCCGGATCCGGAGTTATCATAGACAGCTAATCATGGGACAAACCAACTGTTTCTGGAGCTGTTTATGACGCCCGGCATTAACGCCGCTATCAAAGCTGGTATTTTTCACAAGATTCACGAATACGAACACGACCCTGCAAGCGCCGGTTACGGCAACGAAGCAGCCGAAAAAATGGCAGTTGATCCGGCACGGGTATTCAAAACCCTGGTGGTCTCAGTAGATGGGAAAGCCCTGGCTGTGGGCATAGTGCCGGTCACGGGAATGCTGAGCATGAAGCTTATTGCCAAGGCGGCCGGCGGCAAAAAGGCCACCATGGCCGACCCGCAGGAGGTCCAGCGCCGCACAGGTTATGTTATGGGAGGCGTTAGCCCCCTGGGCCAGAAGAGCCGGCTGAAAACCTTGATCGACGCTTCCGCAGAGGCCTTCGAGACCATTTACGTCAGTGCCGGTCGCAGGGGGCTGGAAATTGAGCTTTCACCGGCCGACCTGGTTCAGCTGACCAATGGACAACTGGCACCCCTCCAGCAGGAGTAAAGCCACACTCATACGCAGGCCAAAAAAAAACCCGGAAAGCCGTCAACGGCTATCCGGGTTCTGCCTCAGGTGACCGTGCATATTGCCCGGCCACCACTCAGGATTACTTCACCGATGCACGGGCATCTTCCATAATCCGGTTGAGGGTTTTACTCGGCTGCATAACTGCCTTCACCTTGTCGGCTGGTGCATGGTAGTAACCACCGATATCTGCAGGATGACCCTGGATGACGCTCAGTTCTTCCAGGATTTTGTCCTTGTTTTCTTCCAGTTGTGCCGACAGTTTAGTGAAGAACTCTTTCAGTTCCTTATCACTGTCCTGTTTGGCCAGCTCTTCTGCCCAATAGCGGGCCAGATGGAAGTGGCTGCCGCGGTTATCCAGTTCACCGGTAACACGGGACGGCGACTGGTTGTTTTCCAGCAAGCGCTCAGTAGCCTTGTCCAGGGTCTGGCCCAGCAGACGTGCACGCGGGTTGTTGTGCTTTTCGCCCAACTCATCCAGTGACACAGCTATGGCCAGAAACTCACCCAGAGAATCCCAGCGCAGGTGATTTTCCTGCACCAACTGCTGTACGTGCTTGGGTGCCGAACCGCCAGCACCTGTTTCGTACAGGCCGCCACCGTTCAGCAGAGGAACAATCGACAGCATCTTGGCGCTGGTTCCGAGCTCAAGAATCGGGAACAGATCGGTGAGATAGTCACGCAACACGTTACCGGTTACAGAGATGGTGTCCAGGCCGCGAATCAGGCGTTCCATGGTCCAGCGAATAGCACGAACCGGCGACATGATGCGAATATCCAGGCCATCTGTGTCGTGATCCTTCAGGTAGGTCTGTACCTTGGTGATCATCTGCGCATCGTGAGCACGCTCGTCATCCAGCCAGAATACTGCAGGCATGCCGGTGGCGCGCGCGCGGTTAACTGCCAGCTTGACCCAGTCACGGATCGGCAGATCCTTGGTCTGGCAGGCACGCCAGATGTCACCCTGCTCAACTTCATGCTCGGTCAGCACAGTGCCGTCTTCGGCAACGATACGGACAACACCGTCTTCCTGGATTTCAAAGGTCTTGTCGTGGGAACCGTATTCTTCCGCTTTCTGAGCCATCAGGCCCACATTGGGAACGGTACCCATGGTGGTGGGATCGAAAGCACCGTGGGTTTTGCAGAAGTTGATCACTTCCTGATAGATGGTGGCATAGGTGGACTCAGGCATAACCGCCTTGGTGTCCTTCAGCTTGCCATCACGGGCCCACATCTTGCCGGAGTTACGGATCATGGCCGGCATGGAAGCATCCACAATCACGTCACTGGGAACGTGCAGGTTGGTGATGCCTTTGACCGAATCCACCATGGCGATTTCGGGGCGATGCTCGTAGCAGGCGTGCAGGTCTTCCTGGATCTGTTCCTGCTTGGATTCCGGCAGCTGTTTGATTTTCTCAAGTACCGAAGACAGACCGTTGTTCGGGTTTACACCGATTTCTTCGAACAGGTCGCCGTACTTGTCAAACAGCTCCTTGTAATAAATTTTCACCGCGTGACCAAACACGATCGGGTGAGAAATTTTCATCATGGTGGCTTTCACGTGCAGTGAAAACATCACGCCGGTTTTTTCACAGTCAGCGATGGTATCTTCAAAGAACTTGCACAGAGCCTTTTTGCTCATGAACATGCCGTCGATAACTTCGCCGTCGAGCAGGGGCAGGTCGGACTTGAGTACGGTCTGCTCGCCTTTTTTGTTCTCGAAAACGATGCGGGCGTTGGTAGCCTTATCGAGGATCAGGGATTGCTCATTTGAATAGAAATCACCACCGCGCATGTGCGCAACGTGGGTGCGTGAAGCCGGGCTCCATTCACCCATGGTGTGGGGGTATCTGCGAGCAAAAGCTTTAACGGCAGCAGGAGCACGGCGATCGGAGTTGCCTTCACGCAGAACCGGGTTTACGGCGCTGCCGAGTACTTTGGCGTAACGGGCAGTGATCTCTTTTTCTTCGTCAGTTTCAGGGTTTTCCACATACTCAGGAAGGTTGTAACCCTGATCCTTCAATTCTTTAATAGCCGCGCGCAACTGGGGGATGGAAGCAGATACGTTCGGCAGCTTGATGATGTTAGCGTCTGGGTCTTTGGTGTACTCGCCCAGCTCCGTAAGTGCGTCCGGAACCCGCTGACTCTCTTCGAGATACTCCGGGAACGTTGCCAGAATACGGGCCGCCAGGGAAATATCGCTGGTTTCAAACTCGATGCCAGCCGGCTTGGCGTAGGTTTCCAGAATTGGAAGAAGAGACCTTGTTGCGAGAGCAGGCGCCTCGTCGGTCAGCGTATAGATAATCTTGGCTTTGGATGATGTCATTTTCGTCCTCAGGCTAATAGGTGGGTTCAGGACGGTCATAGCGAGATTTGGCGCCTTGTGAGCGTCTGATCTTTGCCATGACTGATTTTGGAACTTTTAATAGACCTACTAAGATACCATTTTTTTGAAATATCTGGTTACGATCTTAGTATAAGAACGCACTAAAATCCGCTGATCGTCGGCGACAGGGTGATTAAATGGGGGAAATTTACGAAACTTTCTAACATTCTGCGTAAATGTATCGCGGCGGGGCTATGCCCCACCGCGCACAAAACCTAACTCTCCGGCAGTAAATTCGCTTCTGCAAGGCAATCACGAATCTGATCCAGCGCTTCGGGATTACCCAGAGCATCGCGGTTGTCAGCTTTGCTGGAGCCGTTGATCAGACGGGCAACGGCCAGTTCCACTTTTTTACCGCTTCGGGTGTAGGGAATGTCCGGCACCTGCACAATGTGCCTGGGAACGTGGCGCGGGCTGGCGCCCTGGCGGATCCGGGCTTTGAGTTGTTTCAGCAAATCGTCGGTAAGCTCCCGGCCTTCTGCCGGTACTACAAAAAGCACCACTTCTACATCGCCGTCGATCTGCCGGCCGACGACAAGGCTGTCTTTAATCGCCGGTTCCGTTTCTACCTGGCGGTAGATTTCTGCGGTGCCAATGCGAACACCACCGGGGTTGAGTGTAGCGTCAGAACGACCGTAGATAATGGCGCCGCCGTGTTCAGTAAACTCAATGAAGTCTCCATGGGCCCACACACCCGGGAAGCTGTCGAAGTAGGCGGCGCGATAACGCTCGCCGTCGGCATCATCCCAGAAGGCGACGGGCATGGAGGGCAACGGCTGACGACAGACGAGTTCACCACGGCCCTGGGTAACAGGATTGCCATCATCGCCGTATGCAACAGCATCGACGCCCAGCAAGCTGCACTGTATTTCGCCACGACGGACCGGCAACATCGGGGTAGAACCGACAAAACAGCCACAGATGTCAGTACCACCTGCGATGGAGCCAAGCAGCGCTTCGGGAGCACCATGGCTGTACATCCAGTCATAGTCTTCCGGTAGCAGGGGCGAGCCGGTTGAGAAAACCACTCTCAGGCTGCTGAGATCGAGGGTTTCAGCCGGAGCCATTTCAGCCTTGCGGCAACCGGCAATAAACCTGGCACTGGTGCCGAAGTGGGTAACCCGCTCGGCTGCAACTGTATCCCAAAGGAAGCTGAGATCAGGGTAGCCCGGCGAGCCATCGACGGTAATGACAGTGGCTCCGGTCAGCAAAGCCGAAGCCTGCCAGTTCCACATCATCCAGCCACAGGTAGTGAAGTAAAGGAATCTGTCTTCCGGCCCTATGTCACCGTGCAAAATCAGTTCTTTGGCATGATTTACAAGCAACCCTGCAGTACCGTGGACAATGCACTTGGGCTTACCCGTAGTTCCGGACGAATACAGAATATAGACCGGATGATCCGGGTCAACCGGGGTAAAGGTGGGCTCCTGACCTGCGCCGAACGCAAGGGCTTCATCCCAGGTAGTAACCAGCTCTCCTGGCACAGCGGCTTCACCCGGAAGCTGTTCAATACTGACAATACACCTGAGTGTTTTCAGGCCGGTGATCAGTTCAGCAAAGTCGTTCTGGCGGGCAAAGGTCTTGCCCCCATAACCGTAACCGTTTACCACGATCAGCGCAGACGGCTCGATCTGACCAAACCGGTCGAGGATCGCGCCGACGCCGAAGTCCGGAGAGGCCGAGCTCCAGATGGCACCAAGACTGGTAGCTGCCAACATGCCGGTGATGGCTTCGTAGCCATTAGTAACAACACCGGCTACCCGGTCACCCTTTTTGATTCCCTTGCTGCGCAGAAACGCTTCCAGGGCGCCCACATCGGCTTTCAATTCGCCATAGGTGCGGCGCAGAACAGGGCGCGTCTCACAATAGGCCACGATCGCTTCCTGACTGGCATGACCGCCTTCCGCCAGCCGCAGCAGGTTTGCGGCAAAGTTAAGCTTCATACCCGGGAACCACTCGGCACCGGGCATGTCACGCTTGCCCAGCATCCTGCTGGCGGGCGTCTCGCAAATCAGGCCGCAATAATCCCAGACTTTACTCCAGAAGGTTTCCAGATCATCAACGGACCACCGGTGTAACGCGTGATAATCGGCAAAGGGACCATGACCCTGATCTTCCAGCCAGGTTTTGAACTGGCCCATCCGGGCATTGTCCAGCGTGGCCTCTGAGGGAGTCCAGACTACGGGTGATTGTTCTGTAAGGCTCATCCGTCGCTCCTGTTGCTTACTGCATGTGCCAGCCATGACTGACAACTATAGATTGGCCAGTGAGGGCAGCCGAGGGAAAAGCTGCAAGATGTACTGCCATTTCGGAAACATCTTCCAGCGTCGTGAACTTGCCGTCCACCGTGTTCTTCAGCATGACCTTGCTGATGACCTCTTCCTCAGAAAGCCCAAGCTCTTTTGCCTGCTCCGGAATCTGCTTGTCTACCAAAGGCGTTCTCACAAAGCCCGGGCAAATAATATTGCTGCGCACACCGTATTCGGCACCTTCTTTGGCAACCGCACGGCATAAACCCAGCATACCGTGTTTCGCGGCCACGTATGGCGCTTTAAGCGGGGACGCTTCCAGCGAGTGCACGGACCCCATATACAACATGGTCCCGCCGTTGCTGGCGTACATATGCTTGAGGGCCTCCCGGGTTACCAGAAAGGCTCCGTCAAGGTGCACATTCATTACCCGGCGCCAATCCGCATACTCCAGTTTGTGTACCGGGTCTATATGCTGGATACCTGCGTTAGCGACAGCGATATCCAGGCCGCCCCATGCTTTCACAACAGCGGCTATGCCTTCTTCAACAGCCATCTCATCGGTCACGTCCATGGCCAGAGCCATAGCCGTGCCGCCAGCGCTTTCAATAGCGTCAACGGCTTCCTGTGCGCTTTCCACCGTAAGATCCGCTACCGCCACCCGGGCGCCTTCACGGCCATAATGTTCGGCAATTGCGCGGCCAATGCCACGCCCGGCTCCGGTAATCAGTGCAACTCGATTTTCGAGACGCATAGTGTTTGTCCCCCAATTGTTATTAAAAGAATCTGCGGAAGGTCGCCTCATCAGGAACCACCATAAACCTCGTTAGGTAGCCAGGTAGCCAGCGGGGCAAACCAGAACACCAAAGCCAGTGCCAACAACTGCAAGGCAATGAACGGCAGTACACCCAGATAGATATGACGGGTGGTAATACCTGGCGGGCATACACCTTTGATGTAGAAAAGCGAGAAACCGACCGGTGGCGTCAGGAAGGACGTCTGCAGGCACATGGCAAACATGATGGCAAACCAAACAGGCTCAACACCGAGTTTGAACAGTACCGGTGCTACCAGAGGCAAAACGATCAGAGTAATTTCCACCCAGTCCAGGAAAAACCCGAGCAGAAACGTTATGAACAAAACAGTCAGCAGAACGCCAGTGGTGCCAAATGGCAGGCCGGTGATAGCACCCTCAATAACTTCGTCGCCACCAAGGCCGCGCAGTACCGAAGCAAAGACCGTTGCACCAATAAAGATACCAAAGATGAAAGCAGAGGTACGACTGGTCTGATACAGAGACTCTTTCAGGGTCTCCATGTCCAGCCGCTTGCTGACAAACGCCATGAGCAGGGCTCCACCAGCACCTACCGCCGAGGCTTCGGTGGTTGTGGCTATACCGAAAAAGATGGAGCCAAGCACAGAAATGATCAACGCCATTGGTGGCAACACAGCCCAGACCACACCCAGCCACGCGCGGGCATCAAGGCGCTGACGGTTCACTGGCGCTGGCGCCAGATCTTTCTTGATGTAAGAGGCAATGATGATATAGAGAACATAGAGCATCGCGAGCATGACGCCCGGTATCAACGCACCCATGAACAACTTGCCCACAGAGGCATCCGGGGTACCAAGGCGGTCAGCCATCAATACCAGCATAATGCTTGGCGGAACCAGGATGCCTAGCGTACCAACAGAGCAGGCCGTTCCCACTGCCAGCGATTTGTTGTAGTTGGCCTGCATCATAGGCCCGAGGGACAACATGCCCAAGAGTACCACTGAGGCTCCGACGATCCCGGTAGAAGCCGCAAGCAACACGCCAACCAGCACAACCGTAATTGCATAACCACCGCGCAACCCGCCGAGCACCCGCACCAGGCTGTGCATCAGTTTTTCTGCGATGCCTGAACGATCAAGCATGATGCCCATGAATATAAACATGGGCAGAGCCACCATCAGTTCATTGGCGACAATGCCGTAAATTCTGGCGTCCAGAACCCCGATAGTACCCTGCCAGGTAAACCACAGAGGAGAATCCAGATACTCGACCATAACGTGGCCGACAATACCGAATACAAGACCAATACCCGCCAGTGACCATGCAACCGGAAAACCCAGCAGCAGGAGCACCATAAAGCTGGCGAACATGGCGATAACAAGAATCGCTTCTACACCCATGACGATAGCCTCGCGGTTCAGGGATTAGGATGGCCGACAGAGTGTCGGTCATCGTAGGGAGGCGCAATGGCCCTGGGAAAACGGAACAGGAAGGTGGCGCAACGCGAGGCACGGGACACCAGGGCAATCATCACAAGCGCCAGACCGAGTGGCAGCATGCTTTTGAAGATAAACCGGTAAGGCAGGCCGCTGGGCGCCTGAGAGTGCTCCATGTATGTCCACGCCGTCCAGGCGTAGGGCAACATAGCGCTGATCATCAGAGCAATAATCGGCAATGCCAGCAAAAAAATACCCAGAAGCTCGATAATGGCCTGAGCCTTAGGGCTGAATTTCTCTCTCAATACATCAACACGGACATGATCATCACGAACAACGGCGTATCCCAGCGTCAGCATGGTCGCCGTCCCAAACAGATGCCAGGATAATTCCTCAAGAGCTATGGAGCCCTGAGACATTACATAGCGGGAGAATACGTTGATAAGAATAACAATCAGCACTCCGATCCATAACCAGGAGGCAAGGCGGCCCGCGGCAACAACCACTCGGTCAAGGTGCCAGGACAGCGCGTTGGTCGGAAGCGTATCAGTGCCGGATGCCGGGGCCTGGTTATCCCCGGAGACATTGGTATCAGTCACATAAACCTCGGATTTTCCGGATGCAGGGCAGGAAGCGGGTAACGGTCAACCGTTACCCGCAGTGAACATCATCCGTTGATCAGTCGTACTTGTAGAAATCCCGTGGCAGGTAGCCATTGGAGTGCCAGATGGAGTGGTGTTCCATAAAGTCGCGCTGACTGGTCAGCACGCGATTGAACATTTCGTCCTCAGCTGCAATCTCGTCAAGTACCTCGTTGGTAATTTTCTGCAGTTCGCGCAGAACAGGCTCGGGGAGAGTCTGGGCATTTACACCTTCTTTTTCGTAGTCACGAAGTGCGGTTGGCTGTGCCCACTCACTCTCTGCAAAGCCTTTAAGCGTGGCAGCTTCGCAACCCATTTCGATCAGCGCACGGCTCTGAGGCTCCAGGTCGTCCCACACATCCTTGTTCACCAACAAATGCGAGGTCGTCAGAGTCTGGTGCCAGCCGGGCATGATGTAGTTCTTGATGATCTGGTCCAGGCCCAGCATTTTATCAATGGCAGGCTGTGAGAACTCTGTTGCATCAATAGTTTTACGCTCAAGCGCCTGGTAAATTTCGCCGCCTGGAACCATGGTTACCGAGGCACCCAGTTTTTCCAGCACCTTGCCACCAATACCGGCAAAACGAATCTTCAGGCCGTCAAAATCTTCCACGCCCTTGATAGGATTGGCGAACCAGCCCGCACCTTCAGGCCCGATAATGCTGCACAGCATTGGGTGGATATTGCGCTTTGCGTAGATTTCTTCAAGCAGGGCACGGCCATCGCCCTGATAGTACCAGGCCAGATAAGCAGGTGGTTCCATGTTGAACGGGGCGCCGGAATAAAGCGGCAAGGCCGGAATGGTTCCTTGATCATAGCCCACCCAGGTGTATCCAGCCGGATACTTTCCACTACCAACAGCATCCATGATTTCAAATGGAGGAACCAATTCATTGGGCTCGTAATAACGCAGCTGGACATCACCACCCGAGATTGCCTTAAGGTTCTCTGTCAGATGCTTAACCGGTGTTGTCAGGCCCACAAGATGTGAGGGGAAGGCCAGAGGAACCTGCCAACGGATTTTTTCGGCCGCCAGAGCATCGCTGCTAATCATGGCGCCTGTCATAAGGGCTGCGGCACTGATGCCCAGAGTTAAACCGGAAAGCTTTTGCTTGATAGACATGAAGATAATCCTTCTTGTTGTTGTATACCGCCCGGAGCTCATTGGTCCGGCGGGCCTGGTCTGAATTTCAGCCAGAAAAAACAGAAAACGCAGTCGGCATGGGTAATCCGGGGATCCTACGCTTGGCGCCAGCCTTGTTTTCTGCATTGTTCTGACGTCCTGCATTCAAGTATAAGCAGAGACTATGCCAAGGGAACTTTTTTCTTATTTATCAACTTATTAGAAAAAAACTCGAAGCCAAGGAGCGCAAAAGTGTCCGAAATTCCGGACAAGGCCATGCCATGGTCGTACGTACTTGTACAGATATCAAGACACCTGTCCGGAAATCAGGACATCCTGCCCAGTTTCTCGTACAGTACCGAGCGGGAAATACCCAGCAGTCGGGCGGCCTTGGTCCGGTTACCTCTGGTTGCCACCAGCGCCTCTTCTATCGCCTGGGCTTCTGCTTCCGCAAGTGTTTCAGCCAGTGGCCTGACAGGCTGCGGCGCTATTTTCGGCGCCGGGCGCACACCATACCGGGGCAACACTTTAAACATGGCATCTGCATCCAGAACGCCACCTTCCTCACTCATAGTCAGAGCTCTTTCCAGGACATTACGCAGTTCGCGTATGTTCCCGGGCCAGTCGTAACTGGCCAAAGCTGCGACGCCCGCATCTGTAATCTCAGCGCGCATACCCAGCCCCTCGCTGAGCTCCCACAGCAAGGTTTCACACAGCAATCCAAGATCAGCGAGACGATCCCTGAGAGGAGGTATGGGGATTTCCAGCACGTTAAGCCGGTAGTACAAATCGGACCGGAAACTTCCCTCAGCAATCATGGCTTCGAGATTCCGGCTGGTTGCCGCTATGACCCTGACGTCTACCGATACAACCTTGTTGGAACCCAGCGGTTCAACTTCCCCTTCCTGCAGCGCGCGCAACAGTTTGGCCTGCAAGGGCAAGGGCATATCGCCGACTTCGTCAAGAAACAGCGTGCCACCGTTGGCAAGCTGGAACTTTCCTTCCCGGAACTTGCGATCGGCTCCGGTATAGGCGCCCGGTGCCACGCCGAAGAACTCGGCTTCCAGCAAATTATCGGGAATCGCCGCTACGTTCACGCCTACAAAGGGCTTCTCGGCCCGACTGGAGACGGAGTGGATCGCCTGCGCCAGCACCTCCTTACCGGTACCTGTCTCCCCCAGTAACAGCACCGCCATCTCACGGCCGGCTGCCAGACGCGCCCGGCGCTTGACCTCAAGCGCCCCGGGACTGGCGCCGACAAAATCTCCGAGGCTGTACCTCGTGCTCCGCGCCTTTTTAGCTAACGCCTTGCGGGCCGCGACCAGATCCTGATGCAGGCGCCGGTGCTTGCTGACCAGTGGTGTAAGCGGTTGAAGGTCATCGTAAAGCACAAAAGCCACTGCGCCTTCAATCTCTCCGGCGTCGTTATAAAACGGCAACCGGGTAACCACCAGCTGTTGCTGCTGGTGCTCCATGATGTCGAGCAGTAGTGGCTTACCGGTTTCGACAACTTCAGGCATGCGGGTTTCAGGAATCACCTGGCGCACCGGACGGCCGACAGCGTTGACCTGGCTATCCAGGCCCAAGAGCTGGGAATAACTATTATTTATCCAGGTAATGCGGGCGTCGCGATCAACGGCAATTGCGCCTGCACTGGCTTCCTCGAACATAGGGATGAGTGCTTCGATAAGATCCCGGGTTAACCCGTTTTTATTTTTATCACCAAACAACTGTGTCATGTAACGCGTACCGCCGGGTTCAATATCATTCATGATGAAAGCCCTGCACCCGGCACAGCCGGGTGTGTTGTCGGAAGTATATGGCCCTCCCTGCAGCACGAGCAAATGAGAGGGCCCGCGCAACGATCAAAAATGCCCTTATTCCGGGATGCGCAACTCATCACCCACCAGGCTGATACGATCTTCATCAGCCGGTTGATCTGCTATCTCAGGCAGGTTGCTCTGGGCCAGAGGTGTGGCGATATCCCCCCGGGGGACAGCCCGGACAACCTGGCTGGGCGGCAGTGTGGCACCACTGGTCAGACGCTCCCACACCAGATCCAGTGCCTGGAAATAGTAGTGATGCAGCGGTATATAACGGTCACCAACACCTGCGAACTGGTTCAGAACATCGAGGTGATGAGCATTGAGTACCTCGTAGTAACGAAGTTCGCTGGTAGCTCCTTCAACCCGTTGATTAAGCGCGTAATAGGGGCGGGAGGTATGGTTGATGGGCAGAATGGCGTCCGCACGGCCAGTCACAAATACTGCGGGCTTGCCACGCAGATTTCCGGTGGCGCGGATTTCTTCGATACCCCCGGCAATTGCACCGGCAAGCACTGCATCATCACCAGACAAAGGATTTCCGGTAACCGCATCATGGCCCAGCGCCAGGCTGTGCAGGCATAACAAGGCATCAAGACCATAATCGGCAGAACTACTGCTGGGCGACGCGCTGCCAGGCAGTGCCGTAGGCTGACCTTCGGCGTCGTCGTATACGATAGAAACACCAGCGGTAGGTGGAATGCCGTTACTGGTTGCAAATGCCGCAGCTTCTGCAGCCGGTGCAAAGGGTGTGACGGCACCCGCACCATCAGTCGCGGCCATACTGAGGCCACATACGCGGTCTTCAACGCCTGCACGCCCATAGGCATTGGCGTAGGTCATAGAGATGCTTTGGGCAACGTTGGACGCAAAGTGTACCGGAGCCAGCAGGTTCTGCTCGGGCTGGATGCCGAATTCCTCATTCAGGATGCGCAACGCATCTGTGGCACGCTCGTCGTTGTCTGCACCAGTGACCAGGCCCTTGTTCGCCAGGGAATTACAGATATTGTCGCGGACCGCCTGCGCATTCAGCACATTCAACGGAGCCTGGTCGCGAATAGCCGGAGCGTTGTTGGCACAACCCTGATATACCGCCAGGGCAGTGGTGTATTCCAACAGGCTTCTGCTGTGCTCCGTGATAGCGGTGCCAGCGCCTTGCCTGATGGTGAATCCGGTATCTACAACCGGGTTCACATTGGGCTCGGAAACCGCTACGCCATCAATCAGGCCTTTTGTATCCTGCTCGGCGGCGCGAACCGATGAGCCCCCGCCATTAGAGACACTGGAAGCAATGACCACCGTGTTTTCCGGCGTGATAGCGTCAAGGTTGTCGTCACTGCCAAACTGCTCATTCAGGGCCCAGAACCCGAACTCGACAGACTGCAGCACATGGCGCCCCCAGTCAGCTTCCGGGTTGGCTTTTGAGTGTGCGTGTTTCCAGGCGAAACGGTCTGGCCAGGCATCGTTGAAATCACTACGTTCGGCATCCGTCAGGTCTGCGCGGAACTGCACGGCTTCGTCAGCAGTTGTTAAGGTGCCATCAATACGCTGGGCTGCATTGGTTTCCATGTTGTACGCGCCAGTGCCACTGCCTTTATCGGTATAGACTACGGCGCAGCCCTTTTTCAGCCCCCACTCACCAGCGGTTCCAATCGCGCCATAGACACCCCGGGAGCCGGAAGAAGGTGCGGTAATCATGCATGGGTTCTGTGGATCAAAGCTGAGAGGTATCTGAGCCATAACTGTAACGGGTACATCACTGCCCGGCACCGTCATAAAAGCAATATACTCCTGCCCCGGAATCATCCCCTCAGTACCGTTGCCCACACCCGGGCCAAAGAATTCCCCATAGCCACCGCCAGCCGACGTATCCACCAGAGCCCGGTAATTATTATAAATCGCAAGCCGGCGCAGCTCGCTGGGCGAGGGATTGAGAGGGTCGGAGAAGGCAGGTGCCGTGGCACTGCCCAGGCCAGTGGCGCCCAGCCCGGCGGTCAGAAGGTCATCGGTGACCCCGTCATAGTCGGTGCGCTGGATTTCGCCCTGAATAAAGCCGGGCACCTGATTTACCTCAGATGTGTTGTCACTGTCGTTGCAGGCACTCAGAACAAAGCCTGTAGCGCCGATCAGCGTACAGATCATGATACGTTTCATGGTCGTTCCTTCTTTGTTGTTGTTAAGAACGGGTCGGGACCACGACCCGAAACGACCTCCATGCGCCTCCTGTGCCATGATTTTATCTTTATGTTTTTATTGGATATTTTTTGACTTCCTTCCTCCCCTGACGATTATTTGTCCAGATATCCGGACAAACTTGCTCTCGCCGGGATCAGGATTCACACCGCGACACCTTGTTCCAAGGGCCACCAAGGCCAGAGCGTCCGGAAACCAGGACACCGTCGTGATTGGCGGACAGCCGATTAAAGCGACATATACCCGGCCTTGCCAGCAAAGCTAACCAAGCCGGATAAAAGGAAGCAGGCTGAATCCGATCATTACAACAATCGCCACACAGGCTGCCAGCGTGCGCAGGGGTTTATGCCGGAACATGCGCCAGATTCCACCGGTTTCTCCGTTGGAACGCCGGGCCTCATACGCCTCGCGCTGGCTTTCCATCCGCTTGCGCTGATAATCCTGCAGCAAGACCCGGGCTCTGTTCGCTTCCTCAGTATCGTGCACCCAGAAACCGCCCATACTGATACCCCAGCGGCTCGGTGGCGTCTCGTAGAAGCGCACATCATGGGCATCGAACAGGGCCCGTATTTCATCGGCTTCGTCATCAGGAACGTGGCGCAGATTCATCAGATGGTGGGGCATACAGGCTCGTTGGCTGGTACAGGACAGGGTAATGCCGATATTCTAGCACCAAAGACCAACAGACCGAATTTACAACCGGAACCCTTCATGACAGAGAAACCCTTGCGCCTGCTGCTGGATTTTGATGCCTGCGCCCAGAGAGACAAAGGCCAGGCCCAGGCATTCCTGCACCGACGGGACCGCAAGTTTGCACTCATTTGCGAACAGCAAGGCGTCATGCCCGGCCCGGAGCGCTGGATGGCACATATGAACCATCTCAGCGGTCCTGGCGCAGGCACCTCAGCTGCGGAACAGACTCTGCGCTTCTGGCACCGGATCAACAGAGGTTTTATGTTGGCAGGGGCCCTGCTGGGCTTGCTGACCATGCTCGGCCTGCTGTTTTATGATGGCGGCCAGCGCATCAACGTTACCGTTATTCTGGCCTTTGTAGCTTTCCAGCTGCTGCTCGCGCTGCTGACCACGGCCCAGTCTCTGGTGGGCTGGCAGCCATGGCGCAGGCTGCTCAGGCGCTTCCGCAACAATCCGGAGTCTGCCATATCCACAAAGCTCCAGCCCGTTCTTATGGCGCGGGCCGCCCAGCTTGGCGGATTGTGTTTTGCTTTCGCCGGGCTCGCAACCTTGCTGGTTATGGTGGTGCTTCAGGATCTTGCCTTCGGCTGGAGCACAACGCTCGAGACCGACGCCAGCAGCTACTACCGTATGATCTCTGCAATTGCCGCACCCTGGGCCTGGCTGTTGCCGGCCGCAGCGCCTGATGCTGCACTTGTGGAAGCTACCCGTTTCTTTCGTGCCACCACAGGAGAGGGCAACGTGGACCCGGCCCTCTGGGGTCAGTGGTGGCCCTTCATCGCCATGCTCTGGACAACCTGGGCGCTACTGCCGAGGCTCGTTCTTTCCATACTGGCGGGCATGCTGATCCGGCGTAAAGCCCGCCACCTGCTGGCCAGCCACCCGGCACTACGCGCACTGATGTACCGCATGGAGACGCCGGTTCTTGAGACTGGTAACGAATACAACGATGCCTCCGACCTCCCAGGCACCGGCACCCGCCTGGGTCTGCAGCCTTTGCCGGATTCACGCATAGTGCTGTGCTGGGCGGGTGCGGGCGATCCGGAGCTGCCAGACACCCTGAGCACAGGCAAGAGTCTGATTGCCAACGCGGGCGGCAGAATGACTCTGGCGGAAGACCGGCAGGCACTGGAGCAAGTTGCCACCCAACTGGCACAAAATCCTGGCCTGCCCGTTCTCCTGGTTACCCGTAGCTGGGAGCCGCCCACCGGCGAGCTGGAAGACTTTCTCGCCAGCGCCCGGAAACTTTGGCCAGAAGGAACTAAAGTTGTCCTGGTGCCTCAGACAAACCACACGGAGCTGGAGCCGGATACACCGCAGGTTCAGCAATGGCTGAGGTTTGCCGGGCGGGCGGGCCCGGATTTCGTGACAGTCAGCCTTGTACCAACACAGAGAACCGCTCCCGATATGGAAGGGGGGATTACCGAATGAAAAACGCCCCCATATTCGCTGTCGTGGGTCATCCGAACAAAGGCAAATCCAGCATAGTTGCAACGCTGTCACAGAATGATGCCATCGCCATCGCAATGGAACCTGGTACGACGCGCACGCGGCAATCATACCCACTGAAAGTGGATGGCAAAGTACTCTACACCCTGGTGGATACACCCGGCTTTCAGCGCCCCCGACGAGTGCTGGAATGGCTGGAAGCGCACAGCGTTTCGGCATCTGATCACAGCGAAACCGTACGTGCGTTTGTGATGCAGCATCAGGGCGACGATCGCTTTACCGACGAGTGTGAACTGCTGACCCCTCTGATAGAGGGCGCCGGTATTATCTACGTCGTGGACGGTTCCGCTCCCTACAGTGCCCAGCATGAAGCGGAGATGACCATTTTACGCTGGACGGGACAGCCCAGCCTGGCTCTGATCAACAGCATCGGGGACGACGATTACAGTGACACCTGGCAGGCCGCACTGGGGCAATTCTTCCAGGTTGTACGCAAATTCGACGCTGTTCGCGCCCCGTTTGAACAACATCTCAGCCTTCTGCGAGCCTTCGGCCAGCTTGAACCCGACTGGGAACAGGCTCTGGATCAGGCCACCCATCATCTGTCCGCCCAGCGCAGGCAGCGGCGGCAGCAGGCGGCGCGCATTATTGCCAGGGCCCTGGAAGACATGATGTCACTCCAGGAAAAGCGCACCCTGACTCTGGACCAGGCCTCTGGTACCAGCGACAAAACCCTGGCAGACCAGCTCCGGCAGAACTGGTACCGGCACCAGCGCCAGCGGGAACAGTCTTTGCGGGTTGAGATCGAACACCTGTACCAGCACCAGACTATCCGTCGTCAGGAAGCCGAACTCGAATGGCATAGCGACCATGATCTGTTCTCGGAAGACAGTCGCAGGCACTGGGCCGTCAGCAAACGCTATCTGGCTACCGCAGGCTTCGGTGCGGGTGCGGTCAGCGGCGCCGGACTGGACGCAATAACTCTGGGCTCCTCTCTCGGAACCGGAGCTCTGGTCGGAGGACTCATCGGTGCAGCCGGAAGTTATTTTTACGGAGGCCGGTTAACACTTCCGGTACTGAACATCGGGCTGCTCCGGGACGGCCTTAAAACCGCCACATTCGGGCCTGTCCAGGACAGTCAGTTCGGTTATGTTGTTCTGGGACGAGCGGTGGATCACTGGTGGCACATAAGCCACCGCAACCACGCGGGCCGGGAGCTGCTCGATCTGGAGCCGGCAGACCACCACTGGCTCGAAAGCCTCGACAAAAAGAGCCGACAGACCATTCAGCGAACTCTCGACAAGTGTCGTAAAAAGCAAGTTCTGGATGAAGGCCAAAGACATAAATTTCAGGCCTCCATTGAGCAATGCATGGCGGTTTATGACGACTGGCGGTTGAACCGGACCTGAAAGGGGTGTTTATACTGTAAGGCTATTCCATCACAAAACGGGGAATGCTAATGAAGATTGTACGAGTTAAAGACATCATTGGTACCGAACGCGAAGTTCATGGACCAGGCTGGACAAGCCGTCGCATGCTGTTGAAAAAGGACGGTATGGGATTCTCTTTCCACGAGACAATCATCCCTGCAGGCGCTGAACTGAACCTGTGGTACAAGCATCACCTGGAAGCGGTTTATTGCGTAGCTGGCAACGGTACCATCACCGACAAGGCGACCGGTGAAACCCACGAGATCTCTGACGGCACCCTTTACGCCCTCGACAAGCATGACCAGCACACCCTCCGCGGCGGCACTGAAGATATGCGTCTGATCTGCTCGTTCAACCCACCCGTCACCGGGCAGGAAGTACACGACGAAGACGGCGCCTACCTTCCGGATACCAGCGAAGACTGATCGGCCTTGTCTTTACCTGAACATCCCGCAACGTCCACACCGCCACCGGCAGCAAACCTGCTGCCGGTGGCGGTGTTACTTTGGCTGGCCGGAGTTTATCTGCGCATTCCCATTCTGGTTGCGCCACCGCTGGCACCGTTTATCGGTGATGAACTGGCACTATCCCAGACCCTGACCGGCGCTCTGACCACACTGCCCATTCTGATGCTTGCTATAGGCGCCATGCCCGGCTCGCTATCCATATCCCGCATAGGCCCGCGCAACACACTGGCCCTCGCCATGGCCATCATGGTCATCGGCTCCGCAGGCCGGGGGCTCGCGCCAGACACTCTCACCCTGATGCTCACCAGCACCGTTATGGGCCTTGGCATTGCCATGATGCAGCCCGCTCTGCCTGCACTGCTGCCGCGCTGGCTGGAACCCAAACACCTGGCCTTTGGCTCGGCTATCTACATGAATGGCATGCTGATGGGCGAATTCATCGGTGCGGGCATTACCCTGCCAGTTCTCATGCCCCTGCTGGAAAACAGCTGGCGGGCAACCATGCTGGCCTGGTCATTACCGGCATTGCTGATCACCGCCGCCCTGTTCCTTCCCAAACGTGACCTGGCCCGCCCTGCCCACAAAGTCGCCTGGTTACCAGACTGGAAAAACCCCCTGACACTCAGGCTTGGTTTGTTGCTTGGCGCATCGGCCTCCCTGTTTTTTGGCGTAAACGCTTATATGGGCGCGCTGCTGGAACAAAGAGGGGAGTTTGAAAACCTCTCCGAAGCCCTGTTCTGGTTCAACTTCGCCCAGGTAATAGCCTCACTGCTGATGCTGAAAATGGCCCGCCACTGGGTCGGCCGGAAAGCTCCATTGGTGACCATGCTGGCGTGCGGTCTGCTGGGAGCCTCGGGAGCACTGCTATTTACCGGATGGTGGGCCATAGCCAGTGCAACCTTCATGAGCTTCACCGTCGGCGTGTTACTGATTATGACCGTAGCACTGCCACCGCTGCTGGTGCCCGCCAGCGAAACCGGCCGCTTATCGGCCGGCAATTTCCTGGTAGGCTATACCATTGCTTTCGTCATCCCCATGCTTGGCGGCTTGCTCTCTGACTGGACCGGCGACATAAGACATGCCATAGCCGTAATGATTGCCTACGGCATCCTCGTCTTGCCGTTAGCCATCAAACTAAACCTGCAACGGCAGTAAAGCAGCCCTGCCAATGATTGACGGTGCAGGGCCGGGGCGCGGGGGCGTCTTTTCCTCTGGGAAAAACAACTCGCTGCGCTCAGACATTTTTTCCCGACGGAAAAGACACCCCCACACCCCAGCCTTCTGACTTTAAATGTAGTAGTCCTTTAAAGGGGGGAACCCATTGAACTCCACTGCGCTGTATGTCGTGGTGTAGGCCCCTGTAGAAAGCCAGTACATACGATCGCCAATAGCCAGATTCAGTGGTAACGGATACTTGTGGTGCTCGTACATGATGTCCGCACTGTCACACGTCGGCCCGGCAATGACACAGTCTTCGCCTTCACCTTTTTTATCCGTCCAGATCGGGAACTTGATCGCTTCATCCAGCGTCTCAATCAAACCATTGAACTTACCCACATCGGTAAATACCCAGCGGTGCAGAGCTGTGCGGGACTTACGGGCAATCAATACCACTTCACTCACCAGCACGCCTGCGTTTGAAATCAGCGACCGGCCTGGCTCAATAATGATCTCAGGCAATTCATCACCAAAGTCCTCTTTCAGGAACCGGGTAATCTCCGCCGCATATACACTCAACTCATTGGTCCGGTTTATATAATTGGCGGGAAAGCCACCGCCCATGTTGATCATCTTCAGTTCAATGCCGTCTTCTTCTTTCAGGCGCTCGAAAATAACCTTCACCTTGTTTAACGCCGAGTCCCAGGCACCAATTTCCCGCTGCTGAGAACCCACGTGGAACGAGACACCATAGGGCACCAGGCCCAGATCCCGGGCCAGTATCAGCAGATCCATTGCCATATCACTCTCACAACCAAACTTGCGGGAAAGCGGCCAGTCGGCTGTTTGCGTGCCGTCGGTCAGAATGCGCACATACACCTTCGCACCCGGAGCCGCTTTGGCAAGAGTACGCAGATCCGCCTCGGAATCCGTGGCAAACATACGCACACCTTTCTCGTAGAAGGTGCGAATGTCGCGGGCCTTCTTGATGGTGTTGCCATAGCTGATCCGGTCGCCAGTCACCCCAAGCCCCATAACCTTTTCCAGCTCATACACCGAGGCAATATCAAAGTTCGCACCCTTGTCCCGCAGCATAGTCAGAATCTGCGGAGCCGGATTGGCCTTCACCGCGTAATAAACACTGGCATACGGAAAGCCTTCCACAAGCTCATTGTATTGACGATCAATGGTGGCGGTATCAATCACCACAAACGGTGTCTCTTTGGTATCTGCAAACGCCTTGATCCGGTTAAAGGTCTCAGCGGCATAGTAATCAGCGATGTTAGCGTTGGCTGACTCGGTCATTGATGGTGTGTCCCTCCTGAGGGAATACAGCGCAGGCGCCGGAACCAGAATGGCCCCGACAATAATCGCGATAATCGGGCTTTTCTCACCCCTCAGATATGAGCACATCTACCCATAATCTGTAGCACCTGAGAAATCACCAAAATGGCTGTAAGGCCGCAGGTGGGGAGGGCGTCTGCTCTGGGAAAAACAACTCGCTTTGCTCAGACATTTTTTCCCGGCGCAGACGCCCTCCCCATCTACGGCTCCCCCCCAAAACAAGCCTTAGCGAACCTCAACCAAACCCTCTATAATCCACCAACATAAAACAACCATCACAGGCCCCCAATGGCGCAATTCATCACAGCAGCCCTTATCGCCCTGCTGTTCCTGACTGGCTGCGCCGAAAATACCTCGCCGCCCACGTTCAAGCAGGCTCTTCCCACCGCCACCCAGCAACCGGTCAGCTTCAACGAAGACGTTCGCCCCATTGTGGAAACCAAATGTCTGGCATGTCACAGCTGCTTCGACGCCCCCTGTCAGCTCAAAATGGAGTACTCCGACGGTCTCATTCGCGGTGCCCATAAAGACGCCGTGTACAATGGCGCACGCCTGAAAACCCAACAGGCAACCCGGCTGGGTATCGATGCTCAAACCGAACAACAGTGGCGGGACAAAGGCTTTTACTCGGTACTCACCCGGGGCGACCAGACCCGCAGCCTTTTTGAAAACATGATCCGGCTGGGCAAGGAATATGAATTTGCTCCCAACAGCAAGCTGCCAGACGACATCGAATTAGGGCTTTCCCGTTCCAATCAGTGTGTCAGCAACGCCGACTTCTCTGACTATGCCGGAGACCATCCCTACGAGGGTATGCCGCTGGCTATGACCGGCCTGACCGACGACGAATACGCCACGCTAACCGGCTGGCTCAACCAGGGCGGAGCCATCAGCCCGCTGGTTACCCTGGTAAGCGAGGCAGAGCAAAACCATATCGGACACTGGGAATCCTGGCTCAATCGAAGCGACCTGCGCCAGCAGCTGGTCAGCCGCTGGGTCTATGAACACCTCTACCTTGCCCACCTGTATTTCGAGGAAAACGGAGCCAATACCCGCTTCTTTGAAATCGTGCGCTCACGCACCCAGCCAGGCACGCCCATCGTCATGATCGCAACCCGTCGCCCCAATGACGACCCGGAAAGCCGGGTGTACTACCGGTTGCGCCCGGTAGCGGGCAGCATCGTGCACAAGCGCCACATCACCTTCGCGTTTGGGGAAAAACAGCTTGAACGTACCCGCGAATTGTTTGAAACCGGTGACTGGCAGGTAGAAACCATGCCGGACTACAGCCGGACCAGCCGCGCTAATCCATTTGTAACCTTTGCTGATATTCCGTCCAAAGCGCGCTACCAGTTCATGCTCGACAACGCCGAGTACTTTACCCGCACCTTCATTCGCGGGCCGGTGTGCCGGGGCCAGATTGCCACCGACGTAATCCGTGATCATTTCTGGGTGACCTACCATGACCCGGAAGACGATCTGTATGTAACCAATGCGGAATATCGCAGCAAGGTGAATCCGTTGCTGGCCCTGCCAGGGCAGGACAGCGCCCTGCTGGATCTGGGCGAGAACTGGAGCGATTACAAAGGCAAGCGCAATCAATACCGTGAGCTGCGAAACAAGGTCTACGCAGAGGCATATCCAGAGGGAGCATCGCTTGATCATATCTGGGACGGGGATGGCAACAATACCAATGCACTGTTAACCGTCTTCCGCCATCACGATAACGCCTCTGTACAACGTGGCCTGATCGGTCAGGTTCCGCTGACCAGCTGGTGGATGGACTACCCACTTTTCGAGCGTACCTACTACGAGCTGGTGGTGAACTTTGATGTTTTCGGTAATGTGGCTCACCAGGCCCAGACGCGCCTCTATTTTGACCTGATCCGCAACGGCGGTGAACAGGACTACCTGCGTCTGGTGCCATCCGGAGAGCGCAACCGGGTTCTACAGAACTGGTATCAGGGCGCGGGCGAGCTGAAACTGAACTTCAGCTATGCCAGCATGGACGAGACAGCCCCTTCGCAGGTGTCCTATGCGACTTCGGCATTTAACGAAGAGCTGGGAGCGCGCCTGCTGACGCACTTTCGTGATCTGAACGCTGAGCGGGACGACCCCATCAATCGCTGCGCTGGCAGTGACTGTGGCCGAAAAGACGAACCGGAATGGATTCGCAATGCGGATCAGGCACTTTCCGAACTGGCAGCAATCCGGGCCGAATTCCTGCCTGCGATCAGCTACCTGCCCAACGTCACTTTCCTGCGGGTGTACAACGAGGAAGGCGAACGTACGGTGTATACGGTCATCCGTGACCGCGCCCACAGCAGCGTCGCCTTTCTGCTGGGAGAAGATCTGCGCTACCAGCCAGAGAACGACAGGCTGACCATTTACCCGGGAATAATCGGCAGCTACCCGAACTTTATGTTCGACATCCCGGCATCACAGCTTGGGCTGTTCAAAGACCGGATGAAAGGGCTGAAAGCAGAGGAGCAAAAAGCCTTCGAAGCACTGGTAGGCATATGGGGTGTGCGGCGCACCCATCGGCAGTTCTGGGAAATCCTTCACGACATCACAGCCTGGCAGCGGGAGCACCAGCCCCTGCAGGCAGGCATTTTCGATATCAACCGCTACAGGAATCTGTAACCGGAGAGCTCCGGTTTCAGACGGCTATCAGAGGGTGGGGAGGCTCAGGGGTATTGGACCCACCCGGATCCCTGGGTTCACTCTGTTGCTGCAGATATTCCAGGATGGCGTCCTTCAGGTCGCTGCCCTGGCCCAGCCCCTGGTTGCCGAACAAGCGGTTAAACTCGAGCACGTATGGGTAGCCTTCCACCAGCGCAATATCAAACCCGGCGTGATCTACTTCCAGTTCCCGTGCAAGCCTGAGGGCGAGGTCAGTCATCACCGCAGGCACCGGGCTGCTGTCAATCTGCCCGCCCTTTGAGATATTGTTGTAGAAGCCCTGATCAGCCTGCGTGCGCCAGTATGCAGTGACGACTTTGTCGCCCACTATCACTATGCGCGCGTCGCGATCCAGCGGCAGGTACTCCTGAACGTAAAGAACATCGGTACGCTCGCAATACCTGCGCCAGTCATCACGGGTTTCAATCAGCCAGACACCTTCGCCCATGCTGGCCTTGGGCAGCTTCGCCACAAAGGGCAACGCCATAACACTCCAGATATGCTCCCGCTCCTGAGCACCATTGCCTTCAATAATGGTCCAGGGAATATGCTCCGGAGCTACCGCCTCAAAAGCGCGGGTCATTTCCACCTTGTCATGACCAATGAGATAGCTTGCAACGCTGGGAAAAACCCGGCATTTCAAACCATATACCAGAGCATTGAGCTGCCAGTATTCGGGGAAAAGTACCCAGTCTGCATCGCGCAGCAATTCTTTATGGCTCAGGAAGTGCTCCGGCTTGACGACGGTCGTGTCGGGGAAACCGAGGGTGCGGAAAACGTTAAACGATACAAGGTGCATGAGCAGGGTCGCGCAGATAAAAGTGAGTAAATTTTAGGCAGTTTTGATCTGCGCGCAAGCTTTTTATGAGCAGGCTTGACTACGGTCATGGAACACACAAACCATATTGATAATAATTCGCATTACATTATTAGTTCATCTGCCCTGGAGCCATACCATGACAAACCTTCGCCACTTTACTGCTGTAGCAGCTTCCCTGTTGGTTGCAGTACCTGCATTTGCCAGTAACACCGACCACTTCAAAGGAGAGCCGTCGCATACCCTTGAGCAGGCGGTTACCAACTTTTCCCAGTACAACAAAAAACTGGAAAAAGTGCTGGCCGGCGACCTGACTCCGGAAGCCATGAACGAGGTGCACCAGCTCACCTACACCCTGGAAAATGCCCTGCAAAAGCTGGATGACGAAATCGACGAACTTGAGGAAACCCTGGAGAAAGTCCACAAAGCATCTGAGCGCGCAGATACAGACACTGTTCGCAATGCTGGTAAACAATACCTCACCAATAGCCGGAAAATTGTGAAGTAAGCTCCGGGTTACTTTCTTTTCAGACCCTGCTGAGCGACTGCGGTCAGCGGGTCTTCCGGCCAGGGATGTTTGGGATAACGTCCACGGGTGTCTTTACGCACCTGTGGATAAACATTCGACCAGAAACTGGCAAGGTCCGCTGTAACTGCCAATGGCCGCCGGGCGGGCGAGAGCAGATGTATCAACACAGGAACCTTGCCTCCCGCAACCTCCGGCGTTTTTGTCCAGCCGAACAACGCCTGTAATTTCGCCGCCAGAACCGGGCCGTTTTCAGCGGTATAATCCAGGTTGACGGAGCTTCCGGTGGGAATAGTCAGTGCAGTCGGAGCAAGTTCTGCCAGTTTCTGTTGCTGCGGATACTCCAGCAAGCTGTTCAGGGCGTTCTGCAGGTTCAGCCTGGTCAGTTCAGACCAACGGTTGATGCCTGTCAGGAAAGGCGCAAGCCATTGCTCCAGTGCCTCTGTCAGCGCCTGTTCGCTGACGTCCGGCCATTGCCCGGGGAAGTGTTCAGCCAGCAATGCAACCCGGGCCTGCCACTGCCTGGCACCAGGGGTCCAGGGCAGGCTATCCAGCCCTTTACGCCGTATGGCCGCGAGCAAGCCCTTCTGAATCAACCCGGGGGAGACTTTATTCAGAGGTTTCTCTGCAAGAAGAAGTGAGCCCAGCCGCCGGGATCTGCGGGCAACCACCGTGCCGCGTTTATCATCCCATTCTGCCTCATCCTGTTCACTTATATGGGCTGCCAGATCGGTTTCCAGGGCTGACAGGTCTACCGGTGCCGCCAGGTAAATGGTTGCCTCTTTTGCCTTGCCATCCAGGTCCGCTGCCACCAGCCACTCATGCCGTGCCAGGCCATCATCATCCCGCAACAGAGCACCTTTGCCATTGCTGAGCTGGTACCTTGGGGTATCGCCCGGCCGCCGCTTGCCAATCCGGTCAGGATAAGCGAGTGCTAACAAACGTCCGACTTCAGTGTCCGTCGGCATCTCTTCCGGTTTACTTTTTCCACCTGTTTCCGGGCCTGCCAGACGCTTTGCCTGCTGGCTCAGTGCCTGCAGCCGGCGCGCATCTATGCGCTGGGAGCCGCGCTCACCACGAAGTACGCGGATACGCTCATGCATATCGGCACCCGCTCCCGGGCCCAACAGGTCCCGGTCTTCCAGCAACGCGGCTAACTCAGCCGCCAGCCTGCCAAGCCCCAGAGACCGACCCAGTATCACCATGTGCGCCAGGCGGGGGTGAATGCCTAATGCCCTTGCGGATTTTCCATGCCCCGTGATTGCACCATCACTGTCCAGCATATCCAGCCATTGCAGCAACTCCACTGCCTGCTGCCAATGTGCCGGTGGTGGTGGGTCAATCCACACCATCTTGTCCGGTGAGCGGGCCCCCCACTGCGCCAGTTCAAGTACCAGAGACGCCAGATCCGCCTCACGAATCTCCGGTGGCGTAAATTCTGCCAGCCCGAACTGTTCCGACTCACTCCATAAGCGGTAACAGACACCCGGTTCTACTCGCCCTGCACGGCCTTTACGCTGCTCTGCCGAGGCCTTCGAAACCCGCCCGGTCATCAGCCGTGTCATCCCACTGTTTGGGTTAAACACGGCCCGGCGTTGCTGGCCGCTATCCACTACCACCCGCACGCCTTCGATAGTCAGGCTGGTTTCCGCAATCGCGGTTGCCAGCACCACTTTGCGGATTCCGGGTGTTGTCGGCGCTATAGCCTGATCCTGCTCAGCGGCATTAAGGTTACCAAACAGAGGCGCCACCACAACATTCCGGGCCACCTGCCCGGCCAGAGCCTGAGCTACCCTGTGAATCTCCCCGGCTCCCGGAAGAAACACCAGTACCGAGCCTGGCTGTTGTGCCAATGCTTCTGTAATCACGGCAACCACCTGGTCCACCAGCCGTGGATTGCGCTGTGTGGACGGGGCAGGCCGGTAAAATATCTCCACCGGGAAAGCCCGTCCCTCACTACTTAATACAGGTACATCCCCCAGCATTCTGGCAATGGGGGCTGTATCCAGTGTGGCGGACATTACCAGTACCCGCAGATCCTCCCGCAGTGCTTCCTGAGTCTCTCGCACCAGAGCCAGCCCCAGATCGGCCTGTAATGAGCGCTCATGAAATTCATCAAACAGCACTGCAGCGTACTCTTCCAGCATGGGGTCGCTCTGGATCAGCCGGGTAAGAATCCCTTCAGTGACAACTTCTATGCGCGTCGTACCGGAGATCCTGGTATCCAGGCGCGTCCGGTAGCCTACTGTCTGTCCGGGCTTCTCTCCCAGTTGCGAGGCCATGTACCTTGCAGCTGACCGGGCCGCCAGCCGCCTTGGTTCCAGCATCAGTATTTTCCGGCACTGCAGCCAGGATGCATCCAGCAGGGCCAGAGGCACGCGGGTGGTTTTACCGGCACCCGGAGGTGCCTGCAGCAACGCCGTGGTGGTCTGCTCGAGGGTTTGTTTTAACTCTGGGAGGATATGATCTATTGGGAGCACTTTTTTGCTCTGACTTTGGGCGCGGAATATTGGCTCATGAGCTTAACATGGTTGAGCCCGGGTATTATCCGTCGGTACGGATCGTTCTTGCGTGCCAGGCTTCAGGGCGGGGAACGAAGAAGACGAAGATCAGGCCAAAAGCCAGTGCCCCAACGCCAATTCCGAAAGCGGAAACAAGGGTGCCACCGGCATCCAGCCATTGTTTGGTCAGCCATGGACCAACCATTTGGGTGAAGCCGTAGAGGGCCACCATGGCGGCAGATAGTCGCGGCCCCTGGTGCGGGTGCAAGGCACGGCCGATACGCTGCGTCAGCAATACAGTACCAAGGAAAGTGCCGCCTACCAGTGCAGCACATAGTACCAGGCCAACAGCTCCCGGCCAGAGAACGACGCCCAGCACCCCCGCCAGCTGAATCAGAAAATTCAGCTTGAGGGCAGGTATATCGCCCATTTTTGCACCGAGTTTATTCCACACCCAGGCGGCCGGAATAGTGCACAGGGCGACGATGAGCCAGGTTCCGTCGAGCAACCAGTGGTCAGCTTCCAGCTCCAGGTTCGCCAGCAGAGGCAGGAAAGTCATAGGAAGAATATAGCCCAGCCCTGCCCCCGCATAGGAAAGGAACAGCGGAATACTGGCCCGGTCGATGAGTGGAGTGGTAACTGCGGCTTTGCCGCCACCGCCGGCTGGGTGATCCTGCAGCTCCAGACTCGATAGCCTGAAAGCACCCCACAGAGCCAAAGGGATGGAGATCAGAGCCGCTGGCCACCAGCGTTCAGCGCCTTCCAGCCAATCGGCAGTGCCGGATACCAGCCCGCTGGAAACCAGCAGACCCAACCCCACACCTATGTATACAAGCCCACTCATACTGGCACGATTGCGTAACACCAGCCATTCAAGAATCAGCGCCGGAGCCTGTACGAAAATCACACCATTGGCGACGCCGTTCAGCCAGCGGCTGACAGAGATAACGATCAGACTATCCGTCTGGGTTATGAAGACTGTGGTTATAACGTGCACAGCCAGAAAAGCGGGAAGCAGAACGCGAATCTGGCTGACCCTGTGCCAGCGAATCGCCAGCATGGCGCCCACCAGGTAACCAAAGTAATTCCAGGTAGCAACCGCCGCGCCCTCTGGCGCAGAGAACTGCGCATCATCCACCAGATAAGGCAGCAGCGGGGTGTAGATAAAACGACCAAGCCCGTGCACAACCATCAGCATAATGGCGCCAGCAGCCAGAACGCCAAAGAGCTCTTTCGGGGTGGTGTGATTCAGCTGCGGCATAAGGTCTGTTCCGGCGGGTTTGTTTTCAGCCGGGCAGTTTATGCGAGTCGCACTGTTGTGTCAGCCTGACCTTGGCAGAATAACCGGTCCAGCGGCCTCAGGATGAGGCCTTGTCATGATTGATTTTCGCCCACAGATAGATGCGCTCGAAAGCCTCAGCCAGCTGCTCCGGGTTATGGGGCGGTTGAATAACGGCAGCGAGTTCACCATCCGGGTTCACCAGCGCGAAATGCCCGCTGTGGTCGACCAGCAACTGCCCATCCACCTCGCGATGCACAAAAACCGCACTCAGGCTTTTCGCCAACTCACGCAAGGTTTCCAGATCCCCGGTTAAACCATGAAAGTTCTCACCAAAAAAGCCTGTGTAGGCCTTTAGCTGCTCCGGCGTGTCGTGCTCCGGATCTGCACTGACCAGAAGATAGTCCGGCTGCGGCAACTCATTTGACAGCAGTTTATCGGTACGGCGCAGATTCGCCATGGCCGCCGGGCAGATATCAGGGCAATTTGTGTAACCCACGAATGCAAACGTCCACCGCCCCTTCAGGTTCTCCCGGGTTACGGTTTCTCCGTTTTCATTGGTAAGTGTAAATTCTGCCAGCGGCCGCGGCTGGTCATAAACATAAGTGTTCATTTCAGCCAGATCCGGCGCCGGTGCGGGTTCCCCACCATCGGCCAGAAACACCTGCCGCCCTACAACCCCACCAAAAATCAGCACCACCAGTAGCAGAAGTGCAAACAAGGTCACCCGAACTGAACGATTCATCATTACTCCAATTGGCCAACTCAGCAGTAACGCAATGACAGCAGGAGGAGGGGAGCCTTTTCCTCTGGGAAAAACAACTCGCTGCGCTCAGACATTTTTTCCCGGCGGAAAAGGCTCCCCCCCTCCTGCTGGCGCGTGTGCACCAAGTCAGAAAAACACAAAGTGATCCACAAGAAGTACCACAAACAAAGCCATCAGGTAAGTGATGGAGTATTTGAAGGTGTTCAGTGCAACTCGCCGGTCATCACCCTTAATCAAGCGCACAGCATAGTGCAGAAAGCGTAAGCCTAATACGAGGGCCCCGGCCAGGTAAATCCAGCCGGACATACCTGTGACAAATGGTAGCAGGCTGACAGCCAGCAACATGAGCGTATAAAGCAGGATATGCAGTTCAGTGTATTTATTACCGTGGGTGACGGGCAGCATGGGGATACCGGCCTTCGCATATTCCTCTTTGCGGTGAATGGCCAGCGCCCAGAAGTGGGGTGGGGTCCAGGCGAAGATGATCAGAACCAGAAGCAGTGCATGGCCATCTACCTGGCCGGTAACTGCCGTCCAGCCAAGCAGGGGTGGCATAGCCCCTGCGAGACCACCGATAGTGATGTTCTGGGGAGTCGCGCGTTTAAGAAACAACGTGTAAACACCGGCATACCCTACCAGAGAAGCAAGGGTGAGCCAGGCCGTCAGGTGATTTACCTGCCACATCAACACAACCATACCAACACAGGCCAGTAACGCTGCAAATACGATTGCTTCTACCGGGGAAATCCTGCCCGTGGCAACCGGACGTTTGCGGGTACGGGCCATAACCGTATCAATTTTCTGATCAACCACGTGATTAACCACGGCTGCAGCACCTGCAAGCAGAGCAATACCCAGGTTGCCGTATATCAGTACGGTCCAGCTCGGCAATCCGGAAGTCGCCAGCAACATACCGATTACCGATGTCAGGATCATCAGCGCCACAACCCGGGGCTTGGTCAGTTCCAGGTAATCCCGCCAGGAAATCGAGCGGGTGGACTCAATGGCAACCCCTTGGGCCGGCAGTACGTCTACATGCTCACTCATGCCGTAATCTCCTGATTCATTGTTGTTGTATGTATTGCTGTTTCAATCTTTGGCTGTGGTGACAACTGCATCAACTGATAGTGCCGCCAGGTCAGGTAAATGACCGACAGCAGCAGCCCTGCGCCCATAGCGTTATGGGCAACAGCAACCGGAAGAGGAATATAAAACAGAACGTTGGCAAGCCCGAGACTGATCTGGGCGGCCAGGGCAGCTGTAACCAGCAGAACAGAGCCGCGCAGACCCCGGCTGGAGGCCCTGCGCCAGAGCAAAACCAGCAGAACGGTAAAATACGCCAGAACCACCAAAGCACCTGCCCTGTGGGTTACGTGAATCGCTACCCGCCCATCCGCGTTGAGCTGCCCTCCAAGATAGTTAGGGCCGACATGCTGGGTAATATCAAAACCATGTTGAAAATCCATACCTTCTGGCCACCACTGGCCCTGACAGGTTGGCAGATCGGTACAGGCGACGGCCGCGTAATTCGCTGCTGTCCAGGCTCCAAGTGCTATCTGCATAATGACCAGAAACAGCCCCCCGAAAAGCCATGGGCGAAAACCCGCCAGACCGCAAGCCGGTGCGGGCCTGATTGCAGAGGCATATGTTTCAGGGATAGCCGCTGCCTGGCGAGCCGCAAACTTCCGAAGACGAAGAACCAGCAAAGTGAGCAGGCTCAGTGTTGTAAAACCACCCAACAGGTGAAGAGCAACAACCTGCGGCCAGAGCTTCAGAGTGACCGTCCACATACCGAAAGCCCCCTGCAGCAGAATGAACGCGGCGATGAACAGGGGTAGTCTGAAAGGCACGCCGCTTCGGCGCTGACGTACCGCGCAGGCAGCCAGGCCGAACACCACCAGCCCCAGCGTACCGGCTGCGTAGCGGTGGATCATTTCCGGCCAGCCCTTGGCCACATCCACCGGGGTATCCGGAAAGCGGGCATTGGCGATCGCAATGCTCGCCTCGCTCTGGGGCACGGTGATAAATCCGTAACAACCCGGCCAGTCGGGGCAACCCAGGCCAGCATGAACCAGGCGGGTCCATGCTCCCAGCATGATCACCACAATGGCAAGAAGCACCGCGAATGTTGCCCAGTTAACCATGGCTTTGGCCGGGTGTGCAGTGGCGGGCGAATGATGCAAGGTCACTCCTCCAGGCTGAATTTCAGCCCACCTGTGATAATTTGAGCAGGTGTTTCAGATCTTTGAGCATGTCCTTGCCAGAATTTTCCGGGCCATAGTGCATCATCACATTCCCGAAAGGATCAATCAGCATGATGCGCGGCTCTTTTTCCGGATTGATGCCTGCGGGCCAGGCCGGCGTTGTACCCGGCGCAGGTACCAGACGCTCCATTAACCGGTATTCCGTGGGCCAGCGCGCGGCCAGATCGCCGGTAATACCGCCCAGAACAGCAGCTCTGGATACACGGCTGGCATTTTTGCCCAGTGCGATGTTCGCTTGCCGCGACAGATAGAGAAGCTCTTCACAACGGTTGTCACACTCGCCAGCCACAACTACAAGCAACCATTGGGGATCCGTCCGGGCTGCACTGAAGCGCCTGTCGAGAGGCTCTCCCGAAAGCGTCTCAAGACCCAGATCCGCCACCTGCACCGCTGGAGTGATCAGCACGCCCTGGTTGGTGTGTCCCGCCGGATTCAACCAGCCGGTATAGAACATCACTGTGGCCAGAATCATCGGCCCGAAGCCAAGGGAAAACAACAGAATCGCGGTGCGACGACCTCTGCGTATCTGTTCCGGGGACGGGCCTTCTGCCTCCTCCCGCTGTGGTATCCGGTTAGCCATTGTCATTGTCATTATTGGCTCCTGTCTTTCGATAACTCGCTACTACACTCAATATAGTCAGCACCATGGCAAGCGCAAACCATTGTGTCGCATATCCGTAATGTGTCTGCGGCCCCATCAGATCCGGCGCCCAGTCAGCCCGGTAAGCTCCGGGCTGTTTATTGTCCTGCAGCCGGATAATGGCCTCAGGCAGATTCGCGACTTCAGCTCTTGCGACCAGTCCGGGAAGCATCTGCACCCTCCGGGGCCAGCCATCTGCCGGTAATGACCTGCCCGATAAAACCGGGGGTTCCGGGTACTCACCCAGCCGTCCAGTCAGGCTGAACACACCCTCGGGAGGGGTCACATCGGGCAGTTCATTTCTCGTCCTCGGCGCAGCAACCCAGCCCCTGTTGACCAGAACCGGTGGCCCCTGAAGCGGATGGAACGCCGTCAGTACCTCGTAACCCGCAATTCCATCTCGAGTCCGGTTATCCAGCAGCCAGCTTCGGTCATCATAAAGCCCGGTTACCGTCACCGGCCTGCCATTTTCCAGGCCATTCCCTACCAACTCTGGCCAGTCCAGATTCCGGGCCTCTTGCTGCCACTGTTCAAGTATTGCCTGTTTTTCTTCCGCCCGATTCAGTTGCCAGATTCCCAGGCTCACCAAAAGTGGCAGGAAAGCGCCAGTAAAAATCATCAAACGCCAGTCAAGGTGCCATTCCCGAGGGTTTTTCTTTGCCGTCGTCATGGTCTGCTATAGTGAATCTGGCAGCAGTCAGAATAAAAACCAGAGAGATTCTTTATGCTCAAAGCCCTCATCATTTTCCTCATGCTCGCCGTTATCGTCAGCCTTTTCAGCGGTCTGTTCTTTCTCATAAAAGACGGCGGAAAAACCAACCGTGTAGTGAACTCCCTCGCTGTCCGGGTAACGCTCAGCGTACTTTTGCTGGCGGTAATTCTTCTGTCACTGTGGCAAGGGAGCCTGACACTGCACCCGACTCCCTGACAGGGGCTCCCGGTCACCTCAGATGACATACACGAACACAAACAAACCCAGCCAGACCACATCCACAAAGTGCCAGTACCAGGAAGTTGCCTCAAATCCGAAATGGTTATCCGAGGAGAAATGCCCTTTGTGAATGCGTATCAGCATAATGATCAGCATCAGCGTACCCAGCATCACATGAACGCCATGAAAACCGGTGAGCATAAAAAAGGTACTGCCGTATATACCGGACTGAAGCGTCAGATTGAGGTCCTGATAGGCATGCACATACTCTTCTGCCTGTAAAAACAGGAATGCGAGAGCCAGCACAATGGTCGCTCCCAACCAGATTTTCACTTTCTTTCGGTTGCCGGCTTTGAGCGCGTGATGCGCTACCGTCACGGTAAATGATGAAGTGACCAGCAGAACGGTGTTTATCAGCGGTAAGCCCCAGGCTCCGATGACCGATTTCGGTGCCGGGAAGGCTTCCGGGTCCGGGTTGTTGATCAATGGCCAGGTTGCCTCAAACCCCTCCCAAAGCATGTTGGAACTACCCCTGTCACCTTCCCCCCCGAGCCATGGCACAACAAACACACGAGCATAGAAAAGTGCTCCGAAAAAGGCCGCAAAAAACATGATCTCCGAGAAAATGAACCAGCTCATACCCCAACGGAATGAGCGATCCATCTGAGGGCTGTACAATCCGGAGCGGCTTTCTTTAATCACGCTGCCAAACCAGCCAAACAGCATATAAATCATGATCAGCATGCCAACCGCAAAAATCATCCAGTCACCGCTGGTGCTGCCTCCATGGTTGCTGCTGACCATAATTGAGGCGGCACCGTAGAGGGTCACCCCAAGGCCGACGGTGGCAACAATAGGCCATTTGCTCTGTTCGGGAACGTAGTAGGTCTGAAAGTCCGCCATAGCAGTCTCCGATGGCTTATCCATTATCGATTGTTGTTGTTTTAAAAACCGCAGTTTGTGGTTCACCCTGGTCATAAAGGGTATAGGACAGCGTCAACTTGGTAATGTGGCTGGGCAGGTCCCGGTCCACGATGAAAACCAGAGGCATTTCTGTGTTCTCGCCGGCTGCCAGCGGTTGCTGGTTAAAGCAGAAACACTCTGTTTTATGGAAGTACAGAGTCCCTTCAGATGGCGACAGGCTGGGCACCGCCTGCCCGACCATATCCCTGTCGGTAGGATTCTCGGCATAAAAACTTACAGTAATTGCCTCGCCTGGATGAACTTCCACACTTCGGGATACCGGACGAAAAACCCAAGGCATATCCGGCCCGTTCTGGGCCAGAAACTGTACTTTGACGGTGCGTTTCATATCCGCAACCGAAACTTCGGTGGACTCGTACCGGCCACTGGTTTTGCCATTGATGCCGGTGATGTCACAAAAAACATCGTACAAAGGCACCATCGCAAAACCGAAGGCAAACATGCCGGCCACGCTGGCGAGACACCAGCCGACAACCCGCGCATTGGTGCGCTGGGGAGTAGGCGTATCTACCGGCTGCTCGGCCATTGAGTCCTGCCTCCTACTTCACAACAGGTGGAGTGGAAAAGGTGTGATAAGGCGCTGGAGAAGGAACTGTCCATTCCAGCCCCTCTGCACCTTCCCATGGCTTGGCAGGCGCTTTCTCCCCGCCTTTCACACACTTCACTACGATCAGAAGGAACAATAGCTGGGTCGAGCCAAACATGAAGGCCCCGATACTCGACACCATATTGAAATCAGCAAACTGCAGAGCGTAGTCAGGAATCCGGCGGGGCATGCCGGCAAGACCCAGAAAGTGCATCGGGAAAAAGGCCAGGTTCATCCCGATAAACGACAACCAGAAATGGGTTTTGGCCAGGGTTTCGTCATACATATGACCGGTCCACTTGGGCAGCCAGAAGTATGCCGAAGCGAAGATGCCAAATATGGCGCCAGGAACCAGAACGTAATGGAAGTGGGCAACCACAAAATAGGTGTCGTGGTACTGGAAGTCTGCCGGGGCAATCGCCAGCATCAGGCCGGAGAAACCACCGATCGTAAACAGGATGACAAAAGCGACGGCAAACAACATGGGAGCCTCAAAGGTAAGAGAGCCCCGGAACATAGTGGCAACCCAGTTAAACACCTTCACCCCTGTCGGGACGGCAATCAGCAGGGTGGCGTACATAAAGAACAGCTGCCCGGCGACGGGAACACCTACGGTAAACATATGGTGCGCCCATACCAGGAACGAAAGCAGTGCAATCGCGCCCACCGCGTACACCATCGAGGCATAACCAAACAGCCGCTTACGCGAAAACGCCGGGATAATATGCGATACCGCACCAAACGCCGGCAGAATCATGATGTAAACCTCCGGATGCCCGAAGAACCAGAACACATGCTGGAACAGAACCGGGTCACCACCACCGGCGGCATTGAAGAAGCTGGTTCCAAAGTTGATGTCCATCAGCATCATGGTGACTACACCTGCCAGCACCGGCATTACCGCAATAAGCAAAAACGCAGTAATCAGCCAGGTCCACACAAACATGGGCATTTTCATCATGGTCATGCCGGGCGCTCGCATATTCAGTATCGTGGCGATAACGTTAATGGCCCCCATGATCGACGACACACCCATGATGTGGATGGCGAAAATAAAGAAGGTTGTGCTCGGCGGCCCGTAAGTAGTGGAAAGCGGCGCGTAAAATGTCCAGCCGAAGTTAGGCGCACCGCCTTCCATGAACAGCGTTGAAACCAGTATCAGGAATGCACAGGGCAGCAGCCAGAAACTCCAGTTGTTCATCCGCGGCAGGGCCATGTCCGGCGCGCCGATCATCAGCGGCACCATCCAGTTTGCCAGCCCTACAAATGCAGGCATAACAGCACCAAATACCATGATCAGACCATGCATGGTGGTCATCTGGTTGAAGAATTCCGGCTGGACAATCTGCAAGCCCGGCTGGAACAGTTCAGCCCGTATAACCATTGCCATGGTTCCCCCCAGAAGGAACATGGTAAAGCTGAATATCAGGTACATGGTCCCGATATCTTTGTGATTAGTGGTCAGCAGCCAGCGACTGATGCCGCTAGCCGGGCCATGATGATGTTCCTGGGCGTGGGTATCTGCAACCGCACTCATTAAAACCCCCGTTACCGCCAATTATTGTGGCTGGTGATAGCTGTTATCCGGCGTTGATTACTGTGAGTTCTTGTAATCGAAGATTTCTTTCGGCGTGACCATGTCGCCAACCTTGTTACCCCAGGCGTTACGCTCGTAGGTAATGATGGCTGCAAGATCTGCTTCATTCAGCTGGCCACCGAAGGCCTGCATAGCCGTGCCCGGTTTGCCGTTCACCACGATATTGATGTGATCGGCTATATCTCCGGTCGCAATAGCGCTGCCCCTGAGTGCAGGGAAGGCCGGCGGCACACCGCTGCCATCAGCCTGGTGACAGGCCGCGCAGGCGGTCGCGTAAGCTTTCTCACCTCGTTCCAGCAGTTCTTCCATGGTCCAGTCTTTCTGGGTCAGCTCACGCTCTTTCTCTGCCATGGCAATCTGTTGGTTAACCCAGATGTTGTAATCTTCTTCTGACACAGCTTTCACCACCACGGGCATAAACCCATGGTCTTTGCCACATAGCTCGGTACACTGGCCTCGGTAAGTGCCCGGCTTGTCCACACGGGTCCAGGCTTCATTGATAAAACCAGGGATAGCATCCTTCTTGACGCCAAAGTCCGGCACCCACCAGGAATGTATTACGTCGTTTGCCGTCAGCAGGAAACGGATCTTTTTACCCACAGGAATAACCATAGGGTTATCCACCTCCAGCAGGTAGTTTTCACCCTTGGCCTGCCTGTTACTGATCTGGTCTGACGGTGTTGCAAGGTTGGAAAAGTAACCAAAATCTTCATTTATATATTCGTACTGCCATTTCCACTGATACCCCGTCACCTTGATGTCTATATCTGACTCAGTGGTGTCGTACATATCTATCAGGGTTGCAGTGGCTGGAATCGCCATAATGACGAGAATCACAAGCGGTATGAGGGTCCACAGGATCTCAACCAGTGTATTCTCATGAAAATTTGCAGGTTTTGCGCCCTGGGACTTGCGGTGGGCGAAGATAGACCAGAACATGATCCCGAATACCACAACGCCAATGGCGACGCAGATCCAGAAAATGGTCATATGAAGGTCAAAAATATCGTTACTGGTACCGGTTACCCCCGGGGTCATGTTTACCGTCCAGTCCGCCAGTGACAGCGCGGGGAACGACAGACCACCGAACAGGGCACCTGCCCGCTGAGCGTGCACACGCATACTGTGTCTCCACAGAGTATTATTCTTGTCGGATTTTGCGTTATCCCTCTGATTTTTCCCCGGTGCTCTCGCATTCACCGGTAACATCAGAGTGAAAGCCTGCTTATAGATACCTCAAAAACGAGTATAGACACAGATCAAAAAAACACTAAAAAATCGGCTAAACCTAAAACCACTAACTCAGCACTTTTAAGAAGCAGATCGAATATGACATTCAGGTTGTCAGTAACAGACCGGCGCTTGTGGGCCCTCGCATGGCCTCTTATGCTCACCAACCTCACAGTTCCATTACTGGGGCTGGTGGATACGGCGGTACTTGGACATCTGCAAAGCCCGGAATACCTTGGCGCGGTGGCTGTTGGTGCCAACCTGTTCAGCATCCTGTACTGGACATTCGGTTTCATGCGCATGGGCACAACGGGGCTTGCAGCCCAGGCATGGGGTAAGCGCGACAGCTTCAGTCAGGTTGCTTTGCTGCTGCGTTCGGTGATGCTGGCAGTCGGTATCGGCCTGCTACTCATTCTTTGTCACCAGCCAATGATTGAAACCGGACTGGCGCTGATGAACCCGAGCCCGCACGTTGCCGAGCTTGCCGCTGAGTATGCAGCCATAAGAATCTGGAGCGCTCCGGCAGTGCTTTGTCAGTACACTCTGGTGGGCTGGCTGATCGGCACCCAGTTCGCGCGCGGCCCGATGATCATGCTCATTGTCGCCAATGGCCTGAATATCGTACTGGATATACTTTTTGTGACGGTTATGGGCTGGAACAGCCGGGGAGTAGCCATCGCCACAGTGATTGCAGAGTATGGTGCTGCAATCATCGGGTTCGCCATTGTGTTGCGCCGGATGCCCGATGGACAACGGCTCACCAGGGAATTGTTCGGGAAGCTTGCGGACTATCTGGCAATCCTCCAGGTAAATCGCTACATCATGGTTCGCACCATCGCTCTGTTGCTCGTACTGGCCTTTTTCACGGCTCAGGGTGCTCGTCAGGGTGACACCATACTGGCAGCCAATGCAGTGCTGATTACCTTCCTGCTCCTGATTTCCAACGCTCTGGACGGCTTTGCCAACGCCGCCGAAGCCTTGATTGGCGAATCTGTAGGCAGAAACAGCCGGCGTAGATTCTTTGTAGTATTCCGCTGTGCGCTGCGCTGGTCACTCTGGGGCTCTCTGCTGCTGACCCTTGTGTTCGTTCTTGGTGGACGCAGCATGATATCCCTGCTGACCGGTATTGAAGGCGTGCGCATCGCCGCCTGGCAATATCTGCCCTGGCTCTGGCTACTCCCCATTGCCTCAGTCTGGGGGTTTCTGTTCGATGGAGTGTTTATTGGCGCGACTCGCACCCGCGATATGCAGAACACCATGCTATTCTCTGCGCTCGGCGTTTTCGCACCCGTATGGTGGCTGACAACAGGCTGGGGCAATCACGGGCTCTGGTTTTCTCTCATCTGCCTGATGCTCGCCCGCGCGGCAAGTATGGGGTGGCTGTGCTGGTCGCACACCCGCAATGATCGATGGTTCAGTAGCCGCTGATCCCGGCGCAGACATTAACAATGTCTGACAACCTGGAAATCGCAGCTCACGAAATCTCGTCTACACTAGTCAGAAACAACGCGCGCTTCGCGGCAGTTATCAGCCGCAGTCTGGCTCGCCCGGTAATTCATTGCCCGTTACAGGAGGCGCCTTGCGACCTCAACTTATTCAGACAACGGCATGCTCTCAGATGACTCCACAGGCAGTCCTGGAGATCATTGATCACGCGCGGCGCAAAGAGGCCCGCTCGGGAGCTTTTCTGCGTCAGCTGCATGAGAAGGCCGCTGCACTGCCTTCTGCTGTCACCATAGAGGGATACAAGCCTGCCAACTGTCTGTTCCAGTTCGCCATCGAATACATCGAAATGGCACCAAGACTCATTGAGTGCGTGGACGCATGCGCCCGTGAGGCGGGCACTGCAAAGCTGTTTGATCCGTTTGTGAAAGCGGCAATTGGCTATTTCACCAAACCCTCTGCATTGCTGGCTCGTTATGTGGGACTGGATGGACTGCTGATCCAGGCTTACCTCTGCCACCGCCTGATGGAAGACATGCACGAAAACAATCACTCCATCAGAACCGGAGGGCTCGTCGATATAGAAGCAACGCGAGCCAACCTGCTGGTTCACGAGCTGATTGGTGAACCCTTTGCCAACGAACTGGATGACTCAATCACCGTAACTGTGCTGCAGATTGCCGGTACGCCCGACTACTACGAACTCAACCTGGACCCATTCGTAAAGCAGGTAAACAACGACGCCTGGAACTGGATGCGCCACTACTGGGAAAACCTCCTGATCCGTAATCACATCCGCCTTTCCCTGGGCTCTGGACTGGCCTGATACGACGACAGAGTCCTCCAGGTAACACCATAGACACGCAGAGACTCCCTATGACCGAACACAGAACCGATATCCGCCCAGGCCGTTACAGGCACTACAAAGGCAGAGATTACGAAGTAATCGATATTGCCCGCCACAGCGAAACCGAAGAAAAACTCGTGGTCTATCGCTGCCTGTATGGTGACAACAGCCTTTGGGTACGCCCTCTTAACATGTTCCGGGAAACCGTAAACGTTGCCGGGGAACAGGTTCCCCGTTTTGCACGGATTGATAAAGTCTGAGCATCGCACATGCCCTTTGACTAAACCGCCCAATTACTGCAAATTACCGCCCGTTCAACATCCCTGCCTTCGCAAGAAGGCAGAATAACCTAACCCGTTCTGCCCGGAGTTTTCCATGAATGCCGTTGTTGCAGCGGTGCTGATCATGCTCGTTCTGAGCCTGGCCCGCATCCACGTTGTTGTTGCCCTTATCGTAGGTGCCGTCTCCGGCGGCCTGATTGCCGGAATGTCCCTGGAGGACACCATTGCAGCCTTCAATAACGGTCTTGGCGGCGGTGCCACCGTGGCCCTGTCCTATGCGACTCTCGGTGCCTTCGCTGTCGCTATCGGAAAGTCCGGGCTGGCCCACGCACTGGCAGACAAGACGCTCGCCATGGTTGGGCAACAGGAAAACAGTGCTGCGGCGAAAAACGTACGTTACATGATCATCGGTGTGCTGGTGCTGATCGCCCTGTCGTCGCAGAACATTCTGCCTATTCACATTGCGTTTATCCCACTGGTAGTTCCGCCCATGCTGTATGTGATGGCCAAACTGAAAATGGACCGCCGGCTTGTAGCCTGCGCGCTCACTTTCGGGCTGATCACTCCTTACATGTTCCTGCCCATTGGCTTCGGCGGCATTTACCTGAACGAAATCCTGATGGCCAAAATCAGTGCCAACGGTGGTGATATCGAGGGTCTCAGCGTAATGCACGCCATGGCTCTGCCCGCTCTGGGAATGCTTTGTGGATTGCTGGTCGCTGTATTCTTCACTTACCGGGGTGAACGTGAATATGACCTGGACGCCATTACCCGCACCGAACGCGTAAATGTGTCTTACAGCCCCCGCACCCTGGTTATGGCTCTTGCCGCCATCGTCGTCGCCTTCGTGGTGCAGCTCTGGCTCGGCTCAATGATCCTCGGTGCTCTGGCAGGCTTCCTGCTGTTCAATCTTTCTGGCGTGGTGAAATGGAAAGAGGCTGACGACCTGTTTACAGAAGGCATGAAAATGCTGGCGATGATCGGCTTCATCATGATTGCCGCTTCAGGTTTTGCGGAAGTCATGCGGGAAACCGGTGAAATCGCAACTCTGGTTCAAAGCTCCGTTGACATGATAGGCAGTAACAAACCTCTGGCGGCGCTGCTGATGCTTGCTGTGGGCCTGATGATCACACTGGGCATTGGCTCATCCTTCTCGACAATCCCCATCATCGCTGCCCTGTACGTGCCCCTGGCACTGGAAATGGGCTTCAGCTCCCTTGCCATCGTTGCTCTGGTGGGCACTGCCGGCGCTCTGGGTGATGCCGGTTCTCCTGCTTCCGATTCCACACTGGGGCCCACCGCCGGCCTGAACGTAGACGGCCAGCACAACCACATCTGGGATTCCGTAGTGCCCACGTTCCTGCACTACAACCTGCCGCTGCTCGGGTTTGGGTGGTTGGCGGCTATGGTTCTTTAAGTTTGGAGTTTGCCTTCGTTTCGTAGCCTGCAGGTTTAGGGGATGCGAAGCCACGGGGGTACTTTCTTCTGGAAAAAAGCAACTCGCTGCGCTCAAACATCTTTTTTCCGCCAGAAAGTACCCCCGCACCCTCGCGTTAAACAATACAGATATCGTAGGGGAAAGACGGGGAGGACGAGTGTTCTCTGAATCACTGTATTGGCGGTCAGCAGCTGACTCTGAAAACTTGGAACCAAGCCGTACTGAACCGAACTTCCTGATCTTTTAAACGAGTTACCCATGCAGTGAGAACAAGAGGGTGTGGGCAGAAAAATATATCGTCGCGACCTCGTACTCCCCTCAAATCACAGGCTTCGGTCTTAAAAGTTCTTAGTCCTCAGAAGACCCAGCCTTAAAAAAAACAACCTGCTTAACCGTATGATCATCCTCATTGTCGCGCTGGTTAACCCGGGTCTCCAACTCAGGCTCTGCAGGCTTTTCGGCATCCGATACCGCATCGGTAAAACCACAAGCCACACACTCACGAATCTGCTCACCGTCATCGTCGGTAAACATCTTGATCTTGTCCATCTCCGCACAGCGGGGACAAACCGCACCGGCTATAAAACGTTTAGGACTCGCCATAAAGTAACTCCAGATAAAAGTCTCCGGCAGCCATATCGACTACCGGAGAAGATGGGATCAGGCGGCTTCGTTCGTGATGCCGGTCTGCTTCAGCAGAGCATCTACCTGCGGCTCACGGCCACGGAATGCCTTGAATAACTCCATAGGTTCCTGCGACCCGCCTTTTTCCAGAATGTTCTCCAGAAACGCCTTTCCGGTCTCAGGGTCGAAGATGCCGTTTTCCTCAAACAGCGAGAAGGCGTCTGCGGCCAGAACTTCCGCCCACTTGTAGCTGTAATAGCCCGCAGCATAGCCACCCGCGAAGATGTGTGAGAATGCGTTCGGGAAGCGGTTAAATTCCGGAGCTTCCACAACTGCAATGGATTCACGCACTTTGCGGTGCACTTCCAGTGGATTAGTGGGAGCCTCGTCGGTGAATTCCGCATGCATGCGAAAATCGAACAGGGAGAATTCGAGCTGCCGCACCATGGCCATGCCAGACTGGAAGTTTTTCGCTGCCAGCAGTTTCTGCAACAGATCTTCCGGTAAAGGCTCTCCGGTTTCGTGGTGGCTGGCAATCAGTGCCAGGGAATCTGCGTTCCAGCACCAGTTTTCCAGAAACTGGCTGGGTAGTTCTACCGCATCCCAGGCCACGCCGTTGATGCCAGACACATCCATGACTTCTACCTGAGTGAGCATGTGGTGCAGCCCGTGGCCGAATTCGTGGAACAGGGTGGTTACTTCGTCGTGGGTGAGCAACGACGGCTTGCCGTTCACTGGTGGCGTGAAGTTGCAGGTAAGGAAAGCCACTGGCAGTTGCAACATGCCACGCTGGTTACGCCAGCGTACCCGGCAATCGGCCATCCAGGCACCGCCGCGCTTGCCCTGGCGAGCAAACAGATCGAGATAGAACCAGGCGATGGGCTCGCCGTTACGACTGATGCAGTAGGCTTTGGCATCTTCGTGCCAGGTTTCTACCTCTGGCCTGGCTTCTATCTGTATGTCGAACAGTTTCTCCGCAACCCGGAACAAACCAGGCACCACTTTATCCACCGGGAACCAGGGGCGCAGGGTTTCAGGGGAAATGTCGTAGCGTTGCTGGCGAAGCTTTTCGCTGTAATAGCCTACATCCCATGCCTTAAGGTCATCCAGGCCATGCTCGTCTTTGGCAAAGGCTTTCAGCTCTGCATAGTCTTTCTCTGCAACTGGCCTGGATTTGTCCGCCAGTTCGTTGAGAAAGCCCAAAACCTCATCGGTATCCCGGGCCATTTTTTTGGCCAGCGAGCGTTCGGCGTAGTTGTTGAAGCCGAGCAGTCTGGCCAGAGCATGGCGGCGCTTGAGGATTTCGGCCATGACCTGGGTATTGTCCCAGGTTCCGGCATCTGGCCCCACATCAGAGGCGCGGGTAACAAATGCTTCGTAAACTTCGCGGCGTAGTTCGCGGTTATCACAATAGGTCATAACCGGGAAGAAGCTGGGGAAGTCCAGGGTGATCACGTAACCGTCCAGCTCTTTCTGGCCAGCGGCCTGTTTCGCGCCTTCAAGCGCGGATTCCGGAATGCCTGCCAGTTCTTCCACATTTGTGATGTGTTTAAACCAGTTCTGAGTGGCGTCCAGAACATTGTCACTGAAGCGGTTGGTGAGTTCCGATAGCTCGCGGGAAAGAGCTGCATACTGCTTTTTCTGGTCATCGGGCAGGTCGACGCCACCCAGGTGGAAGTCGCGCAGGGTGTTGTCCACAGCTTTGCGCTGGGCTTCACTCAGATCGCTGAAATCATCTCTGGCTGCGAGCTTTTTATAGGCATCGCACAGGGCGGTGTTCTGGCTGATTTCAGTGCTGTATTCGGTGAGCTTTTCCAGGCAGTTTTTGTAGACTTTGCGCAGGTCGTCGTTGTTCATCACGCTGTTGAGGTGCGAGATGACAGACCAGGCGTTGCTCAGCCTGTTTTCGAGTGACTGCATAGGCTGAACAAGGGTGTCCCAGTCAGGGTCTTCATTCTGGGCCAGACTGGCGATTTTCACGCGGTTTTCGCTGAGAATCTGGTCAATAGCCGTTTCCATGTGCTCAGTGCGAACATGGTCGAACTTTGGCAGCAAATCATCAGTCAGTAACGGGTTATTCATGGATCCCCTTCTCAGCAATGAGTTGGTAAAGTAGCGTGACACTATAGACGCTGGACTGTCGGCTCCCGGGAATGGAGTCCGGAGGAAGGGGCTTTCCAAAACCGTGCGGAGCCATGGATGGCGGAGCCGAGCCTACATGGACGTATTTACGGCGTGTTTTGGAAAGCCCCTTCCTCCGGACGCCCAAGATCCGGGGAATAATTTCATCTATCGAGTATATGTAATGACGAATGTACGTTCTCACAAGGGTACCACGCCAGATTTCGGTAAGCGCACACTGGTGGATGCCAGTGCGGTGGTGATCGGTGATGTTAAAACCGGTGACGATTGCTCCATCTGGCCGATGACTGTGGTGCGGGGCGATATGCACAGGATCCGTATCGGCAACCGTTGCAGCATCCAGGACGGCTCCGTACTTCATATTACCCACGCCAGTGATTTTAACCCCGGCGGTCACCCTCTCACTCTCGGAGACGATGTCACCGTAGGGCACAAAGCGCTACTGCATGGCTGCACTATTGGTAGCCGTGTGCTGGTGGGTATGGGCTGTATCATTATGGACGGCGCCGTGGTGGAGGATGAGGTGATCGTTGCGGCAGGTTGTCTGGTACCACCAGGAAAAACCCTGGAGTCCGGGCATCTATACGTCGGCTCGCCATGCAAAAAGGCTCGGCCATTGACTGATAATGAGCGTTCATTTTTCACGTACACAGCGGCCAACTACGTGAAACTAAAGGACGAATACCTGGCTGAAGCAGGTTAGTACAAACCGCAAACGCCAAGGCTTGAAAAATTATTCGATGTTCATACATTCGGTAATAGCGGATGTTCACGGACACCCGACCGACTGACCAGGGCTCGGAGCAGTTCCGGAAACAGCGCTGATTCTGTTCAAATTCGTTTGTATAGATAAAGGGGGTAGTACCTATGAACAATCTTACCCGCTGGAACCCCATCAATGAGCTCGAAGACTTGATGGGTCGTTATAATCGGATACTTGGCACATCACGCACCGGCGGCGACAGCAAAGACCTTTTCAGTCGCAGTGACTGGGCTCCGGCCGTCGACATCAAGGAAACGGACCAGGCCTTCACCATTGAGGCGGAGCTGCCAGGTATGGACAAAAAAGACGTGAAGGTAACCGTGCAAGACGGCGTGCTCTCCATTGAGGGTGAACGCAAGCACGAAGAGGAATCCCGGGACAAAAAGCTGCACCGGATTGAACGCTACTATGGCAGCTTCATGCGGCGCTTCACACTGCCGGACAATGTTGACGAAAACAGTGTGAAAGCCAGTTTCAAGGATGGTTTATTGACTCTGACTCTGCAGAAGGCGGAACCGAAGGAGCCTAAAGCCATTCAGGTAGACGTCGAGTAACTCTCTTCGCTCTTGTCTGAGAAGTGCTGTAACCGGGAATCAGCTCCCGGCTGCAGCACTTCTTTTCGCACCCGCCGCTTCCAGCGCGCGAGCATAGTCTTTGCCCTTACGGTGCTGTGAGACAAGATCAAGCAGGTTTTCGCCATTCTCATTAACGGCATTCAGGTTGCGGCCGGCTGCCACAAAAAAGCCTGTAAACCGCTCGAAATCTTCCGCTCTCATTGCCTGGTACGCCTTCAGCAATGAGGTGTAGTCTGAGAACTCCCCCCCGTCAGCGCTTCCGGCATCCAGAAAGCTCTTTACACGCTCATCGCTCCACTCTTCACCAATAACTTTAGGTTTGTCTGGTCCACTCATATTCACTCTCTCACTATTTGTTTATTCGCGCTCAGGGCAGGATTTCTATCGGCAGGTCGCTGGTTGAAATGGATTCATCACATTTAGGGTCACGAATCGCAATTTCTACCCTGCGGTTCAAAGCACGGTTTTCTGCCGTATCGTTAGGAGCAAGAGGGTTGGTTTCCGCACGGCCAGCGGCGACTACGCGATCAGCAGGTACCTGCTGACTCATGACAAGCTCATGCACTACGGATACTGCACGAGCAGCGGAAAGATCCCAGTTTGAGCGGTAGCGGCTACTGGAGATAGGGCGGTCATCAGTGTAACCGGAAACCAGAACATCTCCGGTACAACCTGCCAGCACGCCAACCACCCGCTCTATGATGGGGATCATCTCGGGCTTGATAGCCGCCTCTCCGGAGCGGAAAGTAGCCTCCTCCGAGAACCGGATAACCACTTTGTTTTTATCATAATTCACACTCAATGCCCCGGACGCCACTTCGCTTTCCAGTTCACCAATCATTCTGCTGGCCAGATCTAAAACCCCGCCGGAAATAACAGTAGCTGCGGATTCTGGCGCCCGCTCATCAATGAATTCCGGGTCCGGCGATTGTGTTTCTGTGGGCTCTGGCAGTGAGACGGTATCTGACTCCACCAGGGTTATCGGCGACCCGCCGATATCATCATCCAGAACATTGGCAGAACCGAACGCAACAGACATGGAATTGGCCATCGCCTTGTACTTTTCAATATCCATTTCCGCAAAAGACAGTAGCAGAATAAAAAACGTCAACAGCAGCGTGGCAAGATCAGCAAAGGTAACGATCCATGCAGGTGTCTGGTTTTTCGGCCTGGGTTTACTGTTTTTCCGGATCTGCGGCAAAACTTCAAGCCTCCCGCTCTGGCGTGAGCCCTGTGCGCTGATCCGGCGTCAGAAACGAGGAGAGCAGTTCAGTCATCACCCGGGGGTTTTCGCCACGCATGATATTGCGGATAGAGGTAATAATCAGAACCTGGTTGCGGCTTTCATCTTCTGCCTTGAGCTGAAGCTTGTCCGCCAGCGGCAGGGCAATCAACTGGGCGATGAAAGCGCCATAGAGTGTGGTCAGCAGAGCAACAGCCATTGCCGGACCAATGGACGAGGGGTCATCCAGTGAATTGAGCATCTGCACGAGACCAACCAGAGTGCCCAGCATTCCGATAGCCGGCGCGGATTCGCCGATACCCCGAAAAACGCGCTCGGCCACTTCGTAACGCTCTGCCGTCTGCTGGGATTCCTGGGCCAGCGCTTCCTCCACCAGTTCAGGCGGGTGGCCATCCACACACAGGCTGATGGCTTTTCGAAAAAATTCATTGCCGGTCTTGTGGTTTTCCAGGCCCAGAATACCTTCCTTGCGCACAACCAGAGCCAGTGCCCCCGCCTCACGGATCAAAGCTGCAGGCCGGTCAACCTTATCGGTAAATGCAGCGCTCATAGCGAGGCGAAAGGCGCTCATAACCGAGGACATACGAAACTTTATGAGCGTAACCGCAAAGGTGCCACCGATAACAATGGCCAGCCCCGGCAGATTGAGAAAAGTCAGAAGCGAGGCATTTGCCAGCATTGCCAGAATGACAATCAGAATACCGGCGACAAGCCCTACGAGGGTAAGAATATCCATGTATAGCCCTTACGGATTATGTCTCTGAGGGTAACCCGGTGGGCACACCCTTTCAGTCGTTACGAAGCGCCTTGATCACCGGCGCCGTTTCCGGGAGCACTCCCCGCCACACCCTGAACGATTCTGCAGCCTGTTCAACCAGCATGCCCAGACCATCAAATACCCGGCTGGCTCCCTTATCCTGAGCCCACTGGTTAAACGTGGTGGTCTGTAAAGAATACATCATGTCATAAACAACAGTGTCGGCACCGATCACATTCGAATCAAGAGGCGGCAGGTCTCCCTGCAGGCTTGCACTGGTGCCGTTAATAATGACATCGAATAGCTGACCCGGCTCTTTGAAGCCGCAGGCGCTCATAGTTGCAGCCCCGGCCTCATCGGCAAACAGCTTAGCCAGTGTTTCGGCTTTCGCAACCGTACGGTTTGCGAGGGTCAGGCTGGCGGGGTGTTGTTCAAGCAAAGGGCCCAGAACGCCACGTACAGCGCCGCCAGCTCCCAGAACCAGTATCCTGGCACCTTTGAGCTGAACACCATGATTAGCCACAAGATCACGTACCAGTCCGTAGCCGTCGGTGTTGTCCGCAACCAGTTGTCCGGTCCCGTTGCGATACAAGGTATTGGCGGCACCGGCTTTTTCAGCCCTTGCAGCCCGGCATTCCGCCAACTCCCAGGCCTGTTCCTTGAAGGGTACTGTTACGTTCAAGCCCTTGCCTCCGCTCTCAAAAAACTGGCGGACCGCTTCCGCGAATCCATCGAGAGGTGCCTGAATCGCTGTGTATTCCACGGGTTCACCGGTCTGGCCAGCGAACAGACTATGGATTCTCGGTGACTTGCTGTGGGCTACAGGGTTACCCATGACCGCATAAAGCTCATTACTCATGACTCAACTCTCCTGGTGCGCGTCACCGGCCAGCCAGTCGCGCCCGGTGAGAAAATGCTCCGTCAGACGGGCTTCTTCACTGCCAGCTTCTGGCACCCGGCTATAATCCCAGCGCACCAGTGGAGGCAATGACATAAGGATGGATTCGGTGCGCCCGCCAGACTGCAGACCAAACAAGGTGCCACGGTCGTACACCAGATTGAACTCGACATAACGCCCGCGCCGATAAAGCTGAAAATCCCGCTCGCGCTCACCGTAGGCATGGTCCATCCGGCGGCGGACAATGGGCTCATAAGCCTCGATATAGCTGTTACCCACGGATTTCATCAGCCCGAAATCCTGTTCAAAATTACCTGTATTGTGATCATCAAAGAAAAGCCCGCCAACACCCCTAGGTTCATCCCTGTGCCGCAGGTAAAAGTAGTCATCGCACCAGTCTTTGTAACGGCGGTATGTGTCCTCACCGAATGGCTCACAGGCCGCCCTGGCAGTCTTGTGCCAGAGAATGCAGTCATCATCAAAGCCATAATAGGGCGTCAGGTCATAGCCACCGCCAAACCAGTAAACCGGTTCAGCATCTTTCGGTGTCGCAATAAAAAACCGGACATTGGCGTGAGAAGTGGGCACATAAGGATTGTTTGGGTGGATCACCAGAGAAACCCCCATAGCCTGCCAGGGAGCACCTGCCAGATGGGGGCGATGCGCCGTGGCAGACGCTGGCATTGTATCGCCCATTACGTGAGAGAAATTAACACCGCCTTTCTCAAAGACCCGACCATCACTGATTACACGGCTTACTCCGCCGCCACCTTCAGGACGATCCCAGGCATCACGAACAAACTTTGTATCGCCGCCTTCCAGCGCTTCAAGACGCTGACAGATGACGTCCTGAAGGCCAAGCAGATACTGTTTAACCGCATTGCTATCCGGGTGTTGGGGCATGTCTTCTCCTAACGAAGCTGTTTACCGCTGACAATATCAATAATGCGACTGGGATTCCGGTTACCGCCAAGCGCGCCCGGCACAATCCAGTCAAGCTGGTCATTGAAGTACTGGCGAACCTGAAGGGCACTATGTGCAGGCTGTCGCCCGGCCGGATTGCAGGACGTGGATACAAGAGGCATATCGGCGCGTTCACACAAGGCTTTAACCACCGGATGCTCACTGACCCTTACCGCTATCGAACTGTGGGTACCGCGAACCCATTCAGGAACCTGCCTGTTCACATCCGGCAACAGACAGGTGACGGGGCCGGGCCAATGGCGCCGCGCCTCCAACTGAAGCGCTTCGGGCAGAGGATCCAGAAGAAAGCGGACCTGCTCCACCGATGCCGCCACCAGAATCATGCCTTTTTCCATCGACCGGCTTTTGAGTTCAAGAATCCGTGCGACCGCTTGCTGGTTCCAGGGATCGCAGCCCAGCCCCCAGACTGCCTCGGTCGGGTAGGCGATAACACCACCCTGCAGGATAGTCCTGCCGGCGCAGTGTAACTGCCACTCATTGATGGGGTTGAGCGCTGCCATGTTGATGTCGTCAAACCAGAAACAGGTTAATCATCACACAGGGCTCAGGCGATTTTCTGATACCCTCCGGGAGCAGAACTCACCAGCCCTTCAAGCTCGAGAAGCAGAAGAGACTGGACAAGCTGATCGGCCGGAAGGCCAGTTGCTGAACACAGTGCATCGGTTGACTGGGGATCATACCCTAATGCCTCAAACACCGCGATTTCCCGGCAGTCCAGAGCGGCCAGTGCACTGGTACTGTCCGACTGGCGAGCACCTTCAGGTTGTGCTGTGGACAACTCTGGTCTGGCCCCATTCACAGGAAAAGACCAGGAAGCACCCAGCTCTTCCATAATATCGTCCACCTGATCTACGAGCCTGGCACCCTGCTTGATCAGATGGTGGCAACCGCGCGCCACCGGACTGTGAATGGACCCGGGGATGGCAAAAACCTCACGTCCCTGTTCCAGAGCCATACGGGCGGTGATCAGCGAACCACTTTTCAGACCCGCTTCGACCACCAGTATGCCCCGGCTCAGGCCGCTGATAATACGGTTACGCTGTGGAAAGTGAGCGGCTCTTGCCGGTGTTCCCGGCGGATATTCGGAGACCACCAATCCCTTCCCGATAATCCGTTCGCCAAGCCGGCGATGCTGATTCGGGTATATTCGATCAAGCCCGCAGCCAATAACGGCGATTGTGGGATGCCCGGCATCCAGTGCTCCAGAATGGGCCGCGCCATCAACTCCAAGCGCCAGGCCACTGGTTACCAGGAGGTTCCGGTTGCTCAGTTCTGCGGCAAAGCGCCGGGCATGATCCAGACCTGCGGGCGTAGCATTGCGACTGCCGATGATCCCTATCTGTTCACGATTCATCAGGCTCGTATCTCCCCGGGCATACAACACCAGAGGTGCATCATGAATGTGCCTCAGGACTTCCGGATAATCGGGATGATGCCAGCTCACTATATCGATGCCATGCCGCTCACAGCTCAGCAAGGTCTGTCGGGCTGCATTAACGGCGCTGTTGGCCTCATCCTGTTGCTGCCACGCCATAATGGCCGCTACAGTTTCAGCAGGCAGGCCAAGCGCACGGAGTGTCGCGGGGTTTCTCGTGAGAAGGTCCGTCAGATCAGGGAGTGTTGCAAGCATGGCCCGTCGGCGGGCACGACCAAATTTGGGCAGACAGGTCAGAAATAACCATTGGGAGGAGGGGGAAGAAAACACAGCATCATCCTTGGAAACAACAAAGCCGGGCCTTCCTGGCCCGGCTTTTGGTTAACCGACTATGGAATCAGGGATTGGTAACCTTGTCGCCTACAGCCAGAACGCGGGTCGTATGCAGAATCAGTCCATAGCTCATTTTTTCATAAACCTGGAAGACCATCAGCAAACCCGCCCGTTCAGAGGGCAGCTCAACAGTCTCGTTGGTGACCGGATCGCGCGCCATATTCCCGGTTTTGAAAACAGCCATTACGTTGCCGGCTTCCAGTCCTTCCCGGCTACCCCGGTTGATGGCGACCACATCGTACTGGCCAATCTGGGTAACTCCGCCATCTACGGAGATCATTTTCCCTTCGATTTCCTGGCCGGGTGAGCTAGGTACAAAATTGGTTGTCAGACGGCGGTCTTCATTGACCAGCAACCGGTCACCAACACGCACTTCCTCGCTGGAGCGGGTGAGATCAACAGTCAGAACATCACCGGTTTCTGCAGTCACATCGCCTCTGGCTATACTGCGCGCCTCCAGGCCAAGAAACTCTCCGGTATCCGGATCGACAAATTCCGTACTGCGACGGAACACGCCCACTTTATCTGCAGGTTTTTCGCCTCGGGCATAAACCCGGTCACCGGCTCCGTTAACAATACGACCATCAGCACCTTCAAGTACATATGGAGCATTGTCGATCAGCTCGGGGCTTACAATGCGCGTATCCGTCAGAAAGCTGCTGATAGCATCCAGCGGAATTGCAGGAATGGGGGTGTCAATCCGCTCGGAGCGTACCTGCGGCGAAAGCTTTACAACACCATTACTGGACGCCACCTTGGTGATACGTGGCTTTCCATCGATATACACCAGGGCAAGACGGTCACCCGGGTATATCAGGTGAGGGTTGGCAACCTGTGGGTTAACGTGCCAGATTTCCGGCCAATACCATGGGTTACTCAGAAATCGCCCTGAAATATCCCAAAGAGTATCACCCTTCACAACAGTGTAACGCTCAGGATGATCAGACCGCAGTTCTGGTGCAGCGTGAGCCCAGGAGGTTAATAGCAGCGTAGTGGCCGCCAGAGCGTACAGCAGTTTCCTCATTGTCTAAGTCCTTGATCGCGTGCCTTGATTCTGTGAGTTCCGGTAAAGGGTGCAGCCAGTTGCCTGCAGCTTATTCCGTTGTTATGCCAGTTACTATAGAAGAAGTCTCGCAAATTGTGATGTTATCTTTTGTTCTTCCAGTAAATTCTATGCCATTTACAAAAGATTTTAACTATTGCCTGATCAGTTTGTACTCAATCGACAAATTGTTGGATAATGCACAGGCACAGCCGAGACGTTGCATATATTAATGTGAAAGGAACAATTTGCGCAGTACGCTGTCGCATTTCAGAGATCGTTTTCACACAGTTACAAAAGACAACGTTAAAAGTCAGGCAAGGCTATCAGTAATACACCAGTTATACAGAGTGTCAGCCATAATTCCTGACATTCGTCATACAGGCCAAAAGTACGAGCATTATGATACTAGAAATACTCGAATATCCGGATCCCCGTCTGCGCACCATCGCCAAGCCGGTTGATAAACTGACAGACGCAGATCTCAAGCTGATCGACGACATGTTCGAGACCATGTACGATGCGCCCGGCATTGGTCTGGCGGCCACACAGGTAGACGTCCACAAGCAGATCGTCGTTATGGACCTGTCCGAGGACAAAAGTGAGCCACGGGTATTCATCAACCCCCAAGTGGAAGTCCTGGAGGGTGATCGTGAAGCCATGCAGGAAGGTTGTCTTTCAGTTCCTGGCTTTTATGAAGACGTCGAGCGTGTAGAGCATTGTATTGTCCGGGCTATGGGGCGCGACGGTGAACCGTTTGAACTGGAGGCCCGCGGGCTTCTGGCGGTCTGTATCCAGCACGAAATGGACCACCTGAACGGCAAACTGTTTGTAGACTACCTGAGCACCCTCAAGCGCAACCGCATTCGCAAGAAGCTGGAAAAGCTTCACAAGCAAAGTGCGTGAATATTGGCTGAAAAGCGCATGAGGATTTTGTAGAAAGTATCGGACCGGGCCCTGGCCCGGTCTTTTCGTATTCAACGAAACAGAGACTCAACACCGTGCGACTCGTTTTTGCCGGCACTCCGGATTTCGCAGCAAGCGCCCTGAGAGCAATACTGGGCACCCACCACACAGTTGTGGGCGTATACTCCCAGCCAGACCGACCCGCGGGCCGCGGCCGAAAACTCCAGCCCAGCCCGGTCAAACAGGTTGCTCTGGACAATGAAATCCCGGTTTTTCAGCCGGAAAACCTGAAATCTCCGGAAGCCCGGCAGGAGCTGGCCAATCTCCGTCCGGATGTGATGATCGTTGCCGCCTATGGACTGATTCTGCCGGAACCAGTACTGAAAACCCCCACCCACGGCTGTCTCAACATTCACGCATCTCTTCTGCCCCGCTGGCGTGGCGCAGCGCCTATTCAGCGTGCCATTGCAGCGGGTGACAAGGAGACCGGCATCACCATCATGCAGATGGACAAAGGCCTGGATACCGGCGCCATGTTGCTGAAATCCCGAACGGCTATTGAAGCATCCGATACCGGCGGCAGTCTTCACGACCGCCTCGCAGAACTGGGCGGTGCCGCCATTATTGAAGCGTTGAAGCGGCTGGAGAGCGGCGAACTTGAGGGTGAAATCCAGAATGATGAGGATGCAAGCTACGCCCACAAGCTTTCTAAAGAAGAAGGTCACATTGACTGGTCACAGGATGCTTTGGCCATAGAACGCCTGGTGCGCGCCTTCAACCCCTGGCCGGGTACTTACACAGATCTGGAAGACCAACGTCTGCGGATTCACGAGGCCAGAGCTACCGAAGAGCAAAGCCAGAAACCGGCAGGCACAGTGATACGCAGGGAACGGGAAGGTATAGATATTGCCTGCGGCAAAGGCATTCTGCGCATCATCCGGCTGCAGTTGCCGGGGTCCCGCGCCCAGACCGTTAACGACCTGATTAATGGCGGCAAACAACTGCTCTTACCCGGACAGGAGCTACGCTGACATGGACGGCTACGATCTGCCTATGCGAGCGATTGCTGCCAGCGTATTGCTGGCAGTGGAAAACGGCGAATCTCTATCCCAGTGCCTGCCCCCGGCTTTGCAGCGCCTTTCTCCCAATGAACGCCCGGCCCTTCAGGCACTCTGTTACGGCACCTGCCGCTGGTTTCATCGCCTTGACAGCGAACTGGAATCCCGGCTGAAAAAACCGATAAAAAAACCTGACCGTATTGTTCATCATCTGATGCTGGTCGCGCTGTTTCAGCTCCGCTTCAGCCAGCAGGCTACCTACGCTGTTCTGAACGAATCCGTAGAGGCCTGCCGCGCGCTCGATAAACCTCATCTTACTGGCCTGGTAAATGGGGTTTTGCGCTCCGCCGAGCGTGAAGGTGCGCCAGAGCCGAAAACCGATGCCAGCCGTTTCAGCCATCCCGTCTGGATGGTGGAAAAGCTTCGCCATAACTGGCCTGACGACTGGCAACAGATTCTCGAAGCGAACAACGCGCAGGCCCCGATGACACTGAGGGTGAACGCTCTGCGCTTCAGCCGCGACGAATACCTCGCGCAACTGAACGAAGCAGAAATTGAAGCCACAGCAACCAGCTTTGCACCTCATGGCATCCAGCTCAGCAGACCAATACAGGTTGATCAGTTGCCCTGGTTTGCCGACGGGGCAGTCAGCGTTCAGGACGAAGCTGCACAGCTCTGTACAACCATGCTGGACCTCGCGCAGGGGCAAAGGGTTCTGGACGCCTGCGCGGCACCCGGCGGAAAAACCTGCGCTATTCTTGAAAGTCAGGCAGAACTGGCGGAAGTCGTTGCCATCGATGAATCCGCCATGCGCCTGCCCAGGGTTCAGGAGAATCTGGACCGGCTGGACCTGCACGCCACCCTGCTGCAGGCAGATGCCGCAGACATTGAACAATGGTGGGACGGAGAGCCTTTTGACCGCATCCTGCTCGACGTACCCTGCAGCGCCAGCGGCGTAATCCGCCGCCATCCGGACATCAAACTGTTGCGGAGGGAAACCGACGTTGTACCTCTGGCAGCCATACAGCTCGGCCTTCTTGCAGCCATGTGGTCCGTACTCAAGCCGGGTGGACGCCTGGTCTATGCGACCTGCTCCGTGTTCCCCCAGGAAAACCACCGTATAATTCAACGATTCCTCAAACAACAAAGCACCGCTGTGCTTATTGAGCCAGAGGTCCTGTGGGGGCGGAATATGGGTGCGGGGCGACAGCTTCTCCCCGATCAAACCAGCCATGACGGCTTTTTCTATGCCGTACTGGAGAAACCTGAATCATGAAGATCCTGATCCTCGGTGCCGGCCAGGTGGGCGGCACGCTGGCTGAAAACCTCGCCAGCGAAGCCAACGATATAACGGTCATCGACACCGACGCGGCACGTCTCCGCGAGCTGCAGGATCGCCTCGACATTCGCACAGTTCAGGGCATGGCCTCCTATCCGACGGTGCTGAGCCAGGCTAACGCAGAAGATGCCGACATGCTGATCGCGGTAACCAACAGCGACGAAACCAACATGGTCGCCTGCCAGATTGCGAGCATATTGTATAACACGCCCACCAAAATCAGCCGTGTACGGGCCAGCGCCTACCTGTCCAACAACAAGCTTTTCGGGAAAGGGGGCGGATTTCCCATTGATGTCATGATCAGCCCCGAGCATCTGGTTACCCGCCACATCACGCGGCTGATTGAATACCCCGGAGCCCTGCAAGTGCTGGAGTTTTCCAAGGGGCTGGTCCGGCTGGTCGCTATCCGTGCTACAGAAGGCGGTCCTCTGGTAGGCCGTGAACTGTCTTATCTGCGCACACACATGCCCAAGGTCGAGACCAGGGTTGCCGCCATTTTCCGTAAAGACCGGGCCATCATGCCCCGGGGCGACACGGTACTTGAAGACGGTGACGAGGTTTTTTTCATCGCCGGTACCGATCACATCCGTTCGGTCATGAGCGAACTGCAACCGCTGGTTAAAAACTACAAACGCATTTTTATCTGCGGTGGCGGCAACATAGGCCAACGCCTGGCCCATACCCTCGAAAACCGTTTTCAGGTGAAGCTGCTGGAGCGCAATCACGAACGCTGCGTGCTTCTCTCGGAAAACCTCCGCAAGACGGTTGTCCTTGAGGGGAACGCCGCAGACAAGGACATACTGCTGGAAGAAAACATCGAAAACACCGATGTTTTCTGCGCGGTCACCAACGATGACGAAGCCAATATCATGGCATCGCTGCTGGCCAAGCGCCTTGGCGCCCGCAAGGTGTTCACCCTGATCAACAATCCTGACTATGTGGATCTGATCCAGGGCGGCGAGATTGATGTAGCAATTTCGCCCCAGCAAACGACCATCGGCAGCCTGCTTACCCATGTGCGTCGGGGCGACGTTGTAAACGTCCACTCGCTACGCAGAGGGGCAGCCGAAGCCATTGAGGCCATTGCTCACGGAGACCACAAATCATCCAAGGTTATTGGCCGGCGACTGGATGAAATAAATCTGCCCCAGGGCGCAACTATTGGTGCAATTGTACGCCACGACGAGGTACTGATCGCCCACGACCACCTGCGGGTGCAGCCCGATGACCACGTCATCCTGTTCCTGGTAGACAAGTCACGGGTAAGAGAAGTTGAAAAGCTCTTCGCAGTAGGGCTCACATTCTTCTAGTTCAAAATCAAGAGCATGAAGACTACTTAGAAATACCGCTTTGGCGAGCGTATAATGCGCCTTTTTTCCGAATGACCCTCTTGCGAGCGAATTGAATATTGGCTCCGGAGTGACTCGAAACCGAGTCCGAAGAGTGGCTACACACAGACTGAATCAGCAGGCAAATGTTGTGAAAGAGAAGGCGACCGACAAGGCAACGAACAGCACTCCGGACATCAAGACCTTTCAGGGCTTGATTCTGGCTCTGCAGAATTTCTGGGCGCAGCAAGGCTGCGTGGTACTTCAGCCTCTGGATATGGAGGTAGGAGCCGGTACTTTTCACCCGGCAACCTTCCTGCGGGCCATAGGGCCAGAAACCTGGAATGCCGCGTATGTGCAGCCGAGCCGGCGCCCTACAGACGGCCGCTACGGGGAGAACCCGAACCGTCTGCAGCACTACTACCAGTTCCAGGTAGTGCTCAAACCTTCACCCGATAATATTCAGGAACTCTACCTCGACTCGTTGCGGGCCCTGGGGCTGGATCCGCTGATTCACGACATCCGCTTTGTGGAAGACAACTGGGAATCGCCCACGCTTGGTGCCTGGGGTCTGGGCTGGGAAATCTGGCTGAACGGAATGGAAGTTACCCAGTTTACCTATTTCCAGCAGGTGGGCGGCCTTGAATGCTACCCGGTTACCGGTGAACTGACCTACGGTCTTGAGCGCATCGCCATGTACCTCCAGGGGGTCGATAGCGTATACGACCTGGTCTGGACAGAAGGCCCGGACGGCGTGGTCACTTACGGCGACGTTTTCCATCAGCAAGAAGTGGAAATGTCCACCTACAACTTCGAGTACGCAGACACCGAGTTCCTATTCCACAGCTTTGATGTCTATGAACGCGAAAGCGCCAGACTGATTGAAGCCGGACTGGCTCTGCCAGCCTACGAACAGGTTCTGAAAGCATCTCATACCTTCAATCTGCTGGACGCCCGCCACGCCATCTCGGTCACCGAGCGTCAGCGCTTTATCCTGCGCGTACGCACTCTCGCACGGGCCGTTGCCCAGGCGTACTTCGACAGCCGCCGCAAGCTCGGTTTCCCGCTTGCCCAGGAGGCCCTGCGTCAGGAAGTTCTGGCCGCAGCCGAGGCCGCCGACAACAAAGGCAAGGGTAAGAAGGGCAAAAAAGAGAAGCAGGCACAGCAGGAAAAGGGAAAAGCATAACCATGGCTACACAGGATTTTCTGGTCGAACTGGGCGTTGAAGAACTGCCCTCGAAATCACTCAAGCCGCTGTCGGATGCTTTCACGCAGGGCATCACCAAGGGCCTGGAAGAAGCTGGCATCGTATTCGGCAAGGTAGAATCCTTTGCCGCGCCACGCCGTCTGGCCGTGCGTATCCGTGATCTGGCCGATGCCCAGCCGGATAAGCCTATTGAAAAGCGCGGCCCGGCCGTGAAAGCCGCTTTCGATGACGCCGGTAACCCCACCCGTGCGCTCACCGGCTTTGCCACATCTCTGGGCGTAACTCCCGATCAGCTTGATACCCTCGAAACCGACAAGGGCGCCTGGCTGGTCTATCGCACCGTAGAGCAGGGCAAACCCACCGTAGATCTGCTCTCCGGGCTGGTTGAGAACTCTCTCGCATCACTACCGATCCCCAAACGGATGCGGTGGGGCGCACACCGCACCGAATTCGTCAGGCCTGTGCACTGGCTGGTGATGCTCTTTGGTAACAAGGTCATTGACGCACCTATCATGGGGCTGACTCCGGGCAACAAAACCCTGGGGCACCGTTTCCATTGCCCAAAAGAACTGATTATTCCGACTCCAGCGGATTACGAAGTTGTACTTGAGCAGGAAGGCTATGTAATTGCAGATTTCGCAAAACGCCGGGAGCAGATCCGCGCCGGTGTCAGTGCCCTTGCCGTAGCAGAAGCCGATGGTGAAGCGGTTATTGATGAAGATCTTCTGGACGAAGTCACTGGCCTGAATGAGTGGCCAGTGCCTCTGATGGGGCGCTTTGAGGACAGGTTCCTGAAAGTTCCGGCAGAAGCGCTGATCTCCTCCATGAAGGAGCACCAGAAGTACTTCCATGTAGTAAACGCCAGCGGCCAGATGCTGCCCCTGTTCATTACCGTAGCCAACATAGAGAGCAAGGACCCGTCTCAGGTTATATCCGGTAACGAAAAGGTCATTCGTCCACGGCTTTCAGACGCGGCCTTTTTCTATGAAACTGACCGAAAAACCCGCCTGGAAGACCGCGTTGACCGGCTCAAACCAATTGTATTTCAGGACAAGCTCGGCAGCATTTACGACAAATCTGTTCGGGTTGCCGCGCTGGCCAAAAAAATAGCGTCAGCTATTGGCAGCGACCCGGCTCTGGCCGAGCGCGCAGCCATGCTCGCAAAGACAGACCTGGTGACTGAAATGGTGCTGGAGTTCAGCGACCTTCAGGGCATCATGGGGCAGTACTACGCAACCAACGATGGCGAACCTGCCGATGTAGCGAAAGCGATGAACGAGCAGTACATGCCACGCTTCGCCAAAGACAGCCTGCCCACAACCCTCACAAGTTGTGCCCTCGCCATCGCTGACCGTCTGGATTCGCTTGTGGGTCTGTTTGGCATCGGACAGCCACCTTCCGGCACCCGGGATCCGTTCGCCCTGCGCCGAGCCTCTCTGGGTGTGCTGCGTATTATCATCGAGCGCGAACTGCCACTGGATCTGCAGACCTGTTGCGAATGGGCAGAGGAAAACTTCAACGGACTGACCGGGGAAGGTACTGCCTCTCAGGTGGTTGATTACATGCTGGACCGGTTCCGGGCCCATTATGATGAGCAGGGTATTAGTGCCGAGGTATACCTGGCCGTCCATGCCCGCAGACCAACCCGTCCGCTGGACTTCGACCGCCGGGTAAAAGCCGTGGAAGCTTTCCGCCAGTTGCCGGAAGCTCTGGCCCTGGCTGGTGCCAACAAGCGGGTTTCCAACATCCTTGCCAAACAGGGTGGGGATAGCCTGGGCGAAACCGTCAACAGTAACCTGCTACAGGATACAGCTGAAAAAACCCTGGCCGCTCAGATAGAACAGCAAGCAGAAAAGGTAATCCCGCTGTTTGAACAGGGCGACTATGCCAGCGCGTTGCAGTCACTTGCGACCCTGCAGGAACCCGTAGACAGCTTCTTCAACGACGTCATGGTTATGGCTGAAGATGAAGCCGTACGGGACAACAGGCTTGCACTGCTGAACCGCCTGCATAACCTGTTTTTGCGCGTTGCAGATATCTCATTGCTGCCTGCCGCTGGCTGACACATGCTGATCATCCTCGACCGGGACGGGGTCATCAACGAGTACGACGGCAATTACATCTGCTCTGCGGATGAATGGCACCCCATTCCCGGCAGCATTGAGGCGATGGCCAGGCTTTGTCAGGCTGGCCATCGTATCGCCATAGCTACCAATCAGTCGGGGATCGGGCGGGGGTACTACAGTACCGACGTGCTGAATGCCATGCACGCAAAGCTGGAGCGGTTGCTGGAAGCCTTGGGAGGCTGCATCGATTTCATCGCTTATTGTCCCCACCACCCGGATGATGGCTGTCGTTGCCGCAAGCCCCTGACCGGCCTGCTGGAACAGATTCGCGGTCACTTTAACCTGAGTGCCCTGAACGGAGCCGTTATGGTCGGCGATAGCCGCAAGGATCTGGAGGCAGGTTTTGCTGAAGGGTGCCAACCTGTGCTGGTTCGCACCGGCAACGGGGAAGATACCGAATACCACCTGAAAAAACGCCCGATCCACGGTGCCAGAGTAGCAATCTACGACAATCTCAGCGCGTTTACGGATGCTTTTTTATCGGGCCAGGGTCTGGTAAAAACTTAGGGAATCAGTATAATACCGGCCGTTGATCGGCGTGTGGCGCAGCTTGGTAGCGCACTTCGTTCGGGACGAAGGGGTCGGAGGTTCGAATCCTCTCACGCCGACCACTTTCCCGAATTTCTCTCCTGCACTATGTTTATTTCCTGTCAGTCATCTGCACGACCTGTTTCTCATTCCTAACAGAATCCGCCGGTACAACTGTATCAGGGCCTAAACCGCCAGATGCCGCCGGAACAAAGCCAGCGCCGTTGTGAAGAACACTACACCTATACCTATCAACGCCAGCATCTGTGGCCACACCACCTCAAGCCCTGCACCCCGATAGAGAATTGCCTGAGCCATGCTCACGAAGTGAGTGGTGGGTGCTGCCAGCATAATGTTCTGTACCAGATCCGGCATGCTTTCTCTGGGCGTAATGCCACCAGAGAGCAGTTGCAGCGGCAGAATGGTAAGGATCAGCAGCAAACCGAACTGCGGCATGGTGCGTGCCACTGTGCCAATCAGGATACCGATAGCTGTGGTGGAAAACAGATGAATCAGGGCGCCAAACAGGAACAATAAAACCGAACCCTGCACAGGCACTGCAAGCACGCCCTGGATCACGATAGTGATGGAAAGCGTAGCCGCCAGCATAACCACCAGACCGTTTGCCCAGACCTTGGCAGCCATAATCTCGAAGGGCCTTACGGGCATCACCATCAGGTGCTCCACCGTGCCATGTTCGCGCTCCCGAATCAGCGCGGCACCGGTAAGGATGATACTGATCAGAGTAATCTCGGTGATCAGCTCCATTACGCCGCCGAACCAGGTGCCGTCGAGATTCGGATTAAAGCTGATCCGGGTAATCAGTTCTACCGGAAGCGAACTGGCGGAGCTTCCTGTCTCCAGATATTCCGCCACTTCAGTGGTAATTATCTGTTCAATGTAGCTGGCGCCAATAAACGCCTGTGTCATCCGTGTGGCATCAATATCCAGTTGCAGACTGGATACTTTTCCACTGCGTACGTCCCGCTCAAAACCCTCCGGAATGATCAGGGCAAAAGTATGGGTGCCTTGATCCAGCATCTCGTCAATCTGGTTAAAACTAACGAGATCGGGCTTCAGAAACCATGGCTGTTGCAGCGAGTCTATAACGTGGCCGGAAAGCGCTGTCTGATCTTCATCCACTACCGCCACAGGCGCATTGTGCAGTTCCATGGAGCCCGCAGAGCCCGCGGTATAGACAATCAAAGTAAAAGCCAGCAACACAAAGATCAGCAGAACCTTGTCGTGCCAGACGCTGCGCAGCTCTTTAACACCCAGGTTCCATATAGTTCCGAGAGATTCCATCATCAGCGCCCCTGTTTCCGGAGTAATGCCACGGATAAAAACGTGAGCACGGGAATGAAAGCCGCCAGTATCAGGAAGGCGTGTTGCAGGTCACCAAAGGTCAGCCCCTTGGTAAACACCCCCCGGGAAATTTCCAAAAACCAGGTGGCGGGCCAGAACTGGCCAATAATTGCTGTAAAGCCTTCCAAAGAAGATACTGGTTCGGTCAGACCGGAAAACTGCACCGTCGGCAGGATGGTAATAATGGCAGTAGCCGCCAAAGCAGCAATCTGGGTAGATGCAAAGGCCGAGATCACCTGACCCAGGCCAGTGGTAACCGTCACAAAGAGCAGGGCGCTCACGGTTAATGTCAGCAAGCTGCCCTTGATGGGCACATCAAACAGGAAGACAGCCAGCAATACGAGACTCGCATAGCTCACCATACTGAACCCGATATAGGGCAGTTGTTTGCCCAGCAAAAATTCCAGCCGGGTTACAGGGGTTACGTAGAGGTTGGTGATGGAGCCCAGCTCTTTCTCTCGCACAATGCCCAGAGCCATAAGAATTGCCGGAATAAAAATCAGCAAAATAGGGATCACTGCAGGCACCATGGCATCCAGACTCCGGAACTCCTGATTATACCGATAGCGGGTTTTTATGGAGACCAGACTCAGAGTGGGTACCGACCCGTAAGTGCGCAGGATCAGGTCCTCAAAATAACTTAAATGGAGGCCCTGAATGTATCCGAGAATGGTCTCTCCACGAAAAGGCATGGCTCCATCTATCCAGACAGCTATCTCTGTAGAGCGGCCACTTTTGAGATCCTTGCCAAACCCCGGAGGGAATGAGAGTGCGAGGCTGAGTTCACCAGATATCATGCGCTGTTCCAGCTCAGCCATGGTCGAAATCGGCGGTTGCTCAACAAAATACCGGGAACCCGAGACCGCCGTGATGTAATCCTGGCTCTGGGGGCTCTGGTCCTGATCCAGTACGGCGAAAGAAAGATCTTCCACGTCCAGGGTAATGCCGTAACCAAGGATCATCATAAGCAGAGCTGAGCCAATAAAGGCAAAGGCCATGCGGATAGGGTCACGCAACAGCTCCCGGAATTCACGGCGAGCGTAGGCCATAAGACGCCTCAGGCTGAACGCCCCGTATCGCTGTGGAGATGCGCTGTCCGTATTCAGGACCTTACCATCACCATGGCCCTCCGGTTCTTTATCAACCGCTTCAAGGGTCTTCATAAACGCAGCTTCAAGGTTGTCGGCCTGAGCTTCACGGACCAGCTCCGCAGGCGTGTCACAAGCCAGCACCTCACCGGCATGCATCAGGGAAATCCTGTCGCAACGCTCGCCTTCGTTCATGAAATGGGTAGAAATGAAAATGGTGACACCGTCTTCCCTGGACAGTTTCAACAATAAGGTCCAGAAGCGGTTACGGGCACCCGGATCCACCCCGGAGGTAGGTTCATCAAGAATTAACAGTTCGGGGGAGTGCACAACAGCTACGGCCAGAGACAATCGCTGGCGCACCCCCAGAGGCAGGTCTCCGGCAAACTGCTCCAGTACGTCAGCAAGGCCAAACTGCTGAGTGAGTTCATTCACCCTGGGTTCAATAGTCTCTGCCGGCAGATGGAACAGACGGGCATGTAATTCCAGATTCTGACGCACAGTCAACTCGCTATAGAGCGAGAACGACTGGGACATATAACCAACACGCTGACGAGTAGCCAGATCCCTGGCATCCAGTGGCGAACCGAACAGGGAAACCTCGCCCTCGGAAGGTACCAGCAGGCCCGTGAGCATTTTCATGGTTGTGGTCTTGCCACATCCATTAGAGCCCAGAAAGCCAAAAATCTCGCCCTTCGGAATAGTAAAGCTGACGTTTTTCACCGCCGTGAAATCACCAAAACGCAGGGTGAGATTGCGAGCCTCTATCGCCGGGACACCTTCCGACAAACCATCATCTTTGATCAGTTGCGGCTCGCTGCCGGCCCCGGACACGAATTCCTGGCGCTCTTCCGGCAACAGGGCAATAAATGCATCATCCAGAGTTTCTGTGCCCATCTTCAGCTTTAACTCGGCCGGGGAACCCGTCGCAAGAATGGCGCCGCTGTCCATCGCAACCAGCCAGTCGTAGCGCTCGGCTTCTTCCATATAGGCCGTGGCAACCAGCACGCTCATGGACGGCTGCTGGCGACGGATAGTGTCAATCAGATCCCAGAAACGCTGCCGCGACAGAGGATCTACCCCAGTGGTAGGCTCATCAAGAATCAGCAACTCGGGGTTATGGATAAGAGCACAGCACAAACCCAGTTTCTGCTTCATACCTCCGGAGAGCTTGCCCGCAGGCCGGCTGCGGAAATCCAGCAGCCCTGTGGCATCAAGCAGGCGATCAATCTGCTCAGTTCGAGCCGCACCGGTAAGGCCGAACAAGTCGGCAAAAAAACCAATGTTCTCGTCTACTGTCAGCGTATGGTAGAGATTGCCACCAAGACCCTGAGGCATATAGGCAATACGCGGTGAAACCTCTCGTCGAAACCGGGAGCTGGACATATCACCTCCCAGTACCTGCAACTTGCCTTGCTGCAGTTTTCGGGCTCCGGCCACCAGTCCCAGCAATGTGGATTTACCCACACCATCCGGACCAATCAACCCGACCATGCAGCCAACAGGCACGTTCAGATTGATGTCCCGCAATGCCTCGCTCGCGCCATAGACATGACTGATGGCCTCCAGCCGCGCAACACTCTCTGCATCATTATTCATACCCATGCTCTGCGTCTCAGCCATTGGGCAAGGTCACCTGCAGGCTTTCTGGCCAGGGCTGGCTTTCATCCAGGCGCACATAAGCATCACCCGGCACACCGGTTTTTACCCTGTCGCGGTAGGCGTTCAGCAGTTCCGGATCGATGCGAATGCGCACCCTGAACATGAGCTTTTCACGTTCACTGCGGGTTTCAACTGCCTTGGGAGTGAATTGAGCTTCAGCAGCGACAAAACTGACCTGTGCTGGCACCACGAAATCGGGCAAGGCGTCCAGAATAATCCGCGCTTCAGCTCCAACCCTCACTTTACCGGCCTGAGCTGTGGGCAGGAAAACTGTCATATAGACATCGGTAACATCCAGTATCGTGGCAACTTTGCCACCAGCAGCCAGCACTTCGCCCGGCTCTGCAAGCCTGTAGAGCACACGCCCGCCAATCGGGCTGTCGAGATGACTGTCATCAATGGTGGATTGAATTTTGCGGATACTTGCCTGTGCAGCTTCAATACCTGCCTGGGCTGAAGCAATCTGAACCCGTGCAGCCTGCAATGCGGCATCGGCCGTTTCTGCGGCGGTGCTTGCCTGATCAAGCTGCTCACGGGAAACATGACCTTTTTCTACCAGAGACTGAAACCGGCTCAGTTCTGCACCAGCCAGACGTTTTTCGCTCTCCCGCTGCTTCACAACGGCCTCTGCCAGACGTTTGGCTTCTATCGCCTGGCTCAGGTTGGCCTGCGCAGCAGCCAGACTCGCGTCCAGTTCATCCGTGTCCATTTCTGCCACCGGGGTACCCGCCTCAATCAGATCACCTTCAGCCACAAATATGCTGTCCAGCCGGCCTGGAATCCGGGTAGCAATATCTACCTGGGTAGCCTCGATACGGCCATTCCCAGAAGCAATGTATTCGGGCAACTCATCGCTGTCAGGCAGAAACTGCCACGCAGCGATGGCAACCAGTGCAATGATCGCCAGTGCAATCAGGAGTTTCATATAGGGGCTTGAGGTTGAGCGTGACATTCATATTCCCTGCTGCAGTTGAGGGTTTGGAAACCATACCGTGACGAAAGAAAGTTTATCACCAACGTCTTCACAGTGACTGACGCGTATCAAAAGCGTGAGTGGTACTTAAAGCAACGATTCAATAGGCAGGAACGAGAAAAGAGCAACCATCATACGCTTTACCAACCCGGTCCCCGGATCGTGGCTATGCCGGATAACTTCTTCGCCATTGCGCTCAATCCACTGTATATCGCCGTCGTCGTCCAGCACCAACTCATATGCGGTAACGTGCGTCTGCTCATCAAATCGCGCCTCCATCATCCGGGTCAGCTTCGGACTCTCAATAACAAAACCCAACTCGGTATTGATGTGGACCGACCGGGGGTCGAAATTGAACGAACCGACAAAAAGCCTTTCACTATCTACAGCAAAGGTTTTGGCATGAAGGCTGGAAACAGAGCTGCCCATCAGGTTGTTTTGCAGCTGGCTCTCCACAGGCATTCCCTCCGGCAGCTTGCGCATCTCAAACAGCTGCACTCCGGCTTCCAGCAGCGGCTTCCGGTATTTCGCATAACCGGCATGCACCATAGCCACGTCGTTGGCTTCCAGGGAGTTGGTCAGCACGCGTACCTGAACACCCTTACTCTCCATATCACGAAACATTTCCACACCGGCCTGGGTGGGGATAAAGTATGGAGAGACCAGTGTTACAGAGCGCTCGGGGCTGCCCATGGCTTCAGCAAGCTGCCGGCTCAGCAATCCCGTCTCCGGCTTCTTGCCCAGCACCTTGGCCGGGTCATCACTGACCATAGTAACCGGTGCCCAAGTGTACACCAGGTTACCTTCCAGCAGCTCTTTAAGGAGGCCTGACTCAGCCACGACACAGATATATTTACTGGCCTCGGAGCTCGAGTTGCTTTGCCTGGCTGTATCCACGACCCGGGCAAGATCATCCCGGTCGGCCGCGGGCAAAATAGTCGTTGCAGGGTATGCCGATGCACTGGACCAGTAACGGTCAAAGTCATCAGAAAGCTCCTGTACCACCGGGCCGATGGCTAAGACATCAAGGTCTGCGAACAATGCCCCCTGGCCCGCTCCGAAATATGCATCCGCAATATTACGTCCGCCGATGATGGTGGCCTGATTATCGGCGGTGAACGATTTATTGTGCATACGATGATTCAGGCGCGGGAAGCTGGTCAGGTAGCCGATCCATTTGGGGTTGCGCACTACAAACGGGTTAAACAGGCGAATTTCAATATTCGGGTGCGTATCCAGCGCGGCAAGCGGCTCATCCAGCCCGGAGATGCCGTTGTCATCCAGCAGGACGCGAACACGAACACCCCTTTCTGCGGCCCTGTATAGCGCATCAAGCAGCATTGTGCCGGTAACGTCGTACTGCCAGATGTAGTACTGGACATCCAGCGTCACTTCGGCCCCCTCAGCCAACAACGCCCGCGCAGCGAAGGCATCGTATGGGTTTTCAAGCATTACGACCCCACTCGCGCCCGGATGCGCGTCTGTTAACGGAGCAATCGCGCGGCCCAGCCGGGTATCCGCGGTTTGCCCGGCTGGCACCGACCAGCTCTCGGTACGTTCAGCCATTGGAGGCAAAGCGCATCCGCTTATGACCAGCAATACAGCCAGGATGGATATTGCGCGCAGATCACTCCGCCTGAACCCGTTCGACAATTGAATGACTCCGTCTTATCAGATCAGTAATTGTAGCAGCAACCTGCCCGCCGCTTTGATCCTGGTCAAACCCTGGTTATAAGCTTATACCGATAATTGAGACATTCTGCATTTTGGGAGTATGGTGGAAGACGAATTCTATTGTATTCCGACTTCAGGAGAAAAACCGATGAGGCTGTTACTGACTGCACTTCTCATGACCTTCGGGCTGAGCTTTTATGCATCGGCAGAAGAGGCTCTGTCTCTTACCCCTCAGGAAACTTACGACCTGGTACAAAAACAGGGCGACCAGATCCTGTTTGTTGATGTAAGAGATCCGGTAGAAATAATGTTTATCGGCTTCACCGATACGGTGGATAAAAACCTTCCTTTCAAGCTGGCCGATCGCACCAATTTTCTTGCCGACAAAGGCCGGTTTGCCATGAAAACCAACCCCGACTTTGCAGCCGGTGTTGAGCAGGCCCTGAAGGACAAAGGGCTAACCAAAGATGCACTGATCATCACCATGTGCCGTTCCGGCTCAAGCCGCGGCAAACCCAGTGCCGAGTACCTGCTGGAACGCGGTTTCAGCAACGTAAAATACATTGATCATGGTTTTCAGGGCAGCAGTGCCAAAGAAGGCAAAAAAGCCGGTATGAGAATTGTGAACGGCTGGCAGAACGAGGGCTTGCCCTGGTCCATGACGCTTAATCCGGAAAAAATATACCGGCCTTGAAAGCATCTGTACTGACAGGTCGCAGGCAGTTCCCTGAATGGGCGTTTTAACATGGAGAATGTCATGGCAAAGCTGATCTCGATTCGCCACCCCCGGCAATTGGGAATGAGCATGCTGGTGGCCGTATTGATGCTGGCAGCTACGTTTCCTGCGCAAGCAGCGGTTGAACACGCTCCTCCCACAGCTGATCACAGTAAATTCAGATCTCTCGAAGGCCCGTTCGAAACCGCCAGCGACGTAACCGAAGCCTGTGTGAAATGCCATACAGAAGCCGCCGGGCAGATCAAGGCAACCACACACTGGACCTGGCTTTATAAACATGCCGAAACAGGGCAGGCCCTGGGTAAGAATCAGGTTATCAACAGCTTCTGCGGAATGGCCATAACCAATGAGCCTCGCTGCACATCCTGCCACGCAGGTTACGGCTGGAATGACATGCGGCAACCGCCGCCGGAAGCTGATTCGGCGGTGGACTGCCTGGTGTGTCACGACACAACCGGTGATTACTGGAAATTTCCGACGCTCGCCGGTGACCCCACCTATATTCCGCGGGAATGGCCCAAGGGCAGTGGCAAGATTGTTCAACCGCCAGACCTGCCCAACATTGCACAGAACGTGGGTGCCAGCGGTCGCGCCAACTGCGGCAGCTGCCACTTCTATGGCGGAGGCGGAGACGGTATCAAACATGGCGACCTCGACTCCTCGCTGGTAACACCCGACCGGTCGCTGGACGTGCACATGTCTCCCGAAGGTGGCAATTTCACCTGTTCAGACTGCCACACAACCTGGGGCCACAGTGTTTCTGGCAGCCGTTATCAGGTAAACGCCAAAGATACTCTTGGTATTGATGTACCCGGCCACACAGATCTCAGCCGCGCAAGCTGTGAGTCCTGTCATGGCGGAGCACCCCATCACAAAAAAAAGCTCAACGATCACATAGATAAGCTCGCATGCCAGACCTGTCATGTGCCTGCATTTGCCCGGGGAGGCGTGCCCACAAAGATGTGGTGGGACTGGTCAACTGCCGGAAAGCTGGATGCCGAAGGTAAGCCAGTCACCGAGTACGATGAGCACGGCCACTTAAGCTACCTGAGTGAGAAGGGTGACTTCCGCTACGGTGAAAATGTGGTTCCCTACTACGCATGGTTTAACGGCACCGTTGAGTACACCATGATTGATGAGGTTCTCGATGTTGAAAATCCGCCGCTGGAGATCAACCGGATTGAAGGCGGGCCGGATGATCCTGACTCACGCATCTGGCCGTTCAAGCTGATGCGTGGCAAACAGCCTTTCGATACCGAGCGGAAAACGCTCCTGGCAACTCATGTGTTCGGCGCAGATGACTCGTCACTCTGGAGCAACTACGACTGGCCCAAGGCTCTTCAGGCCGCCAGCGACATGTCGGGTATGCCCTTCAGCGGTAACTTTGATTTCATTGAAACCAGAATGTACTGGCCGATTACCCACATGGTACCGCCCGCTGATCAGGCCCTGCATTGCGGCTCCTGCCACGCTGGAGAAAGCCGCCTGGCAGGTATTGGTGGCATCTACATACCAGGACACAGCAGCAATCCCTGGCTGGATCGTATCGGCTGGCTGGTTGTAGCGCTCACCCTGGCAGGAGTTATCATCCACGGCCTTCTGCGTGTGGTCTTCAGAAAGAGGAAGCAATCATGAGCCGGGTACTGGTATACAAACGCTTTGAGCGCTTCTGGCACTGGTTTCAGGCCTTGCTGATTTTCAGCCTGCTGATAACCGGCTTTGAAATACACGGCAGTTATTCACTGTTGAGGTTTGGTGACGCAACGCAGCTGCATACCATCGCAGCCTGGTCGCTGATCGTGCTCTGGCTGTTTGCAATCTTCTGGCACATCACCACGGGTGAGTGGCGCCAGTATGTGCCCACCAGCAAGGGGCTGTTTGCGGTAATACACTACTACCTGATTGGTACGTTTACCGGAGCTGAACACCCCTACCGTAAAACAACCAAAGCCAAACACAACCCATTACAGAGACTGGCCTACCTGTTTTTCAAACTAGTGATCTCCCCCATTATCTGGGCGAGCGGCCTGCTGTATCTGTTTTACAACGACTGGCCGGCCATGCTTGCAGGAGCTCTCAACCTTGAAACCGTAGCACTGGTTCATACCGCTGCAGCCTTTGCCATGCTGGTTTTCATTATTGCTCATGTGTATATGACTACGATGGGTCACACCCTGACCAGCCACATCAAACCCATGGTGACCGGTTACGAGGATCTGGACGAGCCTGCCAGTAAATCCTGACCCCTCCTGCCACCAACAAAAAAGCCGGCCCTGTCAGGAGGCCGGCTTTTTTTACGCCCTTCGCATATAACGGAGAGGCTCAGAATGTAAAGGTACGCATCGCTGGGTTCAGCATCTGATCTGCCATTTCCGGTGGGGTAGCAACACCCACACCTTCAATCAGGTCATCCTTAGTGTAGTCGCTGTTAGGCAGGTAAAGAGCGCAAACGTTGGCCACGCCACCCTGCTTCATCAACCCACGCAGCATCTGGCCGGGGGTTACATCCTTTGGCTTCAGAGCAGGTGCATCGTAGTTTTTCAGCGCCAGGTCGCCCGCTTTGTCACACAACAGTACATTCACCCTGGCCCCCTTCTGAGCCATAGTATTGGAAAGCACCATAGCCATACCCTGAGTCTGTAAGGAATCGCTTGAAAGAATCACCAGTACTTCCTCAACCATTTTCTGATCTCCTGCGTGAGCGCTGATAGGGGCAACGGCAACCACAGCCGCTGCGACAAGTGCCTTGAGTGATCTGATCATTATGAAGTGCTCCTTGTATCGGTTTATCGTCGGTATGATTCCAGCCTATGCCGTCTGTTCACCCAACTCAGTGACAAAGTCACCTTCACTCTCATCATGGCCAGTACAAACCTCATCATACTGATCCCCAAAGGAGTGACAGCTTTATATTACTATTTTATATAACGATAGAACCAATTGTTTGCTAAGCTTTGACGTATATCAAGAGAAGACTGTACGTCCAAATAATGACAAGAGGTTTGAGGTATGAGCACCAACACGGCAGATCAGGACAAAATCAAACAACACACTGTGGTTATTGCAGGAGGCGGCGCCGCAGGTATTTCTGTTGCCGCCAGTCTGCATAAGAGAGACAGTACCCTTGATATCGCGATTATTGAGCCGGCACAAAAACATCACTATCAGCCTGGCTGGACAATGGTTGGCGGTGGCGTATTCAAGCCGGAAACGACTTCAAAACCCATGGCTTCGGTCATACCCGGGTTCACCTCCTGGTACAAAGAACCTGTATCTTCTGTCGATGAGGAACACAACCAGGTCACTCTGGCAGATGGCTCCACCATTCAGTATCAGGCCCTGATCCTGGCCCCCGGGCTGGAACTGAACTGGGACGGTATCGATGACCTGAAGCAAGCACTGGGCTCGAATGGTGTTACCTCCAACTATCAGGAAGGTATGGCGAGTTACACCTGGGAGATGGTGCAGAATCTTAAAAGCGGCCGGGCCCTGTTCAGCCAGCCTCCGATGCCGATAAAGTGTGCCGGCGCACCTCAGAAAGCCCTGTATCTGTCAGCAGATCACTGGCTCCGGACAGGGGTTCTGCAAAACATCGACATCCAGTTCCACAATGCCGGGGCTGTGCTCTTCGGAGTACCGGATTATGTCCCCGCGCTGCAAAGCTATATTGAAAAGTATGGCGTCGGGCTTAACTACCAAAGCACCCTGGTCTCAGTGAACGGCCCCTCCCGCAAGGCCACGTTCCGCCGCACCGACACCGACGGCAATACCGAAGACCGCGAAATCGGCTTTGATATGCTGCACGCTGTACCGCCCCAACGAGCTCCGGAGTTCATCAGGCAGTCGCAGCTGGCCAATGAAGGTGGCTGGCTGGACCTGGAAGATGACACCCTCCGCCATAAACGACATACCAACATTTTTGGCCTTGGCGATGTAAGCGGAACGGGCAATGCAAAAACAGCTGCAGCTGTGCGCAAACAGGCTCCAGTGGTTGCCGAAAATGTCATCGCCCACTTGCGCAATCAACCGTTAACAGCCGCCTATCTTGGTTACGGCTCCTGCCCATTAACCGTGGAAAATGGTCGTATAGTTCTGGCAGAGTTCGGTTACGGTGGTGTCTTGCAGCCCACTTTCCCCGCCTGGGTAAACGACGGCACCAAAGCCACGAGAGCTGCCTGGTTTCTGAAAGCCAAGCAGCTACCAGCCCTGTACTGGTATGTTATGCTTAAAGGCCACGAGTGGCTGGCAAAACCCGCCCGTCGCTCGGTCTGACAGCGGGAGCCCGTACATTTCGGCTACGGGCTCATTCATGATCGCCCGGTTTACCAAATGTCAAATATAACCTGTCATGATCTGCTAATATTTCATTCGCTGGCCTCATCAGGAACAACGAATGAATAATAATGAAACTGAACTAAGGCGGCTTGCAGCACTGGACCGGCTGGAAATTCTCGACACATCTCCTGAAGAGCGTTTTGACCGCCTTACACGCATAGCCCGCCAGCACTATCAGGTCGAAATAGCCTTGCTCAGCCTGCTGGACGATAAGCGCCAGTGGTTCAAGTCCCGTCAGGGGCTTGATGTTGCCGAAACACCCCGCGCCATAGCCTTCTGTGACTATGCTATGCGGCAGGATCAGGTTTTTGTTGTGGCAGACGCTACTCAGGATCCGCGTTTTCGCAACAACCCTCTGGTACTGGGAACCCCCCATATTCGTTTTTACGCTGGCATGCCCGTGCGCGAACCCTCCGGATTCAAAATCGGCACCCTGTGTATCATCGACGACAAACCACGGCAGTTCACCGAGCGCAACCTGGAAGTGCTCCGTACACTGGCCACCATGGTGGAAGAGGAACTGGAGCGTTCGTATATTGAATCGGACAAAAGTGAGTATGTGCCGGTTTCGCATCTCAACAGGGCTATCCATCATGCTCAGAGCGTTTTCCTCACAAGTGATAATGAGCGTGCGGCATTTCAGCAGATGCTCGGCGATCTGCTCGACCTTACGGGGAGCCAGTTCGGTTTTATCGGTGAGGTTATGCACGAGAACAACGGCACTCCCTACCTGAAAGTCCGCGCCATCACGAACATCGCCTGGAACGCCGAAACTCAGGCCCTGTATCAGGATGTGGAACGCCGTGGGATGATCTTCGACCGCCTGGACAACATCCTTGGTCAGCCCATGGTGACCGGTGAGACGATTATCTCCAATCACCTGACCAGTGATACCCGCCGTGGTGGCCTGCCTCCGGGACACCCGCCCATCAACACCTATCTTGGCATTCCTGTTTTTTCCGGAAACAGGCATTTAGGGCTGATAGGCCTTGCGAACCGGACCGAAGGTTATACTCAGAAACTTGCAGACGAGCTGGCCCCGTTGTCACAGACACTCGCCAACCTGATCGAGCGCAAGCGCCTGTACGAAGAAAAAAGTGCCCACAAAAAAGATCTGGAGCTGGCCGCAAATTACGATGCCCTGACCGGCCTGCCCAACCGCCGCCGGCTGACCGAACTGTTCGAACAGGAATTGTATGAAGCCAGAGAGAGAAACGGCCTGGTATCTGTGTGCCTGATTGATCTGGACGGCTTCAAAAACATCAACGATGAATATGGCCACACAGTGGGTGATGCAGTGCTCAGGTCGGTGGCAACCAAACTCCAGGCCACCGTACGCAGCCATGATATCGTTGCCCGCCTCGGCGGTGATGAGTTTGTGGCCATTCTCCGCGATGTCGACGATGAACGGATTTATGCCCGCCTCCTGGAGGCGATACGGCAGCCCATCAACTTCCGGCACCACATGTTCCATATTTCCGGCAGCATGGGCGTTACCGTATACCCTGAAGATGACGCAGATTCCGATCTGCTGCTTCGTCATGCAGATCAGGCCATGTACGCAGCAAAAGAAACCGGCAAAAACTGTTTCAAACTATTCGATCTGCAGTCAAATTCATCCCGTAAAGAGCGAACCCGGGTGCTGGAACAGATCGACAGCGCACTGCGCCATCAGCAGATGGAATTGTACTATCAGCCGAAAATCTGTTTTCACAACCACTCAGTAAATGGCTTTGAAGCACTTATCCGCTGGAATCACCCGAAAGAAGGCCTTCTCAAACCGAAATTCTTCCTGGAGCACATCGAATACACTGAGTATGCGCGCACCCTGGGAAATTTTGTTATCCGGGAAGCAGTAAAACGGTTGCTGGAGTTTGCTGAGCAAGATCTGCCCTATACCCTGAGCATCAATCTGAGCCCATGCCACTTTCTGAGCGAAGAGTTCCGGGAAGATATATCAAGCGCACTGGAGGGCTGCCCCCGGGAACTACGCGCACGCCTCATTCTGGAAATCCTTGAAACCACCGTAATGGACGACACCGAAACCGTTATGGAAAACCTCAAGGCTTGTCGTGAGCTGGGGGTGGACATTTCCCTGGATGACTTTGGAACTGGTTATTCGTCACTGGATTACTTTCGCCGGCTACCCACTCAGGAAATCAAGATTGACCGATCATTCGTAATGGATATGCTGGATGATGCAGATGACAGTATGATTGTCAGCGCTATCATCAGCCTGTCGAAGAGTTTCAAGCGGCGGTTGGTAGCCGAAGGTATTGATTGTGCAGACGTTGAGCGCAAACTCATTGAGCTTGGCTGCGATATAGGCCAGGGTTTTTTCTACAGCAAACCACTGCCACTCCCGGAAGCGCTGCGCTGGGCAGCTGATTTTCGATGGGAAAGCAGGTTAATGGCTTGAAATCAGGCGCACATATACAGAGCGCGAATCAGGAGAACATAGCATGATCGGATACGTCACCATCGGTGTCAGCGATATGGAAAAAGCGAAGGCTTTCTATACAGGCCTTCTGGGAGACATGGGCGGAAAGCTGCTACTGGATATGGGCCGCATTGCGTTTATTGGCGAAAGCATGAAAGGGCCAATGCTGGCGGTTTGCACACCCTTCGACGGTGAGCCGAACCATCCAGGCAACGGCAATATGCTGGCGTTCTGGCCGGGCTCGAAAGAAGCAGTTGATGCACACCACAAGAAAGCCATCGAGCTGGGGGCGACCTGTGACGGAGAACCCGGGCAGCGTATTCCAGACAAGTTCTATGGTGCCTACGTGAAGGACCCGGACGGCAACAAAGTGGCGTTTTATCACTTCGGCTGATTCAGCCTTGCCAGACACTGAGGCCGCTTTAACCTGCGGTCTCAGTCCTGAACCACCACCCAGGTAACAACCCCCGAATCTGCGGCTGTAAAAAGCGGTCGTCTATCAGCCAGATCACTCCCTGATCCTCCGGTGTGCGAATCACCCTTCCCGCAGCCTGAGCCACTTTCTGCAAACCCGGAATCAGGTAGGTGTACTCATAACCGGCGCCAAATCGCTGCTGCAGCCGGTGTTTCAGAATTTCATGCCAGGCATCAAAAGGCGGTAAACCCAGCGTTGCGACAAATGCCCCAATCAACTGATCCCCCGGTAAATCTATGCCCTCACTGAATACACCCCCCAAAACGGCAAAAGCCACGCTGCCGCTCTCTTCCCGAAAACCCGCCAGAAACTCCCGGCGCTGTTGCGGACTCATTCCAGAGTGCTGAGAGCGCTGGGGCACCTCGGGGGCGCTTTTCCCCAATGCTTCACTCACTTGGTTCAGGTATTTGAAGCTGCTGAAGAAGGCCAGATAGTGCCCCGGGCACGCTTTATATTGCTCCGCAATCAGTGTGGTAATGGGCGCTACCGAAGCCTCCCGGTGTGCCTGGCGTGTACTGATTTTCGGCGTGAACTTTACCCTTAGCTGGTCGGCGCTGAAGGGGCTCGGCAATGAGGTAAACCGGCTGTCTTCCGGCAGGCCCAGAAGATCCCGGTAATAAACGCCTGGGCTGAGGGTAGCGGAAAACAGCAATACAGAGGCTGCTGCCTGAAAACGGTCGCGCAAAAAATCCGCAGGCACCAGGTTCTGAATCACCAGGCTGGCACGGCCCCGGCCTTCCCGGCGGAATTCGCACAGGGAATGGTCGCCGAAGGAATCCGCCAGCTTCATGAAGGACACAGACTCAAACAACAGTTCCTGCAGGGCCAGATCCGGTGGGTTGTCCGCCAGATAATCCGTAAGGCCGGATACCAGCCCTTGCAGGCTGCCGGTGAGGGCCGGGGGCAGGTTATCGAGAAACACCGGAGCAGATCCGACGGCGGAGTGATCACGCACTATGCCCTGCCAGGCCCGCGCCGTTCGGTCCAGATGGGGTTTCAGTGCTTTGGGTGCAGATTTACGCAGCTTCAATAGCCGTTGCTGATCCAACTGAACCGAGTACATTCCCCGGCCACGATCAACAAGGTTGTGAGCTTCGTCCACCAGAATGGCAGTTTTCCAGTTGTTCTGCCGGATCAGGCCGTGGAGCAGGGCAGACTGATCAAACATCCGGTTTACGTCGCCAATCACCAGATCAGACCAGCGCGCCATTTCCTGAGCCAGAAAGTAAGGGCAGATATTATGGCCGGTGGCAATCTTCGCCAACACCTCTTGAGTGAGAGTCACGCCGGCCTGAACAGCTTCGGCACGGGCATCCGGCAAGCGGTCAAAAAACCCTTTGGCCAGCGGGCAGGAATCCCCGTGGCAGGCTTTATCCGGGTGCTCACAGGCATCTGCCTTGGCCACCAGTTCCAGGGTACGCAAGGGCCAGATCTGAGGCGTATCCTGCGCAGCCCGAAGGCGCTCGACGGCATCCACCGCCAGTTGCCGTGCGGTGTTGCGGCAAGTGAGGTAATTCAGCCGGTCGTGCTGCGCAGACGGCATGGCCATAAGGGCCGGGAACAGAGTCCCCAGGGTTTTGCCCAGACCCGTGGGTGCTTCCAGCAGCAGGGTACCCCCTTTAACCGTATTCTTGTAAACCGTTTCCGCAAGCTGGCGCTGGCGGGGGCGAAAGTCCGCAAAGGGAAAGCGCAGGCCGGAAAGGCGAATATCCCGCTGTTCCCGGTGGTGGGCCTCCTGTTCCGCCCAGAGCCGGTAGCGGTTGCACAAGGCTTCCAGTTCATGCCAAAGCTCATCAGCCGTGGCAGTTTCCGTGACCGGCGTTTCACGATTTTTGCCAATATCAAAATAGACCAGGGACAGCTTCAGTTTTTTGCGTTTTTCCTGGCGACAGAGCAGGGCACCATAGGCCCGCAACTGGGCACGGTGCAAAGCCCGCTGATGGGGGCGGATACGGGATAAATCCCCACGATGGGTTTTGATCTCTTCCAGCAACCCGGAATGCGGGTTATAAACATCTGCCCGGCCATAAAGCTCTAAACCAAGGCACTCACCGGTAAGTGAGTATTCGCTTTTATAACCGTAGCCACGCTTGCCCTGAATAGCCTGATGCCCTGCAATACCCTCTTCGGCGCTGGGCGCCGGGGTATAACGAAAGTCCAGGTCACCTTCGCGAGCGGCAAACTCGCATAGGGTTCTGACCGCAACCCTCACAGTGTCGCTCCGCTATCCTGCCAACGCAGATAGCACACGCTGGCAGCGATACCCTGGCGAGCAAAGAAGTGCAGCCAGCGGATCTGGTGGTCCTGCAACCGGTCGCCCGGGCCTTTCACCTCGATCATTTCGTAACGGGGCTTATCTTCCGGGTTCTGCGGATAAAAACGTACAAGATCGGGGAAACCACTGCGATGTTCGCGGATATTCAGCAAAAGGCGCTCAAAAAGAACCTGCAGGTCTGTTGCGGGAATACAATCCAGTGCCAGACCCAGCAATTCCTCATTCAGCGCCGGCCAGATCACAAACGGATTGGAGATGCCCTGTTTGGCAGCGTAGGTGGCCAGAATATTCTCCCGGTATTCGCCATTCTCAAGCGCTGCAAAACACTCATCGAACCCGGCTTGCCGGCGGCTGACAAAGTCCTCCCGCACCAGATCCGCCGGCCCTGTGTGGAACGGGTGAAAAAAGGCACCGGGTATGGCTTTGAAAATAGTGTGCCAGCACAACAAACCGAACAGACCGTTGATCAGAGTGTTTTCCACATAGAATACAGGAGCTTCAGGTGTGGACAGGTGGTCCCGGACTACCGCCTCTACAGAGCCTGCGGTTTGCGGCAAAGTCAGTGTGAATTCACGAATCTCGGGAACCTGAGGTGCCGATGGTGCCGGCTCGCCTACTTTTACAGCCAGCCGCTTGAGTATACGTGCCAGCCCCTGAAATTCAGCGTCGCTCAGTTCATCACTTTGCCATGAAGCTGCAATGCCCCAGGCTTCGTCAAAACGCTTCATCCGCTCCAGCAGCCGCAGCTGTTTTAACCGGGCCTCCCGATGGCCACTGGCTGCCAGCGCCTGCAACGCAAGCTCTCGCTCACCCTGACGTTCCGCCTGTCGGCCCAGCTCCAGCAGCAGACGATCACGGCGACTGGCAAGCCAGGCGTTATCCGAAGCAGGCGGAACCTCAGCCCAAACCTCTGCCGCTGGCATTCCGGCATCCAGGTTCTCGCGGCAGTGGTGCATCGCCAGGTAGGTATCCACCTCGCTGCGATGAGAGAAGGCTCGTGCTTCCGGGGTAAACTCCACCGGCTCATAACGGTGATGACCCAGCTCCACCAATACAAAATCAGACCAACTCTGGCGCAGATTGCCGAAAAACATCAGGCGGATGCGGTCGAACAGCATCATGTGCCTGACCCTCACAACAGGCGCAATGCCGTGACCAAACCAACCCGTCAGTGTAAGAGCTCCATCGCAGCTGTCCTGCAAAACCTCTCGCATACGAGCCTTCGGCAGATTTTTGACATGCCCTGCCTGTGCCAGAACCGGCGCAAAAGCCGGGCGAAGTTCCGCCAGAGTGAACAGACGAAAAAGTTCGTCCAGCGTCAGCAGCGGATCTGTATCCAGCCAGCCACCGGTAACCAGCTTATCCATTGCTTCAGCTTCCGGGCTTCCCAGCTCCGGGTAATTCAGCTTGTCAGCGCGGAACAGGTCGCCACTGCGCATCACCATGCGGGTCAGCAGCGCCCGTGAAGGGCGAGGCAGCTCAAAGAAATCCCGCAGGCAGGCGCGCTCCGGCTCCAGCAGCAGATCCACGTGATGAGTGGCCACCCAGGCCACTACCGTTTCCATGTTTTTCAGGTAGTACAGAGGGTTTTCAAGAGGTGCTGCTGAGGGCCGGGAGCCTATGCTCATAAATACAAAAGCTAACCTTGATATTGAATTAAAGTATTTTTCCTGCCGGTTTCTACGAACTGCCTGCCTGATGTCCGATTGCTACCCTACCGCATTCTCAAATAGCCTTAACCAGATAGATGGAACGGACTCATGAAAAAAGAATCGGGTTACTACTTGGCCTCCTGCTAGCGGCCAGTTATGCCACGGCCACTGAAGAACTGCGGATCTACACAGAACAATACCCCCCTTACAATATGACTTCCAACGGTCAGCCGTTTGCTCACTCAACCGAGGAGATTGGCGGACTGTGTACAGACATATTAAAAGCTCTTATGGCCAATACCAGCCTGGAGTTCAGCATAAAGTTAAGGGACCTCAGTTATGGCCTGAACAGGGCAGGGCAACACCCCAACCATGCCATTTATTGCGTATCCAAAACTCCCGACCGAGAGCCGTCCTTTCATTGGGTAGGGCCCCTGGCCTCTATCAAGTGGACTCTGTTCGCCAAGCCCGGATCATCTATCAAACTTAATAATCTGGAACAGGCCCGCCAGTATCGAATCGGGGGCTACAACGGCGACGTGATGACAAACTATCTCGCGGATGAAGGTTTCAACGTATTACCCATCAGCAAAAACGGCTTGAATGCCCGCCGTCTTGTAGAGGACCAGATCAGCTTGTGGGTGGCAGACGGTCTCGCAGGGCCGTATCTGGCGGCCGATGCCGCAGACGTAACCAATCTCAAGCAGGTATTGGTCTTCCGTGAAACGCCTATGTTCCTGGCGATTAACAATGAAACAGACCCGAAAATCATTCAGGCTCTCGAGGAAGGCTACCGAAAGCTGGTAGAGTCCGGCGAAAAGGAAGCCATTTTGCAGGCATACGGCTTTTGACGTTGATCCATCAGGTGCAGTGATTGCCGGTCGAACGGCACCTTCCTATCGCCTGGTTAGGTGATCAGCCACAACACTCCATTAAGCGACGACGTTCGTTTATGGAGTGTTGTGCACTTATATGTTTAGCCTTTGCCATTAATAGCATTCGACTACTCGCCCACCTTTGAGCTAGGCCACTCGATCGCATAGAGCGTTGTGCCGCCCTGACTGTCGTAATCATGGGTAATGAACGTTGAAACGTGTCCTTACACACCCATACTTGCAAGCGCCACAAATGAGAACTATTATCATTTAAAGAGCCAAACAAGGAGGAGGTATGGGAATGCCATTCACGCAGCCCAACAATGGGCGCTCGCAACCCATCCCATGTAAGGGAGCAGAACAGTCTTTGGTTAATCAGGGGCACTCCAAAGCGCAGCAGGTCTCTATCACCCTGGATGCAGATTGCCTATGCCGGTTGCTGGCCCGCAGTGAACTCTATGTTCAGGATTTTTCCTGTGTAGACGCATCATCCAAAGAGTGTGTACGCCAGTTGTTGCTACGCCTGCTGCGCGAAACCGTTTGACCCCCTTTTAACCACAGCCGTTTATTCAGGGAACCGGCCTGCAGCATTCGAAGCGGTCCCGCCTTTCTTTGGCTACCCTCCCCGTAACATTCATCAATACGACTCCGAATCCGGAGTTGCATAAGGTAACCTGTCTCTTCACGAAACAAGCGCAGGTACCCGTTAAGGACTCCCATGCCCGAGCACTCCGCCATTACACCCGGCTTTCACGCCGTTCATGCAAACCATCTGGAAGACCTGCGCCGGGCAGTGGTGTTTATCTGCCAGCAGAACCCTCTGCCGCCGCTGCAGAGCGAGACCTTTCTGGTGCAGAGCAACGGTATAGCCCAATGGCTGAAACTGGCTCTGGCGGAAATGCCTTCAGACGATGGCAGTGAAGGCGGGCTGGGCATTGCCGCCGGTATGGATTTTCTGTTCCCGGCGCGGTTTATCTGGCAAGCCTACCGGGCCGTATTACCGGATGGAGAAGTGCCTGAACAGTCTCCTTTCGATAAACGCCGACTGGTGTGGCGGCTTTACCGGCTGCTGCCGGAACTTGTTCATACCGGTGAAGTGTTCAATCCGCTGGCGCGTTTTCTGGAAGGCAGCGATACGGACCTACGGGCGTTCCAGTTGGCTGAGAAAGTAGCGGACCTGTTTGACCAGTATCAGGTATTCCGCGCCGACTGGCTGGCAGCCTGGGAGCAGGGGCGGGATGTGGTAATCACTGCTCGTGGTGAAGAAAAGCCAATTGAGGAAGAAACCCGCTGGCAGCCCAGGCTTTGGCGCGAACTGGTGGAAGACACAGGCCCGGAAGCCCACACCAGCCGGTCGCAGATTCATACCAGGTTTATGGCTGAAGGCCAGCGCATATCCGCACCCGCGCACCCGGGCCGCCTGCCCAGGCGCATTGTGGTGTTCGGGGTATCCTCGTTGCCAAAGCAGGCGCTGGAAGCCCTCTACGTACTCAGCCGTTTCAGCCAGGTGGTGCTCTGCGTTCACAACCCTTCGCAGTTTTACTGGGCGGATATTGTCAGTGACCGCGAGCTATTAAAAGCCGAACGCAAACGCGGTGCCAGCCACCCAACCCTGTCGCAGATTGAAGATGCCGATCAGTTACACCAGCATGCGAATCCATTGCTGGCAGCCTGGGGCAAACAGGGCCGGGATTACATTCGCCTGCTGGATGAATTCGACAATCCGGATGAATACCGCAGCAGTTTCCAGACGCCGGATCAGAAAATCGATATTTTCTCGGAGCATGGCTCAGGGCAAGCCACCTGTTTACTGCACCAGCTGCAGAACGACATTTACAACCTGACCCCGCTCCAGGAAATCCGCGATGAACAGCGTGAGCTGAATCTTCATGGGGATCATTCCGTCGTCTTTCACGATGCCCACAGCCCCCAGCGGGAAGTGGAGATTCTGCACGATCAGCTGCTGGCAGCGTTCAACGCAGACGCCTCTCTAAGGCCCCGGGATGTGATGGTAATGGTACCGGATATCAACATCTACGCACCCCATATCCAGGCGGTGTTCGGGCGCTACCCTGCAGGGCAGAAACGCCATATTCCCTTTACCATTTCCGACCAGGGCCAGCGCAATCATGAGCCAGTACTGATTGCGCTGGAGACACTCATGTCATTGCCCCGCAGCCGGTTCGGAGTGAGTGAAATCATCAGTCTTCTGGAAGTGCCCGGCATTCGTGACCGGTTCGAAATTACAGAGGAAGAAATTCCTCTGGCCCGGCGCTGGGTAGAAGGCGCCAACATACGCTGGGGGCTGCACGGTGCCCACAGGGAAAGCCTGGAATTGCCGGCTCATCTAGAGCGCAACACCTGGCAATCGGGCCTGCGTTCCATGCTGCTAGGCTACGGTATGGGCGACGACGCCCCCTGGGCGGGCGTTCAGCCCTACGGCGAAATCGGCGGCTTGCAAGCCAGCCTGGCAGGGCGCCTTGGTGAGTTTGTGTACCGCCTGGAAACCCTGTGGCAGGAGCTACAGGCCAGCCGCGCCCCTCAACAATGGGAAGCACTCTTCTCTGCCATGCTGGAGCAGTTTTTCCACAAGGTAGAGGGCCACGACCTGTTGCTGCTGAACCGCTTCCGCAGGCAGCTGGAACAGTGGCTGGATGACACTCTTGCCGCAGGGCTGGATCAGCAAACTCTGCCCCTGAATATCGTGAAAGATGTGTTGCTGGAAGGCCTCGATGAAGGCGGCCTGAACCAGCGCTTCCTTGCCGGCAAGGTAAACTTCGCCACCCTGATGCCCATGCGTGCCATTCCCTTCCGCAAGGTGTGCCTGCTGGGTATGAACGACGGCGACTACCCGCGCTCAAGACCGCCTGTGGATTTTGACCTGATGGCACAGGACTACCGCCCGGGCGACCGCTCCCGCCGGGAAGATGACCGCTACCTGTTTCTGGAGGCCATGCTCTCCGCCCGCGAACAGCTTTACATCAGCTGGGTAGGGCGCAGCATTCGTGATGATTCGCCACGACCGCCGTCTGTGCTTGTAGGCCAGCTGCAGGATCATCTGGATAACCTGTGGCGGGTAAGCGGGCAGGTAGAAGTACAGCCAGACATTACTGTGACTGAAGCCCTGACCACCTGCCACCCGCTGCAGCCGTTCAGCCGTGACTATTTTCCTCAGGTTCAGCATGCTCGCAGTCTGTTCACCTATGAACACGAATGGCGCAGCGCTCACAAAGATGAGAGTGCGGAGCAGGAAAGGCAGCAAGTAACGCAACAAACACCTCTGCCTTACCAGCAGCCCGAAGAGCCCATCACCCTGAACGACCTGGCAGGCTTCCTGAAAAAGCCTGTGGATACCTTCTACCAGCGCCGCCTGCAGGTGCGCTTTGAGGATGTAGAAGACGAGGATACAGACAACGAAAACTTTGATCTGAATGGCCTTGATCGCTGGCGCCTGGATACCGAACTGATTGAACAGGGCCTGCTGAAAGCCAATGATGATGAAGATCTGCACGAGCGCCTGCAAACTACGCTGGATCGTATGGCACGGCGTGGCGACCTGGGTATGGGTGTGACAGAACACAGGTTGCGCAACGAACTGTCCGGTCGTCTGCCGGATCTGTTCCAGCGTTATCAGAGCGCCCTGACCGAATGGCCTGAAGCGGTCAGCGAACCCCTGCAGTTTGAATACCGCTTTGCTGACACGACAGGTTCCGTAGAAGTGCTGGACCTGATAGATCACCTGCGCCGCAACCATGAAGGCAAGGCCTGCCGGCTGGTCATCGCCGGTTCCAGCCTGCTCAGCGGCAGCGGTAACAGCAAAAAACTCCGCTACGCCAACCTGATGCGGGATTGGGTGATTCATCTGGCCGGACAACTGACAGAGCATCCTTTTGAAACCCTGATTCTGGGCAAGGAAGAAGGCCGCAAGGTTCGCTTTGCGCCTCTGCCCAAGGAAGCCGCAACCAGACACCTGGATGCCATGCTCGGCCAGTGGATCGAAGCCAGCACCCGGGCCTTGCCGTTGCATGTGGAAGCCGGTTTTGCCTGGATTTACAGCTTCTATCAAAGCAAAAAATTCCTCGGTGACCATGAGCACGCCATCAGCGATGCGCAACAGGCATATGCCACAGCTCTGGAACGGGATACCGGCTATTTGCGCGGTGCCTTCGATAGTGCAGAGGCCTTGATGCAAAGCGGCGAATTCGAAGCACTGCTGCACCAACTTTACGTGCCTTTGTGGGAGGCCGAACAGGACAAGTCAGCCGCCGGCCAGATTGAGGGCAAGCTATGACCACTGCAAAGCATCTGAACCCGAATCTTGATCCTCTGGCCTTGCCCCTGAACGGCAGCAGCCTGATAGAGGCCAGTGCCGGTACCGGAAAAACCTTCACCATCGCGATTCTGTATGTACGTCTGGTGCTGGGCCACGGCCAACCGGAAGGCGGCGCTCTCGCTGCCGGCATGCTGCCCCCGAACCTGCTGGTGGTCACCTTTACCGACGCCGCTACCAAGGAACTGCGGGACCGTATCCGCACCCGGCTCACCCAGGCCGCCGAGGTGTTTTCCACCACCGCCGACAGCCTTCAGCCCACGCCGGAAACAGCACTGATTCACCAGCTCCGGGACCAGAGCTACCCGGACCCGGCCACCTGGCCGGACTGCCGTAAAAAGCTGCTTCTGGCTGCCGAGTGGATGGATGAAGCCGCAGTATCCACCATCCATGCCTGGTGTAATCGCATGCTCACCGAGCACGCCTTCGACAGCGGCAGCCTGTTCCGGCTGACACTGGAAACCGACCAGAGTGATCTGCTCGACGAGGTGGCCCGGGACTACTGGCGCACATTTATCTATCCGTTGTCGCCAGTATTGATGGACGAGGTACTTAGCCACTGGAAAACTCCGGATAACCTGCGAGCATCCGTGCACAACCTGATTGGCGATGCCGATTCGCTGGACATGACCACCGGCGACGTAAAACACGCCATCGAATCCACCGTGCAACGGCGCATGGAGCAGGCGCAAATACTGAAAGCCCACCCCTGGGCGGACTGGAAACCCGAAGTAACCGACATGCTGGTGGCGCTCAACAAGAGCAAACGCCTGCACGGCGGCAGCATGAAGCCGATGATCGCCGCCTGGGACAAGCTGCTGGACTGGGCAGCATCCGACGAGCTCTACCCGGAAGGGCTTGATAAAGCAGGCTTCCAGAACCAGACACCGGACATACTGGCCACCAAACTGAAAGGCGATGGCGATGTGCCCCATCATCCAGCCTTTGAGGCCATCGAGGAGCTGATCGCCTTTGCAGAAAACCTGCCCAGCGCCGAAGCAGACATTCTCCGGCACGCCACCCACTGGATTGCGGCACGGCTGGAATCGGAAAAACAGAAACGCTCGGAAATGGGTTTTGATGACCTGCTCACCCGGCTGGACGATGCCCTTCACGGCCCCCGTGGCGATCAACTGGCCGCGACCATTCGCCGGCAGTTCCCGGTAGCGCTGATTGACGAATTCCAGGATACGGACCCGGTGCAGTACCGCATCTTCAACCGCATTTACCGGGTTGCAGACAACCACCCGGATACCTGCCTGCTGATGATCGGCGACCCAAAACAGGCTATTTACGGCTTCCGTGGTGCCGACATCTATACCTATCTGGATGCCCGCACGGGCGCCCACGACCGTACCTGGACCCTGGGCCGCAACTTCCGGTCATCCAGGCCCATGGTGACAGCGGTTAACCGGGTGTTCGAACATGGCGACCTGAACAGCCCCGAAGGCGCGTTCCTGTTCGGTAAAGGTGATACCTCTCCATTGCCATTCCAGGGCGTAGCGGCCAATGGCACCAAACGCCTTTGGTCGGTAAACGAAGAGGTACAGCCCAGCCTCACCCTGTGGTCACTGGAAAGTGATCAGGAAGACAGAAACGGCAACCGTAAAAGCCTGGCCAAAGGCACTGCAACCACGGAAGTGGCAGAAACCTGCGCCAGCGAAATCGCGCACCTGCTGACTCTTGGCCAGCAAGGGAAGGCAGGATTTGCTCTGGAAGGCACAGCAGATGATCTGGAGCCGGTTGAGCCCAAAGATATTGCCATTCTGGTGAACAACCGGAACGAAGCTGCTGCCGTGCGGGACGCTCTGGGCCAAAGGCGAATCAAAAGCGTGTACCTGTCGGACCGGGACTCTGTGCTTACTTCCCAGGAAGCCAAGGAAGTACTGTGCTGGCTAAAAGCCTTTGCTGAACCCCGGCAGCTGGCCTATGCCCGTGCTGCTCTGGCCACACCCACACTCGGTTTGCCCTGGAGCTATCTGGACCAGCTGCTGACCGACGAAATGGCGCTGGAGCGCGAGATTGAACGCTTTATGGGGTATCAGCAGCAGTGGCAGAACCGGGGCGTGCTGCCCATGCTGCGCAGCTTTCTGATGGACTTCGAAGTGCCCGGACAGTTACTGCAGCGCCCCGACGGCGAGCGCCGGCTCACCGACATTCTGCATATTGCAGAATTACTGCAGCAGGACAGCCTGCAACTGGATGGCGAACACGCGCTGGTGCACCATTACACCCAGATTCTGCGGGCGGCAGACGAAGAGGACGAACACCGTACCCTGCGCCTGGAAAGCGATGCCGGACTGGTCAAAGTCATCACTGTGCATAAATCCAAAGGCCTGGAATATCCCCTGGTGTTTCTGCCCTTTGGCACCGCCTTCCGCGCCCAGAGTGAAAAACAGTCGTTCGTGCGTTATCACGACGACAACTCACAACTGATCACAGTGTTCGACCCCACACCAGAAGATGTCGCCCGGGCAGACCGGGAACGCCTCGGCGAAGATATCCGCAAACTCTACGTGGCCCTGACCCGCGCCCGGTTTGCTACCTGGGTAGGCGTTGCCGATATTGAAAACTGGCATCTGAGCGGCCTGGGGTATCTTCTGGGGGGCGAACCTGCAGCACAGCGCCCGTTAAGTGAGGCGCTGAACCTTCTGGCCAATGGCTATCCGGAGCTGTGTGCCTGTCCGCTGCCAGACGCTACCGATCTGCGATACGCAGAAGAAACACCGGCAGCCCTGGGGCAGGCACGGGTCTCGACCCGAGAGGCAAGGGAAGACTGGTGGATTGCCAGCTACTCCTCTCTGGAATACAGCGGGCTCTCCGGCACCGGCATTGTCTTCACCGGCGAAGTCGAAGACGCAGAAACCCAGAACCTGCTGGAAGAGGGCGCCCACAATCCGGAGGACGAAGACGCAACCAGACCGCTCAGCCACAGCCTGCATAATTTTCCAAAGGGTGCTGGCCCGGGAACCTTTTTGCACGACCTGCTGGAATGGTGTGTACAACAAGGCCTCCAGAGCATTGTGGATAACCCCGCCCAACTACGTGAACAGCTTATCCGCCGCTGCAGCACACGGGGCTGGAGTGACTGGGTGGACACTCTGGAACACTGGATACTGACGCTGATCCGCCAGCCGCTGCCGTTGAACCGCCGCAGCGATGAAAACATCAGCCTCGCCAGCCTTGGCACATTGCGCCCGGAGCTGGAATTCTGGTTTGAAAGCCGCAACGTCAGCACCCGCGCCATGGACAAGCTGGTTACCCAACACACCCTCAACGGCGCCGACCGACCGCGGGTGGATGACGGGCGTTTCAACGGTATGCTGAAAGGCTTCATCGATCTGGTATTTGAACACAACGGCCAATATTACGTGCTGGACTATAAATCCAATTATCTCGGCGACGAAGACAGCGCTTACACAGATCAGGCCATGGGCGAGGCCATTCTGGAGAAGCGCTATGACCTGCAATACGTGCTCTATTTACTCGCCCTGCACCGATTACTGAAAGCACGACTGCCGGATTACGACTACGACCGGCACCTGGGTGGCGCCGTCTATATGTTTTTACGGGGCATCAACGCGCCCGGCGCCGGAGCCTTTACCGACAAACCGCCCAGAGTACTGATCGAACAGCTGGATGCGATGTTTGACGGTAAGGCAGCCCCCGGGGAGGAGGCAGCATGAGCAAAACACGGAACACCGACAACCAGTTTGCCTTTGATCTGGAACCAGCCTGTGATCCGGACACGACTACGCCCGTTGCAACCAGCCAGGGCAGCGATAACACTCGGGGTAAGGCCAGTCTTGCCCTGAGTCAGACGGAATCCATGCTGGAACTTCTGGATAGCTGGCAGCAAGCTGGCTGGATTCGGCCATTGGATGTGCGCTTTGCACGGCTGATACAAGATCTGTCGGAAGAGCAGGGTGAAGCACCACAACCGCTGGTTCTGCTCCTCGCCGCACTGACCTCCCATCAGGTGGGTCGGGGCCACGTGTGTGTGGATCTGGCAACCCTGCTGGCCGATGCAGACAGTACGCTTTCACTACCTCCGGAGGATCCGAAAGGAGCCAATGTTTTCAGCGATCCGGAAAACACTGAGAGGGTCCGGACCGGACCGGGCGAACTCCTTGCCGAAATATCCACCCAAGAATGCCTGTCCGCTCTTGGCAAGGCTTTAGCAGTATGTGATGGCTCACATACAACACCATTGGTGATAGATGATACCCGCCTTTACCTGCGCCGCTTCTGGCGCTATGAACAGCAGATTGCCGCCGGCATTCTTCAGCGCCTGGCACAAGCATCCACTGTGTCCGACCCGGCTTCCCCTGCTGCCATCACCTTGAGCCGGGCACTGGATACACTCTTTAAACCGCAGGATTCTGCCGGTCCTCCTGTGGACTATCAAAAGCTCGCCTGTGCCCTGGCGGCCCGCAACCGTTTCGCCGTCATTACCGGTGGTCCGGGCACAGGAAAAACCACCACCGTGGTTAATTTGCTGGCAGCCCTGCAGTCCGTCGCCGGTGAATCCACAGAACGAAACGGCCGCAAATACCGCATCCGCCTCGCCGCCCCTACCGGCAAAGCGGCAGCGCGGCTGAACGAGTCCATTGGCGGCGCCGTCAGCCGTTTGCCTCTGACGCAACTCCCAGGGCAGGTGTCGCTCGCGGACATTCCCACCAGGGTAACCACGCTGCACCGGTTGCTGGGTAGCCGCCCGGATACCCGGAAATTCCGCCACAACCACGATAATCCTCTGCTGGTGGATATACTGGTGATCGATGAAGCGTCTATGGTGGATCTGGATCTGATGGCCTCGGTGTTCGACGCCCTGCCAGCCAGCGCCCAGCTTATTCTGCTGGGTGACAAGGACCAGCTGGCCTCGGTAGATGCCGGTGCGGTGCTGGGAGAACTGTGCCAGCGCGCGGCAGGCGGGCATTATCAGCCAGCAACTGTGCAATGGTTACAGACCATAACCGGCACCGACATACCCTCAGATTTGCAGGACAACGAAGGCCAGCCAATGGATCAGGCTGTTGCCATGTTGCGCAAGAGTTATCGCTTTGCGGAAGGCAGTGGTATCCGCCAGCTTGCCGAGGCAGTCAACACCAACACCCTGAACGCCAACATTCTTGAACAGGCCCGTAATGCCGGGTTCGAAGATGTGGTGTGGCTCAACGGCATCACCAAAAAACCCTCACTGGAAACCACCCAGGCACTGATATGCAGCCATGCGGTCACTGGCAGCCCGCAGGCCTTCCGCAATAATGGAGAAGGGCGCATGGATGGTAATCAACAGCCACTGCCGCCACCGGTGGGTTACCGCCACTATTTGAAGCTGATGCAGGATCACAATCTGAACAGCAACAGCACAACAGAACAATGGGACCAGCTGGCGAAATCAGTCTTGCTGGCCTTCAGTGATTTTCAGGTCCTCTGCGCTCTGCGCCGCGGGCCCTGGGGAGTGGAAGGCCTGAATGAGCTGATTGCCCATCACTTGCTGGCGCAACGGCTGATTCCACGGGCTGAAGGCTGGTATGCCGGGCGCCCTGTGCTGATTACCGGCAACGATTACAACCTGGGGCTGATGAATGGCGATGTCGGGATTACCTTCAGCCTGCCGGTCCAAGCGGATACCCGGAACACCGACAGGAGCCCACAGACAGTATTGCGTGTAGCCTTCCCCGCCAATGATGGCAGCGGAACTATCCGGTGGATCTCACCCAGCCGGCTGCAACAACTGGAAACTGTGTATGCCATGACCGTACATAAATCCCAGGGCTCTGAGTTCAATCACACCTGCCTGGTGCTGCCTGACCGCCTCAGCCCCGTTCTCACACGGGAACTGGTCTATACCGGCATCACCCGCGCCAGGAACTGGTTCAGCCTGATAACCGGTGACGCCAGCGTATTCAGCGAGAGCGTGGACCAGAGAGTAGTAAGAGCGTCAGGACTGGCGTCGGTGCTCCGTTAATCCTGCTCGTCTTCATCACTGTGCTGTTGCTGCAGCCACAACCTTGCGTAGTAACCATTTTTTGCAAGCAGGTCACTGTGGCTGCCACCTTCCACAATCTGGCCGTGGTCCATAACCAGAATAGAATCGGCATCGCGCACGGTAGATAAGCGGTGGGCAATGACCAGTGTGGTGCGTTGGCGGCTGACTTCATTGAGCGCACTAAGAATAGCCTGCTCGGAAATGGAATCCAGGGACGATGTGGCTTCGTCCAGAATCAGCAGCGGAGGGTTTTTCAGCAGCACACGAGCGATGGCAACGCGCTGCTTTTCCCCGCCGGAGAGCTTCAGGCCCCGTTCACCTACTTTTGTATCGTAACCGTCCGGAAGACTACGGATGAAATCGTCCAGCCGTGCCTGTTTAGCCGCGTGATACACCTCGGCTTCAGTGGCCTCTGGCCGACCATAAGCCAGATTCCGGTACAGGGTGTCGTTGAACAGCACTGTGTCTTGTGGCACCACCCCGATTACCGCACGCAGGCTGTCCTGACTGATCTCACGGATATCCTGGCCATCAATGGTGATACTTCCCTTATCCACATCAAAAAACCGGAACAGCAGGCGGGCGAGGGTGGATTTACCCGCTCCGCTGGCACCCACAACCGCCAGTGTGTGCCCGGCTGGTATGGAAAAATCCACGTTTTTCAGGATGGGCCGGTCCGGGCGATAGGCAAAGGACACCTGATGGAAACCAACCTCCCCCTTATCCACAACCAGCGCTGGCGCCTTTTCGGTATCTTCGACAGCCGGCTTTTCACCCAGCAGGCCAAAAAGGCGTTCCACATTCACCAGAGACTGGCGAATTTCCCGGTAAACAAAGCCCAGGGCATTCAGAGGAATAAACAGTTGCAGCAGATAGGCATTGATCATGGTGAAGTCACCCAGAGTAATGTCACCGCTGGCGACTTCCGTTACCGCCATCGCCATCATGGCAATCATGGCCAGGCTGATGATGAACGCCTGGCCAGTGTTGAGGGCGGCCAGAGACAGGCGGTTCTTCAGGCGAGCCTTCTCCCATTCCTCAAGATCCTGATCGTAGAGGTCAGCTTCAAACTGTTCGTTGTTGAAGTACTTTACGGTCTCATAATTGAGCAGGCTGTCGATCGCCCGTGAATTGGACTGGTTGTCCCGGGCATTGGCTTCACGCACAAACCGGGTTCGCCACTCGGTGACCATGATCGAGAACACCACGTACACCACCACAGCGACAAGAATGGCAATCACATAGCTGGCATTAAAGGCCACAAGCAGAATGCCCGCCACCATAAGAATTTCCAGCAGGGTAGGAATGATGTTGAACAGGGTAAAGCGCAACAGAAAACTTATACCGGTGGTACCGCGCTCGATATCACGGGCCAGGCCGCCGGTTTTACGGTCCAGATGAAAAGCCAGTTCACGGGCATGGAGGTGGCGGAACACCCGCAGTGATACCCGTCGCATGGCGCGTTCGGCAACCCTGGCAAACACTGCGTCCCGCAGCTCACTGAACAGGGTGCTGGCAAACCTCAGAGCACCATAAGCCACCACCAGAACCACAGGTATCCATAGCAACAGGTTGCTGTCACGGCCCTGATCCAGGTAATCCACAATGTATTTCAGGGCCACCGGGGTTGCGACCGTAGCAAGCTTTGCCAGCACCAGAAAAGCAACAGACAGAACTACCCGACCACGAAACTCTGCCAGGTAAGGCCAGAGCCCGGCAATTACTTTCCAGTTGGGTTTATGGTGAGCAGAGTAATCACTGTCAGCGTAAGCACGCACGGGGCTTCCTTCCTTTTCATTGAGAAGACAAGCGTATGATAAAGCTTGTCAGGAAGCACCCATAACACTCATTACCACCCGGCCCCAAAGCAGATCAGCGTCCTTTCGACTGCTGTCAGTGCTGGTGCCCGCCACTGGCTCCTGAAGCTGAAGGCCAGAGCCGTCCACTCCAGACCACGCCCACCGACCAGCGCAGGTCACTCTCAGGCAAGGTTCGATCCTCGGTAACTTCGGTTCGAAGTGCCAGGTTGTCCCGCCATTGCCAGTGCCAGAATGCTGTGTAACGCTCCGGATCGTGATCCTGCGGGTTTGCTAATCCGGAATCCGTGGCCAGAACAGGTGCAGCAGCGCCCACCAGGTGATTGTCGGTTGAGAGCCATTCCCCTCGCAGGCCCACAGTATGGCGACGCCACTGCAGGTAAGGTTGCACCCAGCCGCCGATCTGATCACTGTCCACGCTGGCCTGACGTCCGGTAGAGTCATGCAGGATGCCGTCCATATCCATTTGCATAAGCTCGGCCTCTACACCCAATTGCCAATGGGGTTGAGGTTTGTAACGAAGGGCACCGTGCAAACCTGCAATGTCTGTATCTCCGGTGAAGCGGGTATCAGGAAACAGGGTTGCGGTTACGCCAGGCGGTGTCACCGGCGTATGAATATGTGTACCACCATAGCGATCATCCGCTCTGGAACTGGCAGAAGCCCGGTAGAACCAGCCACCCCCGGAAAGAGTAAGCCGTTCTCCCTGCCACTGGTATCTGGCAAATACATCCCAGTTAGTGTCGCCGGTATCGGTAGCCGGAAAAGCCTTGCCCCTCCATACCTCTGCACCCGCCGACACACCCTCTGTTTCATGCCACCAGAAACGCACACCCTCATCGTGGAAGTCGCGGCCAAAAAAAACATCATTGATCAGTGGCGAATCGCTGATCCAGCGGTCGGCCGCATGGCTGGCCAGACTTGGAGAAAACACTGCCGACATTTTACCCGCTTCCAGCACCCAGGGACCGGTAGCATCGCAACAGACATAGCCGAGATAGGCGTGTTGCAGTTCCACCTCGTCGCTATGATCATCGTCGCCTCCTCCGTGGCTACCGATTTCTATGACCCCGAACACATTCTCATTGATGCGGGAACCAACAGTCAGGGTTGCTTCATCAACACTTACGCCCTTTTCCTGGGGCCAGGCATGACCACCCATCATGGTTCCCGGGATCTGCCAGAATTCATATTTATCAACAAGACTGGCCGAACGCCAGGTTGCCACTACGCTTGCACTTACTTCCAGCTTAGCGTCTTCGGGAATATAATGGGCGTAGCCCGTAACCGGCAGAAGCAGTGCCAGCAAGACACAGAAACGAATCATGGAGTCAGATCCTTATTGGAATTATCGGTCCAGGGATTTGAGAATCGCGGGTTGGTAATAAAAGCCTGATCCGTCAGGGATTCTAAAAAGGCTACCAGATCCTGGATTTCCGATTCAGTAATTGAAAACGAAACGATGAAACCGTCTTTGTAGGGATTCATTCGGCCATCGCCCGGGTAGGGCGGGGAGACTATCAAACGGCCACCGGCAGCGTAATTGCGGATGACATCCTCCAGAGTATCCACTGAGCCATCGTGGTTGTATGGTGCAGTCAGCGCCACGTTCCTCAGGCCTGGAGCCCGGAACTGTCCCATATGGTCGGGATTCCCGGTGACCTCATGGCGCCCTGTGTTTGGTTCCGGATAGGCCCCAAGACCATCAATGTTGTACAGCCCGGTATTGTGGAATAGCAGGGTATTGAAAGTGGTCAGGCGGTCCGTAGTGGCATCGGTAAAGTTATACCCGGCATGGCAGTGAAAACATTCCAGCCTTTCGCTATTAAATAACCGCTCTCCCCGCAAAGCCTCTTCAGACATGGCCCCCCGGTCATAGTCACTGTCGAACGAAGTTAACCCACGAACAAAAGAGGCAAGCGCTTTAACTATATTGTCCCAGGCCAGATCACCGGATAAAGGATCACTCTGATCAGGAAATGCCTCGGCAAACAAACTTGCGTACGCAGGTTCAGCCTGCAAACTCCGGAGCACCTGCTCATGGTTACCCTCGTTCAGCCCATGCTCAATGGGGTCATCACCAAACAGAGGAATCATGATCTGTTTCTCGATAGTCCCAAGGCTGGGGTTGGCCCATGTCAGAGTATTATTCCAGGCAACGTTCACCAGAGCCTGGCTGTTCCTCGGATGACGTTCCCCTGTGGCCCCGGAAGCCTGCGCCAGCCCATCACTGAACGCCTTGTCCTGCTGATGACAACTGGAACAGCTGATTGTGCCGTTGGAAGACAGGCGACTGTCATAGAACAGATGCCGCCCAAGCTGGAATTTCTCTTCCGTCATAGGGTTGTCTTCGGGCTCCCTGGGCAGGGGAATCTGCTCCGGGAGCTCCCAGTCGAAACCGGAAACCCGGGCACCCTGATCATCCACCGTCGTCTGGCTTTGTTCCAGACAGCCAGTCAGCATAATCAGCAAAGCAACACCCATGACAGGCCGGCGAAAGCCGGCCCTCAAATGGCGCTTTCTCATAGTGCCTGACGTTCGACTATAGAAAAGACTACAGCGTTGGGATTGCCACCAGCGTTTTGTTCTTCACCGAACGGTAGCGCAAGGTTCTTGAACACTGCAGGACATTCAGGATCTCCTGCAAACGACATACAACCCGGCGATCCACCGCCATCCTGGTTCAGGTTGGAACCAGATATCAGAGCGGCATAATCAATTGCGATAGCGTACGCTCCCGGCTCGAATCCCCCCAGAGGCAAAGATACCTCTACCCTGTTATCCGCAGCACAAGGCTCAGGTGCCACCCCATCTGCCAGATCAGAGGCACCAACCTCACAGCCGGTGCTTCCAAGATGGAGGTTCCACGCAGTACTGGACCATTCAACATCGTCCGGCCGGGTGATACCACCAACAGGGATGACATCGGCTGCCATAAACTTGTAACCGTTCTGCCAGTTCCAGGTCATACCGCTCGCAAGGCCAGGATTTCTCAACGGCTCTTCAGCGCTGCTTTGATCGGCATGGTTCTGTTCAAATGGCACACCTATGGTAAATTCGAAATGGCTGATGGTCTTCGCAGGATCCAGTTCGGCTGAACCAACAAGAGTATCCTTGAACCCTGGATTATCATCGGTACCTGATATACAAACGTCGGTCGTATCACCGGCTTCGTTCACTGTTGCCTTATCACGAAAATCCAGCAGAGCCACCAGGGAATTCTGGCCAGGGGCATCCGGGTCCAGATTGAAGGGAATTTCTTCTCCCTGGTCAGTTACAAGGCGCACGTTACTGACAAACATCCTGAAATCTTCAAATTCAACGCTGGCAGAATTAGTGCCCAGGCCCGTATATGTCTGGCCACAGGTCATCGGATCACTGCCTACCATCGCCTTGAAGGGTATAGTCAGCTCCGTTAGTTCATCAGCAGCTGTTTCAGTTGATGAGGACGAGCTTCCACCGCAGCCACTCAGTAAAACACTACCCGCAATGAAGCAGTACAGCCCTTTTTTTCTCATGCCACAATTCTCCGTTTACCAGTTACGCTTTTGATTGTTTGAGTTAATCATCTAATTGAAACGCGCCTATTATCTTTAGCCTGAGTACAAAAAAGGATGTGGCATGTTGTCGCGGCAATCATGCCCTTCAACAAACTGAACAGAGAGACTTTCCGTCATCGGTTTGTGTCATGCCCCGGTACTCCCTACACTGGTTAATGAAACTGATAACTCAGAGACACAGGGAGAATGGCAAAGTGAGCAACAAAGAATTGCAGGCACTCAAAGAACGCTACGTTGCAGCGGGTGTGGCAAGCCCTAATGAACAGTTTGCCGACCATGCAACCAACGCCGAACTGTGGGACGCAGACGGCAAACGCATGATCGACTTTGCCGGGGGTATAGGTGTACTCAATATTGGCCACCGGCATCCCAAAGTTGTCGAAGCCGTAAAAAACCAGCTGGATAAGCTGATGCATACCTGTCAGACGGTCATGCCCTATGAGGGCTATGTGCGTCTGGCCCAGAAGTTGAGTGAAGTAGCGCCCGTAAGGGGCCATGCCAAGGTTATGCTGGCCAACTCGGGCGCCGAAGCTCTTGAAAATGCCATCAAGATCGCCCGCTCGGCGACAGGCCGCAACAACGTTATATGCTTCGACGGTGGTTATCACGGTCGTACCTTTATGACCATGGCCATGAACGGCAAGGCGGCACCTTACCAGACAGATTTCGGCGTAATGCCCGGTTCTGTTTACCGCGCACCTTATCCTGTGCCTTATCACGGAGTGAGCGAGGATGAAGCTCTGCGTGGTTTGCGCATGACCATGAAGACAGACTCCCCGGCAAACCAGACAGCTGCCATAGTGCTGGAACCGGTGTTGGGTGAGGGCGGTTTTTACGCCGCTCCAGCCAGCTTCCTGAAAGAGATCCGCAAGATCTGTGATGAAAACGGCATCATGATGATTGTCGACGAAGTCCAGAGTGGCTTTGGTCGTACCGGTAAGATGTTCGCCATTGAACACAGTGGCGTTGAGCCGGACATCATGACCATGGCCAAAAGTATGGCCGATGGCATGCCAATCTCAGCCATTGTTGGCACTGACAAATATATGGATTCCTCCGGACCCAACTCTCTGGGCGGCACCTATACCGGCAGTCCCACTGCGTGCGCGGCGGCTCTGGCTGTATTCGACGTATTCAAGGAAGAAGATATTCTGGGTAAGAGCCTGCGCCTCGGCGAGAAGCTCAAGCAGCGTTTCTCCCAATGGCAGGAACAGTTCACTCATGTGGACAATGTTCGCGGTCTTGGCCCCATGGCGGCATTCGAAATGGTGGAAAACAAGGAAAGCCGTAAACCTATGCCGGAACTTGCGGCAGAAATCACTAAAAAAGCTAAGGAGAAAGGATTAATCCTTCTTAGCTGTGGCATGTACGGCAACACCTTACGTTTCCTTATGCCGGTGACAATCGAGGATAGTATCCTTGAGGAAGGCCTGGCTATTGTTGAGGAAAGCCTGAAAGAAGCGGGCGCCTAACCCGGAAGTTTGCCCTTGAAAAGCCGAACCTCCGGGTTCGGTTTTTTTATGGCGTTCGTCGTATACTGCCTCTAGCTGTTTCACTAATCAGGCAGAATTATGAATTCACAGAACACGACTTCTGTACCCGACCACAAACCCAGGCCCTGGGTCGATCTCCTCGTCAGTATCATTATTCCATCCGTTATTCTGATGAAACTCAGTGGCGATCAGTACCTTGGCAGCGTAAACGCTCTTATTCTGGGCCTGGCCTTCCCCCTGGGTTGGGGACTGTTTGAGTTAATCCGTTATAACAAAAAGAACTTTATCGCTTTGCTGGGTCTGATAAGTGTCGGACTGACAGGTGGTATCGGTTTACTTGAGCTTGATGCCGGGTGGTTAGCCATAAAAGAGGCTGCAATTCCAGCGATTATCGGCCTGGCAGTACTGGTTTCTACCCGCACCAAGTACCCTCTGGTTCGCACACTTCTCTATAATCCGAATGTACTCGATGTGGAAAAAATTCACGGAGCGCTGGAGGAGAAAAACTGTGTCGGGGAATTTGAAGCCCGCTTATTGAAAGCCAGTTACTTTTTCGCCGGCACCTTTTTGTTCTCATCCATCATGAACTATGTTGTTGCGCGCTGGATAGTAGTCAGCCCCTCGGGTACACAGGCGTTTAACGAAGAACTTGGCAGAATGACTCTGGTCAGCTACCCGATGATCGCCATTCCTTCCATGGTTATGATGATGCTGATTTTTTATTACCTGTGGAGAACCATACGCCGCCTCACTGGTTATACCCTGGAAGAGGTGATGGCACCTCATCTGGCGGAAAAAGATAAGGCGAGTTCGTAAATATCAGGCCCGAAACCCGATAGATAACATCATATTACAAACACCTGCCAGTTTTTCAGTATAAAAAAAGCGGCCAGAGTATCTCACTCTGGCCGCTTTTTTTCTTCCCGGTATAACCCTCTGTCTAGATATCCAGGTTGTGCACTTCCAATGCATGGGTCTGAATAAAGTTACGACGAGGTTCAACATCATCACCCATCAGAGTGGTAAAGATCTGGTCAGCCGCGATGGCATCATCAATCTTGACCTTCATCATCCGACGGGTTTCAGGATCCATGGTAGTTTCCCACAGCTGATCCGGATTCATCTCTCCAAGACCTTTGTAGCGCTGGATGTTCAGGCCTCGCTGGGCTTCCTTCATCAACCAGTCAAGAGCACCTTCAAACGACAATATTGCCTGTTTGCGCTCGCCACGCTGTACGTAGGCACCTTCTTCAACCAGCCCGTTCAGCGTCTCACCCAGGCGTGCTATGGCACCATAGGATGGCGACTCAAAGAAGTCATGACTAAACAGATGTTCGTGAGGAATACCGTGAACATAAATAGTCACTTTAGGCAGATAGAGACCGCGCTCTGAATCCCTGGAAACTGAAAAAACATACTTGGTTCCGGTGCGGGTATCAATATTGAGCCCGTCACCCAGGCGGCTGGCCCATGCAGCAACTTTCTGCTCGTCCTTCAGGTCCTCAACTTTCAAGGTATCGTTCTGAAGCATCCGCTCCAGCACTTTGGCCGGATATGCACGGGACAGACGGTCGATCATTGACATCACAGCCTGGTAATCCTTCACCATCGTCTCAAGAGCAGAGTCCTTGATGGCTGGAGCTTCCGGGTTCACATACAGCTGCGCACCTTCCAGTGAGGTCTGGGTGAGAAACGCCTCTTTGGCTTTCTCATCCTTCAGGTACTGTTCCTGCTTGCCACGCTTGACCTTGTAAAGCGGCGGCATTGCGATAAACACATGTCCACGCTCAATGATTTCGCGCATCTGACGGAACAGGAAGGTCAGTAACAGGGTGCGGATGTGGGAACCGTCGACGTCAGCATCCGTCATTATAATGATAGAGTGATATCTCAGCTTATCCGGGTTGAATTCTTCGCGACCAATACCACAGCCAAGAGCCGTGATAAGTGTTCCAACTTCTGCAGAAGACAGCATCTTGTCGAAGCGCGCTTTCTCCACGTTCAGGATCTTACCTTTCAGTGGCAGAATCGCCTGGGTCTTGCGGTCCCGGCCCTGTTTGGCGCTGCCGCCGGCCGAATCACCCTCCACTATGAACAGTTCAGAGAGGGCGGGGTCTTTCTCCTGACAGTCCGCCAGTTTTCCGGGCAGGCCTGCAATATCCAGCGCACCTTTACGGCGGGTCATGTCCCGCGCTTTACGGGCAGCTTCACGGGCCCGGGCAGCTTCAATCATTTTATTAACAATCAGTTTCGCTTCGCCTGGCTGCTCTTGCAGATACTCTGCAAAGCTCTGATAAAGCTCCTGCTCAACTGCTGTTTTCACTTCTGAAGAGACCAGTTTGTCTTTGGTCTGTGAAGAAAACTTGGGATCAGGCACTTTTACGCTGATGATCGCCGTCAGTCCTTCCCGTGCATCATCACCAGAGGTGCTTACCTTCGCCTTCTTGCCCAGCCCTTCGTGTTCAATATAGGTGTTCAGAGAGCGGGTAAGGGCGGCCCGGAAGCCTGCCAGGTGAGTACCACCATCGCGCTGAGGGATATTGTTGGTAAAACAGTAGATGTTTTCCTGGAAAGCATCATTCCATTGCATGGAAACTTCTACGGAAATCCCATCTTCACGCTCACGGGTAAAATGGAAAACCCTGTTTATGGGGGTTTTATTGGCATTCAGGTGTTCAACAAATGCCCGCAAACCACCGTCGTACTGAAAGACTTCTTCTTTACCGCTACGCTCATCCGTCAGGCGAATACGAACACCGCTATTCAGGAAAGCAAGTTCCCTTATACGCTTGGCCAGAATTTCATAGTGAAATTCGATATGGCTGAATGTTTCAGGGGAGGGGATAAAGTGAACCCGTGTTCCGGAGGCATCTGTATCACCAACCACGGTCAAGGGCGCATTAGGCACACCATGTGTATAAACCTGTTCATACACTTTGCCATCCCTGCGGATGGTCAACGTCAGCGTCGACGACAATGCGTTTACAACTGAAACCCCTACACCGTGAAGACCACCGGAAACCTTATAGGAGTTATCATCAAACTTACCCCCTGCGTGGAGTATGGTCATGATCACTTCGGCGGCGGACACACCTTCTTCTTCGTGGATATCCACAGGAATGCCGCGGCCGTTATCCTGAACACTCACAGACTCGTCCGGATGGATAATAATTCCGATTTCGGAACAGTGCCCTGCAAGAGCTTCATCGATGGAGTTATCCACCAACTCGAAGACCATGTGATGCAGACCGGTGCCATCGTCTGTATCACCAATGTACATCCCTGGCCGTTTTCGCACCGCATCCAGCCCTTTCAGGACTTTGATATTGGTAGAATTGTAGCTCGATTCACTCATTAGGAAACTCCTGAAGCGTAAGGGCCGGCGCTTTCCCTGTAGCTGCTTCTGTGCAGACCAGGGATTTGGTAAGCCGGTTTTATTCTTCCTTCAATTTGCCATGTTCCACGTGGAACATCCGGTAATCAGGTATTTCGTTGCCATTCCATATTGACTCCGGATCTGGACGTTCAATAGCGGTAATAAATACCTGACAACGTAACTGCTGTAACTTGCGGGCCAGCATCATTCTGTGGCCCTCATCCAACTCGGCGTTAATATCATCAACCAGAAAGCTGACCTGCTTTCCGAGATCATTCAACACCATGCTCTGGGCAATTTTCATCAAAATAACGAGGGTTTTCTGTTGGCCGCGTGAAAAGGTTTCCGCTACCGGTCGTCCCTGAAATCTGATTCGGATATCCGCACGGTTCGGCCCATAAAGGGTGTGCCCCATACGCATTTCCTGTTCCCTGTGACGGAGAAGTACATCGGCCAGTGATTGACCAGTATCCCACCCAGGATAAAACTCCAGTCTCAGTCCTTCTGTCCAACTCACATCCACTTCATCAACCAGACTATCAAAAGCGCATTTGAACTGATCAAAAGCGGCTTTACGTGCGTCACTTATTCTTTCACTCAGCGCTGCGTACTGGGCATCCCAGATACGCAACAAGGATTCGTCCAGTCTACCATTTCTCAGCGTTTGATTCCGCTGTGATGTGACTCTCTGGCACTGTTGCCAGCTTGATGCGAACGAAGGTTCCACGTGGAACACTGCCCAATCAAGAAATTGGCGACGCTTTCCAGGGCCACCGGCAACTATGTCGAACACGCCAGGATCAATAACAGAAACCGGTAAATGCTTTGCCAGGACAGAAAGGCTTCTTACCCCTTCACCATCGACGCGGAGTGTTGTTTCTTTCTGAACAACATCTCTGGAGATACCTAACCTATGAGCAAGCACACCTTCGGACTGAGCATTACGTTCCTCATCGAACCCATGATCCAAACCGCCAAACACCGTGAATCTTTGCTGGCCATGCTGAACAACCGCCTTATGGCGGTTAACCCGAAAAGATCGCCCAAGACCAAGATAACCTATAGCCTCCAGCAGACTTGTCTTGCCGCTACCATTAGGACCATAAAGTAAATTGAATGATGGTGAGAACGAAACTGGCTCAGAGGGAGACAGGTTGCGAAAAAACTCTGTATGGAGTTTCACTAGCGCCATAGAAAGGACAGCTCATCACGGCAACAGGAGGAATGGATATATCCATGAAAAAAGGCAGCATCCCGCAGTTCCGGGAATGCTGCCCTAGTGTACAAAACCAGACCAGTGAAGGCGAACCCGCCTCAATGAAGCATATTAAGACGCTCGTCCATGAACACATCCATCTCGGGAGCAAGAATATGTACATAACGGTCAAAATACAGGAACTGTTTCAATAGCAGAGCGAACTCGCGGGGGAAGTGCAGTCCATGGCTTTCACCAACTTTTACCATGTCCATCAGAATGCTGTTAACGTCATCTTCAGTCTGGTCAGCATGGTAGGGAACTTCGTCCGGCACCATTTTATCCATCTGTTGATAGAGTTTACGCAGATCCGCCGCCAGATCCTCCGCCTTAACTGTCTGGCTAGTGACACCAATACGAATCATGGCTTCGGCCATACCATCGAAGTTACCGACCATAACCGATGAAATGAAGTCGCTGACTGCCTGCCAGGTGTCTGGCCTGATCCGCCCGACGATACCGAAATCAATAAAACCTACCCGCCCATCCTTCAATACCATCAGATTACCGGCATGCACATCGGCGTGGAAAAATTCACACTGGGTCAGGCTGGCAAACCAGGTATTCATTGCAGTGATCAGTGTCCGCTCAGGGTCTTTCGCATAACCACGAATACTCTCGAGGTCTGTCAAAGATACTCCATGGAAGCGTTCCATTGTGAGTATTCTCCGGGTACTGCAATGTTCATAAACGAGGGGCACTGTAGCGTCTTCATTATGTGTTTCGTGGAGGAAATTGCGAAACACCTTCAGATTATTCGCCTCCTTGATGAAATCGCATTCTTCCATCATGGTTCGCTGGATTTCTTCCACAATACCCGAAAGCGATGTCCAGGAGAGCTTTGGCGCCAGGGTTTCCAGTATCCGCGCTGAGAGATACAGGAAATTAAGATCTGTCAGGAGAATATTTTCAACACCTGGTTTCTGAACCTTGATAACCACTTCTTCGCCGGTAACCAGTCGGGCCGTGTGTACCTGTGCGATAGAAGCGGATGCCAGTGCCACCGGATCAATCTCAGAGAACACTTCATCTATCGGACGATCCAGTTCTTCGCGGATAATCCGTTTAATAACGCCAAAAGGCAGGTTGGGGGTCTGGTCCAGACAGTATTGAAACTCTTCAACGTATTCTTTCGGGAAGAAGGTCGGAGAACTGGCAATGAATTGTCCAAGCTTGATGTAAGTCGCGCCTAACGACTCAAATGTCTGGCGCAACAACCGTGGAGCAGGGGGGCGATCCCCCCCGACCCACCGGGCACCGGTCCGGCCCAATACAGAGAGCGTTTGCCCGATTCTGAAAGCGCCTTTGATTCCGTTAGTTACGGTGCCCATCAAACTTCTCCTAAAGCCTCATCGGCATGACCACATAGAGGCAGCGGTTGTCATTTTGCGATTCGATCAGCGCACTGCTATTTGGATTGGAGAGGGTGAGCTTCACCTGATCTTCATCCAGCGCGTTCATCACATCTATCAGATAACCAACATTAAAACCGATCTGAAGCGACTCGCCCTGATAATCAACCGGAAGAGCATCTTCCGCCTGTTCCTGATCCGGGTTATTGGCAAACACCTGAAGTTCATTTGTTGCCAGATTCAGACGAACGCCACGGATATTTTCGTGGGAGAGAATACCTGCACGCTGTAGCGTATTTTTCAGAGTCGCACGGTCCGCCAGAACTATCTTGTCACCACCACGCGGAATTACGCGGTTATAGTCCGGAAACTTACCTTCAATCAGTTTGGAGGTGAAAGTGTAGGATCCCACAGTAGCGCGCAGATGGTTGTCACCAATAACCAGCGTAACCGGTGTTTCAACATCATCGAGCAAACGCGAAAGCTCCAGGACACCTTTACGGGGAACAATGACCTGCCTGGGTTCCGCACAACCTGTACTGAGCTCCACATGTGCCATCGCCAGACGGTGACCGTCCGTTGCCACGGTACGCACGTGCCCTTTATCCACTTCCAGCAACAACCCGTTCAGATAATAACGAACATCCTGCTGAGCCATGGCGAAAGCCGTCGCGTCAAACATACGCCGCAATTCTTTCTGCGGCAGTTCCAGCCGAAAACTTTCTGGTTCATCTTCAACATTTGGAAAATGCTCCGCTGGCAAGGTCGAAAGCGTAAAATGGCTTGCGCCACACCTTACATGCAGCCTGTCGCCTTCAAGCAACAGCTCAATCGGCGCTTCGTCGCCCAGAGCCCGACATATATCTGAAAGCTTGCGCGCAGGAACCGTAATCCGACCAGGCTGGTCCACATGAACAGGTGTAACCCGTCCAACCAGCTCAACCTCCATATTTGTCCCGGTCAGGATCAGTGAATTATCTTCGGCCACCAGCAGTACATTGGACAGTACCGGCATGGTCTGCTTTTTTTCAACGACACCGGCAATGCTTTGCAACGGTGTGAGCAGGGATTCTCGGCTGATCGTCAGTTTCATGTCACTCAGCTTTCTTTTGTTGGAAGGATGAATGTTGTTTTCATGTGGTCAGCAACCTCATGAAATTCTGATAGTCTTCGCGGATGCCGGGATCCGTCTCCTGAAGTTCCACAATCTTCTTGCAGGCATGCAAGACAGTTGTGTGGTCACGCCCTCCAAAAGCATCACCGATTTCCGGCAGGCTGTGATTGGTCAGCTCTTTCGAGAGTGACATAGCTACCTGGCGGGGCCGGGTAACCACGCGGGTGCGTCGCTTGGAATGCAGATCCGCTACCTTTATTTTATAGTACTCAGCAACAGTGCGCTGAATGTTATCAATGCTGACCTGTTTTTCATGCAGAGCCAGCAGATCTTTCAGGCTTTCACGAATAAACGGAGGTGTAATCTCAGATCCTGTGAAGTGAGCATTCGCTATCACTAATCGAAGCGCCCCTTCTAGTTCTCTTACATTAGAACGGATTTTCTGTGCAATAAAAAACGCCGCTTCGCTACTGAGTTTCACGTTAACCTGATCGGCCTTTTTCATCAGAATAGCTACCCGCGTTTCCAACTCAGGCGGCTCTACCATCACAGTCAGGCCCCAGCCAAAACGGGATTTAAGACGCTCTTCCATATCCACAATTTCTTTGGGAAACCGGTCACAGGTTACGATCACCTGTTGCCCACCTTCCAGCAGCGCATTAAAGGTATGAAAAAACTCTTCCTGGGAGCGCTCTTTACGGGCGAAAAACTGGATATCATCAATCAGCAACGCATCAACCGAGCGGTAATATCGTTTAAATTCGTTGATAGCATTCAGTTGCAGAGCCTTGACCATATCTGCAACAAAACGTTCTGAGCGCAGGTAAGCAACCTTTGCATTCGGATTACGCCGGACAATATCATTCCCGATCGCGTGCATAAGGTGAGTTTTACCAAGACCCACACCGCCATACAAAAATAACGGGTTATAGGCACCACCAGGGTTTTCCGCTACCTGCATGGAGGCTGCGCGGGCAAGCTGGTTAGACTTACCTTCAACAAAGGTTTCAAACGTGAACCCTTCGTTAAGGAAGCTCTGATGCTTGATATCACCTTCAACCTGAACCGACCGGCGTCCCGCACCTGGCCCATTACTCTGCGCCAGGCGACTGCTACCGCCTGATGAAACAACACTTCTCTCTTCCTCAGCGACCTTGCCAGAAGATTCTTCCTGAACTCGCCCGCCGGAACCCTGCTGGACCAATTCAGAACGCAAAACCGGCTCAGACTCTCTCGGAGCTGATCCGACTTTCATCGCGACTCTTGGTGCCTGACCACCATTCAGTTGCTTGAGAACCTCTTCTATACGCCGCAGGTACTTCTCATTCACCCAATCCATTACAAAACGATTAGGCGCAAACAGCATCAAATGCCCTTCACGATGTTCGGACTGGAGGGGCCTGAGCCAGGTATTGAACTGTTGTGCGGGAAACTCATCCCGGAGTACTTCAAGACATTGATGCCACATGCTGTTCGGCACGACAGTCCGCTCCCGATAACACAAAAATTTCTCAAACCGGACAAGGGGTGCCCGATCCCGAAAGTTGAGCACGGATTCTAACCCGCCGGCTCTCCCAGTGAAAGTAAAAGCAGCACACCATAAACAGCCTGTGGAAATTTATACTTCTAATAATCATAGTTTTACAAACTTACACACAACCTTGTGTACAGAAATTCTTTTACAGCAGGATATGCACACAAGCATGTGCACAACTGGCCCCCAGCTCTGTGTGCAACCCCGGGTTCACCGGTGGACAACTACGCTCTTTCCAATGGAGGCAACTTCTCCACAATTCGTCACTCGCTTATCCACAGGGCTCAGGCATACTTCCACTCAGCTTTGTGATTGCTTCATCTTGCTGATTTAAATTGAAGAATTTGCCTTTTCCACAGAAAATGGCCTGTGTAATAACAGTAATAATAGATCTTTTAAAAGAATTATAAAAAAGACCTTTTACTACTGTTATTCGTGAGATCGGCCTGGCTTTTCCGGACCCTCTCACAACAAATACTCTGCATCGGCATAAGCGCGTATCAATAAACATTGAACCCAGGATAAAATTTGCATAGAATGCCGCTCCTGTTTTGGTTATTAATTTTTCAGCCAACTCCCTAATGTTCAACACACGAATTGTGAGATAGTCACCATGAAAAGAACGTTTCAACCAAGCGTCCTGAAGCGTAAGCGCGTTCACGGTTTCCGTGCCCGTATGGCAACTGCCAACGGCCGCAAGGTAATTTCCCGTCGTCGTGCCAAAGGCCGTGCCCGTCTGTCTGCGTAACCTGTCGCTCGCCTTATGAAGGCTTTGAATTTCCCGAAATCGCACCGTCTTTTACGACCCGCCGATTACGGCAAAGTCTTCAACGACGTGCAGTTGAAGGTTCCTCACAGGAATTTTCTGATCCTGGCAACTCCGAATAATCTCGGACACGCCAGGATCGGTCTTGTTTTTGCGAAAAAGAACCTGAAACTGTCCGTACAGCGAAACCGGATCAAACGCCAGGTACGGGAAACTTTCCGGCACCGGCCGGATCTTCCCGGGATGGATATCATTGTTCTTGCACGTCAAGGGCTTGCAGTTCTTGATAACCAGACAGTCTGCAGATCTCTTGATGGTCTCTGGCAAAGGTTAGCAAAAAAGTACTATCAGCTCCCACCACGTAAACCAGCAGGTCCTGTACCCGCCGGTGAGGGAACAGATTAATGCGCAACTTGCTGCTTCTTCCTGTCCGTTTCTATCAGTACGCCATAAGCCCTCTGATGGCGAGTCATTGCCGCCATTATCCCACCTGTTCCCAATATGCAGTGGAAGCTATTTCGCATTACGGTTCACTGAAAGGTTCATATCTTTCGGTAAAACGCCTGCTGAGATGCCATCCATGGGCAGAAGGGGGTTATGATCCTGTGCCAGGTACTGTTCCATCCAGACAGGAAAAAGTGATCAGATGCTGTGCAGAAACTGACCATTCCTCAATAACAACCCAGACCAGACAGTAAATCTATGGATATTCAACGCATCGTATTATTCGCCGGCCTGGCTGTTGTCAGTTATCTGATGGTGCTTGCCTGGAATGATGATTATCACCAGCCTGTCCCTACTGAGCAGGTTGCAGAATCGGGAAATATCCAGGCAGACAACAGTTCGGCCGGGTCTGATTCTATGGTGCTTCCCGGTGAGTCATCCCAGGGATCTGCCTCTGCAAATGGTACAGCCGAAGAATTCATAACTCCGGAAAGTGGCCAATCTGTGTCCAGCTCCACGGGGAATACTGTCGGGGTAAACAATCAGTACATTTCTGTTCGCACAGATGTGTTTGATCTCGTTATTGATCGTGTAAGCGGAAATCTTGTTAAAAGTTCTCTTCTTGCCTATGACAAAACCTTGAAAGGTAGTGAGCCTCTAACCCTTCTGAACAACACAGAAAACCGTTTTTACGTGTTGGAAAGCGGGCTTATCGGGAAGAACGGACCGGATAACGCAAAAAATGGCCAGGCGCCTGTCTACGATACCGAGGCGACAAGCTATGAACTTTCTGAAGGCGAAAATGAGTTAACCGTTGACCTGGTTCATACCATGGAAAACGGTATTCGTATTACCAAACGCTATCAGTTTGAGCGTGATAGTTATGAAATTGACGTTCGTTATCTGATCGATAACCAGTCAGGTGAAGACTGGCAGGCTAATTTCACCGGAAAGATTGTCCGCGATCAGGCTCCGGATCCTACTTCCGGACCCAGCATGGGTATCAAGGCGTTCCTTGGCCTGGTAACCAGTTCTCCGGAAGATCCCTACGAAAAATTTGATTTTGGCGATCTGGAAGAAAAACGTATCAACCAGACTGTAACCAACGGCTGGATGGCATTTCTACAGCATTATTTCCTTACAGCCTGGGTACCTGAGCGGGACCAGCCCTCACAGTTCCAGACCACTCGCCGCGGTCAGTTACACGTAATGGGCTTTGTTTATCCGGCAACAACAGTAGCCGCTGGAGAAACTGCAGAAATTGGCGCCCGCGCCTATGTGGGACCAAAAATTATCGACCGCCTTGAAGCAGCAGCACCCAATCTTGACCGTACTGTAGACTTTGGCTGGCTGTTCTTTATCTCACTGCCGTTGTTTATCATTCTCGAATGGTTCCACAGCATAGTCGGCAACTGGGGCGTTGCTATTATCCTGCTGACAGTGTTGGTTAAAGGTGTATTTTTCAAACTCTCCGCCACCAGCTATCGCTCTATGGGCCGTATGCGTGCAGTTGCTCCGCAGCTCACCCGGCTGAAAGAGCTCTATGGGGATGATCGTCAGCGCATGTCCCAGGAAATGATGGCCCTGTACAAGAAGGAAAAAATCAATCCTCTGGGTGGCTGTCTGCCTATCCTGGTGCAAATGCCTGTGTTCATTTCACTGTACTGGGTTCTGTTCGAGAGCGTACAACTCCGCCACGCGCCGTTCATGCTCTGGATTCACGATCTGTCGGTTATGGACCCTTACTTCATTCTGCCAATCCTTATGGGTGCCAGCATGATGTTGCAAATGAGCCTGAACCCGACACCTCCGGACCCTATGCAGGCCAAGATCATGAAGCTGATGCCAGTGGTATTCACTGTCTTCTTCCTCTGGTTCCCGGCTGGTCTGGTACTCTACTGGTTGGTTAACAACATTCTGTCGATCAGTCAGCAGTGGTACATTACTCGCAAGATCGAAGCAGAAATGGCCAATAAGAAACACTGATTCAGTGGCCAGTTGATTGTTCAGTAGAGGCTCCGCAAGGGGCCTTTACTGTTTCAGGAATACGCAAAATTCTTGTGTAAGAGGCAGATGTCATGAACTTCAGCTCAGCAACCCCGGAAACCCTCCCCGCCAGCGATACCATAGCGGCCATAGCTACGGCCCCTGGTCAGGCCGGAGTGGGCATCGTCCGGGTATCCGGCCCCCGGGCAAAAACTATTGCTGCTGCGATGCTGGGGTATACACCCAAACCCAGATACGCCCATTACGGGCCCTTTCTCGATCAGAAAAATGAACTTATCGACGAAGGAATCGGACTCTTCTTCCCGAACCCTCATTCGTTTACAGGTGAAGATGTTTTTGAGTTACAGGGCCATGGTGGAACCGTAATACTGGATTTGTTACTGCGGGAAGTCTGCCAGCTTGGAGCGCGGCTGGCGCGCCCGGGAGAATTCTCTGAACGGGCATTTCTCAACGACAAACTGGATCTTGCTCAGGCGGAAGCTATCGCTGACCTGATTGAAAGCAGCTCGGAACAAGCTGCCCGCTGTGCTGTGCGTTCCATGCAGGGTGTGTTTTCACGGCGTATTGAAACTCTTGTTGAATCGGTAACACATTTACGGATTTATGTAGAAGCCGCCATAGATTTCCCGGAAGAGGAAATCGACTTCCTTGCGGACGGTAAAGTTGCAACAGATCTGCAAACCTTGCTGGAACAACTTCAGGGCATAATGGGCGAAGCCCAGCAGGGCACGATTTTGCGTGATGGAATGAAAGTGGTAATCGCCGGTCGTCCCAATGCCGGAAAATCCAGTCTGCTGAATGCGTTGGCAGGCCGGGAAGCGGCAATAGTAACTGCCATTGAAGGTACAACCCGGGACGTCTTGCGTGAACATATCCACATTGATGGAATGCCCCTGCATATTATTGATACCGCAGGCTTACGAGACAGCCCGGATGAAGTTGAACAGATCGGCATTGCACGGGCCTGGGAAGAAATCCGCCAGGCCGACCGGATACTGCTGATGGTGGATGCCACCACCACTGATAAAACCACACCCCATGAAATCTGGCCGGACTTTATCGATCAGTTGCCGAAGTCAGCACCTCTTACAGTCATTCGTAACAAGGTAGACCTGAGTGGAGAAACGGTTGGTATTTCCGAGTTATCCACAGGGCAGACTCCTGTTATAAGACTTGCAGCCAAATCTACTGATGGCCTCGAAGTGCTGCGTGATCACCTCAAACAGTGCATGGGTTTTGCCAGCACTACAGAAGGCGGTTTCCTGGCCAGACGCAGACATCTGGATGCACTGGAACGCGCCCGGGAATCCCTGCTGCAGGGTCAGGCTCAACTTGAAGGTTATGGTGCTGGTGAACTGCTGGCCGAAGACCTTCGGGCAGCTCAGGATGCCTTGGGGGAGATCACAGGGCAGATTACGCCAGATGAATTGTTGGGGAAAATCTTTGGGTCGTTCTGTATCGGTAAGTGAACCTGCAATGATCGTAGATACCGCTAGTTCGATAGTAAGTTGGATCTGAAGGAATATACTGATAACAAACGTTCATAACAGAAAGCGAGGTTGAGCTTGTGAATGAGTGCTATCGGAACTTTCATCTTCAACTGCTGACAGGAGAATGGCGCGAGGGCAGTGGCGAAAATTCCCGTCCTGTTGTGAATCCATACTCCGGTGAGACGTTGCTTTCCATTCGCTCAGCCACCACTGGTGACCTGGATGCGACATACCAGAAGGCGGCAGAGGCTCAGAAAGCCTGGGCAGACACGCCACCGGCGGAGCGCTCAGCTCTGATGCTGAGAGTGGTGTCGATCTTCGATGAGCGTAAAGAAGAAATCATCGACTGGCTGATTCAGGAGTCTGGCAGCACCCGGCTAAAAGCCACTATCGAATGGGGTAGTGCCCGCGCTATCACTCTGGAAGCGGCAAGTATGCCTGCACGTGCCCATGGTGCGACCATGAGTAGCGATATTCCGGGGAAAGAAAACCTTGTTTATCGAAAACCCTTAGGGGTGGTGGGCGTTATCAGCCCCTGGAATTTCCCGCTGCACCTTTCCCAACGTTCCGTGGCGCCTGCTATTGCTCTGGGTAATGCGGTGGTCATCAAGCCGGCAAGTGATACGCCTGTCACCGGAGGTTTGTTGCTGGGCCGCATCTTTGAAGAAGCGGGTCTGCCAGCGGGTGTACTTGGTGTAGTGATTGGTCCGGGATCAGCCATTGGTGATGATTTCGTATCACACTCCATACCTTCCCTGATTTCATTTACCGGCTCAACGCCGGTTGGAAAAAATATCGGTAAGATTGCTACTGGTGGGCGTTATCTCAAAAAGGTGGCCCTTGAACTGGGTGGCAACAGCCCGTTTGTTGTTCTTGATGATGCGGATGTTGAGCAGGCAGTGAAAGCTGCAGTTTTCGGCAAGTTTCTGCATCAGGGTCAGATCTGTATGGCTATTAACCGGATTATTGTGGATGCGACGATTTACGACCGGTTTGTGGATAGATTTGTTGCCCATGTTCGCACACTTAAAGTCGGTAACCCTGACCTGATGGAAACCTCCATCGGCCCCATCATCAATAAATCCCAGCTTGAAGGGTTACAGAAAAAGATCGCCAAAGCCAAAGAGCAGGGGGCAAAAGTGCTCCTTGAAGGGGAAATTCGCGGGCAGATGGTGCCGCCACACGTCTTTGGTGACGTGACGCCTGATATGGAGCTGAGCAGCGGTGAAATTTTCGGTCCGCTTGTGGGTATTCAGAAAGCACGGGATGAACAGCATGCCCTGGAACTGGCCAATGCCACAGAATTCGGTCTCTCCAGTGCCGTATTTTCCGGTGATCCGGACAGGGGGCTTAAATTTGCTCGCAAGATCAGGGCCGGCATGGCTCACGTTAACGATATGCCGGTGAATGATGAAGCGCATATGCCGTTTGGCGGTGAGAAAAACTCAGGGCTAGGCCGTTTCAATGGAGACTGGGCTATTGAAGAGTTTTCCACTGTGCAATGGGTGAGTGTACAGAGGTCTCCGAGACAGTATCCGTTCTGATCACGCTTGTTGAGTGAAGAGGTCATATTGATGGAAATTAAAGCAGCAGTAACTCATAGCCAGGGTGAGCCATTCAAACTGGAACCTGTGCAACTTGCAGACCCTGATTTTGATGAGATACGGGTTCGTATTGTGGGGGTTGGCGTCTGCCATACCGATGTTGTTGCGCGGGATCTGGGTATAGCGCCATTCCCGATTGTACTCGGCCATGAGGGATCCGGAGTTGTAGACTCTGTTGGCGCGGGTGTGTCTGATCTTGAAGCCGGTGATCATGTGGTGCTGTCGTTCGCGCACTGCGGTAATTGCGGGCATTGCCTGACCGGCCACCCAACCGTTTGCGATACCTTCAATGACCTTAACTTTGGCGGTGCCATGGACGATGGCAGCCGTCGGCTGGCTCAGGGTAAGCAGTCGCTGGCGACTTTCTTTGGCCAGTCGTCATTTGCCACTTACGCCATTGCCAAGTCCAGGAATGCGGTGAAGGTAGATCCAGACGTTGATATCGCGTTGTTGGGGCCGCTGGGCTGTGGTATCCAGACCGGGGCAGGTACGGTTCTTAATCGTCTCAAGCCGGAATTCGGTTCCAGTATTGTGGTTTATGGTGCTGGTGCTGTAGGGCTTAGTGCGGTTATGGCTGCCAGGATTGTTGGTTGTCAGTACATCATTGCCGTTGATGTGCATGACAGTCGTCTTGCTTTGGCTAAAGAGCTTGGCGCTACTCATATTTTCAACGGTAAAAATGTCGACGTTGTAGCGGAAGTTAAAAAACTCACAGGTAGCGGCAGTCATTATGCTGTCGAAACCACCGGGGTTCCTCCGGTGGTCAAGCAGTCACTGAATGCCTTGAGACCGTTGGGCACAGTGGCAATTGTGGGAATTACACCCGAGGTGAGTCTTGATATTCACAATGATCTTATGGCCGAAGGCAAGAGTATGATCGGTGTTATTGAAGGCGATTCCATCCCCCGGGTATTCATTCCACAGCTGATTGCATACTACAAATCGGGTAAGTTCCCGTTTGATAAACTGGTGAGGTTCTATGAATTTGACCAGATAAATCAGGCGTTTGAGGACTCAGCAAGTGGTATAACCATCAAACCTGTCCTGAAAGTAGGCTGACCCTGTCAAAGGAGGAGGCGGATACCCGCTTCCTCAAAGACAACAAGCCTTGAACTTTCTGCCGCTGCCACAGGGGCAGGGGTCATTGCGGCCGGGCTTCAGAATGCCTTCATGGGGCTCGCCATTCAGGTAATACCAGCGACCGTTCTCCCGCACAAATTGCGAGCGCTCCTGCAGGTAACCCCAGCCCGGATTGAGCCGGTAAATGGCCTGAAAGTGTACAAGGCCATTTTCGCCATTCTGGCTGCTTTCCAGAATTCGTAACGACGCCCAGTCCGGAGAGTTGTCCAGATCAAGCTCTTCTGGCCGTGTGTCAGGGTGCCAGCTGGCGCGCAGATAATCCCCGAGCTTCAGCACAAATGCGCTAAAGCGCGAGCGCATCAGTGCCTCGGGAGAATCAGCTGTGGCCCCTTGGTGGTAGCGCTGGCAGCAGTCCGCATAGGGGCGCTGGCTGTCGCAGGGGCAGTGTGGGATAGTAGTTTGCTCTGGCATTTGACCTGTGGTGTTTGCGTCAGGGATTGAAGCCTGCAGTATAACAACCGCGCTCAGACACAAAAGGATTGATTCAAACCATGTCTATACAAGCCAACACAGTTTCTGTTGTCACCCGGTTTACCAGTTTGTTCTGCCTTATGCTTGTGCTCAGCGGTTGCAGTTCGGTGTATTACAGCACTATGGAAAAGTTCGGCATTGAGAAGCGCGATATTCTGGTAGACAGAGTGGGTGATGCCCGGGATTCCCAGAGCGATGCCCGGGAAACCTTCCGCTCATCACTGGAGCGGTTTCAGAGCGTAGTGGAAACTCCTGAAACCGGGCTACAGGAAAAATATGACGTTATCAGTGATGCCTACGATAAGAGCCTGAAGTCGGCGAATAAGGTAAGGGATCGTATTGAGGCGGTTGAAGACGTATCCGGGGCGATGTTTGATGAGTGGGAAGACGAGCTGGACCTTTACCAGAGCGCGTCTTTGCGCCAGACCAGTGAGCGCCGGCTGGAAGAAACGCGGGAGCGATACAGAAGCCTGATGGCGCGGATGCATCAGGTGGAAAAGCGTATGAATCCGGTGCTGGAAGCGTTTGAAGACCAGGTATTGTTCCTGAAACATAATCTGAACGCCCAGGCCATTGGTGCCCTGGAAGATGAGCTCGGGCAGATTCGCCAGAATGTGGACAGCCTGATTAATGAGATGGAAGCTTCCATTGCTGAATCCGAGGCATTTATACAGCAGTTCCGTGAGGGGTCCGTTTAGCAGCGGTAATTTGTCAGATGCTGTCTTCTGGCGAGGATTCTGAAAGCTTCGGGGAATAATCCGGAAACGCCTTATGTGAATAGCATTAATTTATATTGGCATTAGTAAACAACAATCATTATTATCCGTAACCTTCTGATGTTTGCCAAGAGGAAGGATGATATGTTGTTTTACCGGACCTTTTTGGGCGCGGCCTGCAGTGCGCTTGTTATCAACTCATCTGCACAGGCCCAGCCAACGGAGCTCGGAGAGCTGGTTGTAACCGCCTCGGGTTTTGAGCAGAGCCAGACCGCTGCGCCTGCCAGTATTACTGTTATCTCCGGTGAAGAGATCCGCAGCAAACAAGCATTCAGCCTTACGGATATTCTGGATGATGTGGAGGGTCTTGATGTCAGCGGCTCTGCCGGAAAAACTGGCGGTTTTGATATCCGTATGCGTGGCATGTCATCAGAATACACCCTCATTCTGATCGACGGACGCCGGCAGAACACCGCTGGCAGCGTAACTCCTAATGGTTTTGGCCAGACCGCTACCAGCTTCCTGCCACCTCCTTCCGCTATTGAACGAATTGAAGTTGTACGAGGCCCTATGTCGACCCTTTACGGGTCCGATGCCATGGGCGGCGTTATCAACATTATTACCCGAAAAGTCAGCCCTGAATGGGCATCCTCACTCACTGCAGAAACTACTCTTAATCAGGACAGTGATTTTGGTGACAGCCGGGCGTACAGCGCTTACACCAACGGTCCGCTTGTGGATGACCTGATTGGATTTCAGCTGCGTGGTCGCTGGTTTGAACGGGATGAGTCCACCCTGGAATACCTCGATCTGAATGGTGATCCGATTGAAGTCAGCACCCGGGGGCCCAGCCCGGTAGAGTCTGAACAGTATACGGTTGGTGGTCGTTTTACCGTAACGCCTGGAGAGTCAAATGACTTCTGGCTGGATATCGAAAGCAGCAGACAGGACTACGACAACTCGGAAGGTCAACTGGGTACCCTGGGTGTACAAGGTTACGGCCCTGAGCTGGAATTTGATCGCGACCAGTTTGCAGTGGGCCATACAGGCCGGTTTGCTATCGGCACGCTTGAAACCAGTATCATGAGAAACGTTACTGAAACCGGTGGCCGGATTGTTCCTGAGGGTGTACCTGGAAAAGTTGCTGGCTCTGCCCGGGAACTGAAGACGGAAAACCGGGTGATCGACAGCAAGCTGGTTATGCCCGTCGCCAACCATGTAGTGACAGTAGGTGGTCAATGGTTTGATGCGAGGATGACCGACGGCGTTGCTGTTGAAGAGTTCAAGCAAAAAACCCAGGCGCTGTTTGTTGAAGACGAATGGTTCCTCGCTGACGATCTCGCGCTTACCCTGGGTGGTCGATACGACCGTCACGATGCATTTGGTGGGCAGTTCAGCCCACGGGCCTACCTTGTCTGGAGTTCCACACCTGAACTGACTATCAAGGGCGGCGTAAGCCGAGGCTATAAAACACCAGGGCTTGAGCAGCTCGCATCTGGGGTTGTCGGTTTTACCGGGCAGGGTACCATTCCGTTGTTTGGTAACCCGGATTTGAAACCTGAGAAATCGACCTCTACTGAAATTGCAGTGGTTTACGAAAAACCAGCGGGCTACAGCGTGGGCGCAACTGTGTTTTATAACAAGTTCACCGACAAGATTGCTGAGGGGCCAGACCTGCTGAACTGCAGCTACGCTACGGACCCCAATCGTCCGGGATGTGTGGACAGAGGTGACTGGCCTTTGGCAGATGTGTTCGGCCAGGACTTGAACATTGATGAGGCTATCACTCAGGGTGTGGAGCTGAATGGTTCAGTACCCTTCGCCCAGGACTGGCGCCTGGCTGCGAACTACACCTACACCGACAGCGAACAGAAATCCGGAGAGAGTAAGGGTGAGCCTCTTACCGATACGCCGGAACATATGGCTAATGTTTCTTTGCGCTGGATTCCTTCTGCACGTTGGTCAGCATTTGTGAAAGCACAGTATGAAAGTGAACGTTACCGTGCTCGGGAGAGCAGCAAAGGAGCTCCTTCGTATACAGATCTTGGGGACTTTAAAGCGGTCACTCTTGTGCATCTTGGTGGCCAGTTCCAGGCTTCCGAAAACCTGGGATTCAGTGCCACTATCTACAATCTTATGGATGAAGACTTTATCGAATATCGTGCTTATAACAATGGTGCCAGCTATGGAAACCTCTACGCCAACAGTGAAGAAGGGCGGCGTCTGTGGCTTTCTGCAACCTATTCGTTTTAACCCGGTTTTAGCCTTAAAGAGAGGAATTTGACAGTCGTCAATTTTGCTACCGGTTGTTGCGCCGGTAGCCCCCTGTTCATTTACAAGCATGAACATTCTGTTAGGTTGATTTCAGGAGTTCTGGAAATGACAGAAGTGAGCAGGGAGAGAGAAAATGAAACGGCAGACACTGAAGTTGGCTATCGCAGTAAGCTTGGGTATTTCTGCAGGAGCAGCCACGGCTGCAGACCTGCAGGAACGAGCGCGGGACATGTTTTCAGCAGTACCGCAGTACCCACCGGTTATCGACGGTAATGAACTCACGGAAGCAAAACTGGACTTGGGTAAAATGCTGTTTTTTGAACCGCGTTTGTCCTCAAGCCATCTGATCAGCTGCAACACTTGCCATAACGTAGGTATGGGCGGGCACGATTATCTTCCGACCTCTATTGGTCACGGATGGCAAAAAGGTCCGCGTAACTCACCAACCGTCTTTAATGCAGTGTTTAACGCTGCCCAGTTCTGGGATGGCCGTGCTGCGGATCTCGCCGAACAGGCCAAGGGGCCGGTTCAGGCAGGTGTTGAAATGAGCAGCACGCCGGAACGCGTTGTTGCGACTCTGGAGAGCATGCCTGCTTATGTTGAGAAATTTGGCAAAGCCTTCCCTGGTGAGGAAAACCCGGTCACTTTCGACAATATGGCCATTGCGATTGAGGCGTTTGAAGCAACACTGATCACACCGGATGCGGATTTTGACAGGTTCCTGCGTGGTGATACTTCGGCTCTCGACGATGAGGAAAAAGAAGGTTTGGCGTTGTTCATGGATAAGGGCTGTGTGGCCTGCCATGCCGGCACTAACCTGGGCGGTCAGGGTTATTATCCGTTTGGTCTGGTAGCCAAGCCTGGCGCTGAAATCCTGCCGGCTGGTGACAAGGGGCGTTTCGCGGTGACTTCTACTGCTTCCGACGAATACGTATTCCGGGCCGCACCTTTGCGTAATATTGAGCTGACAGCACCCTATTTCCACTCCGGAGCCGTGTGGAGTCTGGAAGAAGCGGTCGCTGTTATGGGCACAGCCCAGCTGGGTGCTGAACTGGCTGATGATGAGGTGAAGTCCATTACTGCATTTCTGAAAACACTGACAGGAAAAATCCCGGAAATCCGGTATCCGGAACTGCCGCCGAGCACAGACGACACTCCGAAGCCAGAACCTATGGTTATGCTGAAGTGATCTGAACTGCTGTCTTTATATTCCGGGTAGTTTCTACCCGGAATATAAATGTGCGAACGTTTTGTCCCCTCCCTTCAGATTTTACATTCCTATACATCTAAAACGTAAAACTTATGCAAGCTTGAGCTACACTCCTCTATGGCTTCGTTTTTGCAAGTGTATAAAACTCTTTGCCCGAGCTGCCCTCTAAAGGAGACTTTTCAATGCGTTTAATTTCATTGTCCGTTCTGGGAATGCTGTTGTGTTTCAGCATGTCACAGGCTATAGCGGATGAGAGACTGTATCTGTATACCGAAAATTTTCCGCCCTATAACATGAGTACCAGCGGTCGCGCGTTTGAACACAGCGCTGATATGATTGATGGTATTTGCATGGAAAGAGTGCGTGCTGCCCTGAATCAGTCAGGCTATGACTACAGGGTAAAGCTACGCAACTGGAATTATGGCTATAACCGTGCCATGACCAAAGCCAATCACGGCATCTTCTGCACTACCTATACAGAAGAGCGGGCTCCCTTGTTCAAATGGGTAGGGCCGCTGGCACAGAACCTCTGGACTATTTTTGCGCCGGAAGGAAGCACCTTCAAGATGGACAAGCTGGAAGATGCTAAAGGCAAAACCATAGGGGGCTATCGCAACGACGTCAGAAGCGAATACCTTTTGGAGCGTGGCTACAAGGTATCAGTAATTGACAGTGACGATCTCAACCCGAAGCGCCTGGCGCTCGGCCAGATTGATCTGTGGATTGCAGAGCGCCTTGGCGGGCCATACATGGCCTCTCAGCAGGATATCGAAGGACTGGTTCCGGTGTATTCGTTTAACGATGTTGACCTCTATCTGGCCATGAGTCCGGATACTCCTGACCAGGTTATTGAAGACTTGAATAAAGCCCTGGAAGTCATCAAAAAAAATGGCACTTACGACGCGATCGGAACCAAGTACGGTCTCTGATAGCTGAGTGTGTGGCAAACCAGCCCCGGGTAGCGGATCCGATTCTGCCCGGGGTGTCTGTTTCCCCGTTGGTTTAGCTAAGCGGGTATCTCTTGTTACCTGTCTCATTCCTTGTCTGAAGATTCAGCCATAGCCCCGTTGATCGAAGAACGTCTTTCTGGCGTATCCATACCGGTCATCGTAGAAGCGCTATGGAGAATGCTGTGGATAGTGTAAAAGTTGTGCAAAATCCTTGTTCAGTAAGTTCCAATGCCGGTCAGCGTTTTATACTCTTGCTGATAGTCACTCTGGGGCTGCTGAGTGGCTGTTCAGGGCAGGCCCTGACAGACTATGCAGAGCGCGGCCCCGGGCTGATCCCCGAGCAGTTTTTTAGCGGTGAACTTTCCGCACGGGGGGTGGTCAAGGATATTTCCGGAGAAGTTATTCGTACGTTTGATGCGGATATTTCTGCGTCCTGGGACAAGGCCGGTGTAGGCACTCTGGATGAGGTGTTTCGCTTTGACGACGGCGAAGTCCAGAACAGAGTCTGGACGCTGACGCCTTCTGACAGTGCTGATAGTTACCGAGCCTCTGCGGGCGATGTGGTTGAACCGGGAACCATGCGTTGGAGCGGTAATGCTATTCATATGAATTATGTGCTCAGGGTTGCTTATGGTGACGGAACCCTGGATGTGCGGATGGATGATTGGATGTATCTGGTGACACCTGACACCCTGATCAATCAGACCACCATGAGTAAATGGGGGATTGATGTCGGTGAGATTGTTCTTGTGATACAGAAAAACTAACACTGGCATGAGCCGGTTCGTTTGCTGGAAAACTCTATGTGGAAACAATGGCTGATCGGTGTTGTGCTGGTGGTACTGGCGGTAGGTGGCGCTGTTGCCTATCGTAACTTGAGTGCCCCGGATCAGGCTAAAACTGCAGATGAGCGGCCGGCCAGCGTTGTAAACACTGTACTCCCGGTAATCGAAACTGTGCGTGATCAGGTTGGGGCAGTTGGCAGTCTGAAAGCCGTGAACGCCGTTGAGCTGACTACCGAGACCAGCGGCCGTGTGATAGACGTCAAGCTGCAGTCTGGCCTTCAGGTAAAAAAGGGCGATGTGTTGTTACAGCTTGATGACCGTCACGCGAAAGCCGATCTCGGTGTCATCGAAGCGCAGCTGGCCGATGCCCGGCGCCAGTATGAACGAGCCCGAAGCCTGCGGGACAAGAACAGTATTTCCCAGTCTCTTGTTGATGAACTTCGAACCGCTGTTGAAGTATCTGAAGCGCAACGGACAGCCGCACGGGTCCGGCTTGAAAACCACCGTATTCAGGCGCCTTTTTCGGGCGTTGTTGGTCTCAGTGACATAGATATTGGCGCCTACATTACGGCAGGAACCACTGTAACGACGCTGGATGCCGTATCCCGTATGGAACTGAATTTTTCCATTCCGGAGCGGTTTATCGGGGAAATCAGCCCGGGCCAGAAAGTGCAGGGTAAATCGCCTGCGTATCCCGAGAAAATTTTCAATGGTGAACTGGTTGAGCTTGGCACCCGCATTGATGAACTCAGTCGCTCATTGCCGGTCCGCGCCCTGATCGATAACTCCGAAGGCCGGTTGCGCCCGGGTCAGTTCATGTCTGTTAATCTGACACTGCGGGAGCGGCAGGCTCTGGTGGTTCCTGAGCAGGCAGTCATGCTTCGCGGTGCCGAACAGTACGTTTTTGTAGCGGAAGATGGTGTTGCCCGGAGAGTTTCTGTAACTCTGGGATCGCGCATGCCCGGGCAGGTTGAAATTATGCAGGGGCTGACCAGAGAAGACCAGGTCGTAGTGACCGGTCAGGACCGGCTCAGCAGCGGGGATCCGATACGGGTAATCGATGATGAAAACGCCATTCCGGATAATCGCTTCGCCCTGTCTGTGGATTCCTGACAGTGATTCTTTCCGATATATCCATAAAGCGCCCTGTTTTCGCAACGGTTATCAGCCTGCTTATTGTTGTCTTCGGCCTGGCTGCCCTGATGGGCCTGCCGGTGCGGGAATACCCTGATATTGATCCACCGGTAGTGTCGATTTCTACCGATTACACGGGTGCGGCTGCTGAAGTGGTAGACACTCAGATCACTCAGGTGATTGAAGGTGCTATCAGTGGGATAGAAGGTATACGTTCGATTGAGTCATCGACTGAACAGGGTGAATCCCGTACCAGTATCGAGTTTTCCACGTCCCGGGATGTGGATATTGCCGCCAATGATGTTCGTGATGCTGTTTCCAGGGTTGCAAATCAGCTGCCTGAAGAAGCGGATCCTCCTGTGGTACAAAAGGCGGATTCCGATGCCCGTCCGATGATGTGGGTGACCCTGCGTAGTGATGTCTGGGACAGCGCCGAACTCAGTGATTTCGCAGATCGTGTCCTGTCTGACCGCCTGTCGGTACTGGATGGGGTTGCAGACGTACGTATTGGTGGCGAACGCCGTTACGCCATTCGTGTCTGGCTGGACAGGGAGAGGCTGGCAGCCAGAAATATTACGGTTGCGGAAGTGGAAAGTGCCCTGCGCGCCAACAACGTGGAGTTGCCCGCCGGCTCTGTGGATTCGTCTACCCGGACTTTCACCATCCGCACCGAAGGGCGGTTATCCACAGTGGAACAGTTCCGCGAACTGGTTATCCGCAGAAACGACGATGAACTCCTGCGCCTTGGCAGTGTAGCCAACGTGCAGATGGGTGTTGAATCCGATATCAGTCGTCTTCGTGCCAATGGCCAGACAGCTATTGGTATGGGGATAATTCGTCAGTCCAAAGCCAACACCGTTGCAGTATCCGATGCCGTTCAGGCAGAGCTTGAAAATATCCGGGCAACTCTGCCCCCGGAAGTAACGATTTCCGAGAGCTACGACGAATCCATCTTTATACGTGCCTCGATCAAAGAAGTGATGACCACCCTTGCGATCGCTGTAACTCTGGTGATCCTGGTTATTTTTCTGTTTCTTCGTTCCTGGCGGGCAACCCTGATTCCTGCGGTAACAATTCCGGTTGCTGTTATCGGTGCGTTCATTGGTCTGGGGTTTCTCGGTTTCTCAATCAACGTGCTCACACTGTTGGCTGTGATTCTTGCCATAGGTCTGGTGGTGGACGATGCGATTGTCATGCTGGAAAACATTCAGCGCCGGATTGACGAGGGGGAACCTCCCTTGCTGGCGGCATACCGGGGTGCCAAGCAGGTTGCTTTCGCGGTAATCGCAACCACACTGACGTTGGTGGCGGTATTCGTACCCATTTCATTCATGGGCGGCAACATAGGCCGTCTGTTTGCCGAATTTGGTTTCACTCTCGCGGCTGCTGTGGTGGTGTCCAGTCTGGTTGCGCTGACTCTCGCGCCCATGTTGTGCTCAAAATGGCTCCGGCACAGCCCGGAATCGACTGAGGGGCACAGGTTCTGGGCAGCCAGCGAGAAAGTTCTGAACGGGCTGACCCATGGTTACGAACGGATGTTGCGTTTTTCCCTTCGTCAGCCGGGTCTGTTACTTGGCCTGGGTCTGGTCGCACTCGTTATCACTGCGGTTATTTATCCGAAACTTCCTCAGGAGCTGGCACCTACAGAAGATCGTGGCGTTATTATCATGCCTGTCAGTGCTCCCCGGGGGGCGACGGTGGAGTTCACGGATCACTATGTGCGCAAAGCCGAAGAACAGCTGATACCCTACCTCGAATCCGGTGCAGCCAGCCGCCTGCTCTCAATTGTCGGTTTTCGCGAGGAAGAAGATAGCGCATTCATGATCATGGGCCTGGCTCCATGGGAAGAGCGGGATATCAAACAGCAGCAGATTACCAGTGAGCTCCGTGGCAAATTAAGTCAGGTTACTGGTACCAGAATTGTGGCTGTAAACCCGCCGGGATTGGGGCAGAGAGGATTTAACCAGCCGGTGGAGTTTGTCGTTGCCGGCCCCGACTATGAATCGGTTCAGGCCTGGAGTGAGGAAATCGTCGCACGGGCCAAGGAAAATCCCAAACTCCTGAATCTGGATACCGACTTTGAACTGACCCGGCCTGAACTTCGCCTCACCATTGATCGCGAGCGTGCTGCAGACCTGGATATAACCATTGCCGACGTAGGCCTGACCCTGCAAACCATGCTGGCATCCCGTCAGGTAACAACTTATCTGGATCGCGGCCGTGAATATGATGTGATCGTTCAGGCAGGTGATGCAGATCGTGCAACACCGGGCGATCTTGGACAGATTTTTCTGCGACCGAGAGACGGCGGCACACTTATACCGCTTCAGGCTTTGGTGTCAGTCGAAGAGCTTGGCGCCAATCCTGATTTGCGGCGGATCGACCGGCTGCCGGCCGTGGTCATCAGCGCTTCACTGGCGGATGGTTATGACCTTGGTTCCGCTCTGACTTATCTGAATACTCTGGCGATAGATAACCTGCCACCGGAAGCGCGGCTGAGTTACAAGGGATTGTCCCGTGAATTTGAAGAATCTTCCTCAGCTATCTACGTGACATTTGCACTGGCCTTTGTGATTGTATTCCTGGTGCTGGCTGCTCAGTTCGAAAGCTGGATCCACCCGTTGATTATCATGCTTCCGGTACCTCTGGCCGTAACTGGCGCATTGCTGGCGCTCTGGTGGAGTGGTATCAGCCTGAACATATACAGCCAGATCGGTATCATCATGCTGCTTGGGCTGATGGCAAAGAACGGTATATTGATTGTGGAGTTTGCCAATCAGCTCCGGGACAAAGGTTACGACGTTAAAGATGCCATTCTGGAGGGCGCCAGCCTGCGTTTCAGGCCGGTTCTGATGACCACTATTTCCACTGTCTTCGGCGCAGTGCCATTGGTCATAGCGACGGGTGCCGGAGCAGAAAGCCGCGCGGCTATTGGTATGGTTATTCTTGGAGGCTTGATTTTCGCCACCACCCTTACGTTGTTTATTATCCCTGTGCTTTATAACCTGCTGGCAAGATTTGCCAAATCCGCTAACACTGTGGAGCTGGAACTTGAACGCCTGGCAACGGGAAGTGCCGGCGGGTCAGGAGCCATGAGCACGCCGAGCAAAGGAGTCGACGATTTCTGACAGGTCTGGTTCTGGCCGGTGTGTGGATCAGAGCGTGGCGGGAAAGCACAGTTGTCCATTGAACACCTCGTCCGGGTGTACATCTACACAGAAAACCTGAGGGCCGGATTCCGTTGGCAGGGTTGTGGATAAGGTAACCGTGCGCCTGGCGTCAGGCAGAGCAACGTAGGGGCGCGAGCTGTTAATATACTGTGGCCGTTCCCGAGCGTTGCGGAAATATTCCCTGTGTCCCCAGCTGGCACCGGCAGAACGGTATAGCGGGTTGAACCCCCCGGACTTGTTGTTGGTGCCGGCATGGGCAAGATTGCCTTGCTGGATTCCGTTTTCGTCGAGCAGAAAACAGCGTTTGACCCCATCCATTTGCAGCAGGATTTTGCAGGCTTCCGTGAATGGGTGGTCCCGGACTATCTGGTGGCAGGCATCCATGATTTCGAAATGCAGCAACCGCAGATAGCTTTCCTGGTCCTTGTTATCCTGTATCCACCATTCGCTGGAGTCGGTCACTACGGCCTGTAGTCGGGCTTCTGACCGTTCTACTGTTGCATCGGCAATGATTCCTGGCCGGCCAAACAGAAATCCCTGTAACAGATCTGCTTCTGTATCCAGTGCGATTCTGGCCTGGGCACCGTTTTCAATACCCTCCAGCAACACCAGACTGCCGCTTTCACGGATCATCCGTACAAGGCTTTCCAGGAGCAGCCGGGCGCGGTTATTGTTCTCCGCATTTACCAGCAAACTGCGGTCCAGCTTGACGATCAGGGGATTGATCCGCCACAGGCGCTCGAAATTGGAATCCCCCATACCGAAGTCATCGATAGCAATCTGGAAACCAAGAGTTTTTGCCTTGTGAATAAACTCCATGAGTGCTTCCGGGTTGTCCGAGGCGGTTTCCACCAGTTCCAGCACGACTTTTTCAGGGCGTGTGCCGCTGCTCTCACACTGCTGTGCGAGCCGCTCCAATGAGGCTTCCGGCTGTACACAGGTATGAGGATTTATGTTCAGAAACAGCCATACGGGGCTGTCGCTTGCGGAAAATCCGGACAGGTGTAAATGCAGCAGATGACGATCCAGTTCCGGGATCTGATCAAGAGCCGCAGCCTGTTCAAAGAGTTCTACTGGCGATACTGGGTGTTTGTTCCGGCTGACCCGGACCAGAGCCTCGTAGCCGACCAGTTTCTGGTGGGTAGGGCTAAGTATCGGCTGGTAAACCGATTTGAAATCATGGTTATGGATAATTGTGGGATCTGGCGTGTTCCTGCCGCTGGTATGGCCGGCGCGGGGGAGTCGGACTACTCTGCTCATGGTCAGGAACCTTTATATTTCTGATTCTGTTGGAGCCGTCCTGGCCAGGAAATCGGGGGATGAACAGATATTATCAGCGAAATTCATGCCGAAAGTTTACAAATAGCTGATAATATTGGCATTAATCTGTTCTTTTTTTCATGCATTGCGAATGCCGGGCACGTTTTTGGTGCGTATTTGCAGGTGTTGCCGGTACAACGCACCAAAACAGGGTGATTCATGGCGAAACACAGTCAGTTCCGCATGTTGGGGCAACGGCGGTTCCTGCCGTTTTACCTCACTCAATTTTCCGGTGCATTCAATGACAATCTTTACAAGAACGCGCTCCTGTTGCTGATTACCTACAACGTCGGTGGGTTGATGGGGCTTTCTGTAAACGTTGTGGTTAACCTGGCTGCATTCCTGTTTATTCTCCCATTCTTTCTGTTTTCTGGTATCGCCGGCCAGATGGCGGACCATTACGAAAAATCCCGCATTATCCGTAACGTGAAGCTGGCGGAGATTGTGATCATGGGGCTCGCAGCGATTGGTCTCTGGTTCGGCTGGTATGAGTTGCTGTTGCTGTTGTTGTTTCTGATGGGCACCCAATCCACCTTCTTCGGGCCGGTAAAGTACGCGATCCTTCCGGAGGTTCTTGCAGATGATGAACTGGTTGGCGGCAATGGGCTGGTCAGCATGGGCACTTTTGTCGCCATACTTCTGGGAACCATCGCTGCAGGTTTGCTTATGGGCTATGAGGCAGCCGCGAAGATCATAGCCGTTCTGGTTCTGATCGTGGCGGTGTTCGGTTACCTGGCTTCCCGCAAGGTGCCCACCACGAACTATCACGGTAAAGACATTACCATCCGGTTTCGCCCGGTCAGGGAAACCTGGCAGTTGATGGTGGTTGCTGCGGAGCGCCGACAGGTGATGCTGGCCGTGCTGGCAATCTCATGGTTCTGGTTCCTGGGCGCCGCCTACCTGACCCAGTTCCCCAACTTTGCCCGGACCAATCTTCTGGGGGATGAAACTGTGGTCACGCTGTTGCTGGCGATGTTCACTGTTGGCATCTCAATCGGTTCCATGATGTGTGAACGTCTGACCAGACATCATATTTCCCTGGCACCTGTCCCTTGGGGAGTATTGGGACTGAGCCTGTTGGGTGTGGATTTGTTTTTTGCAGTTCCCGAGGCGCCGGTTTCCTCAACCTGGTGGACTCTTGTGACGGACCCGGAATATCTGCGCGTACTTCTGGATCTGGTTGGCATCGGCATCTGCGGGGGACTTTTTATTGTTCCACTCTATGCTTTTATCCAGCATGAAACGCCGCATGACAAACGTGCACGCATTATTGCAGCGCTTAATGTGATAAATGCACTGTTCATGGTAGCCAGTGCTCTGGTCGGAATTCTGGTTCTTGGCGTTCTCGAGGTGAGTATCCCCGGCTTTTTTCTGCTGTTGTCGATGCTCAATGCCTTGGTATTACTGGCGGTTTGGCGTTTACGGCATTTTAAAACAGAAAAATCTGTGGATAATTAATTGGATAAGGTATGGATAATCTTTTGGTAAACAAATTTAATTCCGCTAAAACAATGGGTTAAGTGTTAGTTTCGAGGTGTTGGACGGCCCTGGAAATGTGGATAACTTTATTGAAAACTTTTCTGAGAAGGTGATTCCAAGCCTATGAAAATCGGATAATTTCAGATCGCCATCGAGTCTGAAACGAACGATTTTCATTATTTTTTTCCGGTGCGCACACTCTGTGGCTTTTAAGCGTAAATAAGTCTGGTTAAAATTTGCACATCCTGACTGCAATTTCCCGGCTGAAACGTTATACTCGCCGCCCTGTTTTTATCCCCCGAATTCCGAGGTGAACTGTGGATTTTCCAACCCGTTTCGATGTTATTGTCATAGGTGGTGGCCATGCCGGTACCGAAGCCGCGCTTGCAGCGGCGCGTATGGGCTCGCAAACCCTGCTGCTGACCCATAACATCGAAACCCTGGGTCAGATGTCCTGTAACCCGGCAATCGGAGGCATAGGCAAAAGCCATCTGGTCAAGGAAATTGACGCTCTTGGCGGCGCCATGGCTCAGGCGACCGATAAAGCCGGTATTCAGTTCCGTGTACTTAACAGCCGCAAAGGCCCTGCGGTGCGAGCCACTCGTGCCCAGGCTGACAGAGTGTTGTACAGAGCTGCTATCCGTCACACCCTGGAAAACCAGCCTAATCTCACTCTGTTTCAGCAGGCTGCAGATGATCTGATTGTAGAAAACGATCAGGTTACCGGCGTTGTGTCCCAGACGGGCATCCGCTTCAACGCTAAAACAGTCGTACTGACCACGGGTACTTTTCTCGGTGGTGTGATCCATATCGGTATGCAGAACCACGCTGGTGGCCGTGCCGGTGACGCGCCAGCCAATGCGTTGGCTCAACGTTTGAGAGAACTGCCGTTCAACGTGGGTCGCCTGAAGACTGGCACGCCACCGCGCATTGACGCTCGCAGCGTGGATTTTTCGGTAATGCAGGAACAGTGGGGCGATGATCCTACTCCGGTTATGTCTTTTATTGGCAACCGGGCACAGCATCCTGAGCAGATCTGCTGCTACGTGACCCGCACTAACGAGCAGACCCACGATATTATCCGCAGTGGTTTTGACCGTTCACCGATGTTTGCCGGCAATATTGAAGGCGTAGGGCCACGCTATTGCCCGTCTATTGAAGATAAGGTCAATCGTTTTTCCGACAAGGATTCGCACCAGATTTTTGTGGAGCCCGAAGGCCTGACCACCAACGAGCTCTACCCGAATGGCATTTCCACCAGCCTGCCTTTTGATATTCAGCTGGCGGCCGTTCGTACAATCCCGGGTTTTGAGAATGCCCATATCACCCGTCCCGGCTACGCCATCGAATACGATTACCTGAATCCACAGGATCTGCGCCACACACTGGAAACCAAATTTGTTCAGGGTCTCTATTTTGCTGGTCAGATCAATGGCACCACAGGTTATGAAGAAGCCGGTGCCCAGGGTTTGCTGGCGGGTATTAATGCGGCCCTGCGGTCCCAGGAAAAAAGCGAATGGTATCCGCGCCGGGATGAAGCTTACCTCGGAGTGCTGGTAGACGATCTGATTACCATGGGTACCAGTGAGCCTTACCGCATGTTTACCAGCCGTGCGGAGTATCGTCTCATTCTGCGTGAAGACAACGCCGACCTCCGCCTGACGGAGACCGGCCGCAAACTCGGCCTGGTGGATGATGAGCGCTGGCAGAAGTTCAATGACAAGTGTGAAGCGATTAACGCCGAGCGTAGCCGGCTGGAAACGACCCGCATTCATCCTTCAACGGCTGCTGGCGATCGCGCCAATGATTTTCTCAAACAGCCCATGACCCGGGATCATACCCTGGCGGAGCTGCTTCGCCGCCCGGAGATCGTATACGGTCACATTGCCGAGATTGGTGCTGCGCAAGCGGATGATCCTGTTGTGGCGGAACAGGTGGAAATCGAGATCAAATACGAAGGGTACATTTCGCGCCAGAGCGACGAAATCGACCGCCTGCGCCGTAACGAGAACACCGCGCTGCCCATCGACCTGGATTACGATGTGATTGGCGGTCTGTCCAATGAAATCAGACAGAAGCTGAAAGAGGTGCGTCCGGAAACGGTTGCCCAGGCTTCGCGAATTCAAGGGGTTACACCGGCTGCGATTTCGCAGATTCTGGTAAACCTGAAAAAGCGCGAGCTACTGCGCAAACAGAGCGCCTGAACACCGTTATGGCCGAGACACTCTGGCAGCGCCAGCTCCGGGAAGGGCTGGCTGAGATGCAACTTTCCCTCAGTGACGAGCAGCAGCAAAAACTGCTGGCGTTCCTGGCTTTGCTTAACAAATGGAACAAGGCCTACAACCTCACGGCGGTGCGTAACGAGGGGGAGATGGTCTCCCGGCAGCTGCTCGACAGCCTTAGCATTTTACCCTGGATAACCACTGACCAGCTGCTGGATGTCGGCGCTGGCGGCGGGTTGCCGGGTATTCCCCTGGCTATAGTCTTTCCTGAAAAGCGTTTCACTCTGCTGGATAGTAACGGCAAGAAAACCCGCTTTCTGAATCAGTGCGTACTTGAGCTTGGTCTGGATAATGTGGAAGTGATCCATGGTCGTGCCGAAGACTGCAGGCCTGAGCAGCCATTCAGCCAGATCAGCAGTCGGGCGTTCACTGCTCTGGATAATCTGGTGGGCTGGTGTGGAGGCCTGCTGGCGAATGGTGGCAGCTTCCTTGCCATGAAAGGCCAGTATCCGGATGATGAAGTAGCTGCCCTTCCGGCCGGCTGGCAAGTATCATCCAGCCACTCCCTGAAGGTCCCCGGAGCCGGCGGTGAGAGACACCTGCTGATTGTGGCGCGGGCAGAGCAGTCCCGGTAGAGAGTATTCCCGGTAATACGCAACTGTATTCGGCAAAAAGGAGGCGAGACATGGCGCGCGTGATTGCAGTGACCAATCAGAAAGGCGGTGTGGGTAAAACCACCACCTGCGTCAATCTTGCAGCTTCCCTGGCCGCCACCAGGCGTCGGGTTTTACTGGTGGATATGGATCCCCAGGGCAACGCCACCATGGGCAGTGGTGTGGATAAAAACGGGCTCGAACTTTCCGGTTATGACTTGCTCACCAAACGGGCAACAGCCGCAGAAGTGATCATTCCGGCAGAAGCTTCAGGTTTCGATATTATTCCTTCGAACGGTGATCTGACGGCAGCGGAAGTAGCGCTGATGAATGAGATTGGCCGGGAGCACCGGCTAAGGCTCGCGCTGAACAGTGTCCGTGAGAACTATGATTACATACTGATTGACTGCCCGCCCTCTCTGAGCCTGTTAACGGTGAATGCACTGTCTGCCGCTGATTCGGTACTTATCCCCATGCAGTGTGAGTACTACGCTCTGGAAGGGCTGGCTGCTTTGATGAATACAGTTGAACAGATCAAGGAAACGGTCAACCCGGACCTGAAGATAGAAGGTATTCTGAGAACCATGTACGACCCCCGGAACAGCCTGACACTGGACGTATCCGGCCAGCTTAACGAGTATTTCGGGGAAAAGGTTTATCGTGCGGTTATTCCCCGTAACGTGCGTCTGGCCGAAGCGCCCAGTTACGGAATGCCGGCTTTGAAATACGATAAGGCCTCCAAGGGTGCTATTGCCTATCTGGCGCTGGCCGGGGAAATGGTCCGCCGTCATGGGGCAAAAAAGACATCGGCTCAGGTTGCGGTGTAACATACCGGCTCGTCTCTCTTAAAAGATGCACAACAACCATCAACCGGAAGAATGACTGATACCATGGCGGCGAAGAAACGAGGATTGGGCGAGCGCGGGCTTGGAGCCCTGCTGGCCGGATCCAGGGTTAACCTGGATCAGGAACTGAAAAACCACGATGGTGAGTTGCGACAGGTTCCCATTGATCTGATTCAGCGTGGCCGCTATCAGCCGCGCCGCGACATGGATCCCAATGCATTACAGGAGCTGGCGGATTCTATTCGCCAGCAGGGTGTGATGCAGCCGGTTGTAGTGCGGCCCATTGCCGAAGGTCGGTATGAGCTGATTGCCGGTGAGCGCCGCTGGCGTGCCACCCAGATGGCGGAGCTCGACAGCATACCCGCCATTATCCGGGATGTACCCGATGAAGCGGCCATCGCTATGGCGCTTATCGAGAACATTCAGCGTGAAAACCTTAACCCTATAGAAGAAGCCTTCGCCCTTCAGCGTTTGCAGGAGGAGTTTGGTCTGACCCAGGCCCAGGTGGCTGAAGCCGTGGGCAAGTCCCGCACCACCATTACAAACCTTTTGCGACTGATTGGCCTGACCGAAGATGTGCGTTTGATGCTGGAGCATGGTGATCTGGAAATGGGTCACGGGCGTGCCATGCTGACACTATCTCCGGAACAACAGATGCAGGTCGCAAAGCAGGTTGTTGCCAAGTCTCTGTCGGTACGGCAGACAGAAGCCCTTGTTCGCCGGGTTCAGCAGGAGACAGCAACCGGGAAACCGGTAAAATCAGGTACACTCGACCCCAATATCCGGGCCTTGCAGGATGATCTTGCCGAGCGTCTGGGAGCAAAAGTATCCATTGCTCAAGGGCAGCGTGGCAAAGGCAAGCTGGTCATCGAATACAGCTCGCTTGATGAACTCGACGGAATTCTGGGCCACATCCGCTAAATAGTCGGATTTTTCTGAACTTTCGACCCCCCTCCAAAAGTTTGATGCCGCCGTTATACACAACATGTAGTGGTGGCAAACTGAGAGGATGTCTATTTGTGTCGAATAAGGGCCGACGCCGGTGATTCTGCGGTTTTTCACGGTTTGCCCCGGCTCGGGTTTTGTTGATTCATGCACATTGAACACATATAATCTGCGGCGCTAATGTCGGTGTGCCTGTTTATTTTTTACACGACACCGGTTAAAAGCGCCGAACTCTGGGAATAACATGGCCAAACCAGCTCCGGGTGGCATTCAACGCCCGCCCATCGAACGATGGTTTGCAATAGAATGTGTGGTACTTCTTCTGGTTAGCCTGGCGTTTTTGTTACGCGGTCAGGTTTCCGGTTATTCAGCGCTTCTGGGTGGGCTCATTTTTCTGCTGCCCCATGGTTATTTTGCGCTTAAGGCATTCCGCTACACCGGTGCGCGGTCTGCCAAAAAGATCATAAGTTCTTTTTATCAGGGTGAGGCCGGCAAGCTCATCCTGTGCGCCGTCTTGTTTACGGTGGTGTTTAAATGGATTCAGCCGCTCGACGTAGCGGCACTTTTTTTAACATTTGCGACCATGCTGATTACCAACTGGCTAACGCCATTCCTGGTTAACAGTACGCAGCGACGCTAACAGGACCTGAGAGAAAGATATGGCAGGCTCAACCCCATCCGAGTATATCAAGCACCACCTCCAGAACCTGACTTACGGGCAGTTGCCGGAAGGTTCTGTACGTCCTGACGGAACTGTGCTTTCTGAAGCAACCTGGACCATTGCGCAAACATCTGAAGAAGCATCGAATATGGGCTTCTGGGCGATTCACGTAGATAGTATGGCTTGGGCTATTGGACTTGGTGTGTTGTTCCTGTTCCTGTTCCGGCGTGCTGCCAAGAGTGCAACTTCAGGGGTTCCTGGTGGTCTCCAGAATTTCGTCGAAGTGATGGTTGAATTTGTTGATGGCAGTGTTAAAGAAACCTTCCATGGCAAGAATTCCGTTATCGCACCTTTGGCGCTGACCATTTTCTGTTGGGTTTTCATGATGAACCTGATGGACTTGATACCTGTTGATTTCATCCCGCATCTGTTTACGCTTGCTGGCTTCCCGTACATGAAGATTGTTCCGACCACGGACATCAACGTGAGCCTGGGTATGGCCCTGTCGGTATTCGCACTGATTCTCTATTACAGCATCAAGATCAAAGGCGTGGGCGGCTTCGTTGGCGAGCTTACTCTGCACCCGTTCTCATCTGACAATTTCTTCCTGAAGCTTGTACTGATTCCAGTCAACCTGTTGCTGGAAGGCGTGAGCCTGCTGGCCAAGCCGGTTTCACTGGCGCTGCGACTGTTCGGTAACCTTTATGCCGGCGAGCTGATCTTTATCCTGATTGCTTTGCTGCCCTTCTGGGCGCAGTGGGCACTGTCTGTGCCCTGGGCGATCTTCCACATATTGATCATCACCTTGCAGGCATTCATCTTTATGATGCTGACCATCGTGTACCTGAGTATGGCGCACGAAGACAGTCACTGATTTTGTGTTAAAAACGTAGTTCTAAACCCTAACCCTTAAACTGAAAACTAAACTGAAAACTGGGAGTTATCATGGAAACTGTAGTTGGAATGACCGCGATTGCTGTTGCATTGCTGATCGGCCTGGGCGCACTGGGTACCGCTATTGGCTTTGGTATTCTGGGTGGTAAGTTCCTGGAAGGCGCTGCGCGTCAGCCGGAAATGACCCCGATGTTGCAGGTCAAAATGTTCATCGTTGCAGGTCTGCTGGATGCTGTAACCATGATCGGTGTTGGTATCGCACTGTTCTTCACCTTCGCCAACCCGTTTGTCGGCCAGCTCGCCGGTTAATCGAATCGCCACCGGAATGTTCCGGAACGGTGTTTTCTTACATAACAGGCGAGAGGTGAAGACGTGAACATTAATTTGACGATACTTGGTCAAGCCATCGCGTTCTTTATCTTTGTTGTTTTCTGCATGAAGTTGGTATGGCCTCCGGTCATTGCCGCTTTGCAGGAACGACAAAAGAAGATCGCTGACGGACTTGCTGCTTCAGATCGTGCAGAGCGTGATCTTGAAATGGCTCAGGACAAGTCAGCCCAGGAGCTGCGTGAAGCCAAGCAGCAGGCCGCCGGCCTAATTGAGCAGGCTAACAAGCGCGCAGCCCAGATTGTGGAAGCATCCAAGGATGACGCCCGCAAAGAAGGCGAGAAGCTTATTGAGCAGGCCAGGGCCGAAATTGAACAGGAGCGGAATCAGGCTCGCGAGGCGCTGCGTGCAGAAATTGGCGTTATAGCCATTGCGGGTGCCGAGAAGATTCTTGAAACCTCTGTCGATGCCTCCAAGCACAACGAAATGTTGGAAAAACTGGCGGCAGAACTTTAAACGACGAGGTTCATCATGGCAGAACTGAGAACGCTGGCCCGCCCATATGCAAAGGCAGCATTTTCCGCAGCCCGGGAGCATGACCAGCTTGCTGAGTGGTCCCGGGTGTTGACGATCGCCGGACAGGTCACTGGGAACAAAGACATTCGACAGCTTCTCGCGAATCCGGAGCTGGAAGAGCAGAAGAAAGCGGATATGATTCTGGAGGTTGCTGAAGCCGGCGACTCGGAACAGGTGCGTAACTTCTTTTCGGTGCTGGCTGATAACCGCCGGCTTGCTCTTCTTCCCGAGATTGCAGCGCTCTTCAATACGTACCGGGCTGATCTGGAGCGGACTGTTGATATCGAAGTGACCGCAGCCTTTGAGCTGACGGACGAACAGCAACAGAAGCTCGCCCAGGCACTCTCGAAGAAGCTCGAGCGGCAAGTGTCACTCGCAGCGTCATTAGATAAGTCACTGATTGGTGGTGTAATTATTCGCACCGGCGATATGGTGATTGACGCATCTGTACGCGGAAAGCTGACCAAGTTGGCCGACGCTCTGGGCTCCTGATTTCAGCACAAGGTTTGAGGATATTGGCATGCAGCAACTGAATCCATCCGAGATCAGTGACATCATCAAGAAGAGAATCGAAAAACTCGATATCTCTTCTGAAGCAAAGAACGAAGGTACGATCCTGTCTGTTTCTGACGGTATCGTGCTGATCCATGGTCTTGCCGACGTAATGTCTGGCGAGATGATTGAATTTGCCAACGGCGTTTACGGCATGGCTCTGAACCTGGAGCGTGATTCTGTAGGTGCAGTTGTGCTGGGCGACTACGAAGAACTGGCAGAAGGCCAGAAAGTTCGTTGTACCGGTCGTATTCTTGAAGTTCCGGTAGGCCCTGAACTGATGGGTCGTGTAGTCGATGGTCTGGGTAATCCGATCGACGGCAAAGGCGATCTGGGTACTGACCTTACTTCTCCGGTTGAGAAAGTTGCACCGGGCGTAATTGAGCGTCAGTCCGTTGATGAACCGGTACAGACTGGTCTGAAAGCTATCGATACCATGGTGCCAATCGGCCGTGGCCAGCGTGAGCTGATCATCGGTGACCGTCAGATTGGTAAGACTGCTGTCGCCATCGATGCGATCATCAACCAGAAGAATACTGGCATCAAGTGTGTCTACGTAGCTATTGGTCAGAAGCAGTCTTCCATTGCCGCCGTTGTGCGCAAACTGGAAGAGCACGGAGCGATGGATCACACCATTATCGTTGCCGCTGGCGCTGCTGATCCTGCATCCATGCAGTTCCTGGCTCCGTACTCCGGTACCTCCATGGGTGAATATTTCCGTGACCGTGGTGAAGATGCCCTGATCGTCTATGATGATCTGTCCAAGCAGGCTGTGGCTTACCGCCAGATCTCCCTGCTGTTGCGTCGCCCACCGGGCCGTGAAGCCTATCCTGGTGACGTTTTCTATCTGCACTCCCGTCTGCTGGAGCGCGCGTCCCGCGTTAACGCTGAGTACGTTGAGAAGTTCACCAATGGTGAAGTGAAAGGCAAAACCGGTTCTTTGACCGCTCTGCCAATCATTGAGACACAGGCCGGTGACGTATCTGCATTCGTACCGACTAACGTAATCTCAATCACCGATGGCCAGATCTTCCTGGAAACCAACCTGTTCAACTCCGGCATCCGCCCGGCGATGAACGCCGGTGTATCCGTATCCCGGGTTGGTGGCGCTGCCCAGACCAAGATCATGAAAAAGCTTGGCGGTAACATCCGTCTGGCACTGGCCCAGTACCGGGAACTTGCGGCATTCGCTCAGTTTGCTTCTGATCTTGATGAAGCAACCCGTAAGCAGCTCGAACACGGTCAGCGTGTTACGGAACTCATGAAACAGAACCAGTACAGCCCGATGTCTGTGGCTGAAATGGGTACGGTTCTGTTCGCAGCCAACGAAGGTTTCCTGGACGACGTTGATGTCGACAAGGTTGTTAAGTTCGAAGCGCAGTTGCTTGACTGGATGCGCTCCGAGCAAAAAGACCTGCTCGCCAAGATCGACGAGAAAGGCGATTACAACGACGAAATCGCTGCCGGCCTTAAAGCTGCACTTGAGAAATTCAAGACCACTCAGAGCTGGTAAGAAACGGGCCTGCGGCGATAGTCGCGGGCCGCTTTCGAAGCAACGAGTGTCTAACTTGAGAAGGCAGTGAGTTATGGCCGTCGGCAAAGAAATACGTAATCAGATTACAAGCATCAAGAGCACGCAGAAAATCACCAGTGCCATGGAAATGGTTGCTGCGAGCAAGATGCGCAAAGCTCAGGAACGCATGCAGGCCACGCGCCCGTATGCCGACAAGATGCGACAGGTGATCGGGCACATTGCCAAGGCGAATGCTCAGTACAAACATCCATTCATGGTCCAGCGGGAAGTAAAGCGCGTGGGCTATATTGTGGTGTCAACTGATCGTGGCCTTTGCGGTGGTCTGAACATCAACCTGTTCAAAGCGCTTATCCGTGAAATGAAAGCGTGGAAAGACAGCGGAGTGGAAATTGATCTTTGCGCCATCGGGCAGAAAGGGGCCTCCTTTTTCGGGAGTTACGGCGGTAACGTCGTTGCAGCACTTACCCATCTGGGTGATAGCCCAAGCTCTGAAAAACTCATCGGCAACGTCAAGGTGATGCTGGATGCGTTCTCGGAAGGCAAAATTGACCGTCTTTATGTGGTCAGCAACGAGTTCGTGAACACCATGACCCAGCGCCCTACGGTAGAGCAGCTTCTGCCTCTGCCCGAGAGCGAGGACGAAGAAGAGATCAAGAACCAGTGGGAATATCTCTACGAGCCCGATGCCAGGCAGATTCTTGATGGCCTGCTGCCACGTTATATTGAGTCCCAGGTATATCAGGGTGTGGTAGAGAATCTGGCATGTGAACAGGCAGCCCGAATGATTGCCATGAAGAGCGCAACTGACAATGCCGGTGACATTATCGGTGAACTTCAGTTGGCTTATAACAAGGCGCGTCAGGCAGCTATCACCCAAGAGATTTCGGAGATTGTGAGCGGCGCGGCTTCGGTCTGATCACGCCCACAATCCAACTGGCTTTATTGACTACTTTAGATAACGAGGAACCGAGCATGAGTAGCGGACAAATCGTTCAGATCATTGGCGCGGTTATCGACGTGGAATTTCCACGTGACTCCGTACCCAAGGTATATGACGCACTGCTGCTTGAAGGTGGCGAAACAACTCTGGAAGTCCAGCAACAGCTGGGTGACGGGATCGTTCGTACTATCGCAATGGGCAGCACTGACGGCCTTAAGCGAGGCCTGAAAGCAGAAAACACCGGCAAGGCAATCTCAGTACCTGTTGGTACCCAGACCCTGGGCCGCATCATGGATGTTCTGGGTCGTCCTATCGACGAACAGGGCCCTATCGGCGAAGAAGAGCGTTGGGGTATCCACCGCAAAGCTCCGGGTTATGCCGACCAGTCTGCGTCTGCAGACCTGCTGGAAACCGGCATCAAGGTTATCGACCTTATCTGTCCGTTTGCCAAGGGTGGTAAGGTTGGTCTCTTCGGCGGCGCCGGCGTAGGCAAGACCGTTAACATGATGGAACTGATCAACAACATCGCGAAAGAGCACTCCGGTCTCTCCGTATTCGCAGGTGTTGGTGAGCGGACCCGTGAAGGTAACGACTTTTACTACGAAATGAAGGATTCCAACGTACTCGATAAGGTGGCCATGGTTTACGGCCAGATGAACGAGCCCCCTGGAAACCGTCTGCGTGTTGCCCTGACTGGCCTGACCATGGCTGAGAAGTTCCGTGACGAAGGTCGTGACGTACTGTTGTTTGTTGACAACATTTATCGTTACACCCTGGCGGGCACCGAGGTATCTGCACTGTTGGGTCGTATGCCTTCAGCTGTAGGTTATCAGCCGACTCTGGCCCAGGAAATGGGTGAGCTTCAGGAGCGTATCACCTCCACCAAGAACGGCTCTATTACGTCGATCCAGGCGGTATACGTACCTGCGGATGACTTGACCGACCCGTCACCAGCTACCACCTTCTCGCACCTTGATGCGACCGTGGTACTTAGCCGTGATATCGCTTCCAAGGGTATCTATCCGGCGATCGATCCCCTGGATTCCACCTCACGTCAGCTGGATCCACTGGTCATCGGTGAAGAGCATTACGAAGTAGCCCGTGGCGTGCAGACTAACCTGCAACGTTACAAGGAACTGAAAGACATTATCGCCATCCTGGGTATGGATGAGCTGTCAGAAGAAGATAAACTGACAGTAGCCCGTGCCCGTAAGATCGAGCGTTTTCTGTCCCAGCCGTTCCACGTTGCTGAAGTATTCACCGGCTCACCCGGTAAGTACGTTTCCCTGAAGGAAACTATCAGCAGCTTCAAGGGCATCCTTAACGGCGACTATGATGATATGCCTGAGCAGGCGTTCTACATGGTTGGTGGTATCGAGGAAGCGGTTGAGAAAGCGAAGGAAATGAAGAGCAAGGCCAAGAAGTGATTCTGAGGTCTTGCATTCATTGCCGGATCGATCAAAGAGGCAACAGACATGGCTATAAGCGTGCATTGTGATGTAGTAAGTGCCGAAACAAAGATCTATTCCGGATTGGTGGAAATGCTGATCGCAGCGGGTACAGAAGGTGACCTGGGTATCGCCCCGGGTCACGCTCCTCTGCTGACTCAGCTTAAACCAGGTCCCATTCGGATCGTCAAGCAGGGCGGTGAGGAAGAAATTCTTTACGTGTCAGGCGGCTATCTGGAGGTTCAGCCCAATCTGGTTACTTTGTTGGCAGATACGGCCATTCGTGCAAAGGATGTGGACGAAGCCGCTGCGATCGAGGCTCAGAAAGAAGCCGAGAACGCGCTTGCTAACCAAACCGGTGAATTCGAGTATGTCCGCGCCGCTGCAGAGTTGGCAGAGGCTGTTGCTCAGCTTCGTACCATTCAGCAGTTGCGTAACAAAATGCGTTAAGCATTTATATTTCGAGCTTACCGAATACGGAAGCCGCATCCTGAGTAGCAGAAAGACTGACGTTATGCGTCTGTTCTTCAGGCTTCAAGGGTTGCGGTTTTTTTGTTTAACCGGTACACATAATTTTTAACCTTCTCAGGAACCGGAAGTAATTATGAACCCTTTGCACGTTGTTATTCTGGCCGCGGGCCAGGGGTCAAGAATGAAATCCGACCTGCCCAAGGTTCTGCATTCCGTGGCTGGCCGCCCGATGCTGCATCATGTTATTGGCACCGCCAGGCAGTTGGGTGCTGATAAGATCCACACGGTTATCGGCCACGGCGGAGACAAAGTCCGCGCGACAACCACTGAAGACCCCGTGAACTGGGTAGTGCAGGACGAACAGCTGGGAACAGGCCACGCTGTCGCTCAGGCGTTGCCTTACCTTCCGGATGACGCGCGGGTTCTGATCCTTTACGGCGATGTACCTCTGACTCGAACAGAGACTCTCCAGGCCATGGTGGAGTCGCTGGATGACGACACCCTTGGCTTGCTTACTGTCACTCTGGATAACCCTCAGGGCTATGGCCGGATCGTACGTGATGCCAATGCTCAGGTGACATCGATCGTCGAGCAGAAAGACGCGGGTAAAGATCAACTGGCTATCCGCGAAGTGAATACAGGCATCCTCGCCATAGCGGCCAGACACCTGAAGAGCTGGCTCCCGACTCTGTCCAATGCCAACGCACAAGGCGAGTACTACCTCACCGACATCATTGCCATGGCGGTTGAACGTAGTCTGAAGATTTCGGTATCCCAACCGGAAGACCCTTTTGAAGTTCAGGGGGTGAATAACCGCCTGCAGCTGGCTGAGCTTGAGCGTTGGGTTCAGAAGCGCGAAGCTGAGCGCCTGATGACGGATGGCGCTACTCTGGCTGACCCGGCACGTATCGACGTGCGCGGGGAGCTGGTTATCGGCAAGGATATTCTGATTGATGTGAATGTGGTCTTTGAAGGTAAGGTCAGCCTCGGGAACAATGTGTCTGTAGGGCCCGGCTGTGTGATCCGGGATGCTGTGATTGCGGATGGCGTGCAGATCAATGCCCACAGTGTAATTGACGGAGCTGTGATTGGCGCCAATGCCCAGATCGGACCTTTTGCACGGATACGTCCCGGCACTGAGCTTGCGGCGAACACCAAGGTAGGCAACTTCGTCGAGACCAAAAAAGCTCTGGTGGGAGAGGGAAGCAAGATCAACCACCTGAGCTACGTCGGCGATGCCTCTCTTGGGCGTAATGTAAATGTAGGTGCAGGAACCATTACCTGTAACTATGATGGGGTCAATAAATTCCAGACAGTGATCGGCGACGGGGTTTTTGTGGGTTCCAATACCTCGCTGGTAGCACCGGTCTGCATCGGTGCGGGAGTTACCATCGGTGCTGGTTCTACTATCACCCGGAACGTTGATGACAATGAACTGGCGGTGGCACGCGGACAGCAGCGGAACATCAAGGGCTGGAAACGGCCTCAAAAATCTGATTAAACGATTATCTGAACAGGTGGAAGCAGCATGTGTGGCATTGTAGGTGCGGTTTCGGAACGGGACGTTCAGGGCATTCTTCTTGAGGGCCTGCGCCGCCTGGAGTACCGGGGGTATGATTCCGCTGGCATGGCAGTTCTGGATGGTGCCAGCGCTGTCCAACGTGCTCGCGAGGTTGGCAAGGTAGCGTCGCTGGCAGCTGCCATTGAAGCTAATCCACTTTCCGGATACGTAGGTATTGCTCATACCCGCTGGGCAACCCACGGTGAACCATCACAGTTGAACGCCCACCCGCATATGTCCGGTGATAGCCTGGCTATTGTTCACAATGGCATCATCGAAAACTATCAGGATCTGCGGGAAGAACTGAAGGCCGATGGCTTTGAGTTTACCTCCCAGACTGACACCGAAGTCGTTGTGCACCTGATCCAGAAAAACTACCGCGAACTGGGCAACCTTTATGGTGCCGTAAAGGCTTCCATCACTCGCTTGCGTGGGGCCTACGCTCTTGCGGTTGTACATGCCGATGAGCCTGGCCATGTGGTGGTATGCCGGGAAGGCAGCCCGCTGGTGGTCGGCGTTGGTATAGGTGAAAACTTTATTGCATCGGATCAGCTTGCCCTGCTACCGGTAACCGACCGTTTCATGTTTCTGGAGGAGGGCGATCTTGCTGATATTCACCGGGATCGTATTGAAATTCATAATCGTGACGGTGAGTTGGTTGAACGCAGCATAAGCCGCTTTGAGCACAACGCTGACTCCGCAGACAAAGGCGAGTACCGGCACTTCATGCTCAAAGAGATCAACGAGCAACCCAGAGTGATCAAGGCCACCATGGAAGGCCGGGTGACCGAATCCCATGTGCTGGAGCAGGCGCTTGGAACTGCGGCCGGCAAACTTCTTGAAGATGTTCGCCACGTACAGATCATTGCCTGTGGAACCAGTTATCACGCTGGTATGGTTGCCCGTTACTGGATTGAAGATCTGGCTGGCGTGCCCTGCTCTGTGGAGGTTGCCTCAGAGTTTCGCTACCGCAAACATGTTATCCAGAAAGACACCCTGTTTTTGTGTATTTCCCAGTCGGGTGAAACCGCCGATACACTGGCCGCGTTACGCCAGGCCAAAAAGGCTGGCTTCCGCGCTGCACTGGCAATCTGCAACGTACCTGGCAGCTCACTGGTACGGGAATCCGACCTGGTGATCATGACCCAGGCCGGGCCGGAAATTGGCGTTGCATCGACCAAAGCTTTCACTACCCAGCTCACAGCTCTGCTTATCTTTACCCTTGCACTGGCTCGCCACAACGGGCTGAGTGAAGAACGGGAAGTCGATATCGTCAAGGCTCTGCATCTGGTGCCCGGTCAGGTCAGCGATGTACTGGCTCTGGACGGCGAGATTGCAGAGATGTCCAAGCGGTTTATGGATAAAAACCATGCACTGTTTCTTGGCCGGGGTTCGCAATTCCCGGTAGCTATGGAAGGTGCTCTGAAACTAAAAGAAATTTCCTACATCCATGCGGAAGCCTACCCGGCCGGCGAGCTGAAACACGGCCCTCTTGCATTGGTCGACAGTGAAATGCCGGTGATTACAGTTGCGCCTAATAACAACATGGCTGAGAAGCTGAAATCCAATATGGAAGAAGTCCGAGCCCGGGGTGGAGAGTTGTTTGTATTTGCTGATCGCTCAGCAGATTTCACACCGGAAGATAACATCCATGTGGTACAGCTTCCGGAAGTTCACGAAATCACGGCTCCGATTGTCTATACCGTTCCGCTACAGCTGCTGTCATACCATGTGGCAGTACTGAAAGGTACGGATGTGGACCAGCCCAGAAACCTGGCGAAAAGCGTAACGGTTGAGTAATCAGTCCAGCCAGTCAAGGCCCAGAACGAGACGGGGGCTGGAGCCCGGCGCCGGCGAGCGATGAACAAGGCCCCGGCCTTCGTTGCCGATCCAGGCTTCACCCTTGAGGAGAGACACTGCGCCCGTAGGCATAACTTGAATATCCGTGTTGCTCACCGCCTGATCCGGGAGCAGGGCGGGCGGTTTACCTCGATTTACCTGATTCTCCGGTAACCACTCGGTGCCTCGACCGGCATAGGTCACCAACAAACGCACTGGCACCCGATCAGTATGAAAACGGGGGCACATGGTATCGGGAAGCACGTGCAACCGAACGCCAATAGCGGCAGGCTCGAACAGGCAGCCAAACATCTCTACCACCTCATTTACATCCGCAAGCCAGGTTTTAGCGCCTGGCAATTCCTGGGCCCAGGCGGGCAGGATCTGGTCAACACTGTCTCCCGCTTCGATGCCGACAAAGCGTTCAAAAACGCCTGCTTCTCTGGAAAAGTGATAAGCGAAGTCGATGCTTCCGCTAGAGAGCTCGCGCTCCCAGATTGCAAGGTTGACCTCATCACGGAATATCTCCGTCAGGCATTCGGGTTTGTTGCCGAGCACTGCTATGGGTAGTAAAAGACCGTTATTTTCGCCAGACATATTCCGTGATTCCTTTGGTCTGTTGGTCGCAAAGCCAATATAGTTTCCTCCAAACAAATGTTATGTTATAACATATCGAATGTAAAGTGGCGCGCAGGCGCTGAGCACCTAATGAAGCAGGAGATTTTGTATGGATCATCTGGATACCCGCCTTCCCGTTACCGTACTGTCCGGATTTTTGGGCGCGGGCAAAACGACGGTACTGAATCATATCCTGAACAATCGGGAGGGCCAGCGGGTTGCAGTGATCGTTAACGATATGAGTGAGGTCAATATCGATGCAGCTCAGGTGCAACAGGAAGTCACGCTGAATCGGTCGGAAGAAAAGCTGGTCGAGATGAGCAATGGCTGTATCTGCTGCACCCTGAGAGAAGACTTGTTGATCGAAGTGCGCAAACTGGCTGCAGAAGGTCGCTTTGATTGCCTGGTAATCGAATCCACCGGGATTTCAGAGCCTTTACCGGTAGCAGAAACCTTTACCTTCGCCGATGAAGACGGCGTGAGCCTGTCTGATATTGCGAGGCTCGACACTATGGTTACTGTAGTGGATGCGGTTAATTTCCTGAAGGATTTTGACGAAGCGCAATCGTTGCAGGAAACCGGAGAAAGCCTGGGTGAGGAAGATGAGCGCAGCGTCGCGGACCTGCTTGTTGATCAGATTGAATTCAGCGACATCCTGCTGATCAGCAAAACGGACCTGGTGCCCCAAAGCGACCTGGACAGGCTCAAGGGCGTGCTCCGCAGCCTCAATTCAGAAGCGGAAATATACCCCATAGAGAAAGGCGCCGTACCACTTGATAAGGTGCTGAATACCAACAGATTCAGTTTTGAGCGCGCTCAGCAGGCGCCAGGATGGCTGAAAGAAATGCGGGGCGAACACATCCCGGAAACCGAGGAGTACGGCATTTCCAGCTTTGTGTACCGCGCCCGTCGCCCCTTCCATCCGGCCAGGTTCTACGATTTTCTGCACCAGCCGGTTTCCGAAGGCAAGCTCATTCGCTCCAAGGGATACTTCTGGCTTGCTACACGCCCGGAATTTGCGGGTCACTGGAGCCAGGCCGGAGGTATTGCCCGGCATGGATTCGCCGGGATGTTCTGGAAGGCCGTGCCAGAGAACTCCTGGCCTGAGGATCCAGAGTATCGGAAGTCGATCATGGAAAGCTGGGTGGAGCCGTTTGGGGATATGCGCCAGGAACTGGTCTTTATTGGTCAGAATCTGGACCAGGCGACGATTACCCGTCAGTTGGATGAGTGTCTCCTGGATGAAGAGCAGCTTCTGGCTGGAAAATCATTCTGGCAAACACTGAATGATCCCTTTCCGGCCTGGGAGTAAATGGGCATGGGTATAACGAAAGAAGAGCTTTTACAGGCCCCTGCTGACGATTACATGAACGAAGCGCAGCTCGATTTTTTCCGTCGGCTGCTCGAAGAGCTGCGCATCGAGACCATGAACAGTATTGAAGATGCGAAACAGCGGCTCGCCAGTCCTCCGGAAATGAACGACGAAGCAGACCGCGCCTCTTATGAGGAAGAGTCGCGGCTGGCTCTTCGCATTGTTGACAGGGAGCGCCGCCTTTTACCAAAAATCGACGCTGCGTTGAAGCGTATCTCCAGCGGCGACTATGGATATTGCCTGGAATCAGGCGAACCTATCGGGATCGCCCGGCTGCTGCTTCGGCCTACCGCAGAGCTATGTGCCGAGGTAAAAACACTGAATGAGCGTAAAGAACTCAATTATCGGCACTGAGCACTGGCAGGCTCACAGTTTGGTCGGGTTTGGCGCATCGCCATAGACTTCAACCGGATCGAATTGTTTGTCATGCTCAACAAACACAAGGGCGTCGCTGTGTGCTCTCTCTGCTGCAACCGGTACCCTTCGATAAAAGCACGACCGGTAACCCACATGGCAGCTGGCGCCTGACCCTGCGACTTTTACCCTGAGCCAGATTGCGTCCTGATCGTCATCCACACGCATTTCGATAACTTTCTGAACCAATCCGCTGGTGGCGCCTTTATGCCAGATAACCTCGCGACTGCGACTCCAGTAGTGAGCTTCGCCGGTGAGAATGGTTTTCTGCAGAGCTTCCTCGTTCATGTACCCCAGCATAAGCACTTCGCCGCTATCGGCGTCGGTGGTTACGCAGGCAACAAGGCCGCTCAAATCAAATTTCGGTGCAAGTTCGTGCCCTTCTTCCACTTGCTCGATGGATGTTCTCGGAGCAAAGCCTACCGGTTGCTGGCCGGTTTGTTGTGGGCTGGAAGATTCTATGTTCATGCTATTGCTTCTCTCATATGATGTGTAGATTCAGATAACGACAGGTGACGTTTCAGAATTCGTTCTGGATGAGCTTGTAACCACGCACCAGGTCGTTATTGGTCCGGGCCACGTCTTCGGAAAACTCACTGGCATCCGCCGACACTTGTGGCATAGCCCCGAGGTCGGTTTCTGCACCAATGCGTTCGGTAGACTGGACATAAAACCCTGGTGGCAGATGGCAGCCATCGACCACAGCGTTGTAGCGCACAACGCAGCCGTCTTCGATAATGCAGTTAAACAGTACGCTGTTGAATCCAATGAACACGCCGTTGCCTACCGTGCAGGGGCCGTGCACGATGGCCCGGTGTGCAATGGAGGTGCGCTGGCCAATGGTGACTTTCGCGCCAGATTTCGAGTGGATAACCACGCCATCCTGAATATTGGAGTGGGCGCCGATGATGATTGGTTCTATGTGGTTGTTGGCATCCATCTCATCCGCGCGTATGACCGCATAAGGACCGATAAATACGTTCTCCTCCACAATCACCAGCCCGCAAAGGATCGCGGTTGGATCGACGAACGCGCTGGGGTGAATCTGCGGTAAGTCGCCGCGGGGGTTTTTGCGAATCATCCAGGGTTTTCCTTACGGTAAATAGTGGCAGAGTCAGGCTCGTCGAGGCGATAGAATCAGGTTGGGTAAGCTCGGTGATAATCAGGGCAAAGCGCTGGCCGACGCTACTGCGTCATGAGAATGAAGGCTTTCCAGGTGCCGGACGCGGGTCTGGAGGTTGTCGTAGCTGCCGGAAAGTGCGTTCTGGATTCGTCGTGCAGCATCTTCCACGTACATCAGATTCTGGCCGTTCAGCCGCGCAAATGCTTGTTCATCCGCTCGCTTGACGGCAGTCTGGACGGGCGTTGCCAGAACCTTCTCAACCTGATCAATAAGCGCCATCAGGCCGAAATCCTCGGCAGTGTCGGGAATATCAACGCTAATGCAGGCTTCGCTGCGTTGGCTGTGTGGCGTGGCAAGCGTGGCATTCTGCTCCAGCCAGGCGGCTACATCCTCTCTCGTCAGTCCGGTATTTTCAGTGAAATCTTTCCTGAAGCCATCAACCACAAGCTGTCGGGACAAGGCCGCTGAACAGGGGCAGGTCGAAGAATACTCCACCTGAACGGATGTTCTCAGCGAGAACGAACCCTGGTCCAGAATGGCCTCAATCTGAGCGGGATAGGCTTTCCAGCCCGCCAAATCCGGAGAGCTTAATGCCGGGCGTCTGGCCAGAAGGCTGAATGTCAGTACCACCCTTGCGCCATTGGTGTGACAGTCATGATGACTCTCAATCATCTGTTCCAGAAGCATTCTGAGGTGCCCCGGAACCATCGCCTTCTGGAGAGATATTTTATCCAGCAGACGATACAGGCGAGACATGTGAATACCTTTAACCGTTACTGATGGCAGATTGACCTGGGCGTCCGCAACCATATGGATTGGCCCCGGGCAGCCTGGCTCTGACAGATGGATGGGGATATCAATCCTGCTCATCCCGACCCACTCCAGTGGAGCATGGATTTTCGAGGCTTCATTACTGGCAACGTCGGGCAGATCTGTGTTCATGCTAATCCTGTTTCGGTCTGGTGTAAGAAGGTCTCTCTTTGGTTTTGTACAATTGGCCAGAACAGAGAGAGCACACCCCATGAAATTCAATAACGGTGCGGTCCACCTGAAAGTTCAATTGGGCAAGACATTCATGCAATTGTTTGATTCCCTGTGCCTCAACCACCTCATGGATATGGCCACACTGGTCACAAATTGCGAAGGCAGTGGGTGTATCCTGGCCCTCGGAAGAAACAGCGATGTAGGCATTCAGGCTCTCAAGTTTTCTGGCCAATCCAAGGTCTACGAGCCTTTCCAATGCCCTATAGACCTGGGATGCACCACGGAAGCCTGTCTTTTTCAGGATGGCGTAGGCCCCCAGAGACGCGTCCGCTTGTAGTAGCACATCAAAAACCTTGCGCTGGTTTGGAGTCAGGCTGGTCATATGAGTCGGGGCCTACAAAAGAGTCTTTAAGTATCAGGTTGTTTTGCGCTCTTCACGATTGCGGCCGACACAGTTCCAGACTTGCCATCAATCTATTCAGCAATTCCGTGTAATGACCTGTGCCGATTTTGATATCCGCACCCAATGGGTCCATAACACCGATCGTATTTACCTTGGACCCTTCGAAGACGGTATCAACCAGGCCAGGGTTGTATTGCGGTTCAGTGAAGGCACAGGTCACCCCAAGTTCTGATACCAGTGTCTGAATTTCGCGAATCCGCGCGGGGCTGGGGTCAGAGGCGTCAGACAGCGCAATGGCTCCGGCTGCCTGCAAGTTAAAGCGGCGCTCAAAATATTGATACGCATCATGGAAAACAATGAACCGAATACCCTCGAGGCGATCTGCACGCTCGCTGAGAGAGACTGTCAACTTATCCAGAGAATCCTGAAAGGCTTGGGCGTTCTGCAGGTAGGTTTCGGCATTTGATGGATCTACCCTGGAAAGTACCCGAGCAATTTCGTCGGCCCAGGCTTTCCCGTTCACGGGGTCCAGCCAGGCGTGGGGATCATGTTCACCATGATGATGCTCATCGTGACCATCGTCATGCTCTTCGTGCTCTTCGTTATGGTCTTCATCAGCATGGGAGTGGGATTCGAATGTCGCTCCTTCCCTGAATGGATGACCTATCGTCGCCGACAATTCAAGCATCTGAACCTTTTGTGCGGAACCTGCCAGGTTCTCCAGGGGACTCTCCAGCCACGGGCTCAGATCCTCACTTATCCAGAAAACAACCTCTGCCTGAGCCAGAGCTTCCGCCTCTGATGGTCTGAGGGAGTAGCTATGTGGAGAAGCTCCAGGCTGAACCAGCAAATCCGGGTGACCGACGCCACTCATCACCTGGGCGACGATGGAATGCAGCGGTGCGATATCCGCTACAACTCTGGGAGGGGTAGCCCAGCTATAAACGGGCAAAAGGCAAAGTGTTAGACCTGTTAAAAGCGCCGGTCGGACCATCGGGATTCTCCTGGGAAGTCTGAGGCTTATGCAGAGTGCTGTGGATGACTCAAGAATTGTTATGTTATAACATAACTAAAACTTTGAAAACCCGTTGCTTGTGTGGCGGCACAAAGGTGCCGGCACCGATGGTTAAACGCCGCTCTGAAGGATTTTTAAATGGTGATTCAAGCCCGTAACCTGTCAGTCAGAATAGGCAAGGTACCGATTTTGACCGGTATTGATCTCCATGTGGAACGCGGAGACATTGTTACTGTTATTGGCCCCAACGGGTCTGGCAAGTCGACGTTACTGCGGACGCTTATTGGCGCTTTGAAACCGTCCGGGGGAGAAGTGATCAGCGCGCCGGGACTGTCTATTGGATATGTGCCCCAGCGATTGCATATCGACGAAACTCTACCCATGACGGTAAAGCGGTTTTTGCAATTGCCCCACAGGGTATCATCCGCCGCAATCCAGGCAGCCATTGCCAGTGCGGGCGTGACCGGACTGCTGGACCAGCAGTTGATGTCGCTGTCGGGAGGGCAGTTACAAAGAGTCTTGCTGGCAAGGGCTTTGTTGGACAAGCCCGGTCTCCTGCTTCTTGATGAGCCGACCCAGGGCCTGGATCGCCGGGGCGCGGCAGAGTTTTATCGGCAGATCGATAGCGCCAGGCAGGTATTGAATTGCGCGGTCATCATGGTCAGTCATGACCTGCAGGTAGTGATGCGTCAGTCTGAGCGGGTGATCTGTCTGAACGGCCACATCTGTTGCGAGGGTAAACCGGAGGTTGTCAGCAATTCTGCTGAGTACCGTGAGTTGTTCGGGTTTGAAGACGACGAGGACACACTGGCGCTGTATAAACACCGGGGCCATGACCACCGTGCCGTGTGTATTCAGGAGGCGGGGTGATGTTGGATGATTTTCTGGTAAGGGCTGCACTGGCAGGTATTGGCGTGTCTCTGGCTGCAGCGCCTCTGGGCTGTTTCATTGTCTGGCGGCGCATGGCCTATTTCGGCGATGCCACTGCTCATGCTGCCATGCTCGGCGTTGCATTATCGCTGACGCTTTCAACGCCAATCTTTGCCGGCGTGCTGCTCATTTCACTGCTGATGGCGGTGACGGTTTCGACTTTGAGTGGGCGCGGTTATGCCATGGACACACTGCTTGGCGTCATGGCCCACTCTGCATTAGCTGTGGGATTGGTGGCAGTCTCGTTTCTGTCTGGTGTTCGAATTGACCTCATGGCTTATCTTTTCGGAGACATTCTGGCCGTGGGCAAGATCGACCTGGCGATCATCTGGGGCGGCGCACTACTGGTTCTTGTTATGGTGGGTTATCGTTGGTCCGCGCTGTTGTTATCGACCCTGAACCCGGACCTGGCTCTGGCCAGCGGTATTTCACCGCGTCGGGAACAGCTAGTGTTGACCATTGCTCTTGCCATTGTTGTTGCTGTTGCAATCAAAGTGGTGGGTGTTCTCCTTATTGCCGCTATGTTGATTATTCCGGCAGCGACGGCCCGCCGGTTCAGCCGGACGCCTGAGGCCATGGCATTGATGGCCGCCATTATTGGTGCCTGTTCGAGCGTGGCAGGTCTTACCTTTTCCTATCACTTCGACTCGCCAACCGGCCCGACCATTGTATGCGTTGTTGCTTTCCTGTTCGTTGCATTGAACGCGGTCAACAGTGTTACCCGGCGTCACTCTTCGGGTAGCGAGCTAAAGCGCAGTCAGCAGTAACGGCCACCTTTAAACAGGGCGTGCCTGATTGTGATCCTGTCACCAATCGGGCGGGACTGTTCACTGCTGACGCATAGTCATCCTGACGTTGAAGAGCTGAATATCTGCTGAAAAATCGATCGCACTCATGATGCCGTCGTCGAGCTTTCTGGGCTGCGGCTTCGGTTTACATTTAGTATGTTATAACATAACATTTAAAGTTGTTAATCAGATCTTTTCCCACGCACATTACCGTTAAGTGCTTGAGATAAATTACTAAAACATTAAATGGAGATCCCATCGTGCACGTAAAGAAACCTGCTCCTTTCACTGGAATACCCCTGAAATCTTCGGTTCTGTTAGCCTCAGCCATGTTTTTGGCGGCCTGCGGAGGCAGCAGCGGTAGCTCGGATGACGCGCACACCGATACGGATATCGATACCGCTGGGCGATTGGCGCTGTTCGACACGGGCGCATCGCAACTGAAAATTCTGGATCTTGATAGCAGCGACGTGTTGTCATCCATCGCGATGACCGGTGAGGTTCCTGCTTTGTACGCTTCTCCCGGGAACCGCTACGTTGTCGCCACCCAGAGAGGCGACAACCTGGTGTCGTTCGTTGATAGTGGGCTTTATACCGAAGACCACGGCGATCATATGCATGACTATGCTGAAACCCCGAGCCAGTTGTCGCTAACGCTGCCTGATCACAAGCCCACGCATTTCACGGTTGGTGATTCTTACGGCGTTGTTTTCTTCGACGGTGATGATGCCGCCGCCAGTTCGAGGGTGACGGTTTTTACGGACGAAACCCTCGGAAGTAACAGCACCCTTGCCAGCCTGGACCTTGAATCCAGCATGCACGGTGTCGCCATGATGGCCGACGGCCATTTGTTTGTGACCTACCGGGATAGTTCTATTACGGGCACAACGCTTCCGACCATGGTTGAGCGCTATCACCTGGATGGCGGCATCTTCGAGTTTGAAGAGCGTTACAGCGATACCTGCCCGGCGCTTCATGGCTCAGCAATGGGTGCGCACAGCATTGGATTTGGTTGTGACGACGGTGTATTGATTATCGACCTGCACGAAGCGGGCTACCCGACAATCAAGCTGACAAACCCTGAAAACCTTGTCGAAGGCTCGCGCATTGCAACCTTGCTGGGCAACCATGATGTTGAAGAGCTGGTTGCCCTTGCCGGCGACCAGATGTTTGTGATTGATGCGGAGGCTGAGTCAGAGTCAGGCGTCTATACGGATCTGGACCTTGGTACCGGAGTAGCGCCACTCGCCCAGGGCTTCACTACCCATGGGGAAGTGTTCTACGTACTGGGTGACGACGGTGGTTTGCGGCTGTTTGCGCCCTCCAGTGACTGGGCGTTGCTCGGTACGGTTCAGGTGATGGATGCTCCGGGAGAAGATGATGGTTCACCCTCGATCGCACTCTCATCCGCTCAGGATCGTATGTTTGTGCTGACGCCTGATGGTCAGTCTGTTATTGAGATTGATACTGATCACGGCGAAACCGTCCGCACTATCGATCTTGGTTTCAGCGCCTCGGGTATCGCCTGGGTGGGTCTGGCAGAAGCCGGCCACGACGACGAAGAACACTCTCACTAATCCTTTCTTTCCGGCAGTACCGGCCAGCGTATGCTGGCTTGTACTGCTGTTTTATTGCTGGAGTTTCCATGTTTAACCGTGTTGTACCTTTTGCTGCAATTCCTTTGGTTGTGCTGGCGAGCGGCGCCGCTGCAAATGAACTGAACCCCGACGTGAGTGTGACCCTGGACGGGTATTACAAACAGAACGATACGGCGCTCGCGCACCGTGAGGAAGGCTTTGGTCTGGGCCATACGGAACTGTCCCTGTCTGCGCCGATTGACGACATGTTCTCAGGCCGATTAACGACCGTTTTTGAAGAGCATGATGGCGAAGGTGAAATACTGATAGAGGAAGCGTATCTGCAGACCAACGGCCTGCCTGCCGGGCTGGGTGTTCGCGGCGGACGCTTTCTGTCGCAAGTAGGGTATCTGAACGGTCGGCACCTGCATGAAGACGATTTTGTAGAGCGCCCAGCGGTATACCGGGCCCTTCTGGGCAGCCATTATTACGACACAGGTTTGCGTGTGAATGCTCTTTTGCCAACGCCTTTCTTCTGGCAGGTCGGCGTAGAGGCCTTTGAAGGCGATCAGTTGTCAGAAGGTGACGAAAGCATCGGCGTTTATACACTGAATACCCGTGTAGGCGGGGATCTTTCGGTTTCTCAGAGCTGGCAGGTAGGGTTGTCTTACCTGAACAACCGCAATATCGGAGCCGTTGAAACTGAAGAAGAGCACGAACACAGTGAAGAAGACGACCATGACCATAGCCATGGTGCGTCATACACAGGCGAGAATCTCTACATTGCCGATGCGGTCTGGAAATGGTCCCCGAATGGCAATGCCAGGGAACAACAGATCACACTTAGCGGCGAATATCTCTACGCAGATGACCTGAACGAATACGCTACTTCAGATGACTTCCACGAAGGCTGGTATGTATCCGGCGTTTATCAATTCGCGCCTCAGTGGTCGGCGGGTGTTCGTTATGGCGAGGTAGATCTTCGCGCGCCCCATGGTGACCATTTTCATAGCATGAGCCTGCAGGAAACCGATGTGATGCTGGCCTGGTCACGCTCGCATTTCTCCACAGTCAGGCTGCAATACACCCATCAGACTGATACTGGCTTCAGTGATGCGGATAACACCGTTATTGTGCAGTACGTGATGTCGCTGGGTGCCCACGGCTCACATGGTTACTGATATGGGTTATACCCGTTGGTGCTTTGTCGTTCTCCTGCTTGGTCTGGCATCTATGCCAGCCCGGGCGGATTTTCAGGTGTTTGCGTGCGAGCCCGAATGGGCGTCTCTGGTAAGGGAATTCTTGCCGGAGGCAAAGATTACAACCGCAACCAGCTACCTGCAGGACCCTCACTATATTGAAGCCAGGCCCAGCCTGATCGCCGCCATGCGACGTGCCGATATCGCGGTTTGTACCGGCGCTTCGCTTGAGGCGGGGTGGCTGCCTACGCTTCTGCAGCGGGCATCAAATTCCGCAGTTCAGCCAGGTCGCCCGGGTTTGTTCTATGCGGCGGAGCATGCACAACTGCACGCGCCCCACGACCATGTCGATCGCAGTATGGGAGATGTGCATCCGGAGGGTAACCCTCATGTGCATCTGTCGCCGGATCAGCTTCCGGCTATTGCCGATGCTCTCGCGCACCGCCTTGGGCAACTGAGGCCGGAAGCTTCCGGAGATATCCTTGCACGGTATATACGATGGCGCGGGCGTTGGAGCCAGCATCGTGCCGAGTGGCGGCAGAAAGCGGAGGCGTTGCAGGGGCGTTCTATTGTTATTCAGCACACCAGTTTTACTTACCTGCTGAATTGGCTTGGTGTGGATGCAAGGTTCGAACTGGAGCCCAAGCCCGGATTGCCCCCCAGCGCCAGTCACCTGAGCCAGTTACTGACAGAACCAGGTCTGAAGAATGTGGATGCGATACTGATCGCCGGCCATCAGGATCCACAACCCGCAAACTGGCTGGCGGGCCAGATACAAAAACCGGTTCTCGTGGTGCCGGGAACAGTGACTGATTCTGGTGAAACACAAACGCTGGCCGGGCTGATTTCAATGATTGTGAATACACTCGAAGCAACCGTGCAGGAGGAATCCGGTGGTAGCCTATGAGTGGATGCTTCTGCCGGTTCTGGGAAGCGTGCTGCTTTGTTTTCTGCTGGTGCCATTGGGATACCAGGTGATTGCACGGGGTGTTATTTTTGCGGATCTTGCTATCGCGCAATGGGCTTCGCTGGGAACCCTGGCAGGGACCATTCTCGTACTGAACCAGAATTTTGCTGGCGCCTCGGTCACAAGCCTGGTTTTTGCGTTGCTGGCGGCAGTGACAGTGCATCTGATTCTCCGTCATCTTGGTGAGGCGAAAGAGGCCGGGATCGGCATCCTCTATGTGTTGGGTGCCAGCCTGGCCGTATTGCTGGTCAGTGGTGACCCCCATGGTGCCCAGGCATTGCAGCGCGCAGCTTCTGGCGATTTGCTATGGGCAAATCAGGAACAGGTCATCGCAACCGCTGTTATGGCATTGCTGGTCTGGCTTCTTGGCTATTGGGCCCCTGGCTGGATCTCAGGGGCGTTTTTTATGCCGGTTTTCGCCATCGCAGTAACCTATGCTGTGTCTTTGGCGGGTATTTATGTGGTGTTTGCGACACTCATTATCACTCCGCTCATCGTTGGATCGCTTCATGGTAAAAAGCCGCTTGTGGCTTCGATTTGTGCGATCATCGGTCATCTCCTTGCGATTGCCTGTTCGGTGATCCGGGATGTGCCGGTAGGGCCGGCAATAGTTGTGGCCACGCTTTTCACTGCATGCTTGTGGCTAATCGTTTTGGGCCAGGGGAGTGTTGATAAGCCAGAGACTGGTTAAAGTCATTGCCCTGCGCTCAGTCTGGAAAGGGTTTTGTATGAAAATCAAGTCGCTGGAAACCTTTTACTGGATTGCCAAACTTGGCAGTTTTCGTGCTACAGCGAAAAAGCTGTATGCCTCGCAACCGACAATTTCTGCCCGAATCTCTGGCCTGGAAGATGAGCTCGGCATCGAGCTCTTTGACCGGTCCGGCCGGAATTCAGTGCTTACTGCTGAAGGCCGGCAGGTGCTGTCTTACGCCGAAAAAATTCTCCAGCTCCACGCTGAATTACTGGAAACCGTTGCCAGTCCGGGAGCCATTCAGGGCACTATTCGCCTGGGTGTTGCAGAAACCGTTGCATACACCTGGCTGCCAGAGTTGATAGAAAGCATCAGTGAAACCTACCCGGCGATAAACCTGGAGCTGGACGTTGATATCTCGGTCAATCTTTCAGAAAAGCTGGCGAAACGGGAGATTGATATCGCCTTCCTTATTGGTGAGGTGAAGCAGGAGGGCTTTTTTAATATGCCTTTCTATAGCTACCCGCTGATCTGGGTTGTCAGTCCCAAACTGGAGTTACCTCCTGAACCCATAAGCCTCTCTGAACTGGCGAAACTCCCGATTATTACCTATCCGAGAATGAGCGAGCCTCACGTCAATATTCGCTCATTGGTCAATAAAATGAGCAATTCCAGCCAGATTCATTCCAGTTCTTCTCTGTCCACTATAATCCGCATGGCGTTAGACGGCATCGGAGTGAGCGCCTTACCAAAGGAAATTATCAAAAACGAACTCGCAATGGGGGAGCTTCGTGAGTTCGCGGTGGAGGCGAGTATTCCCGACCTGGTTTTCAATGTTGCGTATTGCTCAGCTCCGGGCGCAAATGTTGTGCGGGCCGTTGTGGATCTTTCCCTTAAAATCGTTGGGTCTAAACCCTTATAAATTCTAGATTAAGTTGGACTGATCAGCTTTTTCTATCAAAATCGATTCTAAAATTCGATTTGTGCTAATCATTGAACCTGCGCTAGCTTTAAGAAAAATCAAAATAAGGCAGGATCATGGTTTCGTTGGATAGCCCCCGGCGCTTTATCACGCCCGAAGATGTCAGGCTGGCAGCCCGTAATGGCTCTCTGCTTGGTTCCACAGCCGGCATGGCAAACGGTTTTGTTCAGGTCAATCTGGTCATACTTCCGGAAGAGCAGGCCAATGGCTTTCTGCGTTTCTGCCAGGCGAACCCCAAGCCTTGTCCGGTGCTGGCAGTCAGTGAGCCGGGAGCAAGGCAATGCGATGTTCTGGGTGAGGATCTGGATATTGCCCGGGATGTGCCTTCCTATCGCATATACCGCAATGGCAAGTTCGACGGAACACAGACAGATGTTGCAGGTGTGTGGCGCGATGATCTGGTGACCTTTGCTCTTGGCTGTTCATTCAGTTTTGAGCACGCGCTGCTGCAGAATGGCTTGCCTGTGCGCCATATTGATGAAGGGTGCAACGTGCCCATGTACAAGACTTCGATCCCACTGCGCCAGGCCGGAGGCTTCAGCGGGAATATGGTTGTCTCCATGCGCCCTTTCCGGGCGGCAGCTGCTATCCGTGCGGTGCAGATCACCACGCGCTTTCCCCAGACCCATGGCGCTCCGGTGCATCTTGGCGACCCTTCATTGATAGGAATTGAGAATCTTGGGTCACCCGATTACGGAGACGCGGTTTCTGTAGCAACTGATGAAATACCGGTTTTCTGGGCCTGTGGGGTTACGCCACAGCAGGTTCTCATGGATTCGGGGGTTGAGTTTGCGATCACACATACTCCGGGCCACATGTTGGTCACGGATATTCCTGAAAGTCAGGTGGTTTTGCTTTAGGCCCCTGTAACACCAAATAAATAAATAAAAGAGGAAGAAGGCAATGGCGACAAGAAAGCATCTCGTATCCGCAGTGGCAGTCGTAATGCTTGCAGCCACAGCACAGGTGTCGGCTCAGGAGCTTGATAGCACCAGCATTTCCTATGTTGGGAGCTGGAGCAGCCTGTCCCTGTACAAAAACTTTGAAAAACCGTTCTGGCAGGAGCATGTACCTGAAGCTTCTGACGAACGGATCTCGACCGAGGTGACCACGTTTGACCAGATGGGTCTGGGCGGAGGTGAGGTATACCGTTTGATGGCGCGCAACGTCATTGATGTAACCTCCACCGTGGCGGACTACGCTGTGGAAGATGCTCCAGAGCTTGAAGGCCTGGATATGCCAATGATGGCTCCGGACGTGGAGACCGCACGCAAGATAGCTAACGCATACCGACCAGTGCTCGCCGATGCATTTGTTGAGCGCTTCGACAATGCGCAACTGCTCGCCATCGCGCCTTATCCCTCGCAGGTTGTTTTCTGCAACACAGAAATCAAAGGGCTTGCAGACCTGAAAGGCAAAAAAATTCGCGCGAGCGGGCGCACCACGGCCGAGTTCGTTCAAGCCCTTGGTGCTGAAGGCATAACATTGAATTTCAGTGAGGTGCCGGGTGCCTTGCAGCGCGGTGTTATCGACTGTGCGGTCACCGGGTCACTCTCAGGCTACAGCTCTGGCTGGCAGGAAGTGTCGACGCATCTTTATCCGCTGCCTGTAGGTGGTTGGGATTATGTGCTCACGGCAATGAATGGCAAGAAGTGGGCTTCGCTGTCAGCAGACACCCAGAACTGGCTCCAGACCGAAATTCAGGCTAACTATGAGGATCTCGTGTGGGAGTCCGCGGTTGAAGAAACTCGGGAAGGCATCGCCTGCCTGACAGGCAACGGTGAGTGCGCGCGGGGTGAGCCGGGGAACATGGTTCTGGTTGAGGCAACTGATGCTGACTTCACTGAAGTGTCCCGTCATCTGCAGGCAACATTGCTACCCAACTGGGCTGGCCGTGTTGATCAGAAATGGGTTGATCGCTGGAACGAGACCATCGGCAAAGTAACAGGTCTTAAAGCGGCCAAGTAACGTGGTGGTCAGTTAAAAGAGTGGGGGCTGTCGCAGGCAGCCCCCATTTGCCCTGGAGAATTCTATGTTACAACAGATCAATCGCGGGCTGGATCGACTGCTTGTCGGTGTAGATATCGGCTCATTGTGGATGGCACGGGCTGCGGGGCTTCTTATTCTGCTGACCGTCGGCCTGGTCACAACCGAGGTACTGTCACGCCAGATTTTTGGACGATCAAGTGTCCATGCCACTGAGCTCACCGGTTACATCATGGCCATCAGCTCGAGCTGGGCTTTTGCCTACACACTTATGCGTAAAGCACATATACGTATCGATGCGTTGTACCTGACATTGCCAACCAGTGTGCGCAGCGTGCTGGATCTGATTGCCATGCTGTCCCTCGCGCTTTTCTGTGTGCTGATTGTGGGAGCCGCGTTCGATGTTGCCCATCATTCTTATTCCGGCGGTTCCCGGGCAAATACTCCTCTTGGTACGCCCATCTGGATACCTCAGCTGCTATGGCTGATAGGCCTTGTCTGGTTCGGTATTGCGGTTGTCTTGCTATCGCTTCGCGTTCTGTTTGGCCTGTTAAGTGGCAACATTGAAGATGTGCAAAGAATTGCCGGTAGCCCAACGCTTGATGAGCAGGTCGCTGAAGAAAATAAGGAAGCCTCCCGATGATTCTTGTTTCACTGGCTGTTCTGTTGGTGCTTCTAATCCTGAGTGTACCGGTTGCGGCCACACTCATTGTGCTGGGACTGTTTCTTGATGAGTTCTTTTCGCCCTTCCCGTTGATTAACGCGATGGGGGATGTACTGTGGTCAGCGTCTGACAGCTTTCTGCTGATCGCTATACCGCTGTTTATATTGCTGGGCGAGATTCTGGTTCGAACCGGTATTGCCAAGAGCACTTATCGGGCACTTGAGAGCTGGCTGTCCTGGCTGCCCGGTGGTCTGCTTCACGCTAATATTGCGACCGCAACACTGTTTTCTGCGACCTCTGGCTCCAGTGTTGCGACTGCCGCCACCATTGGTACCGTTGCCATTCCTCAGGGCAAGGCAATGAATTACGATCCGAAGTTGTTCACCGGCTCCATTGCTGCTGGCGGTACGCTCGGGATCATGATTCCACCGTCGATTAACCTGATCGTTTATGGCTTTCTTACGGAAACCTCAATTCCAAAGCTGTTTGCAGCGGGCCTGGTGCCGGGTTTGCTGCTGGCATTTCTGTTTGTTCTGGGTACGGCTCTTATCTGCCTCTGGCGGCCATCGCTTGGCGGGCCGAGCACTCATCATTCCTGGCGCGCTCGCTTTTCCGGGCTGACAAGCCTGGTTCCGGTATTGGCACTGTTCGGTATTGTGGTCGGTTCGATTTACGCTGGTTGGGCAACGCCCACAGAAGCCGCTTCTCTGGGGGTTATCGGCGCCCTTCTTATTGCGCTGTCCATGGGTAAACTGAGTACGAGTGTTGTTATGGAAGCCCTGGAAGGGACCATGCGCACAACAGGCATGATCGTGCTGATCATCATCGCCTCGTATTTTCTCAACTTCGTTCTGGCTTCGACGGGCATTACCCGTGAGTTGAGCTCGTTTCTGGAGTCGGCTGGTCTTGGGCCGTATATGACCCTGCTGCTCATCATTGGCCTGTATATCGTTCTTGGATTTTTCATTGAAACACTGTCGCTGATGGTGATCACCATTCCGATCGTCGCTCCCATTATTATTGCATTGGGTTTTGATCCGATCTGGTTTGGCATTCTGCTGATTCTTCTTATCGAAATGGCTCTGATCACACCGCCGGTGGGGTTGAACCTTTATGTAGTGCAGAGCGTTCGCAAAGGAGGCTCGTTCAACGACGTAATGATTGGAGCCATGCCTTATGTCGGGTTCATGATGGTTATGGTTGTTCTGCTCGTGCTGTTCCCTGCTCTGGCTTTGTATTTGCCCGGGATACTGAACTGATTATTTATCCATAAACAGCAACAACAGGATTCTTTTATGACAATGTTTTATTTGGCAGATACTAACGACGCCCTTGAGATTGATGTTGAAGAGCTCATTATTGCCGGATGGGCCGGCCGTGAGCAGGCGGGAATCGATGAGCACATAGAAGAGCTGAAGGCGATTGGCGTTACACCACCCTCAAGTACGCCTTTGTTCTATCGCGTGGCAGCTGATCAGCTGACAACAGCTGAAACCGTTCAGGTATTGGGTGATGAATCCAGCGGAGAAGTGGAAGTTGTTCTGATTGGTACCCGGCAAGGCACGTTTGTAGGCATTGGATCGGATCATACCGACCGGGAAGCCGAGGCCTGGTCTGTTGCGCATTCCAAACAGGTATGTGCCAAGCCTGTGGGCCAACAGCTGTGGACGCTGGAAAGTGTTATTGATCACTGGGATGAGCTTAAAATATCCTCTTATGCCACCTTTGATGGCAAAGAGGAGCTCTACCAGCAGGGTGGTGTAACGGGTCTGTTGCACCCAAGGGATCTATTGCGACGGTTTGGACTGGAAGATCCGAAGCTTGCACCTGGTCAGGCCATGCTGTGTGGCACTCTGCCGGTCATTGGTGGCGTGCGCCCTGCGGATGCTTTCCGCATGGTTCTTGAGGATCCGGTAACAGGCCGGGAGCTAGGACATTCTTATCATATAAAGACGTTACCGGTGGTGAAATGAAGCAACAGTCTGGCCTGGTGCCTGTAGGTCTGTCAGAGGCGACTTTATCGTCGCTGCTCGATGGGATACATCAGAACAAGTGGTATGCGAGCCAGTTGCTTGAGGTCTGCCTGGATAATATTGACCGGTTTGATGATCCTGCTAACCAGGTGTATACCGCCCGTTTCGACAGCACAGCAAAAGCCGAGGCTGCAGCCATTGATGCGCTCCAGAATGGGAATGTGCCTCTGGGTGAGCTTGCCGGGTTGCCGATAGCGCTCAAGGTTCTGTTTGATGTTGCCGGGGAAGTAACCCATTCCGGTTCCAGGTGGTGGAAACAGCCTGCAAAGAAAGATGCATTGATTGTTTCGCGTCTGCGCCGGGCGGGCGCGGTTATTACCGGGCACACCAACATGACAGAATTCGCCTACTCCGGGCTAGGGCTCAATCCGCACTATGGCTCACCGGCGAACCCGCTGGCGCCGGGGCGGATATCCGGCGGGTCATCCTCCGGTGCTGCCTCAGCTGTGGCTCACGGAATGGCGGTTGCTGCGATTGGAAGCGACACAGGTGGTTCGGTGCGTATTCCTGCTGCTTTCTGCGGGCTGGTAGGGTTCAAACCTTCCCAGCAACGAATCCCTCGCGAGGGTTCTTTTCCGTTATCTGACAGTCTTGATTCCATAGGCCCGATTGCCCGCAGCGTTGAGTGTTGTGCACGACTGGATGCAGTCATGGCCGGTGAACGCTGGCGTCAGGACACCCTGGTTGATTTGCGCGGTCGCCGTTTTGTGGTGCCGACCAATCACATGATGAACGATCTCTCTCCGGGCGTTGCGGAGGCGTTTTCCAGGAGTCTTCGTACACTGAGAGATTGCGGAGCCCATATTGTTGAGGTGCCAGCACCGGTGCTGGATGCCCTGCCTGAACTGCTCGAGGGCGGAGGTTTCACCGCGGCAGAAAGCTATCACATTCACCGCGAGTGGCTGCAGCAGTACGGCGATGAATACGATCCACGGGTGCGCACTCGTATGGAGAGAGGTGCGGGGATCAGTGCAGCAGATTACCTGGAATTGCTTCACCGCCGGGCAGAGCGAAAAAAACAGGCGGACGAATGGCTTGCCTCATACGACGGGCTTCTTGCACCAACCGTTCCGGTTGAGCCACCACTGCTGACGGAGCTTGAGAGTGATGAGGGTTATGCCCGCCTGAACCTGTTGATTCTGCGCAACCCGACCGTAGCGAACCTGCTTGACCTGTGTGCGATCACATTGCCTAACCATCGCCCCGGAGATCTGCCCAGTGGCCTGATGCTGGTCGGTCGTAATGGTTCGGACAGGGATATACTTGGTATTGCTCAAGCAGTGGAAAAGGCACTGAAACCATGAGCCTGAAGCCATCGTTTGAGTCGGCTGGGCTCGATGGCTGGATCGTAAGACTGTTTGAAGTTATCGACGAACACAATCTGCCCTGGCTATCCGCACTGTCGCACAGGTGCGAGCAGGAATTTGGTGATGCCCTGGTCGATCTGGTGCCCTCCTACACGACGCTTCTGGTTGTTTTTGATCCGCTGATGGTGTCGTCACCTCAGGCACGGGCGATGATTTGCCGGATACTCGCTGACCTGGAACCGGAAGACAGCACGCACACCGGCGAGGTTCATAAACTTCCAACCTGGTACGACCTCAGTGTAGGGCCTGAACTGCCAAGAGTAGCTGCGCAAGCGGGTATGGCAGTCAGCGATGTGATCGAGGCTCATAGCCAGCAGGTCTATCGGGTGTTTGCTCTGGGATTTGCCCCCGGGTTCGCCTTTATGGGGTTAACCGATCCCCGGCTTGAGTGCGCAAGACTGGATACACCCCGCCGGCTGGTGCCGCCGGGCAGTGTGGCGATGGCCGGCCGCCAGACAGCTGCATACCCGACAGCAACCCCCGGAGGCTGGAACCTGTTGGGGCGCACCAGTGCCAGGCTTTTTGACCGCAACCGCGAGGGCTTCAGCCTTTTGCGTGTTGGAGATCAGGTGCGTTTTGTACCTGTGAGCCGCAATGAGTTCGAACGTGAAGGCGGAAATACCACACCCATGGAGCCCTTGGCATGAGGCAACCGGTGAGCTCTCAACCCTGCATCAAAGTGCTGCGTGCAGGGCCTCTTGCTCTGCTGCAGGACAGCGGACGATTTGGTGTCCGCCATCTAGGCGTTACTCAGGGCGGCCCGGCGGATCTGTATTCCTGGGCCTGGGCGAATCACCTGACGGCTAATCCGTGGGGTAGCGCCAACCTGGAGATAACCTTTGGCGGCTTGCAACTGATTGCCGGAAGAGACCTGCAGATAGCCATCACCGGTGCTGACCTGGGTGCGACCATAGATCAAAAACCCGTTCCTCTCTGGCAAAGGGTAAGCTGGAAAGAAGGCGAGACCCTGGCCTTTGCTGCCCCGGTAAACGGGCTTCGGGCATATCTGGCGGTGTGTGGTGGGTTTGTAGCAGAGCCGGTATTGGGAAGCGTTGCTGCTGTAACCCGGGAAGAACTTGGTGGCTTCTGCGGCATGGGGGCAAAGCTGGCAACAGGCGATCAGCTGTCTGTTTACGGCAAAGACCAGCATGTTGGGGAAGGGCTGAAGCAGGCACCCCGGGAGGCTATACCGGATTTTAGCCAGCCGGCTGTTCTGGACCTCCTGCCGGGCGCCCAGATTGCGCATTTTACCGGCCGCAGTCTGTTCGATGCATTCAATAACTGGTGGCTGGTGGATGATCGTGCGGACCGCATGGGCGTGCGCCTGACCGGCCCCAGGCTGAACTGCAAAATCAGCACCCTTGTATCAGAAGGCATTAGCCTTGGCGGTGTACAGGTGCCGCCGGATGGTCAGCCGATTGTCCTGCTGAATGATCGCCAGACCATTGGCGGCTACCCCCGGCTAGGCTCACTCTCGCCTTTGTCCGCCGCACGGCTGGCCCAGTGTTTACCGAGAGAGAAAGTCAGGCTGGTGGCTAAAGGAAGTGAGGCTGCGCTCACAGAGTACCGGTCGTTCAGGGCTTTGTTTAACAAGGCTTAGGGTTAGCGCGCGGATAATTCTGCCCTGCTGGCAGTACTAAAGAAGTGGTCTACCCTATATCTTTGTCGAATTAACCAGCGCAGAAATATCAAGGAAGATAAGAAATAATCAGCCTACACTCTTTTTCGCCCGCTAACTCAGAAGAACCTCGCAATGCCCACGACCATGTTGTCTGCCTTCACCAGTAATTTTCTTGGCAAGGCCCCCGTCTGGTACAAACAGATTATTGTACTGTTTCTGATTGCCAACCCGATTGTGATGTATCTGCTTGGGCCGGTTAGTGCAGGCTGGCTTTTGATAGCCGAATTCATCTTTACCCTGGCCATGGCGCTGAAGTGTTATCCACTCCTGCCTGGGGGATTGCTGGCGATAGAGGCACTGCTGATAGGCCTGACCACAGCGGATGCGGTCTATCTGGAAGTGCTGACCAATTTCCCGGTTATTCTGCTGCTGATGTTCATGGTGGCGGGCATCTATTTCATGCAGGAACTTTTGCTGGTTACCTTCACCCAGATCCTGGTGGGCGTGCGCTCCAAATCTGCCCTGTCGCTCCTGTTCTGTAGTGCTGCGGCTCTTCTTTCCGCTTTTCTGGATGCCCTTACAGTGACCGCCGTTATTATCAGCGTCGCCGTCGGGTTCTTCTCCGTCTATCACAAGGTTGCATCCGGGAAGGTGTTCCAGAGCAGCGATCACAATGCAGGCAGTGATGACGAAATCGTCGAGTTGCATCGGGAGGATCTGGAAAACTTCCGTGCATTTCTGCGCAGCCTGTTGATGCACGGAGCTATTGGTACTGCTCTCGGCGGCGTAGCTACCATGGTTGGTGAGCCTCAGAACCTGTTGATTGCCAAAGTTGTCGGCTGGGACTTTATCAGTTTCTTTCTGCATATGGCTCCGGTAAGCCTGCCAGTTCTGGTTGCCGGATTGATAACCTGTTGGGTACTGGAGAAGATGCGTTGGTTTGGTTACGGCGGCAGGCTTCCAAAGTCGGTTCGGCGGGTTCTGGAGGAGTTTGCTGACAGCGAACGGGCAAAGCGTACCAAAGCAGATCAGGCCGCACTTTGGGTGCAGGCTTTTGCTGCCGTCATATTGGTGACTGGTCTGGCCCTGCACCTGGCAGAAGTAGGTCTGATAGGCCTGCTGGTTATTATTCTGATAACGTCTTTTACCGGTGTTACCAGCGAGCACCAGATCGGCAAAGCATTCCAGGAATCATTGCCGTTTACCTCTCTGCTGGTGGTATTTTTTGCGGTAGTAGCCGTGATCCATGAACAACACCTGTTCAAGCCGATTATCGACTACGTGCTGGCACTGCCGGAAAGCCAGCAGCCAGGCATGTTCTTTATTGCCAATGGCCTGCTTTCAATGATCAGCGACAACGTATTTGTTGCGACGGTTTATATCAGTGAGGTTAAACAGGCCCTGGATGCCGGCAGTATCAGTTATGAGCACTTTCAGGATCTGGCGGTGGCCATCAATACCGGAACCAACCTGCCCAGCGTAGCCACGCCAAATGGTCAGGCAGCGTTCCTGTTTATGCTGACCTCCGCAATTGCGCCACTGATAAGGCTGTCCTATGGGCGGATGGTCGTTATGGCGTTCCCGTATACCCTGGTAATGGGTGGAGTTGGCTTGTATATGGTCACTTATCATATCTGATGGTTCTGGCTGTTTTGATGTGACAAAGCGGTGGCCTTTTCAGGCGGGCCTGCTAGGCTCTGCATAACAAGTCCAACAAACCGTGTATTTCATACGTTGGTGCTATGCGCAGATTCTTGAACCTGTTTTTACGTCTGGCTCCGGCCTGGATTTTGGCCATCTCCATACTGGCCAGCCCCGCCTGGGCTGGCGCTGACAAGCTGCGTATTGCCTATACCGAATTCCCGCCTATTGAGTATCAGAACGAACGTGGCGAGCCGGCCGGCCCCTTTATCGAACTCACCCGGAAAGTGGTGGAGGAGGCCGGTTATGAAGCAGAATTTATTTTTCTGCCAGTAAGCCGTATTTATCTTTACCTGAAAAGCGGGACTATAGATCTTTGGCCGGGCCTTGCGGGTATTCCCAGTCTTCAGGGTGAGGTTCTTGAAAGTTGGGTCAATGCTTTTCCGGTAAAACTGAACGTTTGGTATCTTGAAGATACTGATGCACTCACACACTTTGAGCAGCTTAAAGGTAAAAGCGTTATTGTTATTGCTGGCTACACCTATGGCGGCCTGCTTTCATGGTTTGAGCGCACTGAATACGTAACGCTTACCAAAGCCCCTGACACCCGCGCAGCGCTGGAGATGCTCAAGTTAAAGCGTGGTGATTACGTGCTGGATTACCTCCAGCCACTTAAGGAAATACTGACCTATCCATCAGATAGCAAGATTCGGGGCTCGGAATTGCGATCACGCTATGCGGCCTGGTTATTTTCTCTGGCAAGCTCCAGAGCCGCCTTGCTTCGTGACGAGCTGGATGACGCCTATTTGCGTCTCGTCAGGCGCGGAGTGGTTTCGCCCGTTCGGGACACCGATTCTGACTATATTATCCCCGGCTTTCCTGATGGCCCTCGATAAGAACGTTTTTAGTCCGGATTGTCAGGGGTAAGGCGGATATCGCCATACCAGGCGGTTGACTGTTCTCCAGTGTTGTCTGAATCTGACATGATGGCGATGCCGCGGACTGGCGGAGGGCTTTCCCCGAATGCTTTGCGGTAGTCCGCAATAATGTCCCGCTCAATGTTCACCCACTCCCCGGCCTTTTCGCTGCCCGAACTTACAGCAACCATCACTGTTCTATCGGTATAGGGATTGGTAACAAATTCACCCACGGGCAGGGTATTGGCCCAGATGTAATTCAGGGCGTTGCCCGGTAGCTCCTCTCCAATCAAAAGTGCCACTGTCTTGCGTTTCGCCCGTTCAAAAAAGCCTGCTTTATCTGGCTGGAACTCGAAGGCGACGTAAATCCGGGCAGGGTAGTCATCGCCGGATTTTTTCCGGGCATCGCCCTCTTTAAACACATTGGACACTTTCCAGCGCCAGCTCAGCATCATTGAGCCCCCCGGCTTAACGTTCAGCCGGGCAATCAGACCGGATGCTCCGCCCGAGGTGTGTGCTTTCACCACCTGAACCCCCTCATCCTGAGCCAGCTCATAGTTTGAGTGCTGATCTATCTTGGGAAACTCAAGTGGTTCCCAACCATCCGATAGCGACGTCATCTTCGAGAACGCCGGGAGCAGCGTTTCCTGTGCCATCAGGTGCGGAGATATCAGCCCGGCGAGTGCTAGAAACAGCCAGATAACAGGTCGAGTGGTGATTTGCATGAAACTGTCCCACTTTGCAGAGTGTTTGTAATAGACCGTCGGGTAGCAGAAAGGTGCCTTGTCACTTAAAAATTTACCGTATATAGTGCCTGCATCCTTGGTTGAATACCAAATATGGTATTCGGGAATCCGGTGAGAATCCGGAACTGACGCGCAGCGGTATTGGGGAACGAGCGTGGCACAAAGACACTGGCGCAAGCCGGGAAGTCGCCACGCAAGGCAGAGCCATGAGGTTCATGCCCCTGAGTCCGAAGACACTGCCAGGGATATATAACTGCACCTTCGCGACTCAGGCGCCTGCATCTGGCCCTACAAGGTGAGCAGCAACGAACACAGCATAATTACAGCCATTACTGGTGGTTGATGCTTGGGTTCGTCCTGTGTACGCGAAGGTTATGGAACCCACGCGTATTCAGGAGAAAACGGTATGCCCGCTACTGCTTCGGCCGAAGCCCGACCCTCGTCGCCATCCGACACAGAAACCCTTCAGGTTATCAAGCGCAACGGCAATCTGGTCAGCTTTACCCCATCCAAAATCAGTGTAGCCGTAACCAAAGCTTTTCTGGCTGTTGAAGGCGATCAGGCTGCAGGCTCTGCCCGCATTAACGATGCCGTTCACCGGGTAACCGAGCAGGTTGTGCAGGCTATCAGCCGTCGTTTGAAAGCTGGCGGACGGGTGCATATTGAAGATATACAAGACCAGGTAGAACTGGCCCTGATGCGGGCAGAAGAGCAGAAAGTAGCACGTGCCTATGTACTCTACCGTGAAGAACACGCCCGCGAGCGGGCCCTGCACGAACCCGTAGAGCCGCACCCCACGCTTACCGTAAAACAGGCTGATGGCCGCACAGTAGCTCTGGACCTTGGTCTGATGAAGCTACAGGTGGATAACGCCGCGTTCGGGCTTGAGGGCATTGATTGCGAATCCCTGGTGGAAGAAGCCATCCGCAATCTCTATAACGGCATCGACGAAGCTGAAGTATTGACTGCCCTGGTGATGACTGCCCGCGGTCGTATCGAGCGCGAGCCGGATTACAGCGCAGTCACCGCCCGCCTGTTACTGGAACAGCTGCGCCTTGAGAGCGCCACCGCACTAAAGCTGGACACCAGCCTGTCCCTGGCAGAGGTTTATCCACAGGCTCTGCGTAGCTTCATCAGTGCCGGCATTCGCTACGAACTCCTTGATGAGGCCATGGCTGCATATGACATGGAGCGTTTGGGCGCAGCTCTGAAACCAGAGCGCGATCAACAGTTTGGATTCCTTGGCCTGCAAACCCTGTATGACCGGTACTTCCTGCACTGGAAAGAAGACCGGCTGGAGTTGCCGCAGGTATTCTTCATGCGAGTTGCCATGGGCCTGGCCCTGCGTGAGGACGACCCCAACAGCCGGGCTATCGAGTTCTATAACCTGCTGTCGTCCTTCGACTATATGGCATCCACGCCCACCTTGTTTAACAGTGGTACCCGCCACTCCCAGCTGTCTTCATGCTACCTGACTACGGTGGGTGACGATCTGGAAGACATTTATGGTGCCATCCGCGACAACGCCATGCTGTCCAAGTGGGCGGGCGGTTTGGGTAACGACTGGACACCTGTGCGTGCACTGGGCTCCCGCATCAAAGGCACCAACGGCCAGAGCCAGGGCGTAGTGCCTTTCCTTAAGGTGGTGAACGATACTGCCGTAGCCGTAAATCAGGGTGGTAAGCGTAAGGGCGCAGTGTGTGCGTACCTGGAAAGCTGGCACCTGGATATCGAAGAATTCCTGGAGCTGCGCAAAAACACCGGTGATGAACGCCGCCGTACCCACGACATGAACACCGCCAACTGGGTGCCCGACCTGCTGATTGAGCGTATGCGCCAGGATCGGGACTGGACTCTGTTCAGCCCCAGTGATGTGCCGGACCTGCATGACCTCTATGGGAACGCATTCCGCGAGCGCTACGAACACTACGAAGCGCTGGCGGCCGAAGGCAAGATCGAGCTGTTCAAAACCATTCCGGCCAAACAGCTGTGGCGCAAAATGCTCACAGTGCTGTTTGAAACCGGCCACCCGTGGATAACCTTCAAAGACCCCTGCAACCTGCGCTCGCCGCAGCAGCATAAAGGCGTGGTCCACAGCTCCAATCTGTGTACCGAGATCACCCTGAACACCAGCGCGGAAGAAATTGCCGTGTGTAACCTGGGCTCGGTAAACCTGGCGGCTCACATTGCCAACGGCGAACTGGATGTGCAGCGCCTGGAGCGTACCGTAGACACAGCCGTGCGCATGCTTGATAACGTAATCGATATCAACTTCTACGCTGTACCCCAGGCACGCAACTCCAACCTCAGACACCGCCCGGTTGGCCTGGGCCTGATGGGCTTTCAGGATGCGCTTTACGAACTGCGGCTGCCGTACACCAGCCCGCAGGCGGTAGAGTTTGCAGACATTGCAATGGAACAGCTGAGCTACTTCGCCATCCGTGCTTCAGCCCGGCTGGCGGCAGAGCGGGGCGCCTATGAAAGCTACGAAGGTTCCCTGTGGAGCCAGGGCATATTGCCTATCGATTCCATCGAATTGCTGAAAAATGCCCGCCGGGAAGGTGATATCAGCGTAAACACCGAAAGCCGTCTGGACTGGGCGCCGGTGCGCGAACTCATCGCCATGCACGGTATGCGCAACAGCAACGTGATGGCCATAGCACCCACAGCCACCATCTCCAACATCGTGGGTGTGTCGCAATCCATCGAGCCGGCCTACCAGAACCTGTTTGTGAAATCGAACCTCTCCGGAGAGTTCACCGTGGTAAACCCCTCACTGGTGCGCGATCTCAAGGCGGTCGGCCTGTGGGACAACGTGATGGTAAACGACCTGAAATACTTCGATGGCAGCGTGCAGCAGATCGAGCGTATTCCCACCGAACTGAAAGCGCGATACGCCACGGCATTCGAGATCGACGCCCGCTGGCTGGTGGAAGCCGCTTCCCGCCGCCAGAAATGGCTGGACCAGGCCCAGAGCCTGAACCTCTACATGGCTGAACCCAGCGGGAAAAAACTCGACGAGCTGTATCAGCTGGCGTGGGAACGTGGTCTGAAAACTACTTACTACCTGCGCTCGCTGGGAGCTACCGGGGTGAACGAACAAGCTGCCCCGGTTGCCGCACCGCAACCCCAGGTATGCAGTATTGATGAACCCGACTGCGAAGCATGTCAGTAACCACTTACTTTTATTGAGAGGCACAACCATGCTGAATTGGGATGACGAAACCAAACCGCAAAGCCAGCCCGCTGCACACAGCAGCGTGGCGCCGGTGAACGTAGACGACAAGCGCGTAATCAACGGCGAAACCGACGTAAACCAGTTGGCACCCTTCAAGTATCCCTGGGCCTGGGAGTTCTTTATGAACGCCAACAAAAACCACTGGACTCCGCTGGACGTGAACATGGCGCAGGATGTTCACGACTACCACCACCGCCTGAGCCCGGCGGAAAAGCACGTGTTTGAAAACGTGGTAGCCTACCTGACCACCTCCGACATCCTGGCCATGCGCAACATCGGCCTGGCGGTGATGGAGAAAATGACCGCGCCGGAGCTGCAAATCTATCAGGCGCGACAGGTGTACGAAGAGGCTCTGCACACCTGGACTTATCAGCACTGTATTGAAACCCTCAATCTGGACCAGAGTGAAATCTACAACCGTTACCGGGTAGTGCCGCAAATCAACGCAAAAATCCAGATGGCCAACCGCCGGCTGGATGCGGCAATGCGCTCCGACCTGAATCTGCGCAACAAGGACGACCTGCAGGAATTCATCATGTCTTACCTGTTCTTTGCCGCCGTTTTTGAAGGCTGCTGGTTCTATAATGGTTTCAGCCCCATCTTTGCCCTGCAGCGCCGTGGCCTGATGCGTGGCACCGGTGAACAGTTCCAGTACATCCTGCGCGATGAGGCCATGCACTTCTCCTTCGGCCTGAAAGTGGTTAACCAGATTCTGGAAGAAGAAAACATCAGCTTCGACCCCAAAGCTGTGCGCGAGATGTGGGACGAATCCGAAGCTGCCGAAAGCGACTACGCCAACTACATCTTGCGCGACCCCATTCTGGGTTATTCCGCCGAATACCACACCGAGCAGTTCCGCTTCGTAGCCAACCGCCGTGCCCGCACAGTGGGCCTGGAAGAGCCGTTCCCGGGGGCTAAAAACGTATCACCCTGGCTGGATGAGCAGGCCACTATGCGGAAGGAAAAGAACTTCTTTGAAACCCGGGTGATTGAGTACCAGACCGGGGCTCAGCTGGAGTGGTGAGGCTGCACCGCCGGTCTGTTCATTTGTCGGGATAGCCTCTTTAGTCGGGGACATCTGCTGCGGAAGGAACCACGGCAGATGGCAAATCCGACAGGGCGGCCAGGGCAGCTTCCTGCATCTGCTCGGATGGCACTGTTTTACCGGAGGCCTTCGACGGCAGAGAACGGGTTGCCGTAGCTGAGGCAACGACCGTGGGGTTGTAGCCGAGCGTAAAGGCGCCGCGTGCAGTGGAATTCACACACATGTGAGACATGAATCCGGTCAGAATCAGGTTTTTGATACCAGCCTGCTGCAGCTGCTCATCCAGATCTGTCTGCGCAAAGGAGTTGGGGAAATTCTTGCTGATCACCGCCTCGCCTGCAATCGGAGCCACGGCATCGGCAATCTGGCCGACAGGGGCATTCAGATCGTAAGGTGAGCCAGCCCCCGCATCATGCTGAATATGAAAAACAGGGCGGCCGGCAGCACGAAAACGCTGTAGCAGAGCTTTGCATTCGTCCAGCGCAGGCTCCACGTTATCGAGCTTCATCACGCCCTCCCGATAGGTATTCTGGGCATCAATAATCACCAGTGCAGAATCGCTGATGGGGCTGGCAGTGTTGCCCAGACCCACGATGTCCCGAAGAGTTGTCAGATCACTCATGATGCATCCTTCACAGTTGGCAACCGACCTAATCAATGGGTTAGTGGGGTTGCTATGAATAACGGACTCCAGGAGCCCAGCCAAAGAGGCCTAGATACATGTACGTTACCCGGCCGTTGGTGGCAAAAGAATCAACCGAATGGTCGAATTGCCTGCAACCCGGGTAGTAGTGCCTAAGTTCTGGGCCCGGCAAAGTTTGAAACCATCAACCCAGTGGGCTGCGCACTCCCGCAAAGCCCTGGCCCAGCACGTGGGTGTAGATCTGAGTGGTGCGCAGGTCTGCGTGGCCAAGCAGATCTTGCACTGTGCGGATATCGTTGCCGCGTTTGAGTAGTTCGGTGGCGAAGGTGTGGCGAAAAGTGTGGCAACCTGCGGGTTTGCCGATGTTGGCTGCAGCAACAGCTACCTTCACTGCTTTCTGCACAGAACTGGTGTGGATGTGGTGGCGCACCACCTTGCCGAAGTCGTTTTTGCTCAGAGTGTTTGAGGTAAACAACCACTGCCAGTCCAGGGACATGTCTGCTTGGGGATACTTGCGGGCAAGCGCAAATGGCAGGCTTACCGGTGTTTGCAGGGAGAGGTCTTTTTCTTTCCAGGCCTTTCGAATAGAAGCAATCTGCCTTTCTAATTCAGAAATCAGCGTGCCCGGCATGAGCGTTGTTCGATCTTTTGCGCCCTTGCCATCCCGAACAATGATGACCTGATTACTGAAATCGACGTCCTTCACTCTTAAACGGCAAGCTTCTGTTACCCGCAGGCCAGAACCGTACATGAGCGAGGCTAAAAGGAGATAGGGTTCTTTGAGATGTTCGATAATTGTCATGGCTTCATCGTGGGTGAGCACCACGGGCAAACGCTTTGGTTTTTTAGAGCGGATAACGGAACCGATTTCCCCGAGGGGCATGTCGAGAACCTTGGAGTACAGAAACACTAGAGCGTTTAAAGCTTGGGCCTGAGTTGCGGCAGCAACGTTGCGGTTAACGGCTAGCCAAGTAAGAAATTCATTTACTTCCTTTGGTCCCATCTCCTTGGGATGCTTCATCTGGTGAAAGCGGATGTAAAAACGGATCCAGTACCAATAGGATTTTTCCGTACGAATGCTGTAGCGATTAACCCGAATGACTGCGCGAACCTGATCCCGAAGGCGCGGTTGAGGTTGTATGCCGTCCATGTTGGCGTACCTTTGTTAGTGATCTTCAATACTGTTTATTTGTACAGTATTATTGTTTTCACGAAAACGAGAAGTCAAGCGATTACGTGGTGGGGCGGCAGAAACTGGGCTAACCTGTTGTTAAAATTGAGACTGGAGGCGTGGCATGGATATGCAAAAAGTGGCATTATCGAGAACGCTCTTTTTTGCAATATCGCGGAACGCGGTCTAGTTGCTGTTAAATGGCTATTTTTCTTTTGTTTGTTACTATTTCTGTGCGTTTTGAAATATTGAAATTGTGCTAACTAAAATGGTTCGTGCTTGTTCATGTGCGGCTTTGTTTTGTATCTTCATGCATCAAGAAATAGTCTTTGTTTTGTAGTCGCTTCGTAATTTATATTTCGGTACGTTGCTATGTTTTCCCGGTTTACTTGGTGCGTTCGAGTTGGTTTAGTTTGTTGGTAGGTTAGTGCTTGTAAAGCATTAGCAGGTTTGGTGTAATTAGTGAGTTTTAAATATTTGGTGCAGCTCGCTTGGTAAGTTAATTTCCAAACGTGCTGTTAAATAAATCGTAGCGCCTTCTAACCAGTCGTGCCAGCTGACATTTTGGCCGTCGTTTCGTTTGTGCATGGCTTCGCCATTTTTGCACAAACTCCACTCTGGCCAAAATGCAGCTGCACTTAGCGTTAAATGGCTATTTTTCTTTTGTTTGTTACTATTTCTGTGCGTTTTGAAATATTGAAATTGTGCTAACTAAAATGGTTCGTGCTTGTTCATGTGCGGCTTTGTTTTGTATCTTCATGCATCAAGAAATAGTCTTTGTTTTGTAGTCGCTTCGTAATTTATATTTCGGTACGTTGCTATGTTTTCCCGGTTTACTTGGTGCGTTCGAGTTGGTTTAGTTTGTTGGCAGGTTAGTGCTTGCCAAGGGCTAGCAAGTTTGGTGTAATCGGTGGGTTTTAAATATTTGGTCTGGCTCGTTTTCTCAGTTAATGTTTAAGCGTGCCATTAAATAAATCGTAGCGCCTTCTAACCAGTCGTGCCATCTGACATTTTGGCCGTCGTTTCGTTTGTGCATGGCTCCGCCATTTTTGCACAAACTCCACTCTGGTCAAAATGCAGCTGCACTTAGCGTTAAATGCCAAGAGGAAGTTATGTCAGGGATTGCTAAAACTCCAAGTCCCCCATATTACGCAGTGATTTTTAGCTCTGTCCGCACGGATGGTGATCATGGTTACGGTGCTATGGCAGACAGAATGGTTGAACTGGCCTCTCAGCAGGAAGGGTTTCTTGGTATCGAGTCAGCCCGCGAGGATGTTGGTATCACCGTTTCGTACTGGGCAAGCGAGGAAGCGATCAGGAACTGGAAGCAAAATGCTGAGCACCTTGAAGCCCAGCGTTTGGGCCATAAAGCGTGGTATTCCGAATTTAAAGTCCGAGTTGCAAAGGTTGAGCGGGCTTATGGCATTTAACCAGTCAATCAAGTTCGTTCCCGGCCTGGCGGCCGTCCACCGGACGGCTTGTAGCCGCCGCTTATTTCAGCGTTAGCCTCTCGTCATAGATCGGAGAAATCTTGAAACGAATTAAGCGAAACCCAGAAAAATTCGAAGTAATAGACTTGTTTACTGCTTTGGGCCGCAAGCATGGATACAAACTAAGCGTTGAAGAAGATGCGAATGACTTTATTGAACGCATTGGGAACTCGCTAAAGGCGTCTAAGGATAATCCTAACCTTTTACACGGAAAGAGAGTCGAATCACTTTTTGCTCATGTCGCTGGGGCATTAGGAAATTGCCGCCTGATAAAGCAAGAAGACAGCGGAGAGGCATTTACTACAGAGCAGGATATTCAGGCTCCGGATTATAAGGTGATACTCAATGACGGAAGTCAGTATTTTATTGAGGTAAAAAACTGTCACTTTCCTAATATTAAGTCGCCTTACCCTTTCAAAAAGGACTACCTAAGAAAGGTTGAGAATTATGCCAAGCTACATAATACACCTCTACTATTCGCAGTTTATTTTTCACGTCAAAATAAGTGGTTTCTGTTACGTAAAGAATCTCTTATCGAGCAAAAAAATCGATATGTTACAGACTTCATAAATGCTATTGCACAAAACGAGATGTCATTATTAGGTGATCGTACAATCGGTACCGAACCAGATCTATCAATAGAGTTACTTGCTGACCCCACAAAAGAGGCGAAGGTTAACGAGAATGGGGAAGTAAACTTCATTATCGGTGGTGTAAAGATATATAGTTCTGATCGGGAAGTTACGGATGACTTGGAAAAGTCGATAGCTTTCTACCTCATGAGGTTTGGCACTTGGGTTGAGAATGATGCTGAAGGTTTATTTGATGATGGTGAGTTTTTAGGTGCTAAGTTTACATACTCGCCGGATTGCCCCTCCGATGAACAGAACTTTTCCATGATTGGCGAGTTAAGCTCAATGGTAAGTGCATCGTATGGAGAGCAAACCACTTACGAAAAGAGTGTCATTGCATTAGACACGAATTTGGACCCAGGTGTATTTGCCGTTAAAATCCCTGAAGGGTATAAAGGGAAGGGCTTGCCACTATGGCAGTTTATAATGCAACCAAATCCAGATTTTAAAGGCTAACAAGCGCATGTTGTCGGACTGGTTTTCCGCTGCGCTCCAAGCCAGCCGCAAATGCGGGCGTTAAATGCCAAGAGGAAGTTATGTCAGGGATCGCTAATACTCCGAGTCCGCCATATTACGCGGTGATTTTTAGCTCTGTCCGCACGGATGGTGATCATGGTTACGGTGCTATGGCAGACAGAATGGTCGAACTGGCCGCCGAGCAGGAAGGGTTTCTTGGTATCGAGTCAGCCCGTGAGGATGTTGGTATCACTGTTTCGTACTGGGCCAGCGAGGAAGCGATCAGGAACTGGAAGCAAAATGCTGAGCACCTTGAGGCCCAGCGTTTGGGCCATAAAGCTTGGTATTCCGAATTCAAAGTCCGAGTTGCAAAGGTTGAGCGGGCTTATGGCATTTAACCAGTCAATCAAGTTCGTTCCCGGCCTGGCGGCCGTCCACCGGACGGCTTTTAGCCGCCGCTTATTTCAGCGTTAGTTTTTCAAGGAGAGTAAGGTGGCAAAACCGATTGCTTTTGGAATATACCAATTTAGAACCAAAAAAAGTGCTACTGAAGAGGCTCGTCTCAGAATAAATCAATATGAAGAAGGTGAGCGACTTAGTGTTGAGGATGAGCATTTTTTTGCGTCTCTATTTACGCTTCATTCTGAGTTCGAAGAAAAGAAAGGTGCTGGGATAGATCATATTAAGGTTCAAAGAGACTTTCACAATAATCGGTGCTTATATATTCACAGAGTAGATGGCACTGAAATTGATTGTAGTTGGGTACACTGTATACAACCCGCGTCTCAGAAAACGGTAACCTCAATTGCATTTAGGAGAGCCGTTAAAGAGTTGATTATGGCGTATAAAAGTTCTCAGTTAGAGGAAGTTGATGTGTGCCCAATACTCGGAGTTAGGTTAACTTATGATAATAGCCATGTTTCTTACGTAATCCCTTCATTTGACAGTCTTTTAAATAATTTCCTCAATGAACGTCAAATAGATATTGAATCAGTTGCTTTAACAAATCCCAAGCCAGATGATACAGATCAGCGTGGGCAAGTAACTGATCCTCAATTGGTAGAAGAATGGCGTAGTTATCATCAAAATAATGCGACTTTACAGTTGCTTAGTGCAGAAGCAAATCTGCGTAAATTGAAAAACTAACAAGTTGCTGCACTTGGAAAAATTACTCGCTGCGCTCCTAATTTTCCGGTGAGCAAGGCGTTAACTTACTCTTGAGAAATTATGAATTACGATACATTACTGATTTATGCTTTTGTTTCTTTTTTTTACATTATTAGTCCTGGACCAGCAATATTTCTAGCGATTTATAACGGCGCTGTTAATGGAGTTAAGTGCGTTATGCTATCAGCTTTGGGAAATATCATTGGCTTGATGTTTCTGTCCATTCTTTCTATAACGGGTCTGAGCGCAATTCTTTTAGCATCCGCCAAGGTGTTTATGGCGGTTAAAATAGTTGGAGCATGCTATTTAATTTATTTAGGTATTAAACAAATACGTTCAAGTAAGAGAACTAAAACAGACTCACCTTATAAACTGGAAAAAGAGCAACGTAGTCTTTCATCTTATTTTAAAGAAGGTTTACTTGTTGCAATAACTAACCCTAAACCAATAATCTTTTTTGCTGCTCTTTTTCCTCAATTCTTAAATCCAGAGCTGCCAATACTCTCCCAGTTTTCTGTTATGACTTTAATATTTATGTTCTTTTCGTTTCTATCATTATCTAGCTATGGATATTTAGCCCAAAGAGCTAAAGGGTTTCTTTCTAATTCAAAAAATGTAAAGTGGTTTCATCGCATCAGTGGTGGATTGTTTGTTGGTATGGGGATAAGCCTTTTTACAGTAAGAGCGTAAGTTAACAAGCACATAAAATCGGAACAAAAACAGCGGGCTATGTTTCGTTCCTCAACAAATTTTAGCCCACTATTTTAGTCCGCTTATGTGGGCGTTATGTGTACTCATTGATACTCGGAGTATTTTGAGCCACTTGGATTTTTTCTAAAAAGGAATATGAATCTTCAAGTAAGTTTGTTGGCATATTCATACCTTTATTGAAATCAATCCTAGCTTCAAGTAAATCAAACATATTGAATTTGGCATTCATTTTGGCATCACCTTCAGGCGTTCCCCTCATGTCACTTACACTTCCATCGCTATTAACTTTTAAAAGTGGTGGGGGTAAAAATGCTGAGCTTAAATCACCTTCTCCAGCTTTCATTAAAGCATTGGCAAGATCCATGGATTCTTTGTAGCTCATATTCTTAGGGTCAAATGATTCGGCAAGTTCACGAACAAATGGCTTTTCAGGCTGCATATTGCCGGTAGCGGGTGTATTGGGCGGAAAATTATTGCCGCTTTTCTGTGTTGGCGTTATCGGTAATGCGCTTGTTGAGCTTCCAATTTGCATAGTTAACTCCTAATATTGATGGCTATAGTTTAGGTAGCAAGCCGTATGCCAATAAGCTGGTGCGTACAAACACATAACAAGTAAAGCAAGCCGACGCATAAATGCGCGGCTTCTTTAGGCGTTATGCCTTTTGACAAATCAACGCCAGGAATCATGGACGAAATTAAGAAGTTACGCAGCAAACTCCATAAAATCGGAGTTTTATTTGTCATTATCGGATTGGCATATTTGATTTTCAGTATTTCCACAAAGTCTTGGCAACCCACTGAGGCAACGTTAATTTCTTCGTCAAATAATACCTACGTCCAATCTGATGGCGGCCCCAGTTTTAGAAGCCGAATTGGATCGGGTGGATCTTTTTCGTGGCCGTCAGTCAAGTACGAGTACCACTTCCAAGACCACAAGTTTCAAAGCTCTATCATGTGTGTCTGTGTACCCATCGGCTTAGAGGCTCCCTTGCAGAAAACCGTGACCGCCTATGTTTCTCCTTACTACCCAGCTCTGGCTGTGCTGGTACAGGGGCCTCATTTTCTTTTTTCGCTACTGTCTTTTTTCATTGGCGGTGTTTGCTTTTTCTTTAGCAGCGTCCTCGGACGATATGGAAAAGCATAACAAGGCCATCAAATTTGTTACGGCCACGAAAGCCGTGGCCTCCACCGGACTGCCTACGCGTTGCTTCGGCAGCCGTTTATGGCGGCGTTAGGCATATGAAATTGATACTCCAATTGGCCGCAATGTCCCTCAGTTTCGCTGCACTAACTGGCTGCGGTGCCACTTGCGGAAATGAAGTTTCCCAAGCAATTAGCTCGCCTTCTGGCCACGCTAGGGCGGTGGTGTTCAATCGCGATTGTGGTGCGACAACGGGCTTCAGCACACAAGTATCAATTGTTTCAGGTGAAAACGTTTTATCAAATGATGCAGGGAACGCCCTCATCCTTGCGGGAACTATTCCGCTGCAAATCCAGTGGGAATCGGACTCTGTTCTGCGCCTGGACGGGCTTGGTTCAGCTAAGGTCTTCAAGCAAGCAACATTGGTGGCCGGTGTTGTTATCAACTATGGTGACTGAATTAAAGCCTAACAATTCAATTAAGTACGTTCCCGGCCTGGCGGCCGTCCACCGGACGCCCTGGTCGGGCGCCGCTTATCATTAGCGTTATGCGTTCTGAATAATGAGCATTGAGAATAAATTGAAAGAACTGGTCTCCTATCATTCGGGGGTAAAGTTCGGAGATATATCATCTGAAATGTATCTCGAAGGTGAGCTTGGCATGACCGGAGATGATGCTTTCGAGTTAATTGAAGACATCGAGAAACTTTTCAATCTTGACTTAAGTGCTCTTGATTTCAACCTTCACTTTGCCCCTGAGACAGGTAGAATCGACAATTCTGAGTATGGATATTATCCGGTTTCTGTTGGTCATTTAATTGAGGTTTGCAAACAAGGGTCGTGGTTCTTGCCGGATAGAAATCCGGTTTATTATCAGAAGTTTAAAAGAGCTATCCTTGTTCAAGATGTGCTAACAATTGGCATTTTTTCTTGTGTATTGGTGGCCGTTTGGCTGGTGGTGTAAAATAAATGCGCATAACAAGTGCGGTCAAGGGACGCTCCTGTCGTCGCGCCCTTGCCGCTGGCGTTATACGCTTCATCAAATTATATATACATAGCTAACTTCGCTGTCTGATTCAAAGATAAAAGCATTAAAAGACAATAAAATAGAATTTACTGAATTAATGCAGTATTTTGATTCTAAGATAAGGTATATATGGATAAAACTACAAAAATTGCTGTAAATGAGGTTGTTAATAAGTATGACCCGCATACTGTAATTATTTATGGTTCAAGAGCAAGAGGGGATGCAACAGAAGAAAGTGATGTAGATATGGCGTGCTTTCTTGACTCTCCGCGTATTTCGGAAGACTTCCGTGACTTTGAAGGTATTTTTCTTGATGCATGGATATATCCTACGGAGTCCATGAAAAATCCAACTCATTTTGTTCAAATGGGCGCAGCATTCTGCGCTGTTGATAAATTAGGTTATGGAAGTAAATTATTAAAAGAAATAAATAAAATAATAAAAAATGGTCCAGATCCATTAACTAAAAAAGAAAAATTAAACATTGTTGAGTTGAGAATAAAAAACCTAAAACGGGTGCATAAAGGTGATGTAGAAGGAAATCATAGAAGGGCTGGGTTGCAGTATAACCTTCTTGAGACATATTTTATTTTAAGGGATAAGTGGTTTTTTGGAGCAAAGAGTAGCCTGTCCTGGCTAAAAGAAAATGATTTGATTGCTTTTGAACTTTTTAGAAATGTTTATCAAAACCCTGATGATTATGAAGCTTTAAAAGAACTGACACTGTATACAACCAGCGTATAAAAAATCAATCCAGCCGACCGCCTTCGGCGTCGGCTGATTGAGGCGTTATCACACAAGGAGGTGAATAAATGAAGCAAACAGGTAGTTGTCTCTGCGGGGGTATTCAGTACGAAATTAATGGTCCTCTGACGGATGTTCTGAACTGTCACTGTTCAATGTGCCGCAAGCTTCATTCCTCGGCGTTCAGAACGCGGGCTAAGGTGCATCCTCGGATTGGAACACCGTCAAAGGTCAGGAGTTACTGAAGTTCTACGAATCTTCCCCGGGTGAGCATAAAGGCTTCTGCTCAAACTGCGGCTCCAGCCTCTACATCAGGTTCGATGCAGCCCTCGAGGTCTATGGTCTCCCACTCGGAACACTTGATACCGACCCGGGAGTAAAAGCCGAGCGCCATGTGTTCGTTGGCAGTAAGGCACCGCTTCGCTCAGCGTTGAGGCCTCTTTTCAAACATTACTATAGGAGTAGGTATGTCGAAATTATTGGTTTATTTGACTGCTCTGTTTTTTTTGCTGTATGGCGCTTTTTTTATTGTGGCTCCAATTGAAATGGCAAATTTGGTTACAGGCTCAAGCCCCAGTTCAGCGTCAGCAACTATAGATTTTAGAGCAACTTATGGCGGCGCACAGCTTGCGATCGGTGTTGCTTTAATATTCGTAATGACATTGAGGAAAGACATAGCCTTGGCTTTAGTGATCGTTGCAACCACATTGTTATCTATGGCTTTTGGTCGTCTGATGGGTATCCTGGTCGATGGTCAACCCAACATATTAATGTACGTATATCTGGCCGCAGAGGTAGTGTTTGGAGCATTGGCACTGAATTTCAGGAAGTCAGTGGCACCGTTGGCTTTGAGGTAAAAGGCGACTTTGACAGCTTTTACCTGTGTCACTGTCAGCACTGCCAAAAAGATGCAGGTTCGGCCCATGTGGACAATATACTCTCACAGTAGTGAGCTGCCATCACATATCCAGTGGCTGTTATCGGGCGCACCTGAGTTGCTCTCCGGTACGAGTTGTTAAGCGATGATGCAGATGAGAATAAATTTACTATTGTGGAAAAATGGGCAGCGCAAGCGGCTCTTGATGCCCACGATAATACAGAATACATGCTAGCTGCTGACGCCCACAGCCCAACATTCCGTGCTGGGCCGGCGAGTATTATGAAGGCCCGCGCAGTATTCTGAAAACCTGGCAGTTGCATTGAATTCGTTTCGGCCCTGTTGTTCTTGTGGTGACAGGCCTCGCACCATACATCGCTGCTAAACTGAGAGGGAGGGGGTAATGTTCCTTAGCCTGGTTGTTTTATGAATAAAGAAGAATATGTAAACCCTGAAAATTGCCCTTTGTGCAATAAACCTAATCACTGTGGTTGTTTGGCAAATAGCAGTAAACCATGCTGGTGTATGGACGAGGAAATTACGTTTCCTGACAGCCTGTTAAACCAGGTCGTTGATGCAGCCAAAAACAAAGCCTGTATCTGCAAGCCCTGTGCGCTAAAGCATAAAAATGGCCAGTGATTTCATTCCAGCCACCTTCGTGCCTTGGTGTTCAACCGTAATTGCGGTGCGACAACGGGTTTCAGCACGCAGGTATCGATAGTTTCCAATGTGGATTCAGGAACCTTGTTGCTGGTCCTTTTTCTGATACTTCTCATTTGTGTAACTTTGCTTTTGGCTGGTCATTTTCGTAAACCCGCCAAGAAGAAACGTTAATGAGTTCGTGCTGTTTCTAACATGCGTATTCAATTCGTTTGAATATCTTATACCCGAATTCACAGTTCTAAGCCCTTGCCTGATAGTGGATTGCGGTATAAGTTAGAAGGGCAAAAAAAAGAGTGTCGTTATTGATGGCATGTTTTGGTGCGTTACATGACGCCGAATCAATATTATGCCCTTTCTTCGAACACCGAAGAGACATTCCCAGCCCAGAAAACAGCACAAGCAAGTGAGAGAGCCACTTATGATAATTACCAGAAAGCGCACCACCCTGCTGCTGACCAGCCTGTTGGCGGGCGGTATCCTGACGGGCTGCATTGACAGCGGGTCCGACGACACAGAAAGCTCCTACGATGACTCCACTGGTCCGCAAACCTCTGCTGGCGGTTCCTGCAGTAGCTACACGGATATCGTGAGTACATCTGAGCGTGCCGAGGCGAACAGTTGTGGCGTTCAGGTCAGCGCCTATTACGCCCAGGCGGACTCTACTTTGAGTGCTGCAATTGCCTCGTGTCAAAATGGCAACTCCTCTTCTGCCAGTAGTTATTACAGTAATTACCAGCAGGTTGTGGAGCTGGGCCGGAATGTAAAGTCAACACTTTGTAGCGGTAGCTCTGGTAGCGGTGGCGGTGGCGGTTTTGAAGACCCCTCCCCGTCGGAGTATTTTAACCTCTGTACCCGAAGTACCGCTGTGAGCGGTGGCATTCGCTATGAAACTTCCTGCTACGGCCCGTTTCAGCAATACACCACGACCTGTGAATCATCAAGCTACAGCTACCTGAGCAACTACTCCTCCCGTAGTGCCTGTAGTTCAGCGGCCCAGAATTGGCTGGACAGCAAGACGAACTGATCGGTCTGTTGCAGATGATGATCATTCGATCGTTGTGCCTGGTTGGGGTGCTGCTTACCGGCACCCTGATCTTCTGGTTCATCTCACCCGATGAAACAGAAGGCGGTAAGGCTGATGCGCCAATAACTTCCTCGCCGCCAGGGCCGGACAGCAATTCGTCCCGGATAGCGGAGCCGTTGCCTGTAGCCACGAGCACTGGCCATGGAACAGCGGATGTTCAACTGGAGCCCTTGGAGGGTGCCAGGGAGCTGGCCGAAATCGATTACCGCCCCTTACTTGCCCAGGGTAAAGTGAGCAAATCGGAATTGGCGCTGATCCTGTCATCGCTTGACGATGCTCAGTTACTACGGTTTCTTCTGAACAACACCCACCTTACTCTTGACGATTTCTTCGGTTATCAAAACCCCACCAAAACGGCGCGCACGCTGGCTGAGCGCTGGCTGAACAACACCGAAACGTTCAACCAGGATGGTGTCGAGCTGTTGTTCGGCACCAAGAGTGCTATTGGCACAAACCAGTTGGCCGTGCAGTCAGAATTTTCGGACATGGCGCCCAGGCTTTACGCCTATTACAAGGTACCCAACAGCTACTCAAAGCCGTTCGTCTTTATGAAATGGACCAACACGAATAACGACACGCTGTGGGTACTGGATAAACAACCTCTGACGGGTTCTTCCGTTGAAATCCAGGAGGCCTGGTTACGCTATTCTCGCGGCTGGCCTTCAGGTAAATACCAGGTGGAACTGATCAGCGCGGAAGAAGGTCTCGAGGTGCTCGCCTCCCAATCCTTCGAGGTGGTTGATCCGGAAAGCCGGTAACCCTTATTCGGACAGAGAACCGTGTTGTCCCGGGTTTTCGCTATGCTCTTTAGGTCAGGATTTTAGTTCCGAGGGTGTTAACTCGGGCTCAGTCATACTGAGCAATCATTATTTGGCCTCCCGTATAACAATCTCCATATTTGTTGCACATTGTGTTGTTAAGGTGTGATACCAACTGCCTTTGCGCCAGTCGAGGCACCGAACAACTTCAACAAGCAGGCCAAGCGATGACGCAGCCGTTCATAGAAAAGAAACTACTTCAGAAAGCAGGTGTCTGTATTCTCCTGTTATTCCTTGTCGCATGTGGCGACGGGAACAGCAGCTCTGGCGACAGTAGCTCTGATAACAGCAGCTCCGACGACAGCAGCCTGGCCTCGGATGACGGCGATATCAGCACGGGTACCGGCGCCACCTCCGGTGTTATGTGCGATTATGATGACACCACCTATAACAGCCAGCCATCGCTGACCTACACCAGCACTTCCACCTGGACCTGTACTGACAGCACCCGGGAACTCACCGCCAATGGGATTCCGGACCACGAAGTGGGCACCTTCCCGAACCCGGGCAACCCCAATGTCATTTCCGAACAGGTCGTGTCCGCAAGCTTTACCCTGGAGCCGGCAGAAACCACCATACCTACGGAACTTGGCGGCCCTCGCGGCCCGGCAGGCTATGTACTCAACGGTGTGAAAATTGACGCCAGTACAGCGGGCAGTTGTGATGACTCAGGCACATCCTGCAGCCTTGTGGATAATTCCGGCAGCTGGAACATCGAAGCCCTGGGACAGACCAGCTTCGATTTCGGAACCGACCAGAACAACGCCCACGTGCAGCCGGATGGTGCCTACCACTATCACGGTATGCCTGAAGGCTTCATAACCAAGCGCGCAGGCAGCAGTACCTCCATGACGCTTATCGGCTGGGCTGCCGACGGCTTTCCCATCTATGCCAGATACGGTTACAGCGTTGCCGATGACGCCAGCTCCGGCCTGAAAGTCATCACCGGCAGTTACCAGCTGGTCAGCTCGGTCAGTGCCTCCCGGCCGTCGACCACAACCTATCCCATGGGTACCTTCCAGCAGGACTGGGAATATGTTGAAGGCTCCGGGGATCTGGATGAGTGCAACGGCCGCGTTGGTGTCACCCCGGAATTTCCGGCTGGCATCTACCACTACTACGCCACCGACACCTATCCATACTTCCAGCGCTGCGTTAAAGGCGAAGTGGAAACATCCGGGGAACTGTTACCCCCGCCACCTTTCTGAACTGGCATTCTCCGGGAGTCCCGAACATGAAAATCCGTATGTCCTGTCTTGCAGCCATGGTTTCAGCACTTGCGCTGACCCTGGCTACCCCTGTTCTGGCCCATCTGATGGTGGCCGGGCACGGCACTCTGAATATCGTTGATAACGGCGCATTCATGGTGCTGTCACTGCCTCTGTCGGCGTTTGAAGGCATTGATGACAATGGTGATGGGGAAATCGACCTGAGTGAATTCAACCGTCACCAGAGTGCCGTTATTCAGACCCTGAGCCAGCATGTGGTGCTCAGGGACCGGGAGCAGACATTGCCCCTTGAAGACATACTGGTGTCCCCCGGAGGATCCCATGACGGCCATGGTCATCACCATGATCATATTAACGAGGTCATTGTCATGGGCCGGTTTGCTCTGGATAATGCTCGGCCTCCACTGAGTTTTCATGTGGATCTGTTTGGCAAACCGGAGTCTTCCCGGATACTGCACATCACCGCCTCACAGAAATCCGAAAGCCTGCACCATGAGTTCCAGCTGACACCGGAGCAACCTGTGGGATTACTGTTCCCGTCGGAGGGCCGCAACTGAACCTGCCTGTCGGGCCGTCGCCTTGAGCTCCAGTTGGTAAGAATAATGTCTTTGCCTCGTTTGTATTCCTTTCGTCGTTGTCCATACGCTATGCGCGCGCGGCTCGGTATTTTGTTTGCCGGGCAGAAGGTGGAGCTGCGGGAGGTAGTGCTTCGAAACAAGCCGGCGCAGATGCTGGCTATCAGCCCTAAAGGCACGGTCCCCGTTCTGGAGTTGGCCGAGGATGAGAGCCCGGCGAGACCCGTTATCGAGGAAAGCCGGGAAATACTGGTGTGGGCGCTGCAGCAGGAAGATCCACAGGGTTTGCTCAACGTCGATCTGGTAGGCGCGCATACTCTGATTGACCGAAACGATAACGAATTTAAACACTGGCTGGATCGCTATAAGTACGCCGACCGCTATCCTGAATCCAGCCAGCTGGAATACCGGCGACAGGGTGAAGTGTTTCTGCAGATACTGGAACATTCGTTAACCAGGAACCGGTACCTGCTGGGGGACGACATCAGCATCGCTGATATCGGTATTATGCCTTTTGTACGACAGTTCGCCCATGTAGACCGGGAGGTGTTTTACAGTCTGCCTTACCCTCATCTACAGCAGTGGCTGAAGGGCTGGCTGGAACACCCTGCGTTTCAGCAGGCCATGATCAGATTTCAACCCTGGCAGGAAGGTGATGAAGTAGTGGAATTCCCTGCCGGTAGCCACTAAAGTTTTTGATATTGACGACTCTGGCCGCTAACTGCGCTTTGCTGGTCTTATGTAATAGGTAATCAAAAACATGGTTGAATATGCAAAGGATATGTGGGTACTTGCCACTGAAGGAGAAAAGCAGGGAGTACTTTTTTTTGTAGTAATTTATGCGTTCGCCGTGTGTTTATACTCTTTTTTAAGGCAGGTTCTTATAACGCAGTGGCCGGTAGCAAAGGGTTTTCTGAAAAGTGTTTCTGTTGGGAAGTGGGGCTCTACGACGATGGGTTTGTCGTTTCAGGATTATAAAGCTGACTCCCTGTATGTATATCAGGTTTCTGAGAAAACGTACCAGGGAAAGCGAGTGTCACCTTGGGTAATCGTTGCATCTCATAATGCCAGGTTCCTGATTAAAGGGCAGTTAAACAACATCAAAGAAAATGATGATGGCACTGTAGACGTATTTTATAATCCCAGAAAACCGGAGAAGAGCTATCTGGTAAAACCGGGTTTTTTCGGAATGGTTATAACTTTTGGTATCGCAGTTCTCCCTCTCTATTTCTATTTAAATGCGTATTTGTAAATTGTGTAACGGCCAGCTCAAGCGGGACGTCAGATTTTTCGAGGACAGTCATGGTTATAGTTGAAACGCCGAGATTAGTGCTTCGGGAGCTCACCTCGAATGATGTTGGCGCGCTTTCAGGAATTCTTGGCGATCCGGCGGTAATGGAGTTCTCAACCAACGGGCCGTGCACTGAGGATGATACCCGAAAGTTTATTGACTGGTGTCTGGAGTCGTACCGGGAGCATGGTTTTGGTCAGTGGGGAATTGCTGACCGTTCGTCGGGAGCGATTATTGGTTTTTGCGGCCTGAGCCAGGTTGATCTTAACGGAGTGCAGGAGGTAGAGGTTGCTTATCGCCTTGCGCGTGCTGCGTGGAATCAGGGGCTCGCCTCAGAAGCTGCCGCCGCAGCGCTGGCGTATGGCTTTTCACAGTGCCATTTTGACTCAGTTATCGCGATTATCGCTAATCGTCATGTTGTTTCTGCCCGAGTAGCAGAGAAGGTGGGGATGAAAATTGATACATATACAAAGTACCGCGACTGGGATGTTGGGATCTATCGTAAACATCTGGAGGCTGATCTGAGGATCAGCTGACAGCCCTCTGCGTCGGGACGGAGTTGGCTGTTTTGCTTCAGAAGGGCTGATCCGGTGTATGGCAGTGTCAGTTAGGGCTTGTCGGCACGAAAAGCTTTGCGGGTTTGCGTTCAAAACTCTGACGGCCACCTTTGAAGGCCATCATCGGCTGCGCGAGGTTCGCGATCACCGCCGCCGGTGAATCGGCATCCAGTGCGATAAAGTCGGCCTTACAACCCGGTGTCAGACCATAGTCCTGCAGGCGGATCAGCTTCGCCGACTCCTCCGAAATCCACGCCAGGCAGCGCGCCAGCTCCGCCGCTGTGCCCAGATGACAGACATTGGCCAGCAGGTTGGCCTGGCGGATGAGCGATACATCGCCGAAGGGTGTGAAGGGGTTTCCTACGTTATTGGTGGACAGCGAACAGGTCACACCACAGGCATGTAGCCTTGCCAGCGGCGCTACGCCCCGTGGCACATTGTGGGTGGCCTCCCGGCCGGTGAGGAACAGGTCTGTGGCCGGTAATGCCGTCACCTGAACGCCTGCTTCGGCCAGAGCCAGAGCGGTTTCCCTGAATTGCTCTGGCTCTAACGCCGATAGTTTGGTGGCGTGGCCGATAGTAACCCGGTGCTGCCAGCCATGGGCCAGGGTACATTGAATCACTTCCGGTATCGTCATACCCCGGGGGTTGAGGTCGAAGTCCAGGTGCAAATCCAGGTCACAGTTGTAACGCTCCGCGAGTTCGAACAGTCGCTGGATCTGGCCAGCGGGATCGCTATCCATATAAGGGCAGCCGCCAAGAACAGTGGCGCCGTTTTCCAGAGCTTCGCACAGTAGCTCTTCAGTACCTGGATTATTGAGCAGGCCCTCCTGAGGGAATACACAGATTTCCAGGCTGATACCCCAGGCGTAGTCCTGCTGCAGCCGGCGGATTGCCCGGAAGCCGGTCAGGCCGATGCCGGGGTCCAGTTCCACGTGGGTACGCATATGGGTGGTACCCTGGGAAATGGCTTGTTCGAGGATGTGGGCGCCCCGCTGGTAAACATCTGCCTCTGTGAATTCCGACTTGGCAGCACTGGTACTGGCCACGGCTTCCTCCAGAGTGCCTTCCTGCAGCCTGCAACGGTCCATGATGCAGGCCTTGTCGAGGTGAATGTGGGTCTCGATGAGGCCTGGCAGAACCAGGTGGCCTTCCAGATCGATTTCGGTTGATGGTGATGCGTCGTTGGAGAAGTTCCGGGTGAATCTGCCATCTTCTACCCGCAGTTCAGTGATCTTCTCCGGTTGGTCTGGAAGCCTCAGGTTTTTGAACAGTATTGAACTCATGCAACATTTTCCCCCAGATAAGCGGCTTCGAGTTCCGGATCGTTAAGTAGAGTCTCGGCATCGCCGGAGTGCACTACCCGCCCGGTTTCCAGTACATAAGCCCGGTCCGCTACCTGGAGGGCCAGATTGGCCATCTGATCTACCAGTAACAGGGTGACGCCTTCATCACGCAGAGTGGCCAGGGCATCGTAAAGCTCGGCCACCATGGCAGGTGCCAGCCCCAGAGAGGGTTCGTCCAATAGCAGGATTGAAGGTTTTGCCATTAGCCCGCGGCCTATGGCTACCATCTGCTGCTCGCCCCCGGACAGCAGGCCGGCGGGGCTGTTAATGCGGTCCTGCAGCCTGGGGAAGCGCGCGAGAATGTCATTCACATCCTGATCAAGATTGGCGTTATCCGTACGGGAATAAGCCCCCATAAGCAGGTTGTCCCGCACACTCAGTTCCGGGAATACCTGGCGGCCCTCGGGTACCAGAGCCAGGCCCTTGCCGGCAATCTGGTTGGCGTCCAGGGTTTCGATATTTTCGTTATTGAGCACCACTGAGCCCCCGGAGGCTGAGTGCAGTCCCGCAATGGCCTGAAGAATGCTGGATTTGCCCGCGCCATTGGCCCCAAGAATGGCAATCAGTTCGCCCGGATTTACCACCAGGCTTACACCCTCGACCACCGGGGCGGCGCCGTAATCGATTACGAGATCCTTGACGAACAGGGTAGCGTCCCGGCTGCCATCCCAGGCTTGGGGGCGCGGCGGTGCCTGGTAATCGGTACTTCCCAGGTAAGCTCTCACAACCTCGGGGTTGGAACGAATCTCTTCTGGCTCCCCCCAGGCGATGGGGTGTCCGGAGTCCAGCACCAGAATGCGGTCTGAAACAGACATCACCATAGTCATATCGTGCTCTACCAGAATCACGGCAATACCATAGCCTGCAATGGTTCGAAGCAGTCCGGTGACCTGATCGGTATCGGCCCGGCTCAGGCCTGCGGCCGGCTCATCCAGCAACAACACTCTTGGTCTGAGTGCCAGGGCCCGGGCGATTTCCACCAGGCGACGATCGACATGAGGCAAGGCTTCGGCCTGGGTATGCACTGATCCCCGGTAGCCCACGAGGGCCAGCAGATCCATGGCAATGTCTACCTGTTGAGGGTCGGGTTTGCGCCAGAAATCCCCCAGGCGGCCACGTTGCATACCTGCCAGCAGGTTCTCAAGTACAGTCAGCCCTGCAAACAACTGGGTGGTCTGGTAGGTCCGGGCAATCCCGGCCCGGGCGATTTTCCAGGCGGGCAGGCCGGCCAGGTCATCGTTGAGTTCAATGCGGCCGCTGTCTGGTGCGTAGAAGCCGCTGACCATGTTCAGTACCGTCGTCTTGCCGGCACCGTTGGGCCCGATAATACTGGTGACAGTGCCAGGCATGGCATTGAAGCTGACCCGTTCGGCCGCCTGGACGCCGCCGAACCGGATGCCTATGTCCTTCACATGCAGACCGTCAGGAGCACCCGCATCGCAGGTCAGGAAGCTCGCCAGTCGGGCAGAATCCGGCTGTTGCCGGGGCACCAGTCTCTCCGGTTTCGAAAATCTGGCCTGGAGCACGCCAAGCGCGCCGGTAGGTGCGATCCATAGTACCCCCAGCAGGACCCCGGCAAACAAGAGAAGTCGCATCTCCGCCATACTGGACAGCAGTTCCGGCACGAGCACAATAAGAATGGCACCCAGTAAGGGCCCGAACACGGTTCCGGCACCGCCGACAACCACTGCCAGTACAAAAAGAATGGACTGGGTAAAGGGAAAGGAATCCGGGTTGATAAACATCATCAGCGGCGACAATAGTGATCCCGCCAGCCCGGCGAAAAGTGCCGACAGGGCGAAGGCCAGAGTTTTGGTCTGAACCGGATTGAAGCCCAGAGAACGGGCTGCGATTTCTGTTGCCTTTACGGAGCGGATTGCCCGCCCACAGCTGCTGCCAGCAAGGCGGTGGAAAAACAGTAGCGAGGCGACCATCAGTGCTACTGCAATCAGGGCGAGCCCGGTGCTGGCGGGGAGGCTGCCGGTATCCGGCATCGGCACGCCGATCAGGCCGTTGGCGCCACCGGTAAGGGAGCGCCACTCAATCAGGCCGTGGTGCACGATAAAGCCGAAGGCGATGGTCACCATGGCGAGGTAGGGGCCGCTGACACGCACCGCCGGTATTGCCAGCAGGGCGCCGACAGCTGCGGTGACTATGGCCGCGCAGGCCATGGCCAACACCAGAGGGACTCCTGCCATGGTCATCAATGCAGAGATATAGGCGCCAATGGCGTAGAACGCGACGTGGCCAAACGAGATCTGACCGCTAAGGCCAATCAGAATATTGAGGCCGCTGCACACGACTGTTGTCAGGGCGATGAGTGTCATGACCAGCAGGCCGTAGCCACCGAGGGTAAAGGACAGCACCGCGCCTGTCAGTGCCAGAAGGCCCAGCAGACTTGGTACCAGCCATCGATGAGAAACCAGGGAATTGGGGGACATCATACTTTCACCAGCTTTTTGGAACCGAACAGACCGTTGGGGCGTATTGCCAGGGCAAAGATGACCAGGCTGAAGGTCAGGATCTGGGAGAGAGTGGAGCCCAGGTAAACAATGATCAGGGCTTCCGTAAGGCCGAACAGCAGGCCCGCCAGCACCACGCCATTGAGACTGCTGATGCCGCCAAGAATGGCTACGGCGAAGGCCTTGAGGCCAAACAGCATGCCCATTTCTGAATGCACACTCACAAGGGGGGCAATCAGAAGTCCGGCAATGCCGGCAAATACGGTTGAGACAGCAAAGGATATGGCGACCACCCGGGTTACGTGGATACCCATCATTCGGGCCGCAGTCGGGTTCTGGACGGTTGCACCCAGCACCTTGCCCAGGCGGGTGTATCGCTGGATCAGCACCAGAGCCAGCACTATCACCGCTACCACGACAGGAAGAATCAGCTGCATCAGGCCTATACCTGTGCCAAACAGTTCCAGGCGGTGGTCGACCGCTTCGAGCATGAACCGGCGAGGCTCTTTACCAAAGGTGAACATTACTATGTTGTCTACCAGCAGACCCCCGGCAACCGTGGCCAATAACCAGGCTTCTGAACCCCGGCTGTGGAATGGCCGTACCAGGAAACGTTCTATGGCCAGGCCATAGAGTGCGCAGACAGACAGGGTCAGGAAGGCGGCCACCAGCCAGGGCATGCCCAGAGTAATGCAAAAGGTATAGCCCAGTACGGAGCCCACCATCATCGCGCTACCCTGGGCAAAATTGACCGTCTGGGAAACGATGAATGTGATGTGAAACCCCAGGGCCAGCAGGGCATACATGCTGCCCATACCCAGGCCACTGATAATACTGGCGGTGATCATGATGCGGTGTCCTCCTGCCGGCCGGATCAGGGATCCGGCCGGCTGTTACCAAATGCTGAGTGCGAGGTTCGAAGAGCCGTGACTTACTGATCGACGGGAACTATGCGGCCATCAACAAAGTGCGTGAACAGATAGTCATCCGGACCGAGGGCGTCGGTTTGTTCGGGTGAGAAGGGCTTGAGGTAGTTCTTGATCAGGCCATCGTACTCGGCAATCTCGAAGTAACCCTTACGGATTGCCGGGCCTTCGGTGCTGCCAGCATTTTCGATAGCCAATGCGGTCAGGTGCATGGCGTCATAGGCGTTGGCGATGCCCACTGCGGGTGTGATATCCGCAAGATCCTTGATTTCCGGATAACGCTGTTTCAGGGCAGCCAATACATCGGCACCCTTGCCCTGCTGATTTTCAACAAAGGTAAAGGTCTGGATAAAGTGCACCTTGGCAGCATTTTCTCCTGCCAGTTCACTGAAGCGGCCACCCGCTGGGCCCCAATGGGAAACAATTGGCACATCCCAGCCCATGCGGTCGAGGGACTTCACTACCTGTGCGGACGGTGCAACATTAGCTACCATCAGCAGGGAATCTGCGCCAGCCGCCTTGAGGCGACTCAGCTGTGGCACCATGTCGATATCGTTGCTTTCAACCCGTTCAATACCGGCCCATTCCATATCCCGGGATTCAAGCGCATGGCGGAAGCCCTTTTCGTTGGACTCGCCCCAGGGGTTGTTGATCAGGACCATGCCTGGCTTTTTCATGCCGAATTCGTCGATGCCATATTGCACCAGAGCTTCATCTACAAGTTCGTCCACGGCGGACACCCGGAAAACGTAGTTCTCATCGGCGCCGTTCTTGGTGATTGGCGTACCAGCGGCCCACACGCCCATGAACGGGAATTTCATCTGATTGGCCAGAGGTACGATAGCCAGGGATACCGGCGTATCCAGGCCGCCGAAGAGCACGGCTACCTCTTCTCGCTGAACAAGTTCGCGAGCGGCCAGAAGCCCTTTGTTCGGGTTGCTCTCATCATCTCTGCGCAACAACTCTACTTGACGGCCAAGTATGCCGCCTTTGGCATTGATCTCGTCGATTGCGATGGTCAGCCCGCGGGTAATAGCCTCACCGGACTTGGCTGATTGGCCGGACAGGGATGCCACCAGGCCTATCTTCAGAGGGTCGTCTGCCTGAGCCAGACTGGTCAGGGAAAGTAGCCCTGTCGCCGCCAGGGGCAGGAACCAGTGCTTGATCCGTTTTGTTAAGCGCATTGCATTTCTCCAGCTTTGCTTGAGTATGTATAAATATTGCTAGCAACATGGATGCCACTATAATGTGACTGTTATTCAGTAAAAGTTTGAGTTTTGGCACTAAAAAAGCACTTTATCGATAATATTGCCCCGAAATAGCGCGAAATTTGTTGTGATGGTGATCACCAATCAGGAGAGTCGAGAATGTCAGCTAAAGATGAAGCAATAAAGATTGTTAGCAATTTTCTGGAGGCGTCTATGGCACCGGATCCAGTGCGCGCTGCCACTTATATGGCACCGGACGTACGCATTACTTTCACTGGAGGGCGCGCCATGGCCAGCACCCAGGCCATTACCGAGTTTAACGGTGGGCGCTATGCCTGGGTAAAAAAGGAGCTGGGTCCCTTCGACTGGACTGAGCATGCCGATCACGCGGTGGTTTATTCCAACGGTACGCTTTATGGAGAATGGCCTGATGGTCGGCCGTTTGCTGGTAATCGCTATCTGGACAGATTTGAAGTTCGTAATGGAAAGATTACGCGAATGGATGTCTGGAATGACAGTGCCGAGTGGATACTGACGCCGGATTTGAACCGGGAATCATAGAGCGCCAGGGAGGCGGATTCCAGAGACCGGTCATTGAAGGCGCCGGTCTCTGGTTTTCCGTCGGACCTTCTATTTGTTCTGGGTAGCTACGTAAAGAGCGCGCAGGTGATCCCCGGATGTTGTGGGTGGGTATTTTGCCTCTGTGTTGGGTATCAGGTTGCTGATCGTTGCGTCGTAGTTGGGGTTATGGAAAAACACCAGAGACTGGCGCCGGGTTTCGGGGCCGGAGTTCGCCGGCGGGTTCACCACGCGATGCAGTGTTGAAACCCAGGTATCGTTGGTCCAGCGCGCCAACAGGTCGCCGATGTTTATGATGAAACAGTCCGGGACAATGGGTACGTCGACCCACTGGCCTTCAGCGTTGCAGACCTGCAGCCCCCCGGGCCGGTCCTCGGTGGCGAGAATAGTGAGGCTGCCATAGTCAGAGTGGGCTCCCGCACGGATCTGTCCCGGGGTTGGCTCCGTCAGTTGTGCCGGGTAATTGCGTACCCGAAGGCGGCTGATGTGCCTGTCTATCAGGGCATCAAAGTGGTCTTCCGGAAGCTTCAGAGCCAGCGCAAAGACGCGCATCAGCATGGCGGCAAGCTGCCCCATTTCCCGGTAGTAAAGAGTCCAGACTTCTTTCAGTTCAGCCGGCTTTTCAGGCCATATGTTGGGCGCAAAATGCTTGCCGGCTGCCGGAGCCCTGGCGTAGTCCTGGTCAGGTACGTCTACGGGGCCGATCATGAAACTTTCGTTCAGATCACTACCGGTGGCGTTCGGATCCCGGGAGCGTGCAAGTGATTCTTCATCCACACCTGTATAACCACGGGTTACGTCCACAGAAGGCCTTGCGACCCTTTTTTTATCTGCAATCGGAAGGTCAAAGAATTCACGGGATACCTCGCGGGCCCGGGCAATGAGCTCAGGGCTGATGCCGTGGCCTTTGATGACAAGAAAACCTATGTCACGACAGGCCTGGTCGACGGCCTCCGCAACCAGGTTTTTATCGGCTTTGGTGCCGAGACGGAAGGGTTCGAGGTCAATGACAGGTACATTTAAAAGTTTCATTGCTGGCTCCTGCGAGTATATGGGGGGTTAGACCAGTGCGTCACCACCATCCACCAGCACGGTCGAGCCAGTGGCGGAGGGGTTGGTCGCGACATACAAAATGGCGTGGGCGATATCGTCGGCAGCAGCTACGCGCCCAGTGGGTAGTCGCTGTCGCATGGTTTCGAATTTTGCTTCGCGGCCCTCTGGCCCAAGGCGGTCCCAGAGTGGCGTTTCGGTGGTGCTGGGTGACACAGCGTTGACCCGGATTCCTGCTGGCGCAAGCTCAAGGGCCAGCCCTCGCATAAGTCCTTCAACTGCTGCATTGAGCGCGCCTTGTAGCACAGCATTGACGTTCGGTCTCTGGGCATAGACGCCAGAGACAAAGGTTAGTGAGCCACCCGCGCAGATGAGAGCACTGCGACCGACATGGTAGGCACCCCAGAATTTACTCTGGGTACCGTCATGGGCCTGATCTAAAGGAAGCGCTTTGACGGTTCCCACCTGAGTGGAGGATCCTGCCAGAATGACGTGATCCCATGGGGCCTGGCTGTTAAAGAAGCTCTCGACGGCAGAGGCTGACCGGACATCAAGTTCCAGTGCAGCCACATCCGTCGGCAGGCGTTGCAGAGCAGCATTAAGGCGTTCAGGTGAGCGCGAGGCGATGGTTACTGTTGCACCAGCACTGGCTGCCCGCAGGGCAGTGGCCTCACCAATACCTGAGCTGCCCCCTATGACTAGTACACGTTGGCTTTTGATGACGTAGTCCTCACTATATTGTTAGCAAAATGTAACTATATTGCTAGCAAATAAAGTGCCACGTCTTCGATGTGGTAATCCAGGAGGGCATACCGGTGTTTCTCTGGTTCCTCAGGCCAGTGCCTCGCGGAGGTCTATGGAGGGTTTGCTTTCGTCATTGAACTGCAGCTCGCTTTCCAGGTGGTTCAGGTGATCAAGCATGAGCGCGGCTGCCCTCCCGCTATCCCCTGATTCCAGGGCAGACAGGATTTCCTGGTGCTCACTGTGTTGACAGGCAGGAATATCATTGCGCTGATACAGTGCAACGATTAAGGAACTGCGCAACATCAGGTTCTCCAGAATACTGGACAGCACCTTGTTTTCGGAGACCTTCCCGAGCAAAAGATGGAAATTGCAGAGTTCCCGGATGATTGTGCGCCGATCGTCGCTGGCCGTAGCCCCATGCTCTGCGTGCATATGTGCTTCCACAGCTTTGGTATGACGCTTCATTTTTTCCTGAGAGATGCTTTCCACAACGCCTCGTTCTACCGCCCTTCTGGCCTCGAAAACATCCCGCGCTTCCTGTGCCGAGGGCTCTGAGACATGAGCGCCGCGATTGGGCTCAATGGTAACGATGTTCTGAAGTGCAAGTCGTTGAATGGCAGCCTGAACGTGGTTTCTGTTTGCACCGAGTGCCTCAACAATCTGGGCCTCAACCAGACGGGTACCAGGAGGGAGCGAATGCCGGGCAATGGCGCTGGATAACGCATCAAAAATCCGCTGAACTTCCTGTTGTTTACCACTGTTTTTTCTTGAAGACATTCCCATCAGATTTCGATCACCATTGCTAGCACCAGGATAGTTCTGATCGCAATTCTAGCACTTAAATCGGGCTGGGCGTCTAACATTGGTGTGTTCTTCAATGATCTGATCGCCTACTCTTTGATGGAGCAGGCCAGGAGAGACACCATGAAGAAACATAGACTACTGCTGATTTTCGTTTTAATCCTTTGGAGTTCTGCTTCATTTTCCGGTGAGGCAGATGTTGTTGAAGTGAAGGTTAACGAAGACAGCAAGAATTCATTCAGCTTTACCGTGTCAGTGTTGCACAAAGATAGCGGATGGAAACACTATGCCAATAAATGGGAAGTTGTTGATGAAGCCGGGACTGTTTTGGGAACCAGAACCCTTTATCATCCCCATGTTGATGAACAACCGTTCACCAGAAGCCTTTCGGGAGTTGAAATTCCTGAACAGGTTAAAGCTGTGACGATACGTGCTCACGACTCTGTTCATGGATATGGTGGCAGGACTATAAGTGTTGAATTGCGTTAACGTATTATAAATACAGGATTTTATGTAGTTCGTTTATCGACAGGTATGCATCGGTGGGAATCTGGGCATAGGTTTGTGCACCACCTGGAGTGATCAGGCGATTTTTATTCTGTTACCTGGGGCATTTCATGAAGCACGTTGAAAAACACAGAACACAACGAATCGGCTGGCTCCGGTTTTTAAAGCTGCCTCGCGGGTCACTTTTTGGGGGGCGCTGGCTATGGCCGTGACAGCTGGAGTAGGCTCGCTCTTCGGGGTGTCAGTCTGAACAACCGGTGAGTACCTGATTCAGGTGAATGTCCAGGCAAGTATTCTCGTGACCTTGTTTCCTTGTTTCATTTCTATCTCCCTTACATCAACAGCCCCAAGCTTACGAATCAGTTTTGTGGCAGGTTTGATATTTTCGATTTTCGAAACCAGGCACGTAAACCAGCGGCATTGAGCTGAAAATGTCTGGCTTTCTTTTATCAGTTTCTTCAGGAACATTCGTTCGCCGCCCTTGCACCAGAGTTCGGCTTCCATGCCACCAAAATTGAGTGTGGGAGTTTGGGGTGGTGCCTGCTCACCGCGATTACGGGCAAGGTTGTTGAGCTTGCGCTGGCTGCCTTTGAGCGCCTCATCCTGCGAAGCATGAAAAGGCGGGTTGCATACACTGACATCAAAGAATTCTCCCGGTTGAATGATACCCTCGAAGATGTGATTTTTGTTGTCTTGTGCACGCAGTGTGAAGCTGTTTTCCAGAATCGGGTTTTTGGCGATAATCGACGCAACGTTCTCAAGTGAGCGACTATTGATATCACTACCCACACACTGCCACCCGTATATTGCGCAGGCTAGTATCGGGTAAATTCCGTTCGCACCGGTTCCTATGTCCAGCAGCGCGACTCTCGGCCGGGTTTCAGTGGCGCCCTTGGCAGGTTCGTCAATCCCGGGCAGCTCAGCGATGTAGTGGATATAGTCAACTCTGCCAGGGATGGGGGGGCAGAGAGCACCCTCGGGAATATCCCAATCGATAATGTTGTAGTATCGCTTCAGTAGCGCGGCATTTATGGCTTTTACTGCCAGTGGGTCAGAAAAGTTTATGGAAAGATTGCCGTAAGCGTTTGTTTTCACATAAGGAGTTAGTGGCGGGTAACTTTGTATGAGAGATGGAAAATCATAGCCTTGCCGGTGCAGGTTCCTCGGGTGCAGGCCTTTGGGGTCTCGCTTGATCCGGCTGTTTTTACCTCGATGGGAGCTGCTCAAAATGATAGATCCGAGGGTTGGATTTAAAAGAGAGGTGGGTGTTGGTTTGGTCTTTGATTGTAACTGCAATATAAAGGCTGTTGAAGATAAATCATGAAATCCAGGACCAGTCGGCTCGATCGTTTTATCAGCCAGAACAGTACTTTTTCCCTTTCGGATACACGTCTTTTACTTGCTCAAAAACGGATTTTTCTGGACGGTCGGGCGGCGCATTCAATCCAGCAAAAAGTGACGGAATTTACCCATGTTGTTCTGGATGGTCGCTGCCTGAGAGATAACCGGCCTGTGTATCTTATGCTGAATAAACCACGGGGGTTTGTTAGCGCGACTAAAGACACCAGGCACTCCACCGTAATGGATCTTGTGCACCACCCTCAGAAGCATGAGCTTCACATAGTCGGGCGCCTTGATCTGAATACAACCGGGCTGGTGTTACTGACTAACGATGGGGCATGGTCACGCAAGGTAAGCTTGCCCGAGACGAAGCTCGAAAAGACCTATGAGGTTACTTTATCCAGGCCATTAACGGATGAGTATATTCGGGTGTTTCGGGAAGGTATCTATTTTGCCTACGAGGACATTACAACCAGGCCTGCACATTTAGAGATTCTCTCGGATTACACAGCCAGGTTGTCACTGGTTGAGGGCAAGTACCATCAGGTTAAACGCATGTTTGGTTTTTTTCAGAATGAAGTTCTGGCTTTGCACCGGGTTTCTGTCGGGCATATTTCCCTTGAAGGGCTTGATGAGGGACACTGCAGGCAGCTTACCTGTGAGGAGATAGCTGCAATTGAAAACCAATAACCAGAAGATCATCGCGCGACTGCGTGAGCGTATTCCATCGTTCGAATGTGTTCCGGGTTGCCATGACTGCTGCGGCCCTGTGACTACGTCTTCGGAGGAAATGTCGCGACTGCCGGTGAAAACGGATGCGGAACATGAAGCAGCACTAGGTGAGCTGAATTGTGTGCACCTTGGTCCCGATGGCTGCAATGTTTACGAGGAGCGCCCGCTGATATGCCGGTTGTTTGGCACAACATCCAACATGCCTTGCCCAAACGGACGTCGGCCGGAAGTGATGGTTGATTCCGAAACTGAGCGCCAGGTTCACAGTTATATAGCCAACACACGGCAGGTGTTGGTGTAACGGATCCGGCAGGGTTCAATATCGGGGAAAGGAAGGAGTATGGTAGCCGATACCTGCGCAAAGGCAGGCACCGGCTTCCTGGATCTTTGGAACTGAGGGGTCAGGAGTTGGTCAGCTTTTCCCACTCTTTCTCGGCTTCGTCTTTCTCTATGCCGTACTTCTCCTGAACTTTGCCAATAAAGTGGTCGCGACGCCCTGCGATTTCATCCAGATCGTCGTCTGTTAACTTGCCCCAGTTCTCGCGTACCTTACCTTTGAGTTGTTTCCAGTTACCTTCAATAATATCGTTGTTCATCGTAGTTTCCTCGCTTTAACAGGGCGGCCGCTTAACAAGACAGCCGCCAGTATGGAAGGAATGGTCAGGGTGAAAAAAATGATGCAACCCCTGATGTGTTATCCACGTTGCCATAGGGGTTTTTGTATGACAACGCTTGTGGGATTGCGATTAATTCATACTGAAACTGCTAGAATCCTGAAGCTCCGCGGCGCGTAAAGGCTCAAAGCGTTCATAATTGGCGTTAGCCGGAGCCCGGGAGAGACTACTTTCGAGAAGCGTTCATATGTCCAACAAGAAGAAAATCGAATCTGTTCTGGAGTTGACCAAAGATCTCGCTGCTACGCATAAATCTTTCCGGTCTGATGAAGCCAAGGCTTCAGATGCGCTCAAAAACCAGATCGCCCAGGATTTTGAGGCCGTTATGAAAGACGGCTATGTAATCATTGAGGGGCTTCTTACCAGGTCGCAGCTTGAGTTGATTCGTGAAGCTACCTTGCCGTTGCTGGGGAAGTCCGGGCGCAATACATTTGAAGGCGTAAAAACTCAGCGGCTATACAATGTACTGGAGAAAACGCGGGTAATTGATCTGCTAGCAACACACCCTCGTGTTACCGGATTGCTGGACCGGCTATTTTTGCCCAGCTACCTGCTCAGCCAGGCTCAGATTATCAATATTCTGCCTGGCGAGTCGGCGCAGCCGCTGCATTACGATGACGGCTTCTACCCGGTTCCGCGCCCGCGCCCGCCGTTCGGGGCAGCAACGGTCTGGGCTATTGATGAGTTTACGGAAGAGAATGGCTCGACGGTCGTAATTCCCGAAAGCCACAATTGGGGTAAGGAAGTAGTTACTGACCGGACTCAGGCTGTGCCTGCGGTGATGCCTGCCGGTTCAGTTGTCTTCTTTCTAGGGACGCTCTGGCACGGTGGCGGAGCCAACCGCTCGGGCGCAGATCGTCTTGCAGTAACCTGTCAGTACTGCGAACCCTGGTTAAGGCCGCAAGAGAACTTCTTTCTCGAACTCAGCCAGGAAACGCTTTCCCGGATTCCTGAACAGCTACTCAGTATGGTCGGTTATTCGATCCACCCGCCGTTCATGGGTATGGTCGATGGCATGCACCCCAAGCGAACTTTACAGTCAGATAAAGGGGAATAACTCTAAACCATTACATGAGGGGCGTTTTGCGCTCCTGATGCTTTTTTTAATTCCCTAGTACGTCCTTTCCATTTTTCTTCGATTTCTTGGCCGCCTTTTTTTCCTTTGCGGTTAAAAGCGGCTGTTTTTTTGTGTCCTTTTTTTTGTCTTGTCCTTTGCTCATTACCTGTACTCCTGATTAATGCGTGCGTTGACATCAAAGGAGATCAGGATGCCTTTCACGCAGAACAATGAGTATGGCCCCAATCACGGGCAACTGGAAGCTATTGAATGTAAGGACAGACAAGACTGTATGCCGGCTGTTTGAGAGCTTCAGCAACAGGCTCTGCCGGTTTACCCCTCCAGATGCCGCACTCGCTGCGCCAGTATGGAAAAGTCAAAGCGCTTTCCTTTGGGCAGAAGCAGGAGCAGTAGCGAAACGGCGATAGGTACCAAAGATGCCAGCAGGAAGGATTCCAGCAGGTAGGTGGTCGGTGCACCGGGCGCAGGAAATACCATAAGCCCGGCGACCAGACCAGCAAAGGTGCTGAGGGCGGCATTGTAGCTTTGGTAGCGGGCGTTGTAGAAGCCGAAAAAGACCGGGAACGCCGCAGCGCAACACAACAGGTCTGCCAGCAGAAACAGATAGAGCACACTGTAGCCTTGAGCGGCTACGAACAGCACCGGCACCGACAAAACCACAATCAGCCAGCGCGACAGCGATAGCAGGTTGTGATTGCTCAGTTTAGGCAGTAACCGGCGCAGGTCTACCACCATAATACTGGTCAGCCCACTTATGGTGGAGTCTGCACTGCTCATAATCAGTGCCAGCCCGAAAGGCAACAGGCCTATGGCAAACCACAGAGGCACATTTGCCAGTAACACGCTGAACAGTGCAACCGAGCCGTCACCGGGCAAGTCCAGCCCCACAAACGCCAGGCCGAACAGACCCATGATAAATATGATGGGAAAACTCAGCAGGCCGCTGATGATAAAGCCGTTGCGAATCACTTTGTTATCACGGGCGGCGAAAATACGCTGCCAGGTTCCCTGATAAAACAGCCCGGTCAGCACCACCGCGATAAAGAATGTGAGGCCGGATTTCAGCCCGTTGATGTCCAGAGGATCAAGAAGGTGCGGTGCTTTTGCCTGCAAACCTTGCAGGGCAGGGGCCAGGCCGCCGGTCGCCTGCCAGCCAAAGCCGATCAGCAGAATCAGAAAGGGCAGGATGACCAGCATCTGCACCCGGTCAGTAAAGATGGTCACGCGCAGCCCGCCATACAGGGTATAAAGCAGAGTGGCAGCCATCACAATGCTGGCGGTAAGCCACAGTGGCACGGGAGCGAGCAGGGAGACCATTTTTGCGATGGCGGTCAGGCCAGCCGTGAGGCTGATAAACAGATAGAAAACCATGATGACCAGCACAAATCCGTACATCACTCGTCCATAGCGACCGAGTACAAATTCGGTGAGGGTGTGGCCTTCGGGCATGAGAGTGCGAATGCGGTTGCCCAGAGGAATCATAATGAGACGTGGCGCCAGCGCGCCCAGAGCGTAGCCGGTAACTGCGCCAATGCCGCCCCAGGTTGCGGCCTGTGCCGGCCCGAACAGAATCCAGGTGCCGAGAGTGGTAGCCAGCAGAGTCAGTAAAGTGGCGGAGCTGCTCTGGCTGTTGCGGGCGACCAGAAAGTCGTCCAGCTTATCCTGCTTGCGGCGGGCGTATATCAGGCCGGGTATTGCGAACAGGGCGGCGAATAAAACCAGCCACACCAGTGCGGTAGAGGAGCTTAACATCGGTTGTCTTCCTTGCCCTGCAGGCGGATAGCAAAATTGCTGAAAGTGGTTTGCTACCGGGACGGTCGCGAAGGAAGAAAAAGACACGCAGGCATGCGCTCAGCGGGCGCTTTCCTTCCCTTCGCCGGCATTACCCGGATCAGGTTCGAAGGGTTACCGCACAGGATGCGGAATCTCAGCCGTTAACCGGCTCCCCCAGGAATGTTGACAGAGTAGAAAGTCTGCCAGTAGTTGTCAATTGCATGAGTCCTGGCCTACATATCTGAGTATTTGGTGTGTTATGGTTTCGATTCGACACGGGGTGTCCTGCATGCAGGGCTGAGATAACACCCGTTGAACCTGATCCAGTTCACACTGGCGAAGGGATGTCAGCCGCAGGTGCAGCCGGGATGCTGCACCGCATCTGCCTATTCATACCTTCGCCTCTCTTTTGAGGTGTCTATGCAAAATTCTTTAGGTCTTGACCAACAACTGGTGCTGGTAACGGGCGGTGCCCGTGGTCTGGGTGAGCACCTGGTGCGTGCCTTCCTGCGTGAGGGCGCCAGGGTTGTGATCAACTATCGCAACAGTGCCGACGCGGCTGAAAAACTGGCCGCTGAAGCTCCGGAACGGGCGCTGGCGGTGCAGGCAGACGTTACTGACCGCAAAGCAGTAAAGGCTATGTTTGCTTCCGCTCAGCAGCATTTTGGTATGCCAGTGACCACGGTGATCAATAATGCCTTGCCGGATTTTTCGTTTAACGGTGATGCCCGTGCAAATGCAGACCAGCTGACCTGGGAAGACATGAATCAACAGTTTTCCGGAGTGGTGGGTGGTGCCCTGAATACTACTCAGGCGGCGCTGGATGGCATGCGCGAAGCGGGTTTTGGCCGCATAGTGAATGTTGGAACCAATCTGTTCCAGAATCCGGTTGTGCCCTACCATGATTACACTGCCGGTAAAGCGGCGTTGCTGTCGCTTACCCGCACCCTGTCACAGGATCTTGGACCAGATAATATCACTGTGAATATGGTGTCTGGCGGTCTGCTGCGTACCACCGATGCGTCCGCCGCTACGCCTGAGGCTGTGTTCGATTTTATTGCCGCCAGCACACCCTTACGGCGGGTAACCACGCCGGCAGAGTTTGCCGATGCCACGTTGTTTTTTGCCTCGCCGTGGGCGCGGTCCGTTACCGGGCAGAACCTTGTGGTTGATGGCGGACTGGTGAAAAACTGATGGCAGCTTCATCATCTGATCAGCGCATGATGCATCTGAACCTGTTTCTGATGGGCTGCGGCCACCACAGGGCTGCCTGGCGTCACCCGGAATCGGCAGTAGAGCAGCTGGGTGATATCCGCTATTACGAACGTCTGGCGCAAACCGCAGAACGCGGCAAACTGGATGCAGTGTTTTTTGCTGACAGCAACACTGCAGGTAACGTCTCCGATGGCAGCTGGTGGTATCTGGAACCACTTACGGCCATTGCTGCCATGAGCAGGGCCACCGAAAACATCGGGTTCATCAGCACGGTTTCCAGCACCTTTTACACCCCGTTTCATGCGGCCCGCCTTGTTGCTTCGCTGGATCACATTTCCGGCGGGCGGATTGGCTGGAATGTGGTTACTTCGATGTTTGATGTGGAAGCACGCAACCACGGCTATGAATCTATGCCAGGCCATGCGGAGCGCTACCGTCGTGCTGACGAGTTCGTGCAGGCAGTGTTGGGGTTGTGGGATTCCTGGGCTGACGATGCACTGATGTTTGACCGGAAAGGCCATTATGCCGACCCGGACAAGGTACAACCGATAAACCATCGGGGAGAGTTTTTCCGCGTAGACGGGCCACTGAATGTGCCTCGCCCGGTGCAGGGGCACCCGGTGCTGTTTCAGGCTGGAGCTTCGGAGCAGGGCCGCGAGCTGGCGGCCAGATGTGCTGAGGCTATCTATGCAGTGGCTTACGACCTGCCAGCGGCGCAAAGCTATTACCGTGATATCAAGCGACGGGTAAAAGCGGCCGGCCGTGGCGCTACGGTGCCGGTTATGCCGGGGCTGGTTACCTATGTGGCACCTACCGAAGCGGAAGCACTGGCAAAGCAGCGCGAGCTGGATGAGCTTCTGCCTGCTGATGCGTCTCTGCGCCAGCTGGCCATGTTTATTGATCAGGATTGTTCCGGCTGGGATCTGGATGCACCTGTCCCCCCTCTGCCTTCGCTTGAAGAGTTCAGCGGGCCCCAGGGGCGCTACAGTACCATTCTGCGGATTATCGAAACCGAGAAGCCCAGCCTGCGTCAGTTGCTGGGTCGGCTGGCTGCGGGAGGAGGCCACTGCACCATGGTGGGCACTCCGGAACAGATTGCCGATAAGATGGAACACTGGTTCAACAACGAAGGCGCCGATGGGTTCAATCTGATGCCACCGTTTTTGCCCTCCGGCATTGAGGACTTTATTGAACAGGTGGTGCCGGAACTGCAAAACCGTGGTCTTTTCCGTAAGGAATATCAGGGCAGTACCTTGCGCAGCCATCTTGGGCTGGCTCGGCCTGAGTGTTTCAAGGGTAAACTGGCACCATGAGATTGTCCGGTCCCTGATTTGGGACATGCTCCTCTTGATTGACCGGTGCAGGTAGTACACTAAGGGTCGTGATTGTGTCACGCTCACGACCCTATTTGAGCAGGCTTTGATGTATGAGCAGGTTTTCCAAAAAACACAAATTGCCGCTTTGGCATCCGCGCTTATGGCCCTCGTGGGCGCTGGTATTTACGCTGTATCTGTTGTCGTTTTTGCCGATGTCTTCCAAGCAAAAGCTGGGGAAAACGCTGGGCCGTTTCCTGAACAGAAAACTGAAATCCCGCGCCCGCGTTGCTGACCGTAATCTGGCTATCTGCTTTCCCGACCTGGACAAGGAAGCCCGGGCAAAACTGGTGCAGGATAATTTCATCGCCTGCACTCGCGGTTTTCTGGAAAGCATCCATGCCTGGTGGCGGGATATGTCTCCTTATTATAAAGCTACAGAGGTGCAGGGGCTGGAGCATCTTGAGGAGGCCCGGAGCAAGGGCCGGGGCGTACTGTTGATTGGCGGTCATTACAGTATTTTTGATTTTGCGTTACCGCTTGTTGCCTGCCACCTGAAAAACCCCGGGTACGTATACAGGCCCAACAATAATCCGGTTATTGACCGTATGATCGAAAATGGCCGGCGCCGCCATTTTGGTATCCGGCCGTTCACCAAGCGTGAATTGCGGCCAATGGTGTCTTTTCTGAAGAAGGGCGGTGAAGTCTGGTTTGCCTGCGACCAGGATTTCGGTAAAAAAACCGAGCTGTTCGTACCTTTTTTCGGCGTTGAAACCGGATGCATTACTTCCCCAAGTTATATCGCCAAAGTATCCGGTGCTGCCGTGGTTTGCGTAAGCCACCTGCGAATGCCTGATGGACGCTATCGTGTGGTCTTCTCACCAGTGCAGGCTGGCTTCGGCGCCGACAAGCATAACGATACCCAGGTCTGGAACCGCTATATTGAGGAGGCTATCCGTGAACAGCCTGATCAGTACCTGTGGCTGCACAAACGTTTCAAAACCCGCCCGGAAGGCGTGGAAAAAGTCTATTGAAGGCTAGTCAAAGGCCGAGCTGATGACATCCCGATAATTCCGGATGCGTTGCACATAATGCACAGGTTCATAACCCCGTGCGTAGCCGTAGCGAGTGTTTGGGTAGTAGCGTTTATCTGCCTTTAATGGCAGCACTTCTTTCATGTCGTCCCAGGAATCCGGATTCTTGCCCAGCTCCCTTGCCAGCTGGCGGGCATCCAGCAGGTGCCCGCGGCCAATGTTGTAGCTGGCCAGCGCAAGAAATGTGCGGTCTGGTTCGGGAATGGTATCCGGGAGCCTGCGGTGGCGGTCAGCCAGGTAGCGGGCGCCTGCATCGATGGCGGCTACGGGGTCGAGGCGATCCATCACGCCCAGAGATTCCGCTGTCCTGCGTGTCAGCATCATGATGCCGCGGACTCCTGTTGGGGATATGGCAGAGGGGTCCCAGTGGGACTCCTGATAAGCCAGTGCTGCCAGAAGATCCGCCGGCATTCCGGTGGTTGTTTCAGCTTCGGAGAACTGACCAATCAAGCCGGGAAGCCGGTCGTTGATACGGCGGTTGAGTGCTCTCAGGTCCACAAAATCAAACTCGCCAATGTAGGCGTAATAGTGGCTTTCGACGTAGTCCATGGCTTTGTCGCCCTCGGGACTGTTCATCCATTCCTGTGCAGTGCCGGCCAGTTCATCTGAGCCTGCCGGCAGGTACCACCCGAGGTTGTTGCCCTGGCTCAGGTTCATGGCCACTTCCAGGTGGGGGAAGTGGCGACGCATTACCTGAACAATGTTGGAGTCGGCCACGGTACAGTCGATAGCCTGTCGGGCCACATCGGACAGCAGAACTTCTGTTGTTTTACTGTCGTCTTCGGTAAACGTGATGCCTTCGTGGATGCTGGCAAGCCTGTTCAGTGTTTCCACATAGCTGGAGTCGGCTGTTACCGTGATGTTTACGCTGGATATGCTTTCTGGCAGCCGGGGCATCGGACGCATCTCCCGATGGCACACCAGTTGTTCGGTAATTTCAGTATGGGCGGGGCCGCGAGTGAACTTTTGGCTGCGTGAAGGCAGGTGCGTCAGCCCCGCGGCGGCCATGTGGGTCTTGCCGGATTCCAGGGCTTTCAGTACGGCAGCGGTCGAATCGTACATGGTCCAGTTGACGGTCCAGCCCTTGCTGGCTGCAAACTGCGAGATCAGACTGTATTCCGGTCCGGTCGGGTTTTCATGCCGGTCGAGATAGTAGGTGGTGGAGCCATTGCGCGTGGCTACTTCCAGCACGCCGGTCTGAGCGGGGGTGGCCAGCGGTTCTGGTTGTTCCGCAACGGCATCAGAACCAGAGTTGCCCTGGCTGCAGCCAGTCGTGACAATGATCGCAAGAGGAAGAATTACGCTCCCCAACATACTCAGCTTCTGAGCCATAAAAGACCTGGGCGGTTGATTTCCCGAATTTATTAGTTGTTATACGTACCTTTCATGACAACATATCACATTGATTTCAGGCAGCGAAATCAGTGGAGCGCAGGGATGCGTCCGCAAAGGCCACGAGCGCACAAACATTTACGGCCCATAAACAAGGGGGGGATGGCAGCCCGGGCTTTATTTTCCCAGCAGTTCGCCTACAGGGCGCAGATTTACAACATGATCGCACAGGGTTTTGATGATCATGAGGAGTGGTGTCGCGATGACCAGTCCAACAGGGCCCCAGAGCCAGCCCCAGAACAGAAGCCCGATAAAGATTGCCACCGCATTGAGGCTTGAAACCTGGCTGGTCAGCCAGGGAGTCAGCAGGTATCCCTGAATACTGGTGACCACCAGCGAAGTGCCGGCCACAATGATGGTCATGTTTACCTCTCCAAACTGAAGGAAGGCTGCAACGCCGGTGCCAATGAGCACCAGAAAGGGTCCCAGATAGGGGATTGCGCTGGCTACCCCTGCTACAACTCCCCACAGCATGGCCTGCTCCACCCCCAGCGCCAGAAACGCCAGCCAGGTCAGCACCCCCACAAACAGAGCGCCAATCAGCATGACAAACAGGAAGCGGCGCACCTGATGGTGGAATTCGGCCATGATTCTGGCAGCCTTGCGCATTCGTCCGAACGAAGGGCCGGAAATTCTTACAACTTTGCGCTTATAAAGTGATCCGGCTGCCAGTATGAAATACACCAGCAGCAGTACCGAGAAAAGCTGGGACACGAGCACGATTGCCGCAGGCGCCCCCCTTAACACGTATTCCTGAATATCCATGGGTTTATCCACTACCCGAACGGGGGTTACGCCCTCGTGGGCGGGATTCCTGCTGTTCTGGTCCTGAGTGGCCGATTCCTCGATTTTCTTTGCTGCAGCCTGGGCCTTCTCCATGATGCCTTCTTCAGTGTCAGGCGACCTGGCTTCTTTGCGCTGGAACTCGCTGATGGCCATCGGAACCTTGTCCAGCATGGCCATGGCTTCGCGTTGCAGAGGGATGCTCGCCGCGGAAATAGCACCGAGCATCAGGATCATCACGATGGCAGCACTCAGTGGTCTGGGGATTCTGAGCCGATCCAGTGTTGATGCCAGTGGGTCCAGTGCGTAGCTGATCATTACAGCAACTACCAAAGGAAGCAGTACGGCTTGTGCCCAGTCAATAAAAAAGAGGGTAGCTATGCTGGTGAGAATTACCAGTGACAGACTGCGGACGTTAACGGCGCGAAGAAGCTCCGGCGGGGTCGCAGTGCTGTTGTTTTCCTGGTTGTTGCTGAGCTCAGTATGCTCGTTGCCTTCCATCGCTGCATCCGTTTTTACCGGTTTCATATCCTGCTTATTGTAGACGGGTATAGCCCCATGCAAATAAAAACAACAGAACTGTAATCAGCCAGAAATCCGGTGAAGTTAAGAGATAGATGGAGTTAGCTGTGTTTTTGTTTTGCGTCACAACAACGCCGCCTCCTATAATCTCCCATTGCGCGACGTGTTCATTGTCCCGTCGTGGAGTTCCCCATGCCAAATAAAAAGGAAAACAAAATGCTGAAATCCCGCTCATTGGTTGCTGTTGCTGCGGCCACTCTGCTACTCAGTTCTGTAGCTCAGGCTCAGTACAAAGATGAATACACAGTTTCTACAGTACTTCCGTCGGCGTTTCCCTGGGGGCAGGCTGCCGACAAGTGGGTCGAGCTGGTCAAAGAACGCTCCGAGGGGCGTATCAACATGAAGATTTACAGCAATTCCCAGCTGGTTTCCGGGGATCAGACCAAAGAGTTTTCTGCCATGCGCTCCGGGTTGATTGATATGGCGGTGGGTTCTACCATCAACTGGTCACCTCAGGTTCCTGAGCTGAACCTCTTTTCCCTGCCATTCCTGATGCCGGATAACGCAGCCATTGATGCAATAACCCAGGGTGAAGCTGGCAAGGCCGTGTTCGAGGCGATTGAAAAGCGTGGTGTAACACCTCTGGCCTGGGGCGAGAATGGTTTCCGCGAACTTTCCAACTCCAAACTTGCGATCAGCGACCCTGCAGATCTGGAAGGCCTGAAAATCCGGGTTGTAGGCTCGCCGCTGTTCCAGGACACCTTCACCGAACTGGGTGCTAATCCCACGCAGATGAGCTGGGCAGATGCCAAGCCGGCACTGACTACTGGTGCGGTTGATGGTCAGGAAAACCCTCTTTCGGTTTTTGATGTTGCGCGTATTGATCAGGTCGGACAGGAGCACCTGACGCTGTGGCACTACATGGCTGACCCGCTGGTATTCGCTGTCAGTAACCGTGTGTGGGGCCAGTTCAATGCAGAAGACCAGGCGCTTCTGAAGCAAGCGGCTGTGGATGCTGGCAAGTGGGAGATAGAAAAATCCCGTAGTGAGCTTGAGGCCACGCTGCAGGCCATCAAGGATCGTGGCGTTACAGTAACTGAGTTGAGCCCGGCGCAGCACGACGCGTTTGTGAAGGCAACCCGCTCTGTTTATGAAAAATGGACACCTCGCATTGGTGAAGATCTGGTGAAGCAGGCTCAGTCTGCTGTCGCTAACCGCAATCAGTAAAACATACCTGTCAGAGTGCCCGTCGGTTCCGGCGGGCTCTTTGCCAGGGTAGTTTTTTCAATCGGAGTTTTCATGTCCTCCCGACCCCCGAAGTTCCGGCCGGAAGCCTGGTTAGCGTCTGTGGCCCTGATTACGATTTGTGTGATCAGTCTTGGCAACGTGATTGTTCGCTACACCACTGATGCTTCCTTTGCGTTTACCGAAGAGTTTTCGGTGTTTCTTCTGGTGCTGCTCACTTTCGCCGGCGCAGCGGTAGCGGCCCGAAACAATCAGCACATACGAATTGAGCTGATCGAGCATTATCTGCCGCCGGCTGCTTTGAAAGGGCTGTTTGTACTGCAATGGCTTACAGGCGTGGCGGTTATGGGGGTGACTACCTGGTATGGCGTCATTTTTGCGATGCAGGAATACGAATGGGAGTCCCTGTCCCCGGGGTTAGGACTGCCAAACTGGATTTATGTGGCATGGTTGCCACTGATGACGGCGGCGATCATTTTCCGGATGACTCAAAACCTCAATGACCGCCTGCGTGGCAAGAAAGATCCGGAGGTAATCCATGAGTCCTGACCTGTTGATGATCGGCGGCTTCCTGCTGGCGTTGTTGTTGGGTGTTCCCGTAGCCATCGCGTTGGGGTTTGGTGGGCTCGTGGGCATTGTTTCCGGGTTGTCCCCCGACATGCTTGCCACCTTCGGTACCAACACTTATAACAGTGTGGCGAAGTACCCGCTTATCGCGATACCTCTGTTTATTCTTACCGGACTTATTTTTGAGCGCGCTGGAGTGGCCGCCAGTCTGGTGCGTTTTGCCCAGGCGATTATCGGCCCCCGTCACGGCAGCCTGACCGTTGTGGCCGTTCTCGTTTGCCTGATTATGGGCGGAATGAGCGGGTCCGGTCCGGCAGATGCGGCCGCAGTGGCTATGGTAATGCTGCCCAGCATGCGTAAGGCGGGTTACCCTCAGCCATTTTCCGCAGCGTTGATCGCCGCATCATCTTCTACCGCTATCCTGATTCCGCCTTCGATTGCGCTGATTCTCTATTCTATCGTGGTACCCGGTGTGGATTTGCGTGCGCTGTTTGCCGCCGGGCTGTTTCCGGGCATTCTGGCTGGTCTGTCCTTGCTGGTGCCGGCTCTGTATCTGGCCCGCAAGTTTGGCTGGGAAAGTCCGGAAACCTCTGAGCGCCCGCCTTTCTGGCCCAGCTTCAAGGCGGCATTACCAGCTCTTTTTGCCCCGATCATCATTCTGGGAGGTCTGCGCTCCGGGCTGTTTACGCCTACGGAAGCTGCTGTAGTTGCTGTGGCATACGGGATAATTGTGGGCAGCTTTGTATACCGCAACCTGAGCTTGCGCAGTTTGTTTGATCTGATGACCGACGCTGCTGTGACCTCTGGTGTGGTCATGCTGATCATTGCGCTAGCGGGCATTTTTGCGTGGGCAGGTACGACTCTGGGTACCTTCCAGCACCTGGCGGATGCGTTGCTGTCACTTTCCGAAAACGGCTGGGTGCTGTTGGGCCTGGTAATGGTACTGGTGCTGATTGCAGGCATGCTGCTTGATGCGGTGTCGATCTATCTGATCCTTATTCCAATTGTATTGCCGCTGATGAACCACTTTGGCTGGAATCCGGTGTGGTTTGGTATCCTGCTGGCCATGAACATTGCGATTGGCCAGTTTACGCCGCCTGTGGCCGTTAACTTGATGGTTACAACACGTATTGCGAATATTCGCCTGGAGCATACCATTGGCTGGGCGTTAATCTTCATTGCCGCAATGAGTGTGAGCCTCATACTGGTGGCGCTGATGCCGGGCATTGCGCTTTGGCTCCCGGAAAAACTCGGTTACGTTGTCGGGCCGTGGTAAACGCATGTTCGGCAAGGCGGATACAGAAAATAGGTACTGCCTATGAAGAGGTTGGGAATAATCAATTTTCCTGAAGTTGACTCATTGGTTAATGTAGTGACCGTAGATTCATCAACACGCAAACGAACCAACAGGAGTGTTTTTCAATGGGCGTGATCAACAGCGAAATCAAACCGTTTAACGCAACCGCTTTCAAACAGGGCGAGTTCGTTGAAATTTCTGAAGCAGATGTGAAAGGCAAGTGGTCTGTATTCTTCTTCTACCCGGCTGACTTTACCTTCGTGTGCCCTACTGAACTGGGCGACGTTGCTGACAAGTATGAAGAACTGCAGAAGATGGGCGTTGAAGTGTTCTCTGTTTCCACAGACACCCACTTCACCCACAAAGCCTGGCACGATAGCTCTGAAACTATTGGCAAAATCCAGTACTACATGGTCGGTGACCAGAACGGTACCATCACCAACAACTTTGGTGTGATGCGTGAAGGCCAGGGCCTGGCGGACCGTGCTACTTTCCTGATCGATCCTGATGGTGTAATCCAGGCAATGGAAATCACTGCAGAAGGTATTGGCCGCGATGCGTCTGACCTGATGCGTAAAGTGAAAGCTGCTCAGTACGTGCGCAACCATCCGGGTGAAGTCTGCCCGGCCAAGTGGAAGGAAGGCGAAGCAACTCTGTCTCCTTCACTGGATCTGGTTGGCAAGATCTAAGGTTCTTTCTGAAAAGGACCATTTAATACAGGCCCGTAGTGCGGGCCTGTTATTAGTAAAAAACCCCGGTCTTCCGGGGTTTTTTGCATTCAGACGTTCAGATTAATGCCCGCTGCAAGGGGCAGTGCTGCTGCCAGTGCCTTTTTTGCGCCGGCGGGTGATCAGCTTGGTCAGTTCCCGCAGCCATAATACGGAGCTGGCAATGGCTGTGCAGAATAGCCAGTCCTCAAGGCTGAGGCTGACGGTGGAAAAGGCTTTCTGCAGGAAGGGCAGGTAGACCACAGCTATTTGCAGTAACAGTGACACGCCCACCGCCGCCCATAACCAGAGATTGGACAAGAGTCCAGCGAAGGCGCTTTGCTCGTCGGACCGCGAAATAAAGACGGTAAACAGTGAGAACAACACCAGAGTAGTGAAGGCCATGGTCTGGCCATAGGAGAGACTGCCGGTGCCCGGGATCAGGCCGCCGGGCATGGAGGCGTCGAGTACGAGGAGCGTGCCAGCTGCGGTAATAATGCCAACGAAAACAATTCCTGCCCACATAGTGAGTGTGAGCACACCTTCATTCCGGGATCTTGGTGGTCTGGTCATTGCTTCCCGGTCGCCTGGGTCCAGTCCGAGTGCCAGAGCTGGAGCACCATCGCTTACCATGTTGATCCAGAGGATCTGGGTCGCCAACAGGGGCAGGGCCAGGCCTGCGCCGTTTGTGGTCAGACCGAGCGTATCAGCCAGAAGTACACCGAAAAACATGGTCATTACCTCGCCGATGTTTGAAGACAGCAGGTAACGCAGGAATTTGCGGATGTTCGCGAAAATAGCCCGGCCTTCCTCGACGGCTGCAACAATGGTGGCGAAGTTGTCGTCTGCCAGAATGATATCCGAGGCCTTGCGTGACACATCCGTGCCGGTAATACCCATGGCAACGCCAATATCTGCGGTCTTCAGAGCGGGCGCGTCGTTCACGCCATCGCCGGTCATAGCGACGATGTTTTTCCCGTTCTGAAGAGCTTTTACTATCCGCAGTTTATGCTCCGGGTTAACTCTGGCATAAACGGAGACTTCCTCTACCGTCCGTAGCAGAACCTCATCCGTCATGGCATCTATTTCTGCCCCGGTAACAGCGCGGCCATCCGTGCAGATGCCCAGCTCTTTGCCGATAACAGCGGCTGTAACCGGGTGGTCGCCGGTGATCATCACTGGTCGGATACCTGCTGAGCGGGCGTGTGCAACGGCAGCTTTCGCTTCTTCCCGAGGGGGGTCGATCATGCCAATAAGGCCAACGAATATCAGATCCTCTTCGAGGTCCTCATCGATATCATCCGGCTCAAAGCCCTCTTCCGGAATATACCTCGCGGCAACACCCAGAGTGCGAAGTGCCTCACCGGCCAGTTCTTCGTTGGCTTGCAGAATACTGGTACGACGCTCTGGTGTCAGTGCGCGACTGCTGTCACCCACGCGCTCGCGGTTACAGCGGCCGAGAAGAACATCCGGCGCGCCCTTGGTAAATACCTGGATATACCCTTTGCGCTGGCTGTCGGTGTGAAGTGTGGACATCATTTTGCGTTCTGAAGAAAACGGCACTTCACCAACCCGGTCGTAGCGAGCGTCCAGTATGGCTTCTGTCAGCCCGGCTTTGCGTGCCGCAACCACCAGTGCACCTTCGGTCGGGTCACCCTGAACAGTCCACTGGCCCCGGCTTTCCTGCAGAACGGCATTGGTTGCACGGTCGCCCACGGTCAGAGCCCGCTCCAGCTCCATACGCAAAGGCTCACTGATAGTCTCAGCACTATTACTTGGGGAGGTGTCATGCACGGTAATATCACCTGTTGGCTCATACCCTGTGCCCCCCAGTGTTATCCGTCCACTGGCTGTCACTATGGCTCGCACGGTCATTTCGTTGCGGGTGAGAGTGCCTGTCTTGTCGGAAGCGATCACATTGGCCGCCCCCAGTGTTTCCACGGCAGCCAGGTGTCGGACAATGGCATTACGGCGGGCCATACGCTGCACGCCAAGGGCGAGGACGGCCGTTACTATGGCCGGTAAACCCTCAGGCACTGCGGCTACGGCCAGAGCCACACCAAGAATAAGTACATCGAACAGGGTAGAAAAACTGGTGACGTGCTCTGCCAGGATAATGGTGAAAATCATCACCACTGCAATCGCGATGACTGCCAGCCCCAGCATTCTGCCGACCCGGGCCAGATCCTTCTGCAAGGGGGTGGTCTCAGGTGGAGCTTGTTCCAGCATGCCCGCAATCCGGCCCATCTGTGATTGCATGCCAGTTGCTGTTACCACCGCAGTGCCACGACCATAGGTAACCGTGGTGCCGCTGAAAATCATATTCTGGCGATCGCCGACAGGGGCGTCGCTGATGATGGTTTCAGGGTCTTTGGATTCCGGAAGGCTTTCACCAGTCAGGGCTGCTTCGGAGGTTTGCAGGGAAATGGACTGAATCAGCCGGCAATCCGCCGGAACCGTGTCGCCTTCTTCAACAAGGATAATATCACCGGGCACCAGCCGGGTCGCCGGAATGCTTTGCTGCTGGCCACCCCGTATTACCCGGGCCTGGGCGGCAGACATTTGCTGCAGTTCTGCCACTGCCTGTTCTGCACGCGCCTGCTGGATATAGCCCATGGCGGCGTTAAAGAGAACAATGGCCAGAATTGCAATGGCTTCATAAGGAAGAGGGGAGTCTCGCTCTATCAGCCACAGGCCTACAGAGATGGCCGCAGCGAGCAAAAGCAGAATAACCAGGGTGTCGGTGAACTGGGCGAGTAGTTTTCGCCAGCCTGGCACGGGCCTGGCGGCTGTTAATTCGTTCGGGCCATCCTGTTCCAGGCGGTGCCGGGCTTCATGGTCATCAAGGCCTTGGTGTTTATTGCTCCCCAGAGCATCAATGACGGCGTCGGGAGATAGCCGGTAAGAGGAAACCGGCTCTTTTGGTGAGCGTTGGCTGGCCATGATCTTCCACCCACGATAATGCGACGTTCGGAAAGATCATTGTAGCCGTATATCCTGTATGCGCGGGTGATCTGTATCAGGAACTGGCGGTATCGACACCATACCGGGATCCACGCGCTTTCAGGCGATAGAACTCTTCTATCACTTCCGCCATGGCATCCTGGCAATAGGGTCGAAGACTGCCCAATACCAGATGTTTCGTCACTTCTCCCACGGAGTTGCCGTTGGAGAGCAGTCGGTACTCAAGCGTGACATTGCCGCGCTTGCCATTCGCTTCCAGGTCTGCGTTATGCAGTTCCAGTTCCGGAGAGGCGGCATCCAGACTGTCCAGGGTAAGGCTCATGCTCGCATACATCACCATGGGGCGATCCGGGTTGAACATCACACCTTTCGATTCCATCAGTGGCTTCAGAGTGTGAGGGAAGTTCTTGCCGGAGGCTGCCACGTAGCAGCGAACAAATTCTTCGATAACCTGCCTGTCCCGGGTTACCTCGCCACTGCGTGTTACTTCCAGATAGACTTTGCCATTCTGGTCGCACACTTCAATGGTTTCGTCATCGTTTTCCCGGAACTCCAGAGGTACGCCGCCACCCAGCAACGCACGAAACTGGAATGTCATGTTGCGGGAAAGCCCGAAACGCGCGACCACTACTGCAAAAAGCAAGTCTCCGGGAACGCAGAACCGGCGGGCATCAGGGTCGTGAATCGGATTGAAATCTCCCGCTACTTCCTTGGCGAACAGGCTGGCCTGGGATGCAGAAATATGTACGCGTCCGTCCTGGACTGAGTGAAAACGGTCTGGAAACATGTGTTACTTGTCCTGAGTGCAAAAGGGTGGCGTCACAACGTCCTTTGGTATGGTACCGGTGTCTGGCCTGTATGGGTATGCGCCATTCGTCCTTTCACCACACCTGGGGTCTTTTAAGAGGCACCTCAATCTTCACTTGATAGTGCTTTCCTATTAATCGGTTTTGATCAATTAATTTGAGCATTTTATTGCCAGGCCGTATCGTTTGAACATATCCAAATCAAAGATCACTTTGAATTCAGAAATTCAAACGATCAATCCAGGAATCGAGAGGGAGAACCTTTACATGTTGGACGCCAATATCAAGCAGCAACTGAAAGCTTACATGGAAAAACTGCAGCAGCCGATTGAGCTTGTAGCTGCCTATGACGATAGTGATAAGTCCCAGGAGTTAAAGCAGCTTCTGGAAGAAATCGAACCCATGTCCAGCAAAATCAGTTTGCGCACCGAGGAGTCGAATGATGTACGTCGGCCATCCTTTGCGATAAACCGCATTGGCAGCGATACAGGTGTTCGCTTTGCCGGCATCCCTATGGGGCATGAGTTTACGTCACTGGTTTTGGCTCTGCTACAGGTGGGCGGACACCCCTCAAAGGCGTCGCAGGAGGTTATTGAGCAGATTCAGCAACTGGACGGCGACTATGAATTTGAAACCTACTTTTCCTTGTCCTGCCAGAACTGTCCTGACGTTGTTCAGGCCCTGAATCTGATGAGTGTTCTTAACCCTGGCGTCCGGCACACAGCTATTGACGGGGCCCTGTTTCAGGATGAAGTGGAAAAGCGTGAGGTGATGGCGGTTCCCAGTGTTTACCTGAACGGCGAGCCCTGGGGCCAGGGACGTATGACACTGGAAGAGATAGTTGCCAGGCTGGACACCAGGTCTGACGAAAAAGAAGCCGGGAAGATCAACGAAAAAGATACTTTTGAAGTGCTGGTGATCGGTGGCGGCCCTGCTGGCTCAGCGGCGGCCATATATGCTGCCCGAAAAGGTATTTCTACAGGTATTGCAGCTGATCGCTTTGGTGGTCAGGTTGCCGACACTATGGGTATCGAAAACCTGATTTCTGTTCCCTATACCGAAGGTCCGAAACTGGTTTCGGCGATGGAACAGCACGTCAAAGAGTACGACGTGGATATCATGAATATGCAGCACGCCGAAAAGCTTATCCCGGCCACCCGGCGCGGGATGCCCCATGAGATCCGTCTGGCAAACGGTGCATCGCTCAAGGCCCGCACGGTTGTTTTGTCTACCGGCGCTCGCTGGCGCCCGCTGGGTGTCCCGGGTGAAGATGAATACCGTAACAAAGGTGTGGCGTACTGCCCGCACTGTGACGGACCTTTGTTCAAAGGCAAACATGTTGCAGTGGTTGGTGGCGGTAACTCCGGCGTGGAAGCGGCCATCGACCTGGCGGGTATTGTCGGCCATGTCACGCTGATTGAGTTCGGTGCTGAAATGCGGGCTGACGAGGTGCTGCAGAAGAAACTTCGGAGTCTGAACAATGTGGACATTATCACCTCTGGCCAGACCACCGAAGTGATTGGTGAAAATGGCAAGGTCAGTGGTCTGACCTACACGGATCGCAACACAGGCGAAAGCCATCGCGTGGCTCTTGAAGGTGTATTTGTTCAGATTGGCCTGGTGCCCAATACCGAGTGGCTTAAAGGTGATATAGAGCTGAGCCAGCATGGTGAGATCATCATTAATGACCGTAACGAAACATCTATCCCCGGTGTCTTCGCGGCCGGTGACGCAACGACTGTGCCCTACAAGCAGATTGTGATCTCCATGGGTGAAGGGGCCAAGGCGGCTTTGAGTGCCTTCGATTTCCTGATCCGTAATTCTGTTGAGTAAAATCTGATCAGGGTTTGCAGATAATGCGAAGGGCAGCGGAGAGATCCGTTGCCCTTTTTTGTTTTCGGGAACTGGCCTCTTCGGGTGCAGTGAGAGAGCTGAGGTATTCATTCGAGTTCGTGCTTGCGTCTGATTCTGATGCTCGGTAGCTTGAAGACACTACTACAATAACAATGCGGACGTTTCAGAAGTGGGGGTTTGTATGTTTTATCGCCCGATACTGATGCTGACCTTTTCCCTATACTTGTCAATGGGTTGCTCTGGCCTGGGAGCAGCTGTGCAGGTTGGTTCGCGCCCTGACGTTGTTTTTTTGTCGCCTGATGATTCCCCTTTCTGGCACATGGTTTCCGGTTTCATGACAGAAGTGGCTGCGGATCTGGACCTGAATCTTGAGGTTCTGTTGGACCGCAATGGTCACCGTTACAGTTACCTCCAGATAGCTGACGATGTGCTCAGTCGTGAAAACAAACCCGACTATCTTGTGTTCATGTGCAAGGAGCAGGTAACCACCCGAATGCTCAGGTACGCCAATGAGGTGGGTGTTAAGGTTTTCACATTTAATACTGGAATTCCGGACGCCACCAGGGCCTCCGTCGGGCTGCCGAGAGAAACGCTGCCTAACTGGATTGGGCACGTGATGTCTGACGATGCTGCCGCGGGTCGCAATTTAGCGATCCTTCTTGAACAGCAGTCCCAACGTCTGGGCCTGATCGGGCCGGGGCAGCCGGTACCGCTGATTGCACTCTCCGGAACCCTTGATTCATCCGCTGCCAAAGACCGGCAGCAAGGGCTTATGAGCACTGTTGATGCCAGTCAAAGCAAGCTTTTGCAGTTGGTGGATGCAGAGTGGGATCGCGAACTTGCCGCAGTGAAGACTCTGGTATTGCTACGTCGTCATCCGCAGGCCACAGGGATCTGGAGTGCCAGTGACGGGATGGCGCTGGGAGCTGTTAAAGCCGCAAGGAAGGCAGGAAGACTACCAGGCAAGGATGTTGTGATCGGTGGTTTCGACTGGGAACCCGAGGCACTTGCGGCGATCCGTAGCGGTGACCTTGCGGTTAGTTTTGGTCGCCATTTTATGGGCGGCGGTCTGGTCCTCCTGCTATTGCACGACTATCACTACGGGTTCGATTTTTCGGACGACAGGTCGTCAACTGTGCTTAGTTACCAGCTCCAGCCTGCCGACATAAACAACGTTGATATAATTGAGAAAATTATGGATCGTGAGCAATGGAGAAGCGTGGATTTCAGCCGTTTCAGCCGTGTGTCTGAGCCCGAAAAATCTGAAAGCAGGCCAGGCGCCGATGAACTGATAAACGAATTCACCAATGCTCTCATTGAGGCTTACTCGATATCCGTTTCCAGGCTGCTGCTCGGCCCCTGCATGAGTTCTGCACCCGACTCCGGGAACAGGTGAGGGTAGGCGTTCCGGACCCCGGACAAAATGAAGTTGTGGGGAAGGTCATCAAATACGCCATGGTCGTTGACGTATTCCATGTGTGCCTGACCTGCTTTGGTGTATTCCTGGAAAACTGAATCATTCACACCGTCAAATTCCAGAGGCTCTACGCTCATCAATTCGCATAGCTGCCTGTTGAAAGCAGGTGTGGCCTTGACCCAGTGACCATTCAGGTAAAGTTCGATATAGCCGTGCATGCGAAAAATGTCCGAGCGCAGCCATTCAATCAGTTTCGGGCTTGATAGGTGGTTGCGCACATCAGCAAGGCCCAGGCGACTCGGGATGCCTATGGATCGTGCTGCCGCGCCGAGCAATACTGCCTTGGGGATGCAGTAGCTTTCGCCGGTTCTGAGGGCATAGCTGGCGCTGAAGGTTTCGGGCTCAGGGGAGAATACATAAGGGTTGTAGCTCACGCCGTCCCGGGTCGCGAGATACAGGGCTTTCGCCTGTTCTACCGGTTCCTCTGGCACACCGTCAAGCCGGGCCGCAATCCAGGCTTTCAGGTCGGGCTGATTGTAGTCAAAAAAATCAGTGGGCTTGAGGTAGCGTTCCATTATTGTTGCCTGTCCGTTCAGGGGCCGAGCTCTGAGCATGTCTGTTTAGCTTGCTACAGGCAATGGCGATAACCACCACCATGATTGTCGCAATACGCCATCCTGAGCGTCTGAAAGAAGGCTGTCAGGCGTTGCGTACCAGCTCATAGGCACACATGTTGACCGCTGAGGCCAGATTGAGGGATTCGATTTCGCCTTTGCCCGGGATGGTATAGGGCGCCGCTGCCAGCTGAGCCAGTGCTTCGCCCGGAACGCCACGGGCTTCGTTACCAAACAGGTAACAGTCATGCTGGCCGAAAGACTTTGCTGTCAGTTTCTCACCCTGAAGGTCGAGGCAGGCAATGGATTTGTAGCGGTGGTTCAGGCTGCCCAGGGATACCTCGGTTTCCAGCGGTATATGGAAGATAGCGCCCATACTGGCACGTACAACTTTAGGGTTGTAAGGGTCTACGCTGCCAGGGCTCAGCAGGCAGCGAAACCCTCCAAACCAGGCCAGAGTGCGTAAAATTGTTCCGAGATTTCCGGGGTCCTGAACTTCGTGCAGGTAGATGGCCTTTTCGCCCGGTTCCGGCACTGGCTCAAGGTCATTGTCCGGCATAGGCACCACAGCCAGAATCCCCTGGGGGGTCCGGGTATCAGCGAGCTGGGCCATCTGGCGATCATTGATGCGATGGGTTCTGAACGGGCTTTGCCAATGTTCATGGGCGCCGGTTACATACAGCTCTGAAGTGCTTAGCGCGGGCTGGCGGCCCGCTGCTTTCTGCAGTTCGAGTACCAGGTGTTCCCCTTCTACCAGATAGTGACCCAGTGCCTGCCGGTATTTTTTCTGGTGCAGTTTTTTGATGTCGTCCAGCTTCACGATGGTGTTCCACCCTTGGCTTTCAGGTCTTCCAGCATGGCCATGGCCAGGGCCTCGGCAACCTTGATGCCGTCTACGCCGGCCGAGAGGATGCCGCCGGCATAGCCGGCTCCTTCGCCTGCCGGGTAAAGGCCTCGTGTATTCAGGCTTTGCAGGGTCGTGCGGTCCCGGGTGATGCGCACCGGTGAGGAGGTGCGGGTTTCAATGCCGGTCAGGATGGCATCTTTGCGGTCGAAGCCCCGGATCTGCTTGCCGAAAGCCGGCAGCGCCTCGCGAATGGCGTCTATGGCGTAGGGCGGCAGCGAAGGTGCAAGATCGCCCAGCTTGATACCCGGTTTGTAGGAAGGCTCGACTTCACCCAGTTTGCTGGAGGGTTTGTTTTTGATGAAATCCCCCACCAGTTGTGCGGGAGCGCAATAATCGCTTCCACCCAGCGTATAGGCGTGGGACTCCAGGGCTTCCTGCATATCCACACCGGCCAGAGGGCCTCCGGGAAAGTCCTCTTCCGGGTGAATGGCCACCACAATACCGGCATTGGCGTTGCGTTCGTTGCGGGAATACTGGCTCATGCCGTTGGTAACGACCCTCCCGGGTTCCGAGGTTGCAGCGACCACTGTGCCCCCGGGGCACATGCAAAAACTATAGACGGCGCGCCCGTTGCTGGCGTGGTGTACCAGTTTATAGTCTGCCGCTCCCAACGCCGGATGGCCGGCGTATTTGCCCAGGCGAGCGTTGTCGATGAGGGATTGCGGGTGTTCTATGCGAAAGCCGATGGCAAAGGGTTTGGCTTCAATAAATACGTCGTTACGCTGGAGCATACGAAAGACATCGCGCGCGCTGTGACCGACCGACAGAATGACATACCGGCTATGCAGTCGTTCTCCGGTGTCCAGCTCAACGCCTTCAATACGGCCGTTTTCGATAAGCAGGTCGGTGACTTTGCTTTCAAAGCGGATCTCGCCGCCCAGGCGGATGATTTCCTCGCGCATGGTGGACACAACGCCTGTCAGCCGGAAGGTTCCGATATGGGGTTTGCTGACGTACAGGATCTCTTCAGGTGCACCGGCCCGGATAAACTCGTGCATCACCTTGCGGCCGAAAAACTTCGGGTCTTTGATCTGGCTGTATAGCTTGCCGTCCGAGAACAGGCCTGCACCGCCCTCACCAAACTGGACATTGGATTCTGGTGACAGTTGCTTTTTCCGCCACAGTGCCCAGGTGTCTTTGGTGCGGCTGCGCACGTTCTTGCCGCGTTCCAGTACGATAGGGCGGAACCCCATCTGGGCGAGGATCAGGGCAGCAAACAGCCCACACGGGCCGAATCCGATTACGATCGGCCGTTCAGTGAGGCCCTCGGGCGCCCGGGCGACAGGATAATAATTGGTATCCGGCGCGAGCCGGATGTGCTGGTCTTTTTCAAAGCGGGCCAGAATGGCCTCTTCATTCCGGACGTGCAGATCAACGATGTAAACAAATTTGATTTCGGTGTTTTTTTTGCGGGCGTCGTAGCTGCGTTTGAATACTGTGAAGTCGGCCAGGTCTGCGTCGTCGATGCCCAGGCGCTCAAGAATAGCGGCCCGCAGTGCGCTTTCGGGGTGGTCCAGCGGTAGCGCCAGTTCGGTAAGGCGGATCATAGTACGTCCTGCCCGGCCTTTCTCCGTCGATGACGGGTTAATTGCCGGTTATTTAAGAGTTGGAAAATGTTGCAGCAATTGTACGTGCGCCCGGCCCGGTTGTCAGGATTTTGCCGCAGGCGGGCGAGGCACGTAGAATAGCCTGTCCGCTTTCCCTTTTGATGAGTCCCTATGGCCCGATCCAAAAGCAGTAACCGCTGGCTTGAAGAGCACGTGAATGATCCCTTCGTAAAACAGGCGCAGGTAGACGGCTATCGCTCGCGGGCCAGCTACAAGCTTATTGAAATCAACAAGAAGGACCGGTTGATTGCTCCCAATATGGTGGTGATGGATCTCGGCTCCGCGCCGGGTGGCTGGTCGCAAGTGGCCGTTAACCTGGTCGGCCACAAGGGCCGGGTGGTGGCCTCAGACATACTGCCTATGGATGCCATTGCCGGAGTGGAGTTTATTCAGGGAGATTTTACTGAGAACCCGGTATTCGAAGAGATCATGGCCACGCTAGGGGGTAGCCCGGTGGATGTGGTGATTTCCGATATGGCGCCGAACATCAGCGGGGTAACTGTGGCCGACCAGGCATCCTCCATGTATCTGATAGAACTGGCGCTGGACATGGCTTGTCAGGTGCTCAAACCCAAGGGCAGCTTTGTGGCCAAGGTGTTTCAGGGGGAGGGTTACGACGAATACCTGAAAGCCGTCAGGGCGGTGTTCGATAAAGTGGTGGTGCGTAAGCCGGACTCTTCCCGCGCCCGTTCCCGGGAAGTCTATGTGGTTGGCAAGGGTTTCAAGGGCTGATCCCTTGCTGCGCAGGCAAAAAAAGGGGCACCTGTAATCACAGGGCCCCGCAAAAGGACAAGGGCTTAACTTACAGGCTTGCCTGAAGTACCCGGCGGCACACTTCCGGCGTTACGTCGCCATGCTCGCCAAGCGCCACCATGCCGTGGCTTTCCAGGCTCTTGATCAATGGTTCAATGTCTTTCTCGCCAAGATCGTAGTCGCCAAGGCGGGTTTTAACGCCGAGTGATTCGAAAAAGTTCTGAGTCCTGACGATAGCGGCTTCGGCTCTCTCCTCCGCACTGCCTTCACGGATATTCCAGACGCGTTCGCCGTACTGAACCAGTTTGTCGAGTTTGGCGGCCTTGCGTTCACGTAACATCGACGGCAATACAATGGCCAGAGTCTGGGCGTGATCAAGGTTGTGCAGTGCTGTCAGCTCATGGCCCAGCATATGGGTTGCCCAATCCTGGGGTACGCCGCTACCGATCAGGCCGTTCAGGGCCAGTGTTGCCGTCCACATCAGGCTGGCTCTTACCTGATAGTTCTCGGGTTCAGCCAGTGCCTGCTCGCCGATTTCGGTCAGCGTCAGTAGCAGCCCTTCTGCGAAGCGGTCCTGTACCGGCGCCTGGGCCGGGTAGGTCAGGTACTGCTCAACCACATGGACGAAAGCGTCTACAACTCCGTTGCCAACCTGGCGCAGTGGCAGAGTGAAGGTCTTGGTGGGGTCGAGCACAGAGAACTGTGGAAACACGAAGTCACTGTGGAACGGTAGCTTCGCCTTCAGCGATTTGCGGGTAACAACGGCGCCCTTGTTCATTTCGGAGCCTGTGGCTGGCAGGGTCAGCACGGAACCGAAGGGCAGGGCTTTCTCAACATTGTTTCCACTCTGGAGCAGAATATCCCATTCATCACCATCGAAGACTGCTGCAGCGGCCACAAACTTGGTGCCGTCAATAACGGAACCGCCGCCGACAGCGAGAAGAAAGTCGATACCCTGCTCACGTACCTGGGCAACGGCTTTCATCAGGGTTTCAAAGCTCGGATTTGGCTCAATGCCGCCAAATTCTGAAACCTTGCGGTTGCCAAGGGCCGATGTAACTTCATCCAGAGTGCCGGTACGACGGGCGCTCTCGCCGCCAAACAGCACGAGCACTTTTGCGTCCCTGGGAACCAGCTGGTCAAGCTCGGCAATTTTCCCTTCGCCAAAGGCAATGCGGGTCGGGTTGTAAAAGTCGAAGTTGTTCATATGAAATCCTTACTCTTGGACTGTTAAGTTCGAAGTAGACCGGTCGTCTAGGGTCGGTATGAAAAAAACAGGCCCGATGGCCCGTTGCTCAAACAGGCTTTCCTAGCCGGTGATCAGTTCCTGCGTCAAGGCCATGGCATGCGCCATGTGCTGATCATCCCGATGAAGCTTGGTCAGCAGACTTGCGCCTAACCAGAGTTGGTAAAGGTTAGTGGCCAGTTGCCGTGCGTTCTGCTCTGGCAATGAGCCTTCTGCTATTGCAGCTTCAATGCACTGGGCAATACTGCTGATAATCTGGCTGGTGCCATCCCGGATAGTCAGGCGCATGGCCTCTGACAGATCGGCGACTTCGGCACTAAGTTTGACTACCAGGCAGTCCCTGAGGCCTTCCGGGCCGCAGTACTGATGCTGCCAGTTGGCCCAGTAGCTGATGAGCCGGTCCAGCGCGGGCAGGCTCTCATCGCCGAAGCGCGCTGCGAGGTTTTCCATGTAACCTCTGAAGTAATCCTCCAGCACTGCCTGGCCGAAACTCTCCTTCGATTTGAAGTAATGGTAGAAGGAGCCTTTCGGCACACCTGCCTGCTGAAGAATGGTGCTCAGTCCGACCGAGCTGAAGCCCCGTGCAGCGAGAATTTCGCGGCCGGTGTTCAGCAGGTGTTGGCAGGTGTTTTGGTGTCGATCCATGGCGCAAGGATAAAGCCGACTAGACCGGTCGTCTAGTCGTTGTTAACCCGTATCCTTGTATTTAACTCTCGAAGCCCTGCATCACATTCACAGCATTGACGCCAATTGCCTCGACGTCGTAGCCGCCCTCCATGGTGAATACGGTGGGTAGTCCAAGCTGCTCAATGCGTTTACCCAATGACAGGTAATCCGCTGATTTCAGTTTAAAGAAGGAGATCGGGTCCTCTTCAAACGTATCCACTCCCAGGGCGATAACCAGTGCGTCCGGCCGGAATGCTGCAATGCGTTCGCAGGCGGTTTCCAGCCCCTTGCTCCAGACGCCATAGGGTGTGCCGGGAGGGTAAACAATGTTGAGGTTGTAGCCTTCACCCATATCTTCACCGGTTTCATCTTCAAAACCGAGGAAATGGGGGAATACCAGGTCCGGGTCGCCGTGCAGGCTGATGGTCAGGACATCGCTGCGATCATAGAATATGGCCTGGGTGCCGTTGCCATGGTGGAAGTCCACATCGAGGATGGCAACACGTTCGCAGCCATTATCCCGAAAGGCCTGAGCCGCAATGGCAGCGTTGTTGAAAAAACAGTATCCACCGAAAAGGTCAGCGTGGGCATGGTGCCCGGGCGGCCGGCACAGGGCAAAAGCCGCCCGTTCGCCATTAGCTACCAGATTTTGTGCCGTCAGCGCGACGTTCGCAGAGGCGCAGGCTGCTTCCCAGGTTCCGTCGGAAATGGAAGTTTCCGCGGCAAAACTGTAGTAGCCGAGCCGGCCGTCGATGTCTTTGGGTATCCGCGCCCGCATGCCCCGGCCACACCAGACAGCGGGAATGGCTTCTCCCGGCTTGCCTTCGGCTACCCAGTCCGTCCAGCAATGCTTCAGAAAGTCTACGTAGTCTGGTTTGTGCACCCGCTTTACCGGTTCCAGCCCGAATTCTTTCGGTTCAAGCACCTCACCCAGGGTCTGAGACTTCACCCGCGCCAGAATGGTTTCTGCCCGCGAGGGCTTTTCGTGAGGCTCGATCAGGACACCGCCATCCAGTTCGGTTTTAACAGAGCGGCGACTGTGCAGTGGCGAGAAAACGGTTTTCATGGGGAACATATCCGGGTTGGCTTTGCTCCCGACTTTGCCACAGCCTTCGCCATGGCTCAAACGAAACCAGGGTGTTTAAGCCGTGGATTTTCGGCTATTGTCAGGGAGTAGTGTCGTATTGAAAATATCTTATTTACCTATCTGAAGGGACATGATTATGGCAAGCGACAATTACCATGAGCCGGTAGGCGAACTGACGGATGAAACCCGCGAAATGCATCGTGCTGTCGTTTCACTGATGGAAGAGTTTGAAGCGGTGGACTGGTACAACCAGCGAGTGGATGCCTGCAAGGACGCCGAGCTGAAAGCGATTCTTGTGCATAACCGCGACGAGGAAAAAGAACATGCCGCCATGGTTCTTGAGTGGATTCGCCGCAAGGATCCGGTTATGGACAAACACCTGCGGGAATTCCTGTTTACGGAAGGTCCGATTGGCCACCACGACTGATCGGACATAACCCCTGTGTTGTACCCTTTGTCGACGCTTGTGCTGGCTCCCGTCCTTATTGGCCAGGGTCGCTATGTGCGTCGGGTAACGCCGCGTCTGCCTGAGCCTGAGGGTGAACGTCATGGCACCGTTGGCCAGGGGCCGGAACTCCGTCTGCTGATTCTTGGCGATTCCGCTGCCGCCGGCGTAGGTGTGAGCAACCAGCAGGATGCGCTGGCGGGTCAGTTGGTTCGCAGGCTGGCCGGAGATCACCGTGTGATCTGGCGTTTGCTGGCCGCAACCGGGCGTAAAGCCGCGGATGTTCTGGAAGCGCTCAACGCTGAGCCGGGCGATCATTATGATGTCGTGCTCGTTTCTGTTGGCGTTAACGATGTCACTGGCCGCACCGGCACACAGCAGTGGCTTTCGCTTTTGAACGAGCTTTCAGATCGCCTGATCAACGGCCTGGGCGCCGCCCGGGTTCTGTTCACTGCGATTCCGCCCATGCATCTTTTCCCCGCTTTGCCTCAGCCTCTGCGTTGGTATCTGGGTATGCGGGCCCGGCGGCTGAACGGATTAATGGAAAGTGTATGCAAAAGCCGCAGTGAGCTTGAATACCTGTGTGTGTCCTTTCCCTTTGAACCCGGCTTTATGGCTTCGGATGGCTTTCATCCCGGCTCTGATGCATACCGGCTATGGGCCGGGCATGCTGCCAGTTGCATTTGCAATGGAGCCCAGGCGCCAACCCCTGAAATCGTGCAGGGCATCACTGGGTCTTCAGGGCATGTGTATTAACACTTGGTTGAATGAAAACAAACTCTCTGAGCAAGTATCCGGACCCCTTTGCATGGCCGAAGTGGTCTAGTATGAGGTACACCTTTCACTTAAGGACACATTATATGAAGACATTAAAGGCTGTTGCTTTACCCCTTATTTTCCTGCTGTGCTCGGGCCTGGCCCAGGCTGCGGAAGGCCTGATTGTGGTGAAAAGTAACCATAGTGTGGCGGCTACGGCAGATAAACTTGAAACAGTTTTGAGCGAAAAAGGTATGAAGGTCATGAACCGGATCGATCATGCAGCCGGTGCTGAGTCGGCCGGTCTGGAGCTGAGACCCACCGAAGTGGTGATTTTTGGCAATCCGAAAGTAGGCTCGCCACTGATGCAGTGCGCACAGAGTGTGGCTGTGGACCTGCCCCAGAAAGCACTGGTTTGGGAAGATGAAAGCGGACAGGTGTGGCTGGGTTATAACGACCCGCAATACCTGAAAGCCAGGCATTCCATAGAAGGCTGCGATGCTGTTCTTGAAAAAGTGAGTAATGCGCTGGCGAACTTTGCCAAAGCGGCAACCCACTGAGGCCCGGAACAGACCAGGGGTATCCTCATAATTGCGGATACCCCGCACTGCGTTGAATACTTAGGCTTACCGGTTTCTCTGTTCAGGAAGTTCCTCTTTGCAGCTGGTACGCTCTGCTCTCGCTTATATTGCTCTTATTGCAGCCATTCTGGCGCTCGTTCCGGGTATGGCCGGTCTTGGTGCCGGGGCAGTCAGCCTGGCGGTGATTCTGGGGTGGCAGGACATGCGACGGGTGCCCAAGGCTGTTTTTCTGGTTGCGGGCCTGAGCCTGGTGTTTGCCCTGGGGCGGGATCCCGGGCTGATTACTGCAGCGGCCGGGAACATGGGGCGGCTGGCGGGGCTTGTGCTGGCGGTGATGCTGCTTTCCTCCGTGCTCAGCCGTACCAGCGATTTACAGCAGATTTCATCCAGCCTTTTTGCCGGTAAGCCTCTGGCCCGGTATCTGAGCCTTGCCTTTGGTACGTCTCTTGTTTCTATACCTCTTAACTTTGGCTCCGTGGCCGTTGTAGGCAGCCTGGTTGGCGAGCGTGTGCGCAGTGACGGTGACTCGCCAGCTACCCGCAACGCAACCCGGGCGGTGTTGAGAGGGTTTGGTGTATCTCCAACATTTTCTCCATTATCGATTTCAGTGGTTCTGACTCTCACGCTTCTGCCGGGGCTGGGCAGCCTCGATTTGTTACTGTTTACCGTCCCGTTTTCTGCTGCGCTCATACTGTGTGGGTTAGTCTGGCGCGAACCTGAAGTCCAGCAGGAAACTGTTACCTCCGGGCGAAGTGCAGGTCTGGCGCCCTGGTTGAGGTTTGGTGTCCTGATTCTGGCAATTTGTGCGGGTGTGTTCCTGCTCAGTCATTGGTATCCGCTCAGTTATGCCCAAGCGGTAACCCTCAGCTGCATGGGCGCAGTGGTGGGTGCAAGGCTACTGGCCTGGAGCCGGAAAACAAACCCGCCACTGGTGAGCATGGCCAACGTCAGCAACGAGTTGGCTATTGTGGGTGGTTCTGCATTCATCGGTTCTATAATCAGCGGGGCTGTGCTGGGGCAGATCAACGGTGATCCTGATATGCCCATCTGGCTTTGGCCGGTTCTGGCAGCCTGCGTACCCTGGGTATACTTCGCTGCCGGCCTGGCGGGTATTAATCCCATTGTTATAGGCACTCTGGCAGGGGGCATTCTTGGAGGGATCTGGCCGGCCAGCGCACTGATTGGTCTGGGTATCGGTATGGTAACCGGGTGGGGTGTTACCGCGTTTGGAACCCCTTTTGCTGCCAACGCGCTCATCATGGAACGTCTGACAGGCTACAGGGCCACAGATGCCTCTTTTCTCTGGAATCTCCGCTTGTCACTTACGGGTCTTCTGGCTGCCAGTCTGCTCGCCTCTGGCGTTACCCTTGCACTGATATAAGGCTCTGCCTGCATCTGCCGCAGCTATAATCACCTATAGCTAATTCCCCAGGCCTCTGTTATTGTTCGCGCATCCTGCCTCTAGGGATCCTGCAGTTTCCGGCTTTAAAGTCGCGTTGCAAACCATTCATACGACCTGTCAGAGGACGTCACCCCGATAACGGCGAGTGACTGTAGTCGTCTTTTATCCCATGAATCTTCATGGCATCTGCCCGCATTCGCCGAGAGTGGTGTTCGCTGAGGCAGAACAATCAAGAGTTAATCATATATGAGTTTTTCTTCACTCGGTTTGTCCGAGCAGCTGGTCCGTGCAACTACCGACCAGGGTTATGAAACCCCGTCCCCCATTCAGCTTCAGGCTATTCCTGCCGTACTTTCCGGCAAGGATGTAATGGCTGCAGCCCAGACGGGCACAGGTAAAACCGCCGGCTTTACGCTGCCATTGCTGCAGCGCCTGGCTGAGAATCCCCGCACAGGCAAAGGCCCGCGCGCACTGATTCTGACACCTACCCGTGAACTGGCGGCGCAGGTCCATGACAGCGTTAATCTGTACAGTAAATATGTTCCCACCAAAGCCGCTGTGGTTTTTGGTGGTGTAAAAATCAATCCGCAGATGATGAAGCTTCGCAAGGGGCTTGATGTGCTGGTGGCAACGCCAGGACGCCTGATGGATCTGTATCAGCAGAATGCTGTGCGCTTCAACGAAGTGGAAATCCTGGTACTGGATGAAGCCGACCGCATGCTGGACATGGGCTTTATCCGCGATATCAGAAAAATCCTGGCACTGCTGCCGGCCAAGCGCCAGAACCTGCTGTTTTCAGCTACCTTCTCCGGGGAAATCCGTACCCTCGCCCAAGGCCTGCTGAATAACCCGGTACAGGTGGAAGTTGCAGCCAGGAATACGACGGCTGAGAAAGTGAAACAGTCGGTTTATTCCGTTGACCAGAGCCAGAAAACGGCACTGCTGAGCAAACTGGTACGTGATAACAGCTGGGAGCAGGTGCTGGTGTTTACCCGCACCAAGCACGGGGCTAACCGTCTGACCCAGAAACTGGAAAAAGACGGTATCACGGCAGCGGCAATCCACGGCAACAAATCCCAGGGTGCCCGCACCCGGGCACTGGCGGAGTTCAAGCAGGGCGCTGTCCGCGTTCTGGTTGCTACTGATATTGCGGCTCGTGGCCTGGATATCAAACAGCTGCCCCAGGTGGTGAATTTTGAGCTGCCAAATGTGCCGGAGGATTACGTACACCGTATCGGCCGGACCGGTCGTGCAGGCGAGAGTGGTCATGCGCTGTCACTGGTGAGTGCCGATGAAGGCAAGCTGCTGGCGGGTATTGAGAGGCTGATCAAGAAACAGCTGCCGCGCAAAGAAGTGGAAGGTTTTGAGCCAAAGAACAATCTGCCGCTCAAGCCCAAAGCCAAAGCGGATCCCAGCAAAGCCCGCAATCGCAGCGGTGGTAACGGGGGCGGAAATGGCCGGCCTGGTGGCAAGCCGCGCAGTTTTGGTGACAAGCCTGGCGGGCGTAGCGGTGGCCGCAGTCAGAATAGCAGTGGCCAGCGTGGCCGCTCTGGCCAGAGCCAGAGTGCCTAGAGCCGGAAGGCTTCAGGTAACTGATTAAACAATGCGGAGCTTCGGCTCCGCATTGTTGTTCTGGCGTCCGGGGAAGCCGGAACCTGGACATAAAAAAAGGGGCTGTATAAGCCCCTTATAAAGAACACGCGCTCCGGCTACCCGTAAATGTGGTTGCCGGGCTACGGCGCGATCAGAACTTGTAGGTGAAACCTACCATGTAAACCATCGGGTCGATTTCGACTTCGAATTCGTCTGTTTCTGCAAGATAGTTACCTGCACCATCGTAGACTTTTACGGTAGCGTCTGTATTGATGTCTGCCCACCAGATGGCTGCGTTCAGACCAAAGTTTTCACTCAGCATGTAATCCATACCCAGCTCCACTGCAACACCAACACTGTCATCCAGCTCAAGTTCACTGGCGGGTGCACCAATGGCAGTATTCAGGGCTGCAGTTGTTTTCTCTTCAAAGAAAGTCGTGTAATTCACGCCCACGCCAACATAAGGCTGCAGCGCCGATGAACTTTGCATCGGGAAGTACTGCAGTGTCAGCGTTGGTGGCAGGTGTTTGGTTTCACCAAGTTTCAGGCTGGTTGGAAGGTCTCCGCCGCCATTGATGTTGTGTTTGAATGGGGTTGCGCCCAGAACACCAATGCCGAAATTGCTGGTGAGCATATAGGTAGCACGGAGGCCAAGCTGGGTGTTGGTGTCTACGGTAACCTGCGAATCCACACCAGGACCCAGCAGAGGTGCGCCACCGACAGTAATTGAGTCACTCGAATCATCTGGAGCCACATGCACAGCACCGGCACGCATAATAAAGTCGCCGGCCTCGAAAGCCTGTGCGGCTGGCGCTACGGCCATAACGGCAGCTGCCATAACGCTGAGTTTGAAAGTACGGGACATATCTATCTCCTTAAACCTGAATCGTTGTTGCGCACAGGTTAAAGGCCAGAGGAATTGGAAACTTGATTTGGCGCAATAATCCCGGTGGGATCATTTACGTTAGTGCGGCCGATTGACGCAACTCAAGAAATGGGCCTGAAACGTAATTGTACTGGTTGTCAGGCCGAGTCTTTTTTGCTGCCGAGGGAGCTTGCGTCAGGTACAAATACGTCCCGTAGCGTGATGGGCTCGCCTTTGGCGTTTTGCACCTGGACGACAGGGATAGGTTGTCCTGTCTCCCGGTCGCGCAGATCCAGCGGTACGTCGTCGGGCGCAGGGTTCCACTTGTCGCCCCACTGGCGCAGGGCAATAACCACTGGGAACAGGTCGCGACCCTTCTCGGTAAGCCGGTATTCAAAACGGGAACCGTGTTCGCCAACATCTACTTTTTTCAGCACGCCGTTGTCCACGAGCCGGGTCAGGCGATTACACAGTATGTTTTTGGCAATGCCCAGTTCCTGTTGAAAATCCACAAAACGCCGGGTGCCGTACATGGACTGCAGCACAATAAGCAGGGACCACCAGTCCCCCACCTGATTCAGGGCGCGGGCGACGGAGCAATTGGAGTCATCAAAACGTTTTCTGGCCATGGTTCAAGTGTACAGAATAGGGTTGCATCTTAAAACCAGATTAAATAAAGTTGCGTTAAGAAACCAAATTAGTAAGGTGGCTATCGGCTGCTGCGCTTGTTTCATTCAATTCCGATTTTTCAGGGAGTAGTGACGGATGACCATGAATCTTGGCCCCATCTTCGAACCTTTCAGGGTTCACAACCTTACCCTTCGCAACCGTGTTGCCATGGCGCCCATGACCCGCAACTTCTCGCCCAAAGGTGTTCCTGGCGAAAATGTAGCTGCCTATTACCGTCGCCGGGCTGAAGCTGGTGTCGGCCTGATTATCACCGAGGGCACTACGGTGAATCACCCCGCTGCCAATGGCTATCCCAATGTTCCTGCGTTTCATGGTGATGAGGCCCTTGAAGGCTGGAAGAAGGTAGTGGACGCTGTGCATGAAGCAGGCGGCGCCATCTTTCCTCAGCTCTGGCACGTGGGCGCGGTGCGCAAGGAAGGGGCAGAGCCTGATCCTTCCGTTCCCGGTTACAGCCCGTCGGGCCTGTTTGCTCCCGGTAAGCCAAACGGCAAGGCGATGAGCAAAGAAGACATACAGGATGTGGTCAAGGCGTTTGCCGATGCAGCACAGGATGCCAAAGCCCTGGGGTTTGATGGTGTCGAGATTCATGGTGCCCACGGTTATCTGCTTGATCAGTTCCTGTGGGAAGGTACCAATCAGCGTGATGATGAGTATGGCGGCAGCATGGAAAACCGTCTGCGCTTTGTGGTCGAGATTGTGGAAGCAATTCGCCATCGCGTGGGCCCTGAATTCCCCGTCATGCTTCGTTTCTCTCAATGGAAACAGCAGGACTATGACGCCAGACTGGTGAACAGCCCTGAAGAGCTCGAGCAGTTCCTCAAGCCGCTGGTTGAAGCCGGAGTGGATATTTTCCACGCCTCGACCCGCCGTTTCTGGGAGCCGGAGTTTGAAGGTTCCAGCCTTAATCTTGCAGGCTGGACTCAGAAGTTGTCTGGCAAGCCAGCCATGTCGGTTGGCAGCGTCGGGCTGACGGAAGATTTCATCAGCGGCACCATGGCGAGCAAACAGGAGTCGGTTGAGCAGTCCGGCATTGACGAACTGGTAGAGCGCATGAGTAACCATGAGTTCGAACTGATTGCAGTGGGCCGTGCGCTTCTTCAGGATCCCGAGTGGCTCACCAAAGTGAAGGAAGGGCGGCTTGACGAGGTAGAGGATTTCGCCCGTAAATCCCTCACTACACTGTACTGATTCGAGGCGAAAATAGTTCTTCTCTGATGCGGTATCCGGGAGCCCCGGTGCCGCACCAGCCTTCCCTCTCTTCCCTTCAAGAGTCTCCACCTGCCTTGCCTTTCAGACCGCCAGCATCAGCATGCTGACAATAGGAAGTTTCAACCAGTTCAAAGCCTGACGTTGCGTTTTTGCCGGTATCGCCAATACTGAAAACACGGTTGTTCTTATACCGGCCAAGGATGTGCTGTGATGAAGCTGTTTCACTGTGGCCGATGCGCCAGTCTTCTTTACTTCGAGAATAGTTGCTGCACTTCCTGCGGGGCGAGTGTTGGATTTGCACCTGATGTCATGGAACTGCTGGCGATTGATCCGAAAGGTGATGGCTGCTGGGTAGATGTCGCCAATGGTATTCAGTACCGGCTTTGTGACAATTACCGGAGCCAGGGTGCATGTAACTGGCTCGTACCATTTGCTGACTCACATGGGTTCTGTGTGGCTTGCCGCCTTAATCGCACTATCCCCGACCTCAGTGTCGCCCGGAATCATGATTTGTGGGTGCGGCTGGAGAGGGAGAAACGACGTTTGGTTTATTCGCTGCTACGTCTGGGTCTGCCATGTGAACCCCGGCAGGAGAACCAGAACGGCCTGGCGTTCGATTTTCTTGCGGATCAGCCAGCGCTGTTTGACGAGCGGGCAAAGGTGATAACCGGTCATTCCCACGGCGTTATCACCCTGAATATTGCTGAGGCAGATCCGGTGGAGAGGGAACGAATGCGAAGCCAGATGGCCGAGCCGTATCGCACTGTTCTGGGGCATTTCCGTCACGAGTCCGGTCATTACTACTGGGATCTTCTGGTTCGGCCAGGCCTTTGGCTGGGAACTGTCCGTGACGTATTTGGAGATGATGCGAAAGACTACAGGCAGGCACTCGACCAGCATTACCAGTACGGCCCACCAGCCAACTGGCAAAGCAGTTACATCAGCGCATACGCCAGTAGCCACCCCTGGGAAGACTGGGCCGAGACCTGGGCACACTATCTGCATATGGTGGATACACTGGAGACTGCCTGGCAGTTCGGGGTGCGCGTGAACCCAAGACGAGAGCCAGGAATGAATGGAGGGCCAGAACTCGCGTTTGATCCATACAAGGCTCATGATTTTGATGGACTGATCAGACACTGGCTACCCCTGACTCTTGCGCTTAACAGCCTGAACCGAAGCATGGGGCATGAATATGCCTACCCCTTCGTTCTGGCAGATCCGGTAGTGGAGAAACTGCGGCTGGTACATCGCATAGTAAATGCTGGTTAACCCAGTCCCTGATGAGGCGCATTGGTTTATGCAGTCAATAATGAAAGGACCCAAGATGAAAAAGAACAAACTCATTGACTGGAAAAATTACGATCCAAGCGAGTTCTTTGACGAGCTGATTGCTTCCAAGGGGAAGCCCCGGCCGGCTGCGACTGCCATTACCGATTACCTGGGAAATCTTGGCTCCGATGAAATCCAGACCCGTCAGCAGGCAGCCGAGCTGGCGATACTGGAGATGGGCATCAGCTTCACGATTTACAGTGAGGGGGAAAATATAGACCGGGCCTGGCCCTTCGATATCATCCCCCGGGTAATCTCCCTGCGGGAGTGGAAAACAATTGAGCAGGGGCTTGCTCAGCGCATTACTGCCCTAAACATGTTCATCGATGATATCTACAACGAACAGAAGATCGTCAGGGACAAGGTCATCCCCAAGTATGTATTCGCAAATTCCAAAAACTTCCGCGAGCAGTGCCGGGGTTTTTCACCACCACTGGGGGTTTGGGCTCACATTTGCGGGTCGGACCTGGTTCGGGATAAAGACGGCACCGTGTATGTCCTGGAGGACAACCTGAGGGTGCCCTCGGGTGTTTCCTACATGCTCGAGAACCGGCAGCTGACCAAGCGGGTATTCCCGGAGTTGTTTGATAACACAAATATTCTTCCCGTGGACGACTACACTAACCAGCTATTCGACATGCTGGCATCCATATCTCCCCGGCCTCTGGACAATCCGAAAATTGCAGTGCTGACACCAGGTATCTTCAACTCGGCCTATTTCGAACATTCTTTCCTTGCCCAGCGCATGGGTGCCGAGCTGGTAGAGGGCGCGGATCTGGTGGTTGGCGAAGATGATTGCGTCTACATGCGCACGGTTGAAGGGCTGGAGCGGGTGGACGTTATTTACCGGCGCATTGATGACGACTTTCTGGACCCGGAAGTTTTCCGCCCGGATTCTACCCTGGGTGTGCCCGGCCTGATGCGGGCCTGGCGCAACGGCAAGGTTGCCCTGGCCAATGCTCCCGGCGCCGGCGTTGCTGATGACAAGGTCATTTATGCGTTTGTACCGGACATGATCCGTTATTACCTGAATGAGGAGCCGATCATTCCCAATGTTCCCACCTGGATGTGCGTCAATAAACAGGACCGGGAGTATGTTCTGGAGCACCTTGAGGAACTGGTAGTTAAGCCCGCGAACGAATCTGGCGGATACGGCATGCTGGTGGGGCCGCATTCCACGAAGAAACAGCGCGCGGAATTTGCGGCTCTGATTAAAAAGAACCCGCGCAACTACGTTGCTCAGCCCACTTTGAGCCTGTCCGTCGCGCCAACGCTCTGCGATGAAGGGCTGGCGTCACGTCATCTGGACCTCAGGCCCTTCGTACTGCAGGGCGTAAGGACATATGTGACTTCCGGAGGACTGACCCGGGTGGCGATGCGCAAAGGCTCCCTGGTAGTGAACTCCTCCCAGGGTGGCGGAAGCAAGGACACCTGGATTGTGGATGAGGAGAATTAATGTGCTGTCACGTGTAGCCGAACGACTGTACTGGATGGCCAGGTATCTTGAGCGGGCCGAAAACAATGCCCGGATGATCATGGCCTTTAACGCTCTGGCGATGGACATGCCCAAGGAAACACGCCTGTCCTGGAAGGATCTGGTGGCTGTTACGGGTATGGGAGAGCTGTTTGACCAGCATTACCAGAGGGAAGACGAACGTAACTGCGTGAAGTTTCTGATGGCGGATAACTACAACCCGAGCTCCATCGCATCCTGCATTATGGCTGCCCGGGAGAACGTGCGTACCACCCGCGACCAGGTGCCCACGGATGCCTGGGAAGTTATCAACGAACTTTACCGGTATACCGTGGATAACCTGGAGCAAGGAATCGGAAAACGGGCAAGACATGAGTTCCTGAATGAAATAGTTGGCCGCTGCCAGATGCTCAATGGGCTTCTGGCCGGGTGTATGAGCCATGATGCGGGATACGATTTTATCCGGGTGGGCCGCAATCTGGAGCGGGCCGATATGGGCACGCGTCAGATTGAAGTAGGGGCGTTGCAGTTTCTGGATGGCTGGGATGGAACTGAATCCTATGGAGGTCTTCTGTGGACCAGTGTTCTGCGTAATCAGAGTGCGTTCCAGATGTACCGGCACAACGTCCGGCGCGGGGTCAGTGGGCCTCTGGTCATTCGTTTTCTGCTGCAGAACGAACCGTTCCCACGGTCTGTGCTCCACAGTCTTACTGAGGTTGCCGGCGCACTCAGTCGCCTGCCATTGAACGAGATTCCTGTGCGAACCGCATTACAGGCGGTTCGCCATGTTCGTGAGGGCGATGTCGAAGCGTTAATCCGGAAAGAAGAAGTTATCCTCTTTCTGGAGAAACTGCAGTTGGAGATTGGTGAACTTCACGATGATATTGCGAAGACCTGGTTCCCTGTCTACGAGACAGCCTGAGGTCACCTTTTCCTTTTGACCGCGAGATAGGTTCCATGTCAATCCATGTTGCACTGAGCCATACCACCCACTATCGATACGAGCGCCCCATTGATCTGGGGCCTCAGGTGGTTCGTCTAAGGCCCTGTCCGCACGCTCGGACCCGGATTCTGAGTTACTCCCTGAAAGTTGAACCAAAGGACCACTTCATCAACTGGCAGCAGGACCCGCAGGCCAATTATCTGGCCCGCCTTGTGTTTCCGGAGAAAACGGCGGAATTCCGGATTGTTGTTGATCTTGTGGCTGAAATGGCGGTGATCAATCCGTTTGATTTTTTCCTTGAACCCCGCGCAGAGACCATCCCGTTCACCTATGAAGACTGGCAGACTGCCGAACTGGCACCATACCTTCAGAAACTGCCATCCACTCCCGGGTTCCGGGAGTGGATGGCCTCAATTGACCGCACAGAAGCGCCCAGCGTGGACTTCCTTGTCGGCCTGAATCAACGGCTTTCGGAGCGTGTTGATTATCTGGTCAGGATGGAACCTGGTGTGCAGACTCCGGAAGAGACCCTGAGGAACGGTTCGGGGTCCTGCCGGGATTCGGCGTGGCTTCTGGTTCAGACACTTCGTCATCTTGGCCTGGCTGCGAGGTTTGTGTCCGGCTACCTCATTCAGCTCACCGCGGATCAGAAAGCTCTGGATGGCCCATCGGGGCCCGAAGCCGATTTTACTGACCTGCATGCCTGGTGTGAGGTCTTTTTGCCCGGGGCAGGCTGGGTCGGACTGGACGCTACTTCTGGCCTTTTCGCCGGGGAGGGGCACATTCCACTGGCCTGCAGCCCGGAACCATCTTCTGCCGCTCCGGTAACCGGCATGTCCGAAGAGAGCGGCGTTGAGTTTGATCACCAGATGAGCGTTACCCGCATATGGGAAGCTCCAAGGGTTACCCGGCCTTACACCGACGCCCAATGGGAAGAGATCGTTGGGCTCGGCCATGATGTGGACAGGCGCTTGACGGAGCTGGATGTGCGTCTGGCTCAGGGTGGCGAACCCACTTTTGTGGCAAATCATGACCGTGACGAGCCTGAGTGGAATACTGAGGTGGCGGGACCCACCAAGCGGTTGAAAGCAATTGAACTCTATAAACGCCTGAAAGACCGTTACGGGTCCGGCGGACTCGTCCATTTTGGACAGGGCGGGTGGTATCCGGGGGAGCCCCAGCCCCGATGGTCTTTAAACTGCTTCTGGCGCAAAGATGGAGAGCCTGTCTGGCGGGATGAGCGGTGGCTGGCGGATGAACGAACACCAGGCAAGGCTACGCCAGAGTCTGCACAGGACTTTCTTCAGGGCTTGGCAGGGCATTTGGGTGTGGATGCCGCCAGGCTCGATAACCCGCTGGAACGTCAGAAACTACAACAGATATTCAGCCGGGGACTGGAAAAACCAGTCAGTTATGTACTCCCGTTGCGTGTTACTGAAGACAAGCACGAATGGCAAAGTGGCCCCTGGTTTTTGCGCAACCAGGGTTGTTCCCTTAGTCCGGGAGGCTCTCCCATGGGCCACCGGTTGCCACTTGATAGCCAGCCATGGGTCGAGGAACCTGTGAAAGGTGAGTCAGCTACAGACATTGCCGGGACTGCAGTGTGTGTGGAGCCCAGGGACGGAATTCTTCATGTCTTCATGCCACCCTTGGAAAAGCTTGAATCCTACCTCGAACTGGTCACGGCTATTGAAAAAACGGCATCCGGGCTTCAGCAGCCGGTGTTTCTGGAAGGCTATGAGCCTCCATCTGATCCCCGGCTGAGTCAGTTCCGGATCACACCGGAGCCCGGGGTGATTGAGGTGAATGTCCAACTGGTGAATACGTGGGGTGAACTGGTTGAGCGAACCGAAACACTATATGCCGACGCCTGCGAATGCCGGCTGACCTCCGAGAAGTTCATGATGGATGGTCGCCATACTGGCACCGGCGGTGGCAATCATTTCGTACTTGGTTCCTTTACGGCAGAGGATTCACCTTTTTTACGGCGGCCGGATCTGTTACGCAGCCTGATCAGCTACTGGCATAACCACCCCAGTCTGTCGTACCTGTTTTCGGGTCTCTTTATCGGCCCCAACTCTCCGGCGCCGCGAATTGATGAGGCTCGCAATGATCAGGTATACGAGATGGAGCTGGCCTTCCGCGAGATGGAACGGCTTTGTCCGGTTGGAGGAAAAGTCGCACCATCTCTGGTAGACCGGTTGCTTCGGGATCTGTTGACGGATGTCACCGGGAACCCCCACCGGGCCGAGTTCTGTATCGACAGGCTCTATTCTCCGGATGGCCGTCTTGGGCTATTGGAGTTGCGGGCGTTCGAAATGCCGCCCCACGCGCGGATGAGCCTGACCCAGCAACTGTTATTACGGGCGATGGTGGCCCGCTTCTGGGAGCAGCCTTATACGCCGCCCAGTCTGGTACGTTGGGGAACAGAGCTGCATGACCGGTTTCTGCTGCCGCATTTTGTCTGGCAGGATTTCGAAGATGTAATCGGCGATATGAAGGTGCATGGTTATCCCCTGAAGAGTGAATGGTTTGCGCCCCATTTCGAATTCCGTTTCCCGCGAGTTGGCGATTACGAGGTAGAAGGTATAGTGCTTGAGTTGCGGTCGGCCCTTGAACCCTGGCCGGTGACCGGCGAGCACGGGGCGATTGGCGGGACTGCCCGATATGTGGATTCCTCGCTGGAACGCCTGCAGGTGAAGGTTAGAGGTGCTGCGCCGGATCGCTACCAGATCACCTGCAATGGAGTCCCGTTACCCTTGCAGCCAACGGGGACTGTGGGTGAATTTGTTGCGGGTGTTCGTTACCGGGCGTGGCAGCCGGCACAGTGCATGCACCCGACGATTGGTGTAGACAGTCCACTGACATTTGATGTTGTTGATACCTGGAATGAGCGCAGCCTGGGCGGTTGTGAATACCATGTAACCCATCCTGGTGGTCGCAATTTCGAAACCCTGCCGGTCAATTCATTTGAGGCAGAAGGCCGGCGCATGGCCCGTTTTTTACGTATAGGGCACAGCACAGGGCGGCAGCCTCTGCGCCCTGTGCCAAAACACCGGGAGTTCCCGCATACTCTGGATCTGCGATATCACAACCAGGACAAGGGTCCTCAGGTACGCAGGTAATCTGGTCTCCTGGGTTTGATGCTGGCTCCGGAGCCCCCAATACGGCTATGCTTCTGGCTCAATGATCCAATGGAGTCTGAAAACAGGTGGCGAAGCAGCACACAGTAACGGACATTCTCCGCCAGTACGATCCGGTGCCCGATCGGTTTGATGAGCTTGGTTTCAATGGCTCCGGGCCGAAAGCTCACTGGCGGCCCTTACTGCAGCAGCTTAACCTTGAGTCGGTTGAAGGGCTGAACCTGAGGGCGCAGGCCGTTGCTAATGCCATTGCCGAAGATGGTGTTACCTACAATGTATACGAAGATCCCCGTGGAAACGCCCGGCCCTGGGAGGTAGATCTTCTGCCTCTGGTGCTGGGCGCCGATGAATGGCGATGGCTCTCCGGTGCTGTAATTCAGCGTGCGGAACTATTGGATCGGGTACTTGCAGATCTGTACGGTTCCCAGAGGTTATTGAAAGAGGGGCTTCTGCCACCCTCTCTTGTTTATGGGCAGGCAGGTTTCCAGTGGCCTTGCCAGGGTATCCACCCGGTTGGTGGTCGGTTCCTGCATCTGTACGCCCTGGATCTGGCGAGGGCCCCGGATGGTGGCTGGTGGGTTATGGCAGATCGTACCCAGGCACCATCCGGGGCTGGCTACGCGCTGCAGAACCGGCTGGTGATTTCCCGTGCTTTTCCGGCGCCTTTTCACAATCTGCCTGTGACCAACCTGTCAGATTTTTTCCAGGGATTCCAGAGCAGCCTGGCAAGCATGTCGCCAGCCGGGACGGAATCGCCCTTGTGTGTTCTGTTGACGCCGGGCCGGTTCAACGAGACCTATTTTGAGCATGTCTTCCTGGCACGATATCTTGGATTGCCACTGGTGGAAGGGCAGGATCTGACCGTGCGTGATGATACGGTTTACCTGAAGACCCTTCAGGGCCTTCGGCGGGTGCATGCCATTTACCGCCGGCTCGACGATGGTTTTTGTGATCCGCTGGAGCTCCGTGCGGATTCTGTTCTTGGTGTGCCAGGCCTTCTGGGCGCAGTGCGGGCAGGCAAGGTTCTGATGGCGAATGCGCTTGGCTCAGGGGTGCTGGAGAGTGCTGCGTTGTTTGGCTTTCTGCCCGAAATTTCGAAAAATCTATTGGGATCACCTCTGGCCATGCCGTCGGTGGCGTCGTGGTGGTGTGGAGAAAAGCCGGCCTTCGATTATGTTATCGAGCATCTGGATGAGCTGGTGATCAAGCCGGCTTTCGCAAGCATGCGCATGGAGCCGGTTTTTGGATATCAGGTGAAGGGCGCTGAACGTGATGCCCTGATCCGGAAAATGCACGCGCATCCTCATGCGTTTGTGGGGCAGGAGTTGGTGCATCTGTCCCAGGCCCCGGTCTGGCAGGGTGATCGCGATCACCCTGTGGCGGCACGATCCATCGGCTTACGCCTGTTTGCCGCAGCCACGCCTTCCGGCTGGCAGGTCATGCCGGGGGGATTGACCCGCGTGGCAGTCGATGAAGGCGTTGAAGTCATTTCCATGCAACGGGGAGGGCTTTCCAAAGATACCTGGGTAAAAGCCCGCTTTACCTCCCCGTCAACGTCTCTGATCAAGAAGCGGCTGCAGGTTTCCGATTTGCTCGATGGTGAGCGGGACACACCGTCTCGTGTCGGGGAAAACCTGTTCTGGATGGGGCGGCAGTCTGAGCGGGCAGAGGCCACGGCCCGACTGTTACGGGCGGCGTTTAACCGTCTATCTGGCCACGATCAGGCCAGTGAAGAGGCGCTGCGCGGGTTGCAGCAGGCTGCAGAACAGTTTGGTACGCTCCCGGTGGCAGAGGCAGATGCTGTACCGGATCCCCTTCCTGCCGCGCTGCTCAAAGCCGTCAGCGATCCGAAACTCCCGGGCTCGATAGCCTCCATTCTTCAGGCCTTGCTATCAAGTGCCAGCCAGATCAGGGACCGGTTATCTTCCGACAACTGGCATACCCTTAACCGTGTGGGTAAGCCGCTGACCCCGCCGCCGGCCACTCCGGACCAATCGATCCGGGCGCTGAACCTGGTGCTGCTGGATTGCATATCGCTGGCCGGGTTTGCTATGGATGACATTACCCGCGATGCCAGTTGGGTTTTTCTGGTGATTGGCCGGCGCCTGGAGCGCCTCGCAAATCTGTGTACTTTGATCTGTGTGCCGCTTTTCAGTGAAGGGTTCAGCCGCCACGCCATGCTTGAATGGCTGCTGGCGGTGGCGAATTCGGAAGTCACTTACCGGACCCGGTATCGCCGGGCACCGGAGATTCTGGGTGTTCTCCACACATTGGTGATGGACGCCAGCAATCCCCACTCCGTGATGTTCCAGATTCTGCAGTTGCAGAAGGATCTGCCGGACATGGGGCGAAAAACCGGACAGATGTTCCCGCCGGACCTTGGTGAATGCCTGGGGAGACTGAAGGCGGTGGACATGCATCCGTTTGAAAAAAAGGACACCGACGAAGCCTGTGAAGCTATGGGCAAATTGTTGTGTGAGGTGCGTTCCGAGGTTTACCGTGTCTCTGATGAAATCCAGAGGCAGTGTTTTATTCATACCCGGTTTTCAAACCGGTCCGTGAAACCGTATTGAGGCGGCCGTCATGACATTTGTTCGCTATCACGTGCGTCATGAGACCCTGTACGAGTACGATCAGGTGGTAGGTGAATCCCACCACCTGCTCCGTCTTACTCCACGGACCTTGCCGTGGCAGAGAAACCTTGAACATCACCTGGCCATTGCCCCCGAACCCTCGGCGCGCCGTACCTTTCTGGACAGTTTCGGGAACTGGATCACCGCGATCCATTACACCGCTGACCACGATTATCTGAAGATAACCAGCGAGTTCTGGGTGGAGCTGCGTGATCGCCCGAAACCCTCTGCAGACATTGCGAAAGTGGCCTGGGAGGCTGTTCGTGACAGCCTCAGGTATCGTGCAGACCGGAAATTCTCTCCGGAGCATCTGGAAGCCTCGGCCTTTCGGTTTGTCTCCCCCAACGTTCCCATTGACTCCCGGTATGCCGCCTATGCCCGTGACGCATTTCATCCGGGCAGGGCGCTGGTGGAGGCGGCGGATGCCCTGATGAGGCAGATCCATCGCGACTTCAGCTTCGATCCGTCGGCAACTGAAACATTCACACCCGTGGAAGAGGCGTTTCAGGCGCGCCGTGGCGTGTGTCAGGACTTCTCCCACATCATGATTGCCTGCCTGAGATCCATAGGTCTGGCTGCGCGCTACATGAGTGGATATATACTCACACACCCGCCTGAGGGCAAAGCACGACTGGTTGGCGCTGATGCAACCCATGCCTGGGTGGCGGTTTTCGTTCCGGATTTTGGCTGGCTTGAACTGGATCCTACCAATGCACTCTGGCCAGGACTGGAGCACATTACTTTGGGGTGGGGGCGGGATTTTTCAGACATCACGCCTATGCGAGGGGTATTGCTTGGGGGTGGGGAGCACGAACCTGAGATTGCGGTCACCGTCGTGCCCGAGAAAGATTTCGCTTCGCTTTATGCCAGCGGTGGAACCTATCTGGAAGAGCTGTCCCGATAGCTGCACCGAAGAGCCTTGATCCGGGGCTTAAACGGGTTTCATACGTCCACTTCCTTACGGCAGAGAATGTTGTAGCAAGCTATGCTTAGCGGCTTTCCTGAACCCTGGAATACCCGCGATGTTTGAACTTTTTTTCTCGACCTACATAAGCAGCACCATCCGCTTTCTGTTCCTGTTGGCGCCGTTTTTCGTGGTGACCATGTTCCTGGCCCTGACCAGAGGGATGCCGGCACCCGAGAAGTCCTTCGTTATCCGCCGGGCCTGCATCGCGGCAGCTATCATGGGAATTATCCTGTTTTTTGCAGGCCCGCTATTGTTCAGCGCTATTGGTATTACCCTGAACTCCTTCCGTATAGGTGCAGGTACACTGTTGTTCCTGACCGCCATCAGCCTGGTCACCAGCGGCACCCGCAACCATGCAACGGGCCTTCCCGACGAGGATCGAGACGATATTGCGGTGGTTCCACTGGCCGTTCCGGTAATGATCGGCCCAGCCACCATTGGTGCTATTCTGGTATACGGTGCGGAACTCAAGAGGGCATCGGAAGTTGCCGGTGGTTTGCTGGGTCTGGTGTCCAGCCTGCTGATTCTGGCGGTCTTGTTGCGTTTGTCCGGATACCTGGAAAAGGTGCTGGGTGAAACCGGCCTGAATATTCTTTCCAAGATCAGTGGTCTTATTCTCTCGGCTATGGCTGCGGAAATCGTACTGACCGGCATCACCGGGTTTATTGCCAATATCTGAAACTTGCACAGCAGGAGCCGCAATGTCTGCCGACACTATTGAGCATAACCGACAGCGCTTCGATTTCTCCGGCATCGAATCGATCTGGCTGTTTGGTTATGGCTCGCTGATCTACAAGGTGGACTTCCCGTTTCTGGAGCAACGCCCAGCCTCTATTGAAGGCTGGACGCGCCGCTTCTGGCAGGGGTCTCACGACCACAGGGGAACTCCGGAAGCTCCGGGGAGGGTTGTGACTCTGATTGAACAGCCCGGAGCTGTCTGCAAAGGTATGGCGTTCAAGGTATCGCCCAATGTGTTTGAACATCTGGATGTTCGGGAGAAGAACGGTTATCTGCGCCTGGATACTACCCTGACCTTCGGCGAGGGTGGTCAGGCCAAGGGCCTGGTCTACATTGCTACCGAAGACAACGAAGCCTTCCTTGGTCATGCGCCGGATGCAGATATTGCCCGCCAGATTGCCTCTGCTTCGGGCCCTAGCGGCACCAATGCGGAGTATCTTTTGAGGCTTGCAGAGTCGTTAAGGACACTTGGGGCGGATTGTCCACATACCTTTGCCATTGAATCCCACCTCCGGTGTACCGCGAAAAAAGACATTTCCGGCCACTAGAGTGTCAAGGGGACGTGGTTTTGAGTAAAGATGATGCAAAGCCCGGTCCCAGGTCCTGACATTTTCTCCCGGTTCGATAGTCTGGTTCTGTGGCATCCGGCACAGGGTTTGGATGCGCGATATGCCTCTGAACACAACGGGAGAATCACCATGAAACGATTGTTGATCGGAAGCCTGGTTGGGGTGTTGTTGTTGGCATCTGTTCCGGCGATGGCGCATGAGAAGGGCCGGCATGGGCTGGATGCCAAAAAATACTACAACCAACACCATGGTCAGAAACATACTCATAACGCGCATCGCCACAATAGCGCCAAGCGGGAAAAATGGCGTCACCACCACTCGGGCGCTTACCACATCAAACCAGGAACCATAGTCAGGTTGTCGCCAGAAGCCAGGATCGGGCGGATCATTTATGACACCCATGTGCTCATAGGGTTGTCCCGGCACTGAGTGAGCCAGCCCGGTTCCGAGGCTCATCTTGCTTCGGAACCGGATTGAACCCCCGGGCAGGCGCCTTGCGCCGCTGATTCAGCCCAATCAACACCAATGGCACAACAACCATCATGCTGCCCACAAGGAACCACCAGTCCGGCACTTCGTTAAACCAGATCCAGCCTATAGCCACCGCCCAGATCAGGCCTGTGTATTCCGCACTGGTCACCTGATTTGCATCCACCTGCCGGTAAGCCAGCAGAACCGTGATGTTGTAGACCAGAATAAACACTGCAGATCCGGCCGCGATGTACAGAACCTCCGGCTGCCAGGAGGCGCCCTTTTGCCACTCCCAGGCAGCGAGCAAACCGGAGGCGGGAACCATCAGCAGATAATTGAGAAACAACTTGTGCACTGTGGACTGGTCTTTGGGCAGTTTACGCACCATAACTGCGTTGATTGCCAGGGCCAGGGCAGACCCCAATGCAGCGATAGCGGCCCAGTTGAAGTCCATTGGGCGCAGGATTACGATGATGCCGAAAAAACCGCTGACTACCGCAAACACGCTCAGTGGCGTCAGCGATTCCCTGAAAAAAAGGACGGAAAGCACCATCACCATAATCGGCGCTACATAAAATACCGCGTTAGCCGTTGCCAGTGGCAAATTGCTCAGTGCCACAACCATGCAAAGTAAGCCCACCAGGTGAATGTGTGCCCGTATTGCATGTACCCTGAACCCCGAAAACAGATTGTTCCGGTCGATTTTGCGCGCCAGTGGCAACAGGAATGCCAGAGTGATCAGGCAGCGCAGGAATGCAAACTGAAGAATCGGGGCACCCGGTTCCAGAAGTTTGATAAAGACGTCCGAGACCAAAGCCATAGCGTTGCCAAGCACTAGCAGAAGAATTGCGCTGTTTACGGTTTTGCCTGACATGTCTTCTTTCCTGAAATCTGGCTATGAATAGAACACCCACGCAGGGAGTGGAAGTCGTAGTCTAATTAGTCTTTAATATGTGATAAAATGATGTTTGTTCATTAGGTATTAGAAAAACAGATAATGAAGCTGCCACCCCTAAAAGCTTTACCCGTATTCGAAGCCGTCGGTCGCCTCAACAGCTTTTCTATGGCTGCCCAGGAGCTGTCAGTGAGCCAGAGCGCGGTGAGCCATCAGATCAAACAGCTGGAAACCTATTTGGGTGAACAGCTGTTCTGGCGCAGTGGGCGAACTCTGACACTGACCGATGAAGGCCGGCAGTATCTGGATGCCATCAGTACCTCTTTGCTGCAGATTGAGCGGGCCAGTGAGCAATTGCTGGGGCACGAGGAATCCCGGTTACGGTTGTCGGTGTTCAGCTCATTTGCCGTGCGCTGGCTGGTACCCAGGCTGCCGCACTTGCAGCGATTGCATCCTCAGGTGGAACTGGCGCTGGAAATGAGCAGTGAAAATCCGGTGCTGTCTGACCGGGTAGCGGATTGTTTTATCACCATCCACCGGAATTCATCGGCCTACAGTTACGAGCTTTTGTACGTAGAACGGCTTTTCCCTGTATGCAGCCAGGATTACTGGCAACGGATCCGCCGGGAACTCGGGCGGGAGGCCGATCCAACAGGCGGCAGTGAACCAGCTATAACCATGGACGAGATAGCCCGTTTTCCCCTGTTATCCACTCACAGTATCTACGACATGGCTGCCGGAGACTGGGAAGCCTGGTATCGGGCAGAGGGTGAGGCCATTCCTTCTGGTGCCAGGCTTCAGCATTTCAGCCATATGCTGCTGGCCCTTGAAGCTGCGCGCTTTCATCAAGGTATCGCCCTGACCAACGATTACATGCTGAGCACCAGAAAAGACTCGGAAGAGTTTGTTCGCCTGCCCAGCCATTCGGTAGTAACCGGTGACAAGTTCTACTTTGCCTGGAAAACCAGCCGCAGGCGGGAACGCGGTATTCAGATACTGCGCCGCTGGCTGGTTGATGAGGCGATTATGGGTGGGCTGCGCAGCGATCCATGAGCCACGTGTAACAGGCCCGTGAAATCCTGGAGTGCTTTGGGGGCTGGAGCTTCTGAAAATGCTCGTAGCCATGGATAGCGAAGAGCAAGCGTACAGGGATGTACTCGCAGCGGTTTTCAGAAGCTCCAGCCCCCAAAGCATGTGCACAAGGCCTGATGCACGCCCAGTGCAGGATAGGGGTTATTCCTTGGCCGGCCTTTCAACGACTTTGCGTTTGCCCTTGGCACACCGGGACAGCGCTTTCAGACCTTCTTCGTCAAACGCATCCACCCGAATGACGTCGTACAGGGCTGTCAGTGCTTCTTGTAGCTTGTCGCACTCATCGGCTTTCACAATGCCTTCTGCACAGGCCCAGTCCACCAGTTCCTTGCGCTCATGGCCCATGAGCAAGGCGATACCGTCCAGATCGTCTTCATCACGATTGCGGATGGCATCGTGCAGGCGGCTGCGCATCTCAGACGTTTCGTTAGCCAGCTTGTAGGCATTGAGAACCCGGCCAAGAGGGTCATCCGGATCCATGGTGGTGTAAGCGCCACGGCTGACGCGCTGGCGCAGTGGGGTATCTTTAACAATGCTGGCGGCCACGCGGGTTCCCAGCTTGTCATCCGGCCCGTTCAGGCCGGTGGCACCCAGCGGGAATACCAGTAAACGCAAGGGCCAGCGCAGGGCAGTAACCGGGAAGTTGATGATGGCTTCGCGCATGGAGTGCTGCAGATCTCGCAGGCAGGTTTGCAGGCACCAGTCTACGAGCGGGCGCTGATCATCCGGGTAGCCTTCTTCATGCCATTGCTTGATCACCGCTGTGGCGTAATACAGCTGCACCAGGCAGTCAGCCATCCGGCCAGATAGCCGTTGCCGGGCTTTGAGGCCGCCGCCTACCGAAAGCAGGGTTACATCGGTCATGAGTGCAAACGCCGCTGAGAACCGGGCCAGCTGGCGGTAGGATGACTTGATATCGCCCTGTCTGGGAACCGTTTCAAACAGCCCGCCGGTAAGGCCCAGAACCGTAGCCCGGAGGGCGTTGCGTGTGGTGTGTGCCAGGTGCCGGTAGAATATGCCATCGAATTTTTTGGCAGCCTGATCTTCATCTTCCATACCGGCGGCTGCAATTTCATCAACAATAAAGGGGTGGCAGCGAATGGCTCCCTGGCCGAACACCATCAGACTGCGGGTCAGGATGTTTGCGCCTTCCACGGTAATACCTATGGGCACCGCCTGGTAGGCACGAGCCAGGAAGTTGCGGGGGCCGGTGATGACACCGCGGCCCGCCACCACATCCATGGCGTGGTTGATGACTATCCGCATCAGATCAGTATTGCGGTATTTCAACAGAGCTGAGGGCACCGCAGGCCGGACGCCCCGGTCAAGCATGCCGGAAGTCAGCAGGCGCGCGGCATCCATCATATAGGTGTAGCCGGCAATGGGTTCCAGGGCTTCCTGTACGCCTTCAAACTGGCTGATGGAACGACCAAACTGTTCCCGGGTATAGGCGTAGGAGCCGGTCGCCAGGCTGGCAACCTTACCGGCACCTGTCCCCAGCGCGGGCAGAGAAATGGAGCGGCCGATGGACAGGCATTCCAGCAACATGGTCCAGCCCTTGCCGAGCATGTCCTGTCCGCCGATAACCTGATCCATGGGGATAAAAACGTCATTGCCCCAGGTTGGCCCGTTCATGAATACAGTGTTCATTGGCAGGTGCCGGGCGCCAGCATGGACACCCTCGGTTTCGCGGGGAACCAGAACGCAGGTTACGCCTATGTCGGTATTGTCACCCAGCAGATTTTCCGGGTCGTAAACCTTAATGGCCAGGCCAATAAGCGTGGCGACCGGGGCCAGGGTGATGTAACGCTTGTTCCAGGTTACTTTCAGGCCCAGTACCTCTTTGCCGTTCCATTCGCCCTTGCACACAATGCCTTTGTCCGGAATGGCGCCCGCATCAGAACCTGCAACGGGAGAGGTCAGGGCAAAACAGGGGACTTCCTCGCCGCCGGCGAGCCGGGGCAGGTAATGTTTTTTCTGTTCGTCAGTACCATAGTGCATCAGCAACTCACCCGGACCGAGGGAGTTGGGTACCATCACGGTGACAGCTGCAGAAACGCTGCGGGTAGAAATCTTCATCACGATTTCCGAATGGGCTGTGTTGGAGAAGCCCATGCCGCCATCTTCTTTCGGGATCACCAGCCCAAAGAAGCCGTTCTCACGGATAAACTTCCAGGCTTTGTCCGGCAGGTCGTAGTGTTCGTGGGTTATCTTCCAGTCATCCAGCATGGCGCAGAGTTTTTCTACCGGGCCGTCCAGAAATGCCTGCTCCTCACTGGTCAGGTGAGCAGGCTCCGCATCCAGAAGTTTTGACCACTGCGGCTTGCCGGAAAACAGCTCGCCATCCCAGTCTACTGAGCCGGATTTCAGGGCCTCTTCTTCGGTGGACGATAGCTTGGGAAGACGGTTGCGAACCCAGCCCAGCAGGGGCCGGCTGAATTTGTCGAGACGCAGCTCGCTGGGGGTAACCAGGATCAGGGCCAGTGCCAGAAAAAGGCCACCAAACAGAATGCTGGCAAGGTGCCATTCATCCTGAAACAGGCCCGCCAGAGTGGCGATGGACATCACCAGAGCAGCGGTGGTGCCGCCAACTCCCAGATAGATCAGAATCAGGGCACTGACAAGCAGGAACAGTACACTCATGGGCAGACCTCCGTATCTTGGATGAAATCAGAGAATGTCAGGTTTAACCTTCGGCGAAAGTCCCCGCACATGCAAGGGCAGCGCCTGAGTAGCTGTTTGTCGCTGCACCTGCTCCTCTGGATCAAGCCTTACAGGCTCAGACCAACAATCAGCAGGGCCAGCGTGGCCAGAAGAATGGCTACGTTGGCGCCCAGCAACACGTTGAGAGCGTCTGGCTGGCTGATAGCACCTGGCAGCCTCCGGGAAAGCCAGAGTGCGAAGGGCGCAGTTGCCAGTGACAGTATAGACGGCAATGGCAACCAGCCAGCAAGAATACCCGTTACCACAACAAGGTAGCCTGAAAGAAACATGGCGGATACCAGCCGGGCGGCAGCGGGAGTGCCGAGCGTAATGACCAGATGGCGGCGACCTATCTTGCGATCGGCTTCCGCATCCGGTATCTGATTGATCAGCAGCAGTTCGCTCACCAGTAACAGGCCGATAATGGATACGGTTATGGCTGTAGCATCAAGCCTGGCTCCGAGCGCTACCAGAGTACCGAGAATCATTACTGGCCCGAAGCCTATTCCTGGTGCCAACAGGCACAGCAGGGGAGAGCGGGTAATCCAGCGGGTATAGGTAAGCACCAGCGTGACCCCGGCGGCTCCCAGAACGAGCATCGGCAGGCCTCGCTGCCAGAGAAAATAGAAACCAATAAGGATAACCAGGGCCAGTGTGCCTATGGCGGCAGCCAGCACGCGGGTTGCCGCATCTGGCGTTTCCGGGAGCGCTCCGCTGCCACCGGAAAATGGTGTGCGGGTGGTAATCATATCCAGCCCGGATACGAAATCTTCGTACTCATTGAACAGGTTTACCGCAGCATGGGCCAGAATGGCGCCAACAAAAACCAGAAGCGTGTCCAGCAGTGCTGGTGGGGAGCCTTGTTGCCATGCTACAGCAACCCCTAGCCCGACACACAGAGGTGCAAGAACCAGAAAATTGGGGCGGGAGGCACGAACCACGGCAATGGCTTCAGACATCTGTTATTTCCTCGGAGGTGTTGATCGTAGTTAGAGCCGCTTCAGATGTAATCAGCGGCGAAAACCAGCCCAAGTACAACCGGCATGACAATAAGGCTCCCCAGATTACTTAATAATACCAGGGAGGCGACTTTATGGGGTTCCTGTTGATACTGCTCCGCAACCATGTAATTCAGCACCGCAGGTGGCAGTGCTGCGAAGACCCAGAGTGCTGCCACCTGAAGGCCGGGCAAGTCCAGTATAAGGATCATCGGCCAGGCCAGCAGTAGACCGCTGACCGGGCAGGCGATGGCACCGAGCATACCCAGTTTCCAGTCGCTGAAGTCGATATCCAGCATGCGCACGCCCAGGGTAAACAGCATCAGTGGTATGCAGATTTCACCAAGCATGTTCAGGGATTGTAACAGCCAGCCCGGTAAGGATACGCCTGCGAGGTTCACGGTCAGCCCTGCAATACACGCAAACACAACGGGCAGTTTCAGACGCTTCAAAACAGAGGTGTGTGGGTCAAGCATGTACAGGCCCACAGAAAAGTGCAGCAGCATTTCCACAATAAACAAAACGATAGCAGCAGGCAGGGCCGCCTCACCGAACGCGAGAACCAACAGGGGAAGGCCCATGTTGCCAGAGTTATTGAACATCATAGGGGGAAGAAAGGTTTTCAGGTTCAGGTTGAGAACCCGGGCAAGCGGATACAGAATAATCCCTGAACCCAGAACAACAACCGCCGCGGCCAGCGCCAGCCCGGCATACTCCTGTAGTGGAGCCTGCTGGTCGGCCAGTACGCTAAACACCAGCATAGGAACAAAAAGTTCCATATTCAGAACGTTAAGACCCCGGATGTCCGGTGTGCGGAACCGTCCATAAAGAGCGCCACAGCCGGCGATGAGAAATACGGGTAACAGGGTGGACAGGATCTGGCCAATCATTCAAGACTCCAAAAGGGCGCCGGGGGAGGTTTACGTAGTAAACCGTTAGGTTCGCAAGTATCCGGGCGTTTCGGCAAGTATTATAGTAACCAGTGGAGCCCGATTGCTAACCGACTGTGGAGTGTCTTGTGACAGATTCTTTTGATCAGCCTATCGCCCGGGAAAACACCTGCTCGGTAAAGTTTGATGCCCGCGGGGTGGTATTCGGTCGTGACGACGTCATCCCGGTATGGGTGGCGGATATGGATTTCGCCGCGCCAGAGGCCGTTACCCGGGCACTTTTGGAGCGGGCGGCGCATCCTGTTTACGGGTATACCCTGTTTCCGGACAGTCTGTTTTTGTCAATAATTGACTGGTTTCGTGAGCGGCATGGCTGGAAAATCCAGCGCGAGTGGATACTGATGGCGCCCGGGGTTGTGCCATCTCTGCACGCTGCCTGTATGGCTTATGCTGCCCCGGGGGAAGGCGTAATCATACAGCCGCCAGTGTATCCGCCATTTTTCAGCTCCATTCAGCTTAGTGGCCGGTCAGTGATTGAAAATCCGCTGATGTGTGACGATGCAACCGGGCAATACCGGATGGATCTGGAGCATCTGGAAGTCTGCGCTGCGCGCCCGGATGCGAAGCTCCTGATGCTGTGTTCGCCCCATAACCCGGTCGGCCGCGTCTGGTCAGAACAGGAACTCAGAGCTGTGCTGGAAATTGCCCGTCGTCACGGGCTGACGGTGATATCCGACGAAATTCACTGCGACCTCACTTTTTCTGATAAGCCCGCGCACCGGATGCTGGGCACATTAGCGGGGCCAGACGATGCCCTGATAACGGCGGTTGCGCCGAGCAAGAGCTTCAATATCCCCGGATTGGGATTGTCCGCGTTGGTAATACCGGACAGGGAGCAGCGCAATGCCATAAAAGCGGTGTTCGATTCCTTGCACCTGCCGCAATGTAATCCGTTCAGTATTGCCGGTTTCGAAGCCGGCTACCGCTATGGTGCGCCCTGGCTGGATGACCTGATGGCGTATTTGCAGAAGAACCGCGATTTTGTGCTGGAAACAGTAGACACCCGGTTGCGTGGGATTCAGGCGCTGGTGCCGGAAGGAACCTATCTGATGTGGCTCGATTGTCGCCGCCTGGGGCTGGATGACGCCGGCCTGAAACGGTTTTTTGTAGAGGACGCCGGGGTGGGCATGAACCCCGGCATCTCATTCGGCAAGCAGGGAAGTGGCTTCATGCGGCTCAACATCGGCTGCCCCAGGGCTGTGCTTGCCGATGCTCTGCAGCGAATAGAAGCGGCATTGCCTGGTAACCGGCAGACCACTTAGCTTGTTATAGGGGCGTGTTCTATCACGTCTAAGTTGCTTGTCGCCCTGCCCGGGTGGCGAGTAGCAGCCCTGCAAGAATGAACGCGCCGCCAACCATATGGAATAACCCCAGTGACTCTTCCAGGAATATACCAGCAAGAACCGAGGCAAAAACCGGAGTGAGGTAAATGAAAATGGCCGCTCGCGATGGTCCGATCCTGTGTACTGCGTAGTTCCAGAAACCGTAGGCCAGAATCCCCGGGAAGATCGCGAAGAAAGCGATCGGCAGAGCGGTGCCACGGGTTACCTCAAAGCCGCCTGAGAAGAACAGCAGGTCCCCCAGGTAAAACGGCAGAATAACCAGTGTTCCGAGCAGAATCTGGGTGCTGAGAAAGGTAAACCCGGGGAGAGGGACAGCCTGGCGCCTCAGCAATACGGAAAACAGGCCCCAGCTGAGTACGGCTGCCACCATGATGAGATCGCCCGGCTGGGCTTCCAGGCTCGTGAGTACAGATAGATCCCCCCGCGCAACAACGGCAAGAATGCCAAAGATGGCCATGCCTATCCCCAGTACCTGAACCGGGCGGGTGCGATCGCCCAGAAGCATCCAGGCCAGCAGAGACACAAAAATAGGGATGGTGGCGTTTATAAGCGCTATGTTAGTAGCTGTGGTAGTAACTGCTGCAAGGTATAACAGTGAGTTGAAAGCGCCGACGCTGAGAGCTGCAAGTACCAGCATTGAACCCAGGTGCTGACGAATAACAGCGCGATGGCGCCAGATACCTGGAAGAGCGAAAGGCAGCAGGATGGCCAGTGCTATCATCCAGCGCCAGAATGCCATGGACAGGGGCGGTATGCTGTCAACCGTGCCCCGTGCAACCACAGCATTGCCAGCCCAGAAAAGGGGGGTCAGAACCAGCCCCGTATAGGTAAGAATGGCGGACCTGACCGGACTATTCTCTGAAGACACATTAACTCCTGTCGATTATTCGCGAAAGCGTAAAAAACGACAGGGTACTACTCTCCCGGAACTTTTGCCTTTGTACCGATGTGGTAGGCGGCGAATCCAGCCATAACTACCTGATCAACGGCCATGCCGATTATGCGGCCATCGCTGCTGGAATGGACCGGGTACTGGGCGTTGGTGATCGGGTCTGCGACATAGCCAAGAACTTCACCTTCAGACACGTTTGCGCCCAGGTCCACTTTGCTGAACAGAATGCCACCATGGTCTGCTCTTACCCAGGCCGAGTCGTAATACACTGGCTCCGGATCCCCCCATACAAACATCCGGGAAATCATGCCCTGTTTTTCCATCAGACTGGCCAGGCTGTTTACTCCGGCATCAATCTGGTGTTCCTGAATGCGATGAGACTCGCCGGCCTCCAGGGTCACTGCGCGAATGCCAGCGTTGACTGCTGCGGTACGAAGCATGCCCGGTGATCCGCTGCTGTGAACCACGGCCATACGGTCAAAGCCCCGGGTAAATTCAGCGACCATAGGGTTGTTCATATCGGCGCGAAGCTGAGGCAGGTTGGTGCGCTTCGATGAGCCGGTGTGTATATCTACCAGCATGTCGCAGTGCAGGATGATGTTTTCGAAAAGTGAGTGTGCTATGCGATCGGCCAGGCTGCCATCTGCGCTGCCGGGAAAGTGTCGGTTCAGGTCACGGCGGTCCGGAAGATAACGGCTGCCCTGCTGGAAGCCGGGCAGGTTCACGATAGGAATGCCCACCACGCTGCCGCTCAGCTTTTCCGGATCAAGGTCGTACATGGTCTGGCGGATAATTTCGATACCATTGAGCTCATCGCCATGAATCGTACTGGTCAGGCACAGGGTAGGGCCTGCATTGACACCGTTGACTACCAATACCGGAGTGGGCTGGGAGAGACCTGCAATCTGGATGCCGGATGACCAGCCCAGACGAGTTGATGTGCCAGGCAGAACTTCACTGCCAAGCAGGGTCAGATTGCCGGCGCGTTGTGGTTCTTCGGCCTCTGGCTCGGGTGCTTGTTGCTCCGGGGACTCGGTTATGGAAGCAGGCTCACTGTTTTCCCCGGTTTCGCTGGTCTCCTGCCTGTTATTGTCTGTGTTCTCCGGAACGCCAGGATCTTTGGGTGGTTCCGGGGCCGGTGCTGGCGCGACTTCTTTAAGATCAATATTGGGCGCTACGTTTTTGGGGCTTGCCTGGGGTGCCAGCGCCGGTTTTGGTGCCGTTTTCCTGAGTGTCGGGCCGGGGAGGGGCGCAGGGAGGGAGGTTCCGGTTCCGCGCAGCGGCTCAGAACGCTCTACATCCTCGACGTCTTCGTCTTCCGCCAGTTCTGCCAGCAGAATCTCCCGCGAGGACTCCTGCGGTTTCTTGCTCGTGGGCGAATCCGCCAGAACACTGGCCGGAGATGTCGCCAGTATCAGCAGGAAAAGAAAGGTTCGAATATCGGTCAGCATGTTCAACCTGTAAAACGGCATGATTCCTCACGGGGCATCTACAAGAGCCCAATGGTAAAGGCCGACGGGTGGTCAAGAATATGGCGATAACAGAGGTTTAATGCCATGTTCATAGTGTGGCCATGAATTGCAGGCGAATCTGCGTAAAATCACTGGCTAAATCAACCTGCAGAAATTACGTCTGCCGGCAAGTCAGTTATACCGCGACAGCGGGAGTGAACTATATGGACCTTTTGCGAATTCTTATTGCTATTTTGTTACCGCCCCTGGGTGTGTTCCTGCAAGAAGGTATTGGGAAACACTTCTGGATAAACATAGTGCTGACTCTTTTTGGCTATATCCCCGGCATCGTTCATGCGGTCTACATTATTGCTAAAAAATAAAACGTGGCAGGCGCTGCACCTGCCACGCTGGCGCGGCTGAAACACTCAGGTTGTTGATGTCGCTCGCCAGAGCCCTTCGTTCTGTACGGCCCGGCCGTCTGCCTCCAGCTTCAGCAGGTGGGCCAGTGCGGACCGAGCGGCGATTCCGTGAATCGCCGTTGGTACATCACCGTAGGCATTGCCTGTCAGGTCTTTCAGGCTCACAGGTGACAGCTTTTCCAGGGCTCTTGCCACCTTGTGCTCCCTGGCCAGTCGGTGAGTGATCAGGTAGTCGATAATTGCTTCCGGGTGTCCCATCAGAAAACCATGTGCCGGTGCTATATACCGGACAGGCTCTGTGAGCAGATCATAGAGTGATTCCAGGTATGCCTTCATGTCACCGTCAGGCGGGTTTATGACCACCGTCGAGCCCTGCATGATGTGATCACCCGAAAACAGCAACTGCTGGTCCCGGAGTACGAAGCAAAGATGGTTCGAAGCGTGCCCGGGCGTGTACAGCGCTGTCAGCGCACCGGCATCGGTGTTTATCAGGTCGCCATGTTCAGGTTGTTCATCTGGCGCGAACGTCTGGTCCTGTGATGCTCCGGCCGGTGCCGGCCGGCCATATATCCGACATCCGGTTTTTTCCTTCAGGACCCGGGCGCCAGGGGAGTGGTCGAGGTGGGTGTGAGTGACAACGACGGAGTCAATTTTCCCGCCTGTTACTTCCAGTATCCGGTTGAGGTGTCCGGCATGGTCGGGGCCCGGGTCCAGCACGGTAAAGCGCTCGTGGCCCAGAATGTAGGTATTGGTGCCAGGGCCGGTCATCACGCTGGGGTTGGGCGCTGTAAGGCGGATGACACCGGCAGCAATTTCGACGGGCTCACCGGGAATAATCTCGGCTTTTGTTGTGCCTTCACCCTCCGGATCCAGCTTGGCGGCCTCATCATAGGCCGGGGCTCCGGGCTCAAGAATCACAGGTTTGCCACGCTGGATGGCCGGCCACGGCTGGCTTGGATAGGGTTCAGGAGGGTTGGCCCAGGCATAACGCATCAGGGTTTCGACGCTATCAAAGTCTCGCAGAACCCGAAGGGTTCTTATGGTCGGCAGGGTCATTAACCGCAATCCGGCACGATGTTCTTCCAGTGCCTGTGCCGGGCTGATCCACACGTGGCTGATAGTTTCCTCACCATCATGGCTGACAGGCTGATTCTCCGGAGCTGTCGTTACGAAGAACCTGGTGTCAAAGCGCCGGGGAGGGCCAGGAGGCGTAATCCAGTGGCTCAGATAAGCGAGCCTGTCCAGAGGGATTGTCAGCTCATGCCGCTGACACAGTTCAGCCAGGGATAATTCACCTCTGAATACTGCCTCGCGATCATCATGGACGGGGTGGTCGCCGCTGACTGTGCGCTGCTCTGTATCGACTGCCAGCAATACGCCAGCCTCTTCAAAGCACTCACGGACTGCGGCCAGCATGTAATCCACGCCGCCTTCGCTCAGGCTCATGGTATGACTGATTTCAGTGTCTTCCGGTCCGGCAGCATGCTCGCGCCCCCGGGCTTCCAGCTGGTCTACTGCGCCGCCGGGAAAAACGTAATAGCCGGGTAGAAATACGGCGTCCCAGGTACGCTGCAACAGTAATATCTCAATACCGTCCCGAGTATCCCGAACCAGTGCCAGGGTTGCCGCAGGGCGAATATCCATAGAGTTCTTATTATTCAAAACCGTAACCTCCGCATGCTTCTGGATCTGCCATGAAAGCCATATCTGGCTCGTAAAGGCAGAAGTCAGCGCTAAAAGACCAGAAACGAAGATAACCGATTTTTACGACAAGATCTTGAGGTGAACACCTGAGTACAACAGCGTATCATCCGTTTCTGCTCCCGACACTTTGCCAGACAGGTACCTGAAGTGGCCCGAATTCAACTCTCTTTTCCCGACGATGTATTCTGTTTCGAAACCTGTATACAGGTGAGAACCACCGACATCAATGGCGCCAATCACCTGGGTAACGATGCCCTGGTTTCGATGCTCTCTGAGGCGCGAGCCCGGTTTCTGATAAGTTGCGACATGCCGGATGGTGATTTCGGTGGTGAGGGCACGATTTTGACGGATCTGGCCACAATGTATCAGTCGGAGTCGTTCTTTCCGGAAGTACTGCGCTTTGAAGTGGGAGCGATGGATTTCAATAAATATGGTGGCGATTTTGTGTTCCGGGTAACCAAGGCCGAGAGCGGCCAGCCTGTTGCCCTGGCGAAATACGGGTTTGTCTTCTTTGATTACCAGGCCAAGAAGATGATCCCCATGCCAGAGAGTTTCCGGTCACGTTTTAACTGAACTCCCTGCCCCTGTACGCAATTGTTTCATGCCGGTACGGTAGAAACTGTAGGCCATTGCTCCGGCGAACAGATTGCCTGCGAGGGCGCCACTCATCAGGCCGTACAGGCCGCCGAACTGGCTGCCCAGCCACAACAATGGCAGGAAGCAGAGAAACAGCCGCAGAGTTGCAACCAGTAAAGCCCTCATGGCCAGGCCAAGAGCGTTGCATACAGATACCATCAGCATGCAAACCCCCAGACCACTGTAGCTAAGCGGCACCCGCAAGAGATAACCCCCAAGAATTTTCTGAACTTCATCGTCGCTGGTAAACAATTCGGCAACCAGGCCAGAGGCGACCAGCCAGAGCAGGCCGATGGCCAGTTGCCAGATCACCACAAAGCGCACAGCCAGGCGTACCAGTTTGCGGATCTGTTCGATGTCGCCGGCGCCCAGCATGCGCCCGATCATGGGGGGCAGGGACATGGTCAATGCGAGCACCACTACAATGGAGAAAAACTCCAGGCGTGTGCCCAGCCCCCAGGCTGCAACCGCAGCCGAGCCAAAACCGGCAACCATGGTGGTTGCCAGCATGGAAGACGCGGGTGGCATCATTTGGCTGACCATGGCTGGAGCCATAATACTGTTGAGTTGCCTCAGGGCATGGCCCAAGGCGAGCTCACGCAGGTCGAAGCGGGCCCAGCCACGCTTCAGAAGTTTCGGATAGATAAACAGACAGCCGATTGCAAAAGACGTAACTGTGGCCCAGGCAGCACCGGGAAGTCCCCAGTCAAAAACAAAAATATACAGTGGATCCAGGGCTATGTTGGTGAGGCTTGTGGCGACCATCATATAGCCGGGCAGTTTGGTGTCACCGTGGGAGCGGCAAATGCTGTAACCGAAGTAGATACATGCGCCAAACCATGCGGAGAGCAGCCAGGGCATCCAATAGCTGCGAATCAGGGGGAGCAGGGTGTCGTCTGCGCCAAGCGCTGTCATGATCGGATTTTGCAGGAGCCACAGGCTGGCACAGAGTAAAAAGACCAGCATGCTGCCAACGGTTATGACCAGACCACCGAGGCGATATGCCCGCAGTTCATCACCGGTACCGAGTGTCCGCGAGATAATTGCGGTGGTGGCGATCCCTAGGCCGACCTGCAGACCGATGATGAGCTGGTGCATGGGGAGTGTGAAGCCGAGTGCGGCCAGCGGGTCGCGGCCGAGTTGGCCAATAAAAGCACTGTCGGCCAGCTGGAAAGTCATCAGTGAGAGCACGCCAAACAGCATGGGCCAGGTCATGGTGTAGAGCTGGCGGGACAGGCTGGCGGTTTGGGTGGTGTTGCTCACGGGTTTGGGCTGACGCCTTGGTCTGGGTTTGGGGCGGAAGTCTAACAGGTTTACTTTGAAGTTGGCCTATAGGGCGGGACTCTCAGACACGCCGTGAACATATCTGTGGGGGCCTGGCATTGCCATCCCTGGCAATGCACTGTCCGGGGAGGCCGGACTACCCAAAAGGCTTCGGGCAGAGCGGCTTTTCCTCCAGAATTTCCTGATGTTGCTCCGGAGCCCTGATCAGAGAACCTTCAGCGCTGCCTCGTAGTCGGGCTCGTCTTTGATTTCACCGACAAGCTGGCTGTGGAGAACTTTGTTGTCTGCATCCAGCACCAGCACTGCGCGGGCGCAAAGGCCGGCCAGCGGTCCGGTCTGAATGCCAACTCCGTAGTCCTGCTGGAAACTGTAGTTCCGGAAGGACGAAAGTGTGATGACGTTTTCCAGGCCTTCTGCGCCACAAAAACGGGCTGCAGCAAATGGCAGGTCGGCGGAGACAACCAGTACAACAGTGTTATCCAAGGCTCCGGCTTTTTCATTGAACTTACGAGTGGAGGCGGCGCACACCCCGGTATCGATACTGGGGATGATGTTCAGGATTTTGCGTTTCCCGGCCCAGTGGTCGAGTGTTACTTCTTCAAGACCACTGTTGGTGAGTGTAAAAGAGGGTACTGTGTCGCCGTTCTGCGGAAACTTGCCGCTTAATTCAATAGGGTTGCCGTCGAGGGTTACTGTACTCATGGGTTTTTCCTTTCGTGGTACGGAAATAGTGATCCGGAAATGTTCATAAACAGCTTACTCTGTTTAGTTCATCCTGGATGAGTTTGCATCCCCCACGGTTATATTGAAAGGCTACGACTGCCCGGATACCACTTGCGGCTCGAATCCGGGAGCGGGATAGCGCTGAACCAGCAGCCTGTAGCTTGCGAGGGAACAAATGGCGCAGATGGCAATAACTGTGGCCATCACTAATGAGGTTCCGTCATGCAAGTGGCCTACAAGCATGCCAGCTCCTGCTGCGACGGCCATCTGGGCGAAGCCGAACAGCGCTGAAGCCGAGCCGGCCATGCGTGGGAAGTTGGCCATGGCTCCCGCCATGGTCTGGGGCATAACCATTCCGGTTCCCGCCATAAACAGTGCCTGAGGCAGTATGACTGCCCACACACTGAACACCCCTGCCAGTGCCAGAGCCACCATAAGGCTGCCAGCTGCGACGGCAATAATAAGCCCGCGTACCAGAATCTGATCCGGAGTCAGGCGGCTGCCAAGGCGAATCGCTGACAGGTTACCTGTAACGTAACCAACCACTATGCCGGCAAAATACAGACCAAACTGCTGAGGTGGCACTTCAAGAAAATCGATCAGTACGAACGAGGAACCCGAGAGAAACGCAAACAGCCCTGAAAATATCAGTGCATTGGTCAGTGTGTAGCCAAGAAAGCTGATGTCGGTGCCTATGGCGCGATAGTTCCGCAGCAGGCTGCCGAGCTGTAAAGGTTGGCGGTATTCCGGGCGCATGGGTTCAGGGATACCGAAAGTCACGACCAGGGCCATGATCAGTGCATAGGCGCCCAGCACAAGGAAAATAGAGTGCCAGCCGAGCCCGGCTACCATCAGGCCGCCGAGTGTTGGTGCTACGGCAGGCGCCAGGGCCATGATACTGGCAAGAAGTGCCATGATTTTTGCGGCCTCCCGGGGGGTATAGATATCCCGGATAGCAGCCCGCCCGAGAACCGGGCCTGCCGACCCACCCAGTGCCTGAAGGAATCGGCAAAGAATCAGGGTTTCTATGTTGCTGGCGAGTGCACAACCGATACTGGCGATAGCAAACAGCACGAAACCGCCAATCATCACTGGTTTGCGGCCAAAGCGGTCTGCCAGTGGGCCGCATACCAGTTGCGCGATGGCAAAGCCGACCATGTACAGACTCAGGGTCAACTGAACCTGGCTGGTACCGGTGCCGAAATCACTGCCGATCTGTGGCAGCGCAGGCAGATACATATCGGTGGCCAGAGGCCCCAGTGCGACGGCGGCGGCTAGTAGTATGGTGGTCCATATACTGGTTAGTGCGAGCATTTAACGTCCAGCTATTTGAGGGTAGCGGGTGTGGGGTGAGCTTTCCAAAACTGTGCGGAGCCATGGATGGCGGAGCCCAAGCGTCACATGGATGTGCCGTAAGGAGCGTGTTTTGGAAAGCTCACCCCACACCTGCGGTCAACTTTGGAATGGATTCTAGGGGTTGTCGCACTGAAAAATAACGGCAGTGCTGCTCATAGGATATATGAACAAAATTGATGAATTACTCGTTAAGGCCGTTCATGGTGGCTGCGACTGCGTTCACCTGGTTTCTCAGCCAGTGGTGAGCAGGGTCATTCTGGTTGCGACGGTGCCATACCATCAGCAGGGTAAAAGGCTTCAGGTTGAAGGGCAGGGGAACAGAAGCAAAGTCCCGGAGTAAGTGTTTGCTCATGCGCTCAGGCGCAGTAACAAGCATGTCGCTGCCACGGAGAAACTCCGACAGCCCGGAAAAGTTGGAGACAGTGACCAGGTTCCGGCGGCTCAGTCCACGGGCTGTGAGGCCAGCCTCAAGAGCCGGTTTTTCGCCGTTGGCGAACATCACAGAGATGTGATCAGCCTTCAGGTAATCGGCTACATTCTCAGGTGCATCCCTTTGTTCAGGGTCATAGAACACCACCATTCGATCACCCATCAGGCCTCTTTGCATTATATCGGTGGCTTCCGGAGCATGGGGCGAAATGATCAGGTCGCAGGCGTCTTTGCGCAGCATGTCGGCGCTGGGAATCCCGGAAGCAATCACCTGAAGCATAATGCCCGGCGCCTGTTGCCGCAGGCGTTGCATCAGCGGTGGCAACAGCAGATCCCTTTCGTAATCGTTGGCAGCAACGGTGAAGGTCAGCTCAGTGGTTTCCGGCGCGAATGGCGGGCCGGAAGCCAGCGAGTGCATATCGTCGAGAATCTGACGCACATGGGGGCCGGCCTGAACCGCGTATTGTGTGGGCGCAATGCCGCGTCCGGATTTGACGAACAACGGATCGCCAAAAGCGTTACGCAAGCGCTCCAGAGTATGGCTGACCGCCGACTGACTGACCCCCAGCTTGATCGCCGCCCGGGAGACACTGCCCTCGTCAAGAACGGTGACAAAGGTGTGAAGTGCGCGAACATCAAGATTGAATGTATCGATAAGGTTCATGGATGGCAGTGTAATTCAGAATCACTCTTCCCGGAACCTGGCTTCACACCAATCTGCACGCTCTGCTCTGGCACCCTGTAACTTCGGGTTGGCTATCTGGTCACCATTGGCCACTGCCCATAGCCGGTGGTGATTGGTATGATTGCCCATCATTGGCCAAATAATCACAACAGGAACCGCATGCTCAGCTTCCTCCCCGCTCCCATTATCGGCGTACTCAATTCCATTTTGCTGGGAATCAACACCCTTTTCTGGTGTCTGTTGTTATACATTCCGGCGCTGCTGAAACTGGTTATACCCCATAAGGGCTTCCGGGTTTTATGCACCCGGGTCATTATCTGGATTTCCGAATCCTGGGTTGCGTGCAATACCGCCTGGATGAAACTGACCCATAAAACCCAGTGGCAGGTTTCAGGTGCCGAAAACCTCCGGCGTGAAAGCTGGTATCTGGTGCTCAGCAACCACCAGAGTTGGGTGGATATTCTGGCCATGCAGCGGGTATTCAACCGTCGGGCGCCGTTTCTGAAATTCTTCCTTAAACAGCAACTCATCTGGGTACCGGTTATTGGTCTTGCCTGGTGGGGGCTGGATTTCCCGTTTATGAAGCGGTACACCCGGGAGTACCTGATTAAACATCCGGAGAAGCGGGGAGAAGATCTCAAGGCAACCCGTATTGCCTGTGAGAAGTTTCGCTATACGCCGGTCAGCGTGATGAATTTTGTTGAAGGTACGCGCTTTACCCAAGCCAAGCATGACAAACAGAAATCGCGCTATACCCACCTGTTGACACCGAAGGCCGGCGGTGCCGCCTTCGTTCTTGATACCATGGGCGACTCAATACAGACGCTGGTCGATGTAACTATTGCATACCCCGGCGGAGCACCTACATTCTGGGATTTCATCTGTGGTCGGGTGAAGGAGATCAAGATGGAAATCCACACAGTGGATATTCCCGAGCACCTCAAAGGCAGGGACTATTCAACAGATGCTGAGCATCGCAGGAATGTGAAGGACTGGCTGGCGGATCAATGGCAGGCGAAGGATAAGCGCCTGGACGAAATGCTTCGTCCATAGCGCTCAGGAAGGACGTCAGCCCAGGCTGGCGTCCTTCTCCATCATACTTTCATCAGTTTCAACCAGCTTGAAGTTGACCTGCCGGCGCTCTTCTTCCACTCCTGAAAAACGTACTTTTACTTCCTGTTCCAACTGGAAGATACGACCGTTCTTGTTGTGAACAAGGCGCAGGGTAACCGGATCGAAACTGTACTTGCCGTCCAGATCCTTGCAGCTGACAAAGCCTTCCAGGCCATTACTTTCCAGGCGTACAAAAAAGCCAGCGGGGATTGTCCGGCTGATCACGCCCTCCATGGGTTCTTCGCCCAGCGTTTTGGCAAAGTCGCTCCGGAGCCAGGTTTCCAGACTGTTGGCAGCCTGGCGGGCTTTGAACTGGGCATTCTGAAGTATCATCAGCTGTTCATCGCTTAATGCCTTGACTGGAGAATCCCAGAGGGCCGCTTTGATAAGGCGGTGCACATAGAGATCGGAGTATTTGCGCAGGGGCGACGTAAATGTCGTGTATGCCTTGATCCCCATGCCCTGATGCGGAGCCGCAGTGAACGCAAGCTCAGCACGGGCCAGCTGGCGGGAAATGATGCCTTTTACCGGCACTTCCGCTTCCAGTTCAGAGGTCTGCTTCATTAATGCCTGAAAACCTTCAGGAGTTGTGGCATCGATATCGGCAAGATGCGGCGCGTAGCCTTCAATCAGGGCACGAATGTTGTCTGTACGATCGTTGCGGATCCCCGGGTGTTGAACAAACAGACCAGACGGCTGCCGGGTCAGGAAATCCGCAGCGCAGCGGTTGGCTGCAACCATGCACTCCTCTACCAGGCGATGGGCTTCATTCTGTACCGAAGGCTCAATGCTGCGAATGCGCCGGTTTTCATCCAGCCGGAGCCGGAATTCAGGCCGGTCGCCGCTTAACAGGGCATATTCACTCCGCCATTTTCGCAGAGCGGTTGCAGCCTGGTGGAGCTGGTCCAGGCTGTTGGCTACTGCGTCCGGCAGAGCTTTGATGTCTTCGTCTTCGCGGCCCTCTATCAGGTTCGCGACAAGATCGTAGCTTAACTTGCCCCGGGAACGGATGACTGCCTGATGAAAGCTGTAGTCGCCCAGGCTTCCATCGTTATTGACCTGCAGATCGCAAACCAGGGCCAGTCGCTTCACGTCTGGCATCAGCGAGCACAGCCGGGTGCTTATGGAGTCGGGCAGCATGGGCAGTGGTTCGCCCGGGAAATAGATTGCGGTAGCCCGGTTGAAGGCTTCGAGGTCTGCTGCGCTTTCCGGATCAATGACGGCTGATGGATCTGCAATGGCAATGGATACAGCCCAGCCTGTGGCATTGGGTTCAGCCAGTAGTGCGTCGTCCATGTCCTGAGTGGCGGGGCTGTCGATAGTGACGTATGCCCGGTCGGTACGGTCTTCCCGGCCGGCCTCATGAGCCTCGATGGCGGCTTCGTCGAGACTTTCTGCCTGCTCCATGACAGGATCCGGCCAGGCGTCCGTCAGATCGAAAGTGGCCAGAGTAAGTGCGCGTTCAATACCCGGTTCACCGGCTTTGCCGATAACCCGAAGTACTTTCGCCTGGCCTTTGCCATCATGAATCGGATGTTTGTGAATGCAGCAGTACAGGTAGTCATCTGGCTGTGCATTCATGCGTTCTTTCGGCGGGATAAAAATCCAGCGATTGATTCCGGGCGTTTCCGGCACAACAAAATGCCCTTTGCCCTTTACCAGATAGCGCCCGACAAAGGTGTTTAGCCGGCTTTCGATCAGCCCATCCACCACACCCTGGGTTTTTCCTTTTGCCACTTCCTGTTCCGTGACATTGACCCGGTCTCCGGGAAGCACTTTCTGCATTTCTTCCGGAGGCAGGAATACGTCCCGCCCTTCATCCAGAACGACGAATCCGAAACGGCCGTTAGTGGCTTTGACTGTCCCCGGGAAAACGACTTTGCTTTCCTCAATGTCAGACTTTAGCTGGCGCAACTGGTTTAGAGCGTCGGCGTTGAGCATGGGTTAACCTGGCTGAAAAAATGAATGATGAGGCGGAGTATAACGGTTATAGCGTAACGAGTCAGACTCGTTACGCGGGGTTAATTCCGGTTTCGTCCGGGAGGGTAATGCAAATCTGGTTGCGCCCGTTATCCTTCGCCCGATAAAGCGCCTGATCGGCATTTCGCAGCACGGTATCCATGTTGTCCCCGGGTTTCGAGAGATAGCCGCCTAGGCTAACCGTTACCGGCGTGCCCGTTTTGCGGCTCTCCTGCTCAACGCCCTCGCAAATACGTCGGGCAATATGTTCCAGTGTTGCCGGATCGCAAGGCGACAGGAGAATAACAAATTCATCACCGCCCCAGCGCCCCGGGTGGTCGTAAGGACGAACGCCGGCTTTCAGCCACAAGGCAACACGGCACAGAATTTCGTCTCCGGCCTGATGGCCAAGCTGGTCGTTAATCAATTTAAAGTGGTCGATATCCAGCCACAGTACGCCAAAATCATTGCCCAGCCGGTCTGCCCGCTGAATTTCCTCTTCCAGCACTTCGTCCATACCCCGGCGGTTTTTCAGGTTTGTGAGTGGATCAATCCGGGCAAGGCGGGCCAGCTCGTCGGTACGCAGGGTTACCTTGTTTTCCAGTTCCCGGGTTGAATCGCGCAGGCTCTCTGTCATTTTTTCAAAGTGATCGACCAGCCGGCCAATCTCGTTATCCGGTTTGTCCAGCCGCGGCAGGACAAAGCTGCCTTTGCGAACTTTTTCCACAGCATCCTCCAGCCCGACGATGGGCTTTACTATGCGGGACTGGATGATAAGGTGAAAGACAATCAGTGTGATCAGGAGGCTGACGATAAATACAGCCACCAAAGGCCACAGATAGCTTTTGGGCAGTAGCGTATTCAGATCAAGAAGGGTTATTTCAAACCAGCCAATTGCGGGTAAAAAAGCAACGCCAGCGAGATGTTCACGGCCATCTACGGTGACAAAACCGCTTTCGACATAGCCTGCCTTGCCAGAGCTTTTTTTGAGCAGTTGCAGCATGCCCAGAATCTTCTGTTTGTCTTCCGGAGCATCAAACAGCAGATCCACAGTGTTTTTCTGACCTTCCGGCTTGATCACGCTCCCGAAATCAATGTAATTGCGATCCCGGTATAGCTGAATTGCGCCGTTATAATCGACAAACAGTGTGGTGATGCCTTCCTGGTTAATGTCGACGATATCCTGCAGAAAGGTATCAAGGTTCAGCCCCGTGCCGACCATACCTACTATCTGTTTTTCAGAGTTGCGCATCAGCACGTCAATCCAGAGCTTGGTAACGCCCAGTTCCGTATCCGGGTTCACATTCAGATGAAAGTCACGGCCTTCGTCTATCAGTTGATAAAACCAGGCGTCATCAGGATCTTCCGGATTCAGAACATAGCGGAACTGCTTGCCGGCAAATTCATCGTTTTCATTATTGAAGTAGTAGCGACCGTTTTCCCTCAAGGCCACAAAATAGCTGTTGTCACGGAAGTTGGAGCGAAAGCTTTCCATTTCGCGAATGGCCGTTTTTTCGCGGGCCGGGTTGTCCGGGTCGGCAGCCCAGCTGAGCAGAGCACTGGAGTCGGCCATCTGACGGGCGAGACCGATCTCCCGTTCCAGGGATTGCAGAAGACGGGCACTGTCATAGCGTACCTGTATCTCGGCAACCTGACGCCCCCAACGTTCGATGAGGTCTTCGGAAAGCTTTTGGTAAGCCAACCACGAAGCACCTGCAGCGATAACGATCAGGGCGGCGGCAATACTGAGAAACCGGGTTTTGAGGCTCAAGAACATGCGTCTTCGTTTTGCGGGGATCGGCAGCAATCATAGAGCACAGGCTGGCGTGTGTGTAGAAAAGAATGTCAGAAGTGCATGGGAACCTGTTACAGATCAGTACCAGTGGGGTAAGCGCATCGGTGCTGATCTGTAACAGGCCAAAGAAGCTCCAGGCTGCTAGTTGTACTCGGAAAACACTTTGGTTTGACCGTTGGCGTTGAACATCAGTACCTGGTAATGGTCTTTGCGGTCGCCCATTTCCATACCTGGTGAGCCTGCGGGCATGCCAGGAACGGCGAGCCCCCGGGCTTTCGGAGCGTTGGCGATCAGCCGGTGGATATCATCTGCGGGCACGTGGCCTTCGATGACATAGTCATCTACAAAAGCGGTATGGCAGCTGGCCAGACCGGGGCTGAGACCGGCCTCCATCTTGACGCGGTTTATATCGTGGGTGTCGGTGACCTCCACGTCAAAACCGTTGCTTTCAAGATGGTCGATCCAATCTGTGCAGCAGCCGCAGGTGGGCGATTTGTATACGTGAATGCTCTGTGCGGCGCCCGCCGCCAATAATGGGGTACTAAAACCGAGGGCGCCGACCAGGGCCATTCCGAGGATCTGTTTTTTCATGGCTGTTCTCTCTTTTCTGAGTCGTGTTCAGTGGTGGCTTTGATCCGGTGCAGAGGCACCGCTATCCGATGACGAAAGCCAGAACCACCAGATGATCGCGGCCATCAGAACAAGACCACCGGCATTGACCAGTATAGTTTCCATCAGTTCCGCTCCCCTTTTGATAGTTGGCTTTGGTTTGTTCCCTGAACCGGTTTGTGACTGGTTTTAAACAGCCGCAGGCGGTTGGCGTTGGTAACAACGGTTACCGAAGACAGCGACATGGCGGCCCCGGCAAGGATCGGGCTCATTAATATGCCCCAGACCGGATACAGCAGGCCTGCGGCGACAGGAATTCCGAGGCTGTTGTACACAAAGGCTCCAAAGAGGTTTTGACGAATGTTCTTTACGGTAGCCCGGGAGATTTCTATGGCATCGGGTACGCCGTGCAGTGAACCCCGCATCAGGGTGATGGAGGCGCTTTCGATGGCCACGTCGGTACCGGTGCCGATGGCGAAGCCAACGTCGGCTGCGGCCAGAGCCGGCGCATCGTTGATACCGTCGCCCACCATGGCGACGGTATAGCCCTTACCGCGCATTTCGTTTACCACGTCGGCTTTATCTTCCGGCAGAACCTCAGCCCGGTACTCATCAATACCGGCCTTGGCTGCAATGGCCTTGGCCGTCGCGTCGATATCACCGGTGATCATCATGACCCGGATGCCGGCATCGTGCATGCGCCGGATGGCGGCCTCAGAATCTGCCTTGATGGCGTCGGCAACGCCGAAAACACCCAGCAGTTTGGTGCCGAGGGCAAGAAACAGTGGTGTACCGGCTTCTTCGGTAATGGCTTTTTCTACATCGTCAAGACCACTCAGAGACAGGCCCTCCGCTTCCAGCCAGCGGCGGTTGCCGAGACGAACGGGTTCACCCTCAAACTCGCCCACCACACCTTTGCCATTCAGCGCTTCAAAGCCGGTGGCTTTCAGAGGCTCCGCATTCTGCTCTTTGGCTTTATTAATGATGGCTTCTGCGAGGGGGTGCTCGGAATGCTTCTCCAGACCTGCAGCCAGCGCCAGCAGTTGCTGCTCATCGCCATTTATCGCATGCAGGATGGTCACCGCCGGGTGGCCTTCGGTAATGGTTCCGGTTTTGTCGAGAATCACCAGATCCAGCTTGCCTGCGGTTTGCAGGGCATCGCCCTGACGAATCAGGGCGCCGTATTCTGCAGCCTTGCCAACACCGACCATCACCGACATGGGCGTGGCGAGGCCCAGGGCGCAGGGGCAGGCAATGATCAGAACGGTGGTAGCTGCCACCATCATATGCACAACCGCAGGCTCTGGCCCTAGGTTGTACCAGACCAGAGCAGCGGCCACGGCAATCAGCATAACGCTGGGTACGAACACCGACGATATCTTGTCTGCCAGCCGCCCTATGGCCGGCTTCGAGCCCTGAGCTTTTTTAACCAGGTGGATAATCTGGGCCAGGGCGGTTTCGCTGCCCACCCGCGTTGCTTCGTAAACGATAGCACCATGGGTGTTCAGCGTACCGGCGGACACTTCATCATCCACCGCTTTACTCACCGGCATGGGCTCGCCCGTGAGCATGCTTTCGTCGATACGGGTGCTGCCCTCAACGACGCGCCCGTCGACAGGCAGGTTCTCGCCAGGGCGAACGCGGATATGGTCGCCCTTACACACATCTTCTACCGGAATATCCTGCTCTTGGCCGTCACGGATAACCCGCGCCGTTTTCGCTCGCAGATCCAGTAGCCGGCGAACTGCTTCGGAGGTCTTGCCCTTGGCCCGGAGCTCCAGTGCCTGACCCAGGTTGATCAAACCGATGATCATGGCCGAGGCTTCAAAATAGACATGTCGCGCCATCTCCGGCAAGGCTTCAGGAATACTCACAACCGTTATGGAATACAGCCACGCCGTACCTGTACCCAGCGCAATCAGCGTATCCATATTGGCGTTGTGATGTCTGAATGCCTTCCAGGCACCGGCGTAAAAATGTCCGCCGGTACCGGCCATAACTGCCAGGGTCAGCATGCCCAGCCCAAACCAGATGCTCTGGTTTGTATCAGTTACCGTCATGGAACCGAATCCCATGCCCCATACCATCAGACAAATGCCCAGTCCCAGGCTGATGGCCATCTTCACCAGCAGGGATTTGTATCGCTTTTTATCTTCTTCCTGCTTCTGGTTGTCTGCGGCATCTGCATCCTCGATCACACTGGCACCGTAGCCTGCATTTTCCACCGCCCGGATCAGAGCTTGCGGATCGGTTGCGCCCGTCGCAGTGGCGGTATTGTCTGCGAGATTCATGTGGGCATGATCAACGCCGGCAACCGACTTCAGTGCTTTCTCGATGGTATTGACGCAAGAGGCGCAGGTAGCGCCGGTAACCGCCAGGTGTATCTGGCCATCACTCTGAGTCGCTGTTGCTGAGTGTTCAGACCCGCTATCCGGAACCCCGGCCTGCCTGTTCTCGTGTTCAGCCGATGTGGGGGCTGGGCTTCTTGATGTTGCAGAACAACAGCTGGCGGGCGTTTCAGCCCCGGTTACCGGTTCAGCCGGATACCCTGTTTCAGTGACAACTCTCGCCGCCTCCGTAGCATCAATGCCTTCAGGCAAAGCCACTGTCTGTTCTTTGATATTAACTTCTACCAGGCTTGTATCGCCGGTCAGTGGCTCCAGAGCATTGCGGATTTTCTTCGCGCATCCCTGACAGGAGGCGCCGGAAATGCTGAGAGTGGTATGTAACACAGGTGTTTCGCTCATGGTGGTTTACTCCTCAGCCTGATTTCCGGGCTCGCTGTCGTCCCAGTGCTCAATCAATCGACAGATGGTATGGCCATCCGGTGTGCCATCCGGCATATCCTGCCAGGCGACCAGTGCTGTTTTCATTCGTTTGCGCAGCTGCTGCAACTCCTGAATCTCCCTCTCCACATCTGCCAGCCGTTGCTGGAATGCATCCCGGACCATAGGGCAGGGCGAGTGGTGATCGTCTGCTTTATCCAGAATTTGCTTAATCTCTGGCAGTGAAAACCCAAGCTGACGAGCCTTACGGGCAAAACGCAGGCGCCGGAGGTCTTCACCATCGTATTGCTGGTAGTTGTTGTCCGGGTTCCGGGACGGCTTGAGCAGCTTTTCCCGTGTGTAAAAACGGACGGTGTCCGAGGTTGTCCCGGCAGACTTGGCAAGTTCCTTAACTTTCATATTTAGCAGCATCCACCAAGTATAAGTGAGCAGCAGTATGGGCGGATCTTCCGAAAATGCCCGGAGCCATGGATGGCGGAGAGCAAGCGTACAGGGATGTATTTACAGCGGTTTTCGGAAGATCCGCCCATATCGCATCGGTTATCGCCAAAGCCTGATAGCCGATAGCATGGAAACTAAAGGATAGTCTAAAACCTGTGACCTACTCACAGGTCAAAGGTTTTCAGGAAGAGGAGTTTTTGGACCGAAGGAAGGTTCCGCAGCTTTTGCATTGGTCGGGCGCCATCAATTTGGCCTGCCAGCCAATCTTATGGCCGCACGCGGGGCAGGCCAGGCGCAATTGCAAAATAATGATCGGAGTAATCAGCGCTGCAAGCAGAAGGCCCAGCGGGCCCCAGTCATCGCCACTGGAAAGCCCAAGCTGGCTGCTGAAAACCAGGATAATAATCAGAGCTATGAATGCAAAAATGAAATAATTCCGGTTCCAGCGTTCCCACCGACGAAGTTTGCGGTCCTGTTCCTGCGTCAGATAACCCGTGCTCATAAAGTCTCACCTGAAGAAATCAAATCCAATGTTGGGGGAGTCAGAAGGCAATTACAAACCGGAACTTGCGGCGAGTTTTTCGAAAGTTCCGCTAGCCAGCGACTTTTCCAGATCAGCCGGGGGAATAGCGCGGCTGATCAGGTAACCCTGAATGAGATCGCAGCCCTGGCCTTTGAGGAATTCCAGCTGTCCCGGTGTTTCTACACCCTCTGCAATAACGTGTAAGCCAAGGTTATGGGCGAGATTGATTATAGCCCGGGTGATGACCGCATCATCATGGCGTTCATTTACATCCCTGATAAACGAGCGGTCAATTTTCAGAAGATCCACCGGGAAATCCCGCAGATATGCCAGCGATGAATAGCCAACACCAAAATCGTCAATCGCCAGCTTTATACCGAGCTCATGCAGGCGCGACAGTTGCCCCAGGTTGTGCTCGATATTCTGAATAAAAATTTCCTCAGTCAGCTCGACTTCAAGCCGGTTTGCCGGTATCCCCTCTTTGTCCAGAGCATTGCGTATGCGATCAACAAGGTTGTCGTCGTCCAGCTCACGTCCGGACAGATTTATCGCCACCCTCAGGTTCTCGAAACGGGTTCCCTTCCAGGCTGCTAACTGCCGGCAGGCGGCCATGACTACCCACTGGCCGATGTCGGTAATCCGGCCACTTTCTTCTGCCAGTGGAATAAATTCCACTGGTGACAGCAAACCTCGGCGAGGGTGTTGCCACCGGATAAGCGCCTCAACGCTGTTGACTTTGCCGCTGGTGAGGTTCACCTGTGGCTGGTAGTGCAGTACAAATTCGTTATGGGCAAGAGCCTGACTGAGATCCTTTTCGAGCTCCAGACGCATAACCTCCCGTTCCTGCATACCCTCTGTATAAAACTGGTAGGTGTTTCGCCCCTGTTCCTTGGCGCGATAAAGGGCAATGTCGGCATTGCGCAAGAGGATATCTGAATCCAGGCCACTCTGGGGGAACACCGCAACTCCCAGGGTTGCGGTAACACCGTGAGCTTCATCCTGGATCAAAAAAGGCGCTTCAAAACAGTGTTTTATAAGCCCGAGCAGGTAGATGACATCGTCAATATCCTCCACATTCTGCTGGCAGATCATGAATTCGTCACCACCGGAATAAGCTACAGTAATGCCTTCATCACTGAGCTGGTCCAGCCTCGTAGCAACCTGAGCGAGCAGCTCATCTCCGAACTGGTGTCCGAGAGAATCATTCAGGGTCTGGAAACGGTCAAGATCCAGCATTACCAGGGCGACCTGGCGCCCCTGGCGATTTGCAATATGCAGAGAGTGGGCGAGGTCCTCCATAAAGAAGCGTCGATTCGGTAGCCCTGTGAGAACATCTGTTGACTCCAGCCGCACAAGGTCCTGCTGAATCGTTTTGCGTTGCGTAATTTCCTCATCCAGTTTCTTTCTGGCTGTTAACAGGTCTTTATTGCGCCTGAGTATGAGCTGCAGAAGAAGTGCTGAGAGGCTGGTGAGTAAACCCACGAATACAAGCGTGATGAACGTCCAGCGTGGCCAGGGACTACGCTGTTTGTCAATCCATTCTGGTGAGGGCTGAAGAGTGAGCTGCCAGTCCAGAGTTGGGATGTTGACTGGCTCGGTGTAGGACATAAGGCGGGTGGTATTTTCGAAATCGCTCAGGGTATATACCGGAGTGCCTTTGCTGAGAATCTGTATCTGGAACATGGCTGGTTCTCGGGCAGCCATAAGCTGGCGGGCCAGGGTTTCCATCCGGAAGACTCCCGCAATCAAGCCATTGTTTTCAGCCCCGGTACCGACCGGAGCATAAATAACAATGCCCTGACCTCCCTGCTCCAGATCAATCACCCCTGAGATGTCATGATTTCCTGTCTCAACGGCGGCTTCAAGAGCCTCCCTGCGCTGTTTATTAAACGCTGAGTTGAAGCCTTTTACACCTTCATTGGTGGAAGCAGGCTCCAGCCACTGAACAAAGAAATCACGATCTATCCACTCGACTGCCTGATATACACGAAAATCGTCAAGGTAGCTGCGGGCATCTTCCCGCCACACGCTTTCAGAAATGCGCGGATCTGTTGCCAGCCTTTTGGCCATTCGCCGGATAGCGTCGGCATGTACTGTAAATTCCCATTCCAGATTATGGGCCATAATCCGGGCTTCGTTTTTGAGATTGGCCTCTATCTGCCCGGTATACTGCTGAATCAAACCGTACCGAAGGCCGGTTGCTATACCCAGAAAAACAAGGAAGATCACCACCGGGAAAACCGGGTTCAGCAGGCGCTTCATAAAAAGCCCGACTTTTTTTGGTGAGTGTTCCAAGAAGCGCTCCGGTTACCAGAAAATTAATTCGTCAGTGTAGCGGCAGAAGGTCAACAATAGTAAAACATTCTTTTCGGGGCGGTCATACAGCCCCAGAGGGCTCAGGTTCTTGAGCCGACTCTTGGGATGCCCTGACGTGGAATTTCCTGTTTCGGACAGCGATCCATCACGACCGTCAGCCCGGCAGCCTCAGCCCTGGCAGCACCAGCTTCATTGATAACGCCAATCTGCAACCAGAGCACCGGAACCTTCAGTTCAATGGCCTGGTCAATAACGGCATCTGTGCGCTCCGGAGCAAGGAACAGCTCAACCATATCGACAGGCTCCGGTATAGAGGCTATGTCCCTATAGACTGTTTCACCGAGTACTTTCTGGCCTTCCAGGCGCGGGTTTACCGGAATAATCCGATACCCGTGCTGCTGCATGAATTCCATGACTTCATGGGAAGGCCTGTTGGTTTTCTCGCTGGCGCCCACTAATGCAATGGTGCGGACGCGATCGAGAATGGCGCGCATTTGATCTGGTTGGTTGCTTGGCATGGATCACCTGTGTTGAATTAACGCTGTGCCTCAAGGCAGACAGACACGGATTCCGCATAGCGTAGCGCGTGAGGCTTGTCTATTTCCACCTGCGCCCACTGAACGGCTTCATGCTCCATAACTATGCTGAGCACTTCGTGGGTCAGACGCTCCAGAAGCGCAAACCGATTGCCATCTACGTGGCGGATAATCTGTTTGGTGATTGTGCGGTAGTTGAGTGCTGCCGTGATTTCGTTCCGGCTGATTGCTTCCGCTGCATCGTAGGTCAGGCAGATGTTGATGATTACGTCCTGCTGATTGTTTATTTCTTCTTCCTTGATGCCGATATACGCCCGCAGCAGCAGATCCTTGATCTGTACTCTTGCCTGGTGGTTGCTGAGAACTTCTGTCATACCGCCTCCATCTGAACCGCAGGAATTAACGGTTACTGCTGATCAGATTAAAAAATTCTGTGCGCGTCGCCTGGGATTTGCGGAACTGCCCCAGCATCATTGAGGTTTTCATCTTCGAGTTCTGCTTCTCCACCCCGCGCATCATCATGCACATATGCTGTGCTTCGATCACCACGGCAACGCCTTTGGCGTTGGTGACGCTTTCGACTGCTTCGGCGATCTGGCGGGTCAGGTTTTCCTGGATCTGCAGACGACGGGCATACATGTCGACGATGCGTGCAAACTTGGACAGACCCAGAACTCGCCCCTGGGGCATGTAGGCGATGTGACATTTGCCGATAAAGGGCAGTATATGATGCTCGCACATGCTGTAGAGCTCGATGTCCTGAACTACAACCATTTCGTCCATTGCGGACTCAAAGACCGCATTGTTGACGAGGTCGTCAAGATCCTGCTGGTAGCCACGGGTAAGAAATTGCATGGCTTTGGCAGCCCGCATGGGGGTGTCCTGCAGACCTTCACGGTTGGTGTCTTCACCCAGTCCGTTGATGATGGCGCGGTAGTTGCCCGCGAGGTCGTCAAGGAGTTTGGTCATAGTCTTTTCCGGCTCTCTATGGTTAGGTTTTGGTTCAGAGTACGGCAAGGGTAAGGTACAAGGGGCAAAGCTTAAGTGAATTTGCCCGGCATCTCTACGATTTACGATAGTACGCCCATAAAAGACCAGTCATGGTTGGTCGTTGATTGCCACTTCGTTAAAATCCGTGTTTCATCTGCTTACTGTTCATTCCGATCTCCGACGGGAAACCCCATATGACTGCCATCCATATCCGCGCGCCTGCGCTCACTATCCGCGCCGGCCGCCGAACCATGCAGCGGTTGCAGGAAAAACCGCTGACACCGGATGATGTGCACGTTATACCGGGAGCGGCCGGTGGCCCCAAGGCCCTCGGTTTAAGCGGTCTGGATAAAGCCATTTTTGGTGACTGGCTGCTGCAGGCTGAGCAGGAGCGCTCCCTGATTGGCTCGTCCATCGGCAGTTGGAGGTTTGCCGCCATTGCATCTTCGGATAACCCCCGGGCTCAGCTTACCCGGCTGGCGGAACTTTATACCACTCAGCGCTTTTCAAAAGGCGTCAGTGCTGCGGAGGTCTCTCGCCAGAGCATTCTTTTTCTCCAGGAACTGATCGGGGGCAGGGAAGATTACATCCTTGAGCACCCCTGGTACCGCCTGAACATAGTGGTGGTTCGCACTTTCGGAATGCTTGAGCCCGAATCCAGAGCACGCCTGGGTCTGGGGCTGATGAGTGCCATAAGCGCGAACATGGTTGGCCGGCGTCACCTTGGGCGCTTTATGGAGCGCGCTATTCTTCACGATGCCCGGCTAAAAGCTCCGCTGTCGCCCCTGAAGGACTTTCTCAGCCATGAAGTCCCTCTGACCCGTGATAATCTCCAGCCCGCTCTGCTGGCTTCAGCATCCATTCCGATGGTTATGTCCGGCGTTCGGGATATTCCGGGGGCCCCAAGTGGCGTATACCGGGATGGAGGCCTTCTGGATTACCATCTGGACTTGCCCTATGAACAGCCGGGCGTGGTTCTGTATCCACACTTTACTGATCGCGTGGTACCTGGCTGGTTCGACAAAACGATGCCCTGGCGGCGAGGTGATGCAGCCCGTTTGCAGGATGTTCTGCTGGTGGCGCCTTCCCTGGACTATCTGGAACGCCTGCCTGACGGCAAACTCCCGGATCGTAAAGACTTTGAGACCTATGCCGGTAATGACAGCGGCCGGGAGCGCTCATGGCGGAAGGCCATTGCAGAGAGTGAGCGTATGGGCGACGAGTTTCTTGAATTGCTGGAAACGGGTCGTCTGGCTGATGTACTCCAGCCTTTATGACAGCCGGGGCTCTGCCCTCAGGCAGTGCTCCGGGCTGAGAAGATGCCAGCGGCGCCATAGACAACAAGAAAGGAGACAAAGGCTGTTACCACGACAGATGGACCTGCAGGTGTATCCATGTGCCAGGATAAAGTCAGCCCTCCGCCTACTGCAAGAAAACCGAATACGATTGCCAGTGTAGCCATCTGCTCCGGGGTGCTCGCCAGTCTGCGCGCCGTTGCTGCAGGGATGATCAGCAGAGCGGTAATCAGTAAGACACCTACCATCTTCATGGCAACTGCGATCACCAGTGCAAACATCAGCATCAATAGCATGCGCAGACGCTCAACCTGAACGCCCTCAACTCGCGCCAGTTCCTCGTGAATTGTACTCATCAGCAAACCACGCCAAAGCACAACCAGAAGCGTCAGGATCAGAGCCGTGCCGCCATAGATCCACAGCAAATCGTTGCGGGTCATGGCCAGCAGATCACCAAACAGCAGACCGGTGAGGTCAACCCGGACCTCAGGCATAAAACTGAGAGCTACTAACCCGATAGCCAAAGCACTGTGAGCAAGAATGCCCAGAAGGGTGTCGGTGGCGAGTGTTTTGTTGTGGGAAAATGACATCAGGGCAATGGCGAGAACGACACTGGTAATGATAACCCCGATATTGAGCGGGACATTGATCAGAAAGCTAAGAGCAATTCCCAGCAGCGCGGAATGGGCCAGAGTATCACCGAAATACGCCATCCGCCGCCATACCACGAAACAGCCCAAAGGGCCGGCGACCAGCGCTACACCCAGACCTCCGATAAGAGCCCGCCAGAAGAAATCATTCAGCACGGTATCAATGATGTTCATGCTGACACCCTTCATGACTGTGTTCCCGGGCCGGGACCTGCCGGGAATTGTCGCTACCAACTACGTCGCCATGGAGGTCATGACTGTGGTTGTGATGATGGTGGTACACCGCCAGAGATTCGGCCACTGGCCTGCCAAAAGTTTCGATAAACGCCGGATCATGCGAAACGTCTGCCGGGTGCCCACTGCAGCATACGTGCTGGTTCAGGCAGATAACCTTGTCAGTGGCAGCCATGACCAGGTGCAAATCGTGGGAGATCATGATAACGCCACAGTTCAGCTCATCTCTTAACTGACGGATCAGGTCGTAAAGTGCAGCCTGACCGTTGATATCAACACCTTGTGCGGGCTCGTCGAGGACCAGAAGGTCCGGTTTCCGGACCAGTGCACGTGCCAGCAGCAAGCGTTGCTGTTCTCCTCCCGACAGGTGATGTACGGAAGCATTAAGCAGATGGCTGACTCCGGTTCTTGCCAATGCAGACTCGCAATCTGCCAGAGACCTGCCACTGAGCAGCATAAAGCGTTTAACGGTGAGAGGCAGCGTCGGTTCCAGGCTAAGGTGCTGGGGCACATAACCTGTCACCAGGCCTTTTGAGAGTGTGATATGACCACTGGTTACCGGCTGTATACCCAAAATGGCTTTGATCAGAGTGGTTTTGCCCGCACCGTTGGGTCCGATAATCGTGATGATGTCGCCACGGTGGAGCGACAGGTTTACCCGGTCGACAACCGGTCGTTCGCCAAACCGGACAGTAAGATTATCAATGGCGACCAGGGTTTCATTCATGGTGTTTTTCCGCCTGACAGCGGGGGCAGAGGCCCGATACTTCAAGAGTTACCTTTTCGGTACGGAATGCTTCGGCATCCGCTGCATTATGTATCGCCTTGGATACAGAGGCGTCTGTCAATTCAAGAACATTGTCGCAGACACGACAGATAAGAAACATGCTTGTGTGCTGTTCGCCCGCGTGGACGCAGCCGGTAAATGCATTAAGCGAAGCTATGCGGTGTACCAGGCCATGCTGCTGCAGAAAATCCAGAGCCCTGTAGACAGTCGGTGGCGCGGCGCTATGGCCTTCGGAAGTAAGTTCTGCGAGCACATCGTAGGCCCCGAGGGGCTTGTGGGATTGCCAGATCAGCTCCAGCACCCGCTCACGGGTGGGCGTCAGGCGAACGTTTTGCTGCTGACAGATCGCCCTGGCATCGGCCAGGGCGTGACTGACACAGGCATCGTGGTTATGAGGGCGGTATGGGAGTGCACGGGCGGACATGGTCGGAATCCTGCTAAGTTTGCAACATTATAACATTTGCAAGGATCTTCCTGCCACGGGGCAGGTGAATCACCGGAGTGTCGGCCGTCTGGTGGTTTCAGATACTACTTTTACACCAGCGATTCATTGGCAAGAGATTCAAGGTAATCCAGATCAGGAATCCAGGCGGCTTCACCGTCAACATCAATCTGCATAAGATCGGCCGGGCCTTTTTCGCCATCCAGGGGTTTGATCTGGTCTTCGTTAATACGAACCTGACTGGGAATGCCCTGGGTAATCAGGGCTATGAAACGGAGCTTTTCGCTGCTGTCGCTGATCGTGTTCAGCACAATAATCCGGCCGCGGTTTTCACCAGGCACTGTCAGAGTTCCGCCGTTGGCAGCATCGTAGGAGATAACCGGCAGATTTAACCCGCGCCACTCCAGCCGGCCAGCCAGCCAGTCCGGCGCACCAACGCCAGCGTCAGTGCTGGCGTAGTCCACCACCTCGGCAATGGATACGTTGGGCAGAATAAGCTGCCGCCTGCTTACGGGGATCATAACGCAGGAGAGGGTCTGGCTGTTGTCTTTCATTGCTTGTGTCCTCAGACGGTATCCCGTTTCTGCCTGCCTTTAAGCAGACAGGATTTTTCAATAGTTTTGACCAGTTCCTGAGCCAGTTGCTCGGGGGTGCCGCAAAAACTGGAACAGCCCGTAGCGGCTACGGAATCGGGCATTGAGCTGTTGCCGCAACTGGAACTCTCCTGAACCCAGATCTGGCTGCCATAGGCCTTGAGTAATGGAGCTGCTGTTGTGCCGTCGTTACCCATGCCGGAAAACAAAATGGCATGGCAGTGGGCGCCATAATGATCTGCTGTGTTCAGCAACACCTGGTCAATGGACGGGCCATAAGGCCCAGGCCAGGGGGTGTCCAGTTTTGTGAGTACCCCGGTGTTCTCAAATTTCCATTCGTGTTCTACCGGTATCAGAACTACGTCGCCGTTTTTTACCCGATAATTTTCTTCGGCATGCCGCAGCTTGTAATGGGCATGACGGCCAAGTACCCGGGTAAGTACCTCAGTAAAATGACCATCAATATGCTGGGCGTAGATAAAACCCACGGGCAAGCCCGGGGGCAGGTTGTCCAGAAATGCCTTCACCGCTGCGGGCCCGCCCAGAGATGCGCAGAGTACCCAGACATCCTCTGCTACAGAACCAGGTACTGCGGGCTTCAGCCATTGGGGGAGCCCGGCTGCCCCTTCGCTTCTCGAAGAGTGTTGCGCAAGCTCTTCAAGGCTGTCTTCCGGGCCAGGTTGAGGAAATTCCCCCAGCTCCTGCTCCAGTTTGCTCAGCAGTCTGCGTTCCCAGCGGAAATAATCCGTACTGCCCGATGCCGGGGCCTGATCCAACCCGAACAGAACAGGCGCCTCCGTATTCTCCAGCAGATAGTCGAACAGAGTCGGATGGTCCGCTTCATCTTCCAGGGTGACCAGCCATAAACCTGCATCCGGAAACCCGGATTGTCCCTGAAGCCTTTCGGGATCCCCGGAGAAGCAGACTTCAAGGCCGAATCTTGCAGTTGCTGTCTGCAGGCGATGCCGCTGCAGAGCAATATCTGACACAATTCCGACCCGAGCCCGACCGTTAGGGCCGGCCATCACTGCTTGCCGGTCAGCCGTTCAATTGTTTTCAGCAATTCTGTCTCCTGGAACGGTTTGCCGAGGTATTCATTAACGCCAATAGCCAATGCTCTCTCACGGTGTTTCTCACCGGTCCGTGATGTGATCATGCAGATCGGCATATCGCGCAGAGTGTCGTCGTGCCGCACAAAGCTGGCCACTTCAAAGCCATCCATGCGTGGCATCTCGATGTCCAGCAACATGATATCCGGCTTCTGATCCTGCAGTTGCGCGACTGCATCCAGGCCATCTTTGGCGGTGATTACTTCCATGCCATTGCGTTCCAGCAGGCGGGAAGTAACCTTCCTGACGGTAACGGAATCGTCCACCACCATGACAACGGTAGCGCGTTCTTCGTAGCGAGCAGATTCCCGTGTCTTCTCCAGATCGGCGAGGCGCTCACGTTCAGACAATATGTCGGAACGGATCATGGCAGGCAGATCGAGGATTACCACCACATTACCATCACCAAGAATTGTCGCTCCGGATACACCGCGAACGGTACTGAACTGTGGGCCAAGGGATTTAACAACAATTTCCCGGCTGCCCATCAGGTTATCAACCTGCAAAGCCATGGGTTGATCGGCGCCACGAACCAGAATGACTGGCAATGGCAGAGCCTGGCCCTGAAGTTTGGGTTGATGGTCACTGTTCAGCAGGCTGCCAAGATATTGCAGGCGATACTCCTGACCTGCGTATTCGTATAGCGGCGCATCCGGCTTGTAGTACTCCTCAAGCTCATAGGTGCTGACCCGGACGATACCTTCAATGGTATTCAGAGGAATGGCATAGAAGTCCTCGCCCGTGGATACCATCAGTGCCCGGTTTACCGAAACAGTAAACGGCAACCGTACGGTGAACATGGTGCCCCGGCCAAGCTGCGATTCGATGTCCAGACTGCCGCCAAGCTGTTTGATTTCGCTGGCCACCACATCCATACCAACGCCGCGACCTGAAATCTGGGTAACCTGTTGCGCGGTTGAGAACCCTGGCTGAAGAATAAACTGGAGAATTTCCCGTTCAGAAAGCTCCTCGTCCTTCTGTAACAGACCCTGCTGAATCGCCTTGTTCCTGATGACCTCAGAGGGAATGCCGGCACCATCGTCCATCATCCGGAGAACCACATCGCCACCTTCACGGACAAGCGAAAGGGTAATTTCACCGGCTTCGGACTTACCTTTTTTCAGGCGTTCGGCCGGGCTTTCGATACCGTGATCGACGGCATTACGCAGCATGTGTTCCAGTGGCGCGATCATGCGCTCCAGAATGGTGCGATCCATTTCGCCTTCGGCGTTGCGTACGTCAAACTCTACTTTCTTGCCTAACTCGCCACTGATCTGGCGAACAATCCGGCGCAAACGCGGCACCATGGAGGAGAACGGAATCATTCGGGTCTTCATCAGACCTTCCTGAAGTTCCGTGTTGATGCGGGATTGCTGCACCAACAGGGTTTCCGTATCCCTGACCCGGTCAGACAGAGTTTCACGCAAATCTGCAAGATCCGAAGAGGATTCTGTCAAAGCCCTGGATAGCTGCTGAATGGATGAGTAGCGATCCATTTCCAGCGGGTCGAAGGTGTCGCCATAATCCGGCCCGTGCTCTTTTTCGGCACTGAACAGGATCTGTGTTTCAGTTTCGATTTCCATCCGGCGCAGCTGTTCACGTAATCGCTCGATGGTTGCGGCCATTTCCTCCAGGGTGTGGCCGAAGTCACTGCTTTGCTGTTCCAGTCGGCCGCGGGTAATACTGGTCTCACCCGCGAGATTGACCAGGTCATCCAGCAGAGGAGCGGATACCCGGATGGTTTCCTGTGCCGGAGTCCGGTGTATGTCTGCACCTTTGTTCCGGGCTTTTGCCGGCGTTTTCGTTTTTACAGGTTTGGCTGCAGGCTCTACCGGGACGACGGCTTTGGCCGGCTCTTCGGATATTTCTGGCTGCGCCTGCTGCTCCGTCGCTGGCGTAACCTCGCTCAACGCTTCTGGCTGTGCCTCACTGGATTTGAAACCTGCACCTACTTCTGCAACCAGTGCAATGATGCCGTCGTGGTGTTCGGTGATGGACTGCCACTGTTTGTCATCCGGTGCCTTTCCTCCCAGTTCGAGCAGGAGGGTTTCAAAACCATGAGCCCTATCACCCAGTGCCGAGAGCTGAGATAAACGGGCACCGCCTTTGAGCGTATGTAAAGCGCGCTGAGCTTCCTGATTGAAGTGGTTGTTGGCCGGATCTTTGCGCCAGTCATCAAGAAGTTGTTCCAGCTGATCCATGATTTCGCCGGCTTCTTCCAGGAATATTTCCAGAATTTCCGGGTCGACCACTTCCTCGTCTGCTTTCGCAGTCGGCCTTTGCAGAAGCTCTCCGTTATGGCTATCGGACTCTTGTGCGCTGTTGAAGGCGACAAGAAGTTCCGGGTCTGCCGCGGGATCACCACCTTGCTCCAGCGTACCGAGCATCAATGTCAGGTCCGCAAGGCCGCGGTCGCTCAGCGCCAGCAAAAGCTTCTGGTTGGCGGGGTTGGATATCAGCGCGTCGAGCGCACCCGACCAGGCTTCAGCGAGATCTGCAATAGGGTCGAGATCGGACAACCTTGCGCCACCCTTGAGTGCATACAGTTCCTGCTGTAACTGTGCGACACCATCCATCGCTTGTGGGTCTTCGCGCCACTGGTCCAGACATTCGCTGATAGCAGCACGGATCTCGTGGCCTTCGTCCAGGAAGATGCTGATCAGCTCGTCGCCACTGTCTTCTTCCAGGGTGACTTCCGGAAGCGGTACGGCAATATCTGCTTCTGCTTCTGCTTCTGCTTTTTCTGTTGCTGATTCTTCTGCGACCTGCTGTATTGATTCGCCGCGGAGAATCGCTTCAACCTGGGCCACCAGATCCTTGGCGGGAGGGCAGGGTTTTTGGGTGGCAACCTGTTCCACCATCTGGGCCAGCCGATCGTGGCAGGCAAACAGCAGTTCGTTCATTGCACTGCTGGCTTCCAGATGGCGCTCAGCCACTTTTTCGAAAAGGTCTTCAAGTACGTGAGTCAGATCGCCAATAGCATCGACTCCGGCCATCCGCGCACCACCTTTGAGGGTGTGTACGTCCCGCTGAAGCTCGGCAGCAATAGAATGATTGGACGGATCTTCACTCCAGGTGTGCAGGGCACTGCCTGTTGAGTTGATCAGGTCGTAGGCTTCTTCGAGGAAGATGCCGGTCAGCTCGGGGTCCATGTGCGACAGGTAGGTTGCCTGTTCGCTATCTCCTGAGTCGGCAACTTCTTCAATTTCCCCGGCTTCCTCAAGCTCCGGAATGGGGAGTGGAGTCTCGTCGGATACCGCCTCATCTTGCTCTTCCGGTACATCAACATCCGTGACCGGTCGCGAGCCGCTGGTGTTGTCCATGTAAGTGCGGATTTCGCTGATCAGATCCGGAGCCGGTCGTGGAAGCTCTTTCGCTTCCATGTTTTCTACCATGCCGGCCAAGCGGTCATGACAGCGGAACAGCAGGTCTGACAGCTCATCGCTTACCGATAACCGCTGTTCGGTCAGTCCTTCAAACAGGTTTTCAAGCTCGTGAGAGAGGTCGCCGACCGACGGAATATCTGCCAGACGAGCACCACCTTTCAACGTGTGCAGATCCCGCTGGAGCAGGCGAAGGATATCCAGGTTGTCGGTTGCAATGCTCCAGCTCTGTAGAGCTTCAGCGGTGCTGTCGATGAGATCGCGTGCTTCATCGAGGAATATCTCTGCAAGCTCTTCATCAAGCTCGTCATCTGATGTTTCTGGCAAAGGCAGGTCGGAGGGCGACTGCGGGCTGGCGTCGATATCTTTGGTATCGACTGCATCCAGTTCATCCATGTCAAAGCTGAGATCTATTTCCTCCAGGTCTTCGGTAAACACCTGATCGAAATCACTGGAGCCCTGAGGTTCCCGTCTGGCGATGGACTGAGCGAGTGCTTCGAGCTCGGCAACCAGCGCGTCGCCGGATGTTATCGCCAGCCCTGCTGCAACCTGATCCATCATATTGATCAGGTGCTCATGGCCGCTACGAACGGTCGGGAAGAACTGCTCATCCGGTGCTTCATTACCGGCGATAGTTGCTTCGTAGACTTCCTGCAAGGCTTCCGCCAGCGCGGCAACCTCTGGCAGGCCTGCATCAGCTGCAGCATTGGTAAGGCGCGCCAGTTCAGCGTTGAGCCGGTTGAGGGCGGTAGTATCCTGCGGATTATCTGACAACTGGTCGAGAATACGGTCCGCATCCAGAACAACGTCCAGGCCTTCGTTAAGGAATAACTGTACCAGCTGGGATGCTGCTGGCTGCTCTCCGTCAAGGCTTGGCGTTTCACTATATGTGCGTAGCCTGTTGTTGGAAATCAGTTCCAGCTCTTCCAGGAATGCCTCGGTGCCTGGCAGGGGAGCCTGGGGCTCTTTACGAATCTGCGCCAGCCCCTGTGTCAGGAAGCCGCAGGCACGCTCAATCAGCGACAGTACATCTCTATCTGCACGCAAATTCTGGCTGCGGGATTCTTTGATGAAGTGTTCCAGCGGTGCGATAACCGCTGCAATGGGTGCAATTCCGGCGGTGTGGGCACTGCCTTTAAGAGTATGAAGAGCCCGGGAAAGTCCATCGGTGTAGGACGCGCAGACTTTGTCGCCGGCTGACTCCAGAAACTCCTTCAGGGTCTGCAGATGGGTTTCTGTTTCGCTCTCGAATATATCGAGAAGTACCGGATCAACGCCGCCGTCATCAGTCTCGGACAGTTCAGCTGTGCCGATAGCGGGCACAGTCTCGGCTTCGGCGGATGGCATGGAGTTTGTGTCAGGAATTTCGCCATTGGACAGCGCAGTGGCACGTGCCTGAAGACCAGTGGGGTCAACCGAAGGCGGTTGTTTGCGTTCAAAGTCACTTACCAGTGTCGGAAGGATGCCGGTGACATCATCCAACAGGTTAGCTATATCGTCGTTCATGAAAATGCTGCCGTCGATCACACGGTTCAGCATGTTCTCTACAGACCAGGCCAGTTCACCGACTACCAGTGCACCGACCATGCGGCCGCTACCCTTAAGGGTATGGAATGCGCGGCGTACTTCAGACAGGGCGCTGCGATCGTCGTGCTGGCGAAGGAGCATCGGCAGGTATTCGCGAATAGTATCCAGTACTTCACCAGCTTCCTCGATGAAAATTTCGAGGATTTCGTCGTCAATCAGATCGTCTTGCTGGTCATCGCTGGTTTCTACTTCCGGTACCGGGATTTCCTCGGGTTCAGGTTCGCTGACCGCATCCACGGGCGCAGCAGTTTCTTCGTCTTCGCTGCGGCGGGTGGTTGCCATGGACTCTGCGCGGTTTGTCAGCTCGGCGATGTCACCCGAAACCTGCCCTTCACGGAACTCCTGAATCAGTGAAGGAATGCGGGCGTTGACCTCGTCTATCAGAGTGAACAGTTCGTCGTTCGGTTTGATGCTCTGGTCGATAACCCGGTTCAGCAGATCTTCCACGGACCAGGCCAGTTCGCCCAGGCTGTTTGCACCTACCAGACGCCCGCTGCCTTTGAGCGTATGGAAGGCCCGGCGGACTTCTGTCAATGCCTGCCGGTCTTCGTGATTCTGGCGCAGACGGGGATAGAATTCTTCGATGGTCTGCAGAACTTCTTCGGCTTCTTCAACGAAGATACCAAGAATCTCGTCGTCCAGAAGATCCTCATCTGAAGTTTTGACTTCTGTCTGCTCTACAACCTGTGCGCCATCAGCGGCAGGTTTTTTGTCCCAGGTGGGTTCTTTGCCTACCGGGAAGCCGAGGCTGGCGAGACTATCTTCAGCGATTCGCAGAATGTCTTCGTTGTCACTGATGCCCTCATCCAGGCGTTCCAGATAGTACTCAATACTGGTGACTGCGTCGGCCAGGGTATCCAGCTGCTTCCAGTCAGGTACGTGTTTGTCGCTGAGCAGAACATCCGAAATATAGCGCTCAGCGGAGGCGAGCATACTGGCCACGCGTTCCAGCGGCACCAGGCTCAGCCCGCCGCGAATGCTGTGAATCAGACCAGGGACATGTTCGATTTCACGGGTATCCCACTGAGAGGCGATAAAGTTAATTACAGCCGACTTCACCTGCTCAAGAGTGTTACGCGACTCTCGGAGAAGCGCACTGCTGGCTTCTCCGAGTTCAAGGGAGCCCTTGTTTACAGGCAGGTTGTCGCTGCTGGCTCCGGAGCGTTCCTGCTGCCGGTCATTGTCCAGACTTGCGAGACTGGCCTCTACATAAAGCAGGGCGCCAGCGATGTCCATCAGAGTGCCGTCATCGACCAGATTGCTCTGGGCGCTGAGTTTCTCGATAAGTTCGACCTGCTCAGTAATAACTTTCCGTGGAATTCCGAGGCCCAGTACGGCAAGCGTATTACCAACCTGCACCAGTGCAGGCAGAAGGTCTTCAAGTTCGTTGTTTTGCCGTACTTCCGAACGGACAAACAGGTCGAGCTGATCTTTCAGTTTGGCAAGCTCTTCGTTGAGAGCGCTGACAACCGAGTGGATAGCTTCACGGCCGGGGCCGGAAACCCGGTTTCTGGCAGCATCTACGTCATCCTCGGATGGCAGGGCCTGCTCGAGTTGATAACGGCTGCGCAGTTCGCGGACTTTTTCAGAATCCAGATCGTGGGCTCGCGCCACGTAATAAAGCAGATGCTTCAGCAGAGCGTCAGGTGCTGGCTGCGCGAGAATATTCCCGTGTTCATCTATGAGGCGGCGGATCTCGCCGTCGAGATCCCGCAGCAGGGACTTAACCGCTGCGTTGACAGGGTTGGCTCTGGCCTCCAGTGTTTCCACGAAGGCCGCTGCGGCTTTCCAGAGTTCTCCGCGAGGCGTTTGCTGACAAAGGCGAACCAGGCGGTGAATGACTTTCTGCAGGTAAGCAAACTGTGCGTTGAGATCTTCTTCGCGAACAATACCTGCCAGAGCAAACTGGTACATCTGACGCAACTTGCGGATATGGCCAAGGACTGTCGGGTCCTGCAGACGTTGGGAAACGCTGCCTGCAACCTGCATACGCGATGGACCCAGATCCGGTTTGAACAGGGACGTGTCCGAGAGCAGGGGCTCGCCCCGGGCTGCACGAAGATCATTCAGCAATGGGAGCAGCACCATGGGAAAATCATCCTGGCTGCTATCCAGGTGCTCCAGGTACTGAGGTAGCTGCAGAATTGACTGCATGAGGACGTTAACGGCTTCGTCCACGCTGTTGACGCTGTTGTTCAACACAGCCTGGGTGAGCTTTTCCATCTCTTCGGTCAGCAGCGCTGCGCCGTAAAGCTCAACCATCTTCAGAGTGCCATGCACCTGATGGAGATAATTCAGGCAGAAGCGCAGGCGAGCCGTGTCGTCACGATTTTCGACATATGCCTCCAACGCATGCTGACTCTGAGTCAGCGTGTCCTGTATCTCACCCCGAACCCAGTCGAGGGCGATGCTGTCATGGTGGTTGCCCATAACCTCTCCGGTTATTCTTCGTCAGTCTGGCGCTTTATCCACGCCAGTACATGTTCCGAGGGTACTCTTTGCAGGCCTGGGGGCTGCCAGTCGGTCAGCTCTCCCTGGCCCAGAACCAGTAATCCCCCGGGCGCCAGCCGCTCTGCGAGTCGCTTGACAATTTCCCGTCGGCGCCAGCGACGGAAATAAATCAGCAGATTCTGGCAGAAAATAATGTTCATCCCGTGCATGGGTGCTTTATCCAGATCCAACACATTCAGTCTGGTAAAACACACCCGTTCCCGGATGCTATCGATAATTTCAACGGTATTCCGCTCGGCCGGGCGGAAATACCGGGCTTGTATACTTTCATCCATGCCCTGTAATTTGCGGGCATTAAACTGGCCAGTCCGGGCCCTCTCGACAACCGGCGAACTGATATCCGAACCGGTCACGCCATACAAGGGCTGCAGTGCCAACTGGCGCATACAGTCATTCAACACCATGGCAAGCGTATAAGGCTCTTCCCCGGTGGAGCATCCGACACTCCAGGCCTCAAGAGCATGTTTTCGAAGGTGCTCTCTGGGCCGTGTCAGAACATAATCAGCGACCAGTCTGAAGGCATCAGGATCCCGGAAAAACCGGGTTTCCTGTACCGTCAGCCGGTCAACCAGTGTTGACCACTCCTGTATGGCATCCGGCCCCAGGACAATCGTTTCGTAGTAGTCCTGATAGCTTCTACAGCCTATTTCCCGCATCCGGATAGACAGATTGGTTTCCAGAAACGAGCGGCGCTCTACAGGTAGTGTCATACCCGTGCGGTGTTCGAGCAGTACCTGCCACTGATGGAACTGCGCCTCATCCATATCAGGAAGTCGGCGCAGCAACCAGCTGCTTCCGGCAGGTGACGGGGTGTTATGAAGCTCAGACATAAACCGCCATTAGCCTCTGGCTGCCTGTCAGCCCACCACCGGAACGTTACTGTCTTCCTCTTCTTCGTGATCGGCCAGGTCTTCGTCAGGCAATGTGAAACCGGCAACGGAGGACCGTAGCTCGGACGCCATTTCTGCCAGATTCCCGATAGACTTCGCGGTTGCGTTTGTACCGGACGATGTCTGGGAAGTGATTTCCTGGATAACGTTCATCGTGTTCGAGATGTGTGCTGCAGAGGATGACTGCTGGCGTGCGGCATTGGAGATGTTCTGAATCAACTCCGCAAGACTCATGGATACGTTCTCGATTTCCTCGAGAGCAATACCCGCATCCTGTGCCAGACGTGCACCGCGAACTACCTCGGCCGTGGTGTGTTCCATCGAAATAACAGCTTCGTTGGTATCGGACTGGATCGTCTTAACCAGTGCTTCGATCTGCTTGGTTGCTGCTGAGGAACGTTCCGCAAGGCGCTGAACCTCGTCCGCAACCACCGCGAAGCCCCGGCCCGCGTCACCGGCCATAGAGGCCTGGATTGCAGCGTTAAGGGAGAGGATGTTGGTCTGGTCGGCAATGTCGTTGATCAGGGATACAATGTCACCGATTTCCTGGGAAGATTCACCCAGACGTTTGATCCGCTTCGATGTTTCCTGAATCTGCTCACGGATATTGTCCATGCCGCGGATAGTATTCTGTACCACTTCAGCGCCTTTCTTGGCGATGGCAACCGAGCGCTCCGCAACCGCAGAAGATTCCGCAGCGTTGGACGATACCTGGTCGATGGATACAGCCATTTCGTTAACCGCTGCAGAAGCGCCGGCAATTTCCTGGGCCTGGTGCTCGGAAGCATCTGCCAGGTGCATGGCGGTAGACTGGGTTTCCTGTGCCGCCGAGGCTACACGTACTGCTGTACCACGAATGGCCTGTACCAGTCCGCGCATCTGGTCGATCGCGTAGTTGATGGAGTCAGCGATGGCACCGGTGAAGTCCTCGGTTACCGTGGCTTCTGCGGTAAGGTCACCGTCGGCCAGGTCAGCCAGTTCGTCCAGCAGTCGCAGGATCGCGTTCTGGTTCTGCTCATTCTGTTCCTGGGTAGTTGCAAGGCGGCCCTGGGCTTCCCGATACAGGGCGAGACCGATAAACACAACCATGGCAACCATGGCGGCCAGGATAATGAAGGCCAGAGTCGGGCTGACAACACGTGAATCGCCCGCACCACGCAGGCTTTCGGCCAGAACTGAGAGTTCCGAGAGCAGAATCTCGGAGTTCTGGAAGATATCACTGGCTGCAGTACGTACCTTGAAGAGGTCGGGAGATGCTTCGAGGATAGCGTCTACGTTCTGGGAAACGAATTCGAACAATTCATCAACGGCTTCCAGGCCGTAGATGGCATCTTCGTCGTTTACCTGGGAGATGCCCATGGCCTGATTGCCGTTAAGCTGGCCTTCAAGTACCCGGCCAAAAAGGCTGGCGTCCCGACCAAACCGGTCGGCAGCAATAACGGCATCTTCGTCACCGGACAGTACGTTGTTTACCGAGCGGACAATCCGCTCTGCCAGTAGCGACTGACGTTGTGCCAGTGCGATCTGTTCAGCCGGAGCGTCATTGTCCAGAAGAATCTGAACGATGTCGTCGTATTCAACCTGGAGCTGAGGGATAGTTTCGTTCAGCGTGCGCGCTACTTCGTGCAGGCCGAGTACGGCGTCCTGGGTGGTCAGAATGCTGTCAGCGTTCTCACGTACCATGTTCCAATGCTGCTGGACGCCGCTGTCGCGGGCCAGTTCACTAGGTGGCAGGCCGGTTGCCGGGTTGCCTTCAGTCACGTTGGCCCAGAGTTGTTGAAATTCATCACGGGAGCGTCGTAACTGGTCGAATGCCTCGGCGGTACCGCCAGCGGCCTCTGTCGCGTTTTTCGCGATCTCCTGTGAAAGTACCCTGAGTTCTGCGGCGTTGGCTATGTATTCCTGGTCGTTCTGGCTGTCATTGTTAACTATAAACAGGACCACAACGAGCAGGACAGTCAGTGCGATCAGCGAGGCAATCAGGCCGGCAACGAGTTTGTTGCCTCCCTGGCCCATACCGATTCTTCCGGCTCTGTTTTTCATTTTCTGGCTCCCGGCCTCTTCAAGAATTTGGCAAATGTTTTTAATCAAGCTTCAGGCAGTCAGGGTGTTTGTCCTGCCACGGTCATCACCCTTACCACTGCGCGACGTCGAGAAAGCGCTCGTCTTCGAGCAAGTCGATGGCGGAAAACACCCTCCAGACTTCTTCGTTTCGTTCATACCCGCCTGCGACAAACGGTTGAACGTTTTCAGGCACACCAGTTGGTGCTGCCTTGAAACTGTCGGTTGCAAAGTACTGCATACCAAGCACGGTATCGACGACCAGACCACTGAAAAGATCACCGTGCTCAATCACAAGCACCCGCCGTTCACGCTGGCTGCGAGACGATCGGGGGATATCAAAAAATCCGGCAAGATCTACCAGAGGAAGAAGGCGCCCGCGCACGTTGGCAGCACCCATAAGAAATGGGCGTACTCCCGGAATGTGCGTGAATCGGGGGACATGCAGTATTTCTGTGACCTCGCCCATGGGAGCGACATAGCGTTCACCGGCCAGAACAAAACCGATGCCGTTCCACAGTTCTACGGCTTCCTGTTGTTCGGGCAAACCCGCAGCCTTGGACCGGCTGCGCTGGGCGATATCCGTCAGAACTGCAAAAGGGGCGACCTGGGCGGACATACTTACTCCACGGTTAGGGATCAGACAATCAGACTGTTGATTGTCTTGATCAGGTCGTCTTCTTTAACCGGTTTGACCAGGTACCCTTTGGCGCCCTGGCGGGTGCCCCACACACGGTCGGTTTCCTGATCCTTTGTGGTGACAATGATTACAGGAATGGATGCCGTTTCCGGTGCACGGGTCAACTGGCGGGTTGCCTGAAATCCATTGAGGCCAGGCATAACCACATCCATAAGCACCAGGTCCGGAGTTTCGGCACGCGCTTTGGCAACACCATCGGCGCCATTATCGGCGGTAAGCACTTGGTGGTTGTGCTTTTCCAGGATGGTGGAGATTTTCTTAACCTCTGTAGGAGAGTCGTCAACAATCAGAATGCGAGCCATGGGTTCCTCGATGGTTCTTGTGTCAGCAGGTTTACTGTGGCGTCACGGGAATATAGTGACGAATCGTATTTAGCAGCTCATCTTTGCTGAATGGTTTCGTCAAGTACTGGTCAGAGCCAACGATGCGGCCCTTCGCTTTATCGAAGAGCCCGTCTTTACTGGACAGCATGATGACCGGCGTCTTTTTGAAAGAGGAATTATTCTTGATGAGCGCGCAGGTCTGATAGCCATCCAGGCGGGGCATCATGATATCCACAAAAATGATATCCGGCTGTGAGTCGGCAATTTTGGCCAGAGCATCAAAACCGTCTGTCGCGGTGATAACCTCACAACCGACCTTTTTCAGGAGAGTTTCTGCGGTGCGACGGATGGTTTTGCTGTCGTCGATCACCATGATCTTCAAGTTCTCGAAGTTGTCATCCATTATCCAGGTGCCTTGCGCTCAGCGACTGTCATTGTTTTCAAACGAAGGTTTTTAGCACAAACCCAAAGGTTGTTCTAGAAACCCCGCTCATTTATAGATTATCGATGGCTCGATAAAAAGTATTACTTTGTGACCAAATGTACTTCTGCCTGAAACATCACGTAATTGACCAAGGATTTCTCCGGATGCAATCACGGCTCGGGTACAATACCATCTGGTTTCTCAGCATAGCACTTAATGTCCGGTTCACTCTGCAGACCGGTTCGTGTTTTTAACCCTTCAATGCGCCAGAGAGGCATTATGACAGTTCGACTCGGGATCGTGATGGATCCGATTGAGGATATCCATTTCAAAAAAGACAGTTCACTGGCGATGCTGTTAGCGGCTCAGAACCGTGGCTGGGAAATTGAATACATGGAGTTGCCGGATCTTTATCTGGATGGCGGCAGGGCCATGGCTCACACGCGCAGCCTGACAGTCCATATGGATCCTGAGAACTGGTACAGTTTTGGCCCGGACAGGGATCGTGCCCTGGGCGACCTGGATGTGATTCTTATGCGCAAGGATCCTCCTGTTGATCGCGAGTTCCTGATGGCTACCTATATTCTTGAATCTGCAGAACAGCAGGGTGCTCTGGTGGTTAACCCGGCAGCGACTTTGCGGGACTGTAATGAAAAGCTGTTTGCAACGCAGTTTGAAGATCTGACGCCGCCTTTGCTGGTAAGCCGGTCTTCGAAGCGCTTCCGGGAGTTTTACGCCCTGCATGGCGACATTATTATGAAGCCAGTGGATGGTATGGGTGGCCACTCCATTTTCCGCGTCAAGGAAAATGATTTCAATCTGGGAGTGATTATCGAAACCCTGACCAACTACGGCGCTCATCAGGCCATGGCTCAGAAATTCATTCCGGAAATCAGCAATGGCGATAAACGTATTCTGATGATCAATGGCGAACCAGTACCTTATTCGCTTGCACGAATTCCCTCGCAAGGTGAAAATCGCGGCAATCTGGCTGCTGGTGGCCGGGGCGAGGGCCGGGAGCTCACCGCCCGTGATCGCGAAATCTGTGCGCGGGTTGCTCCGGTGATCAAAGAAAAAGGTCTGATGTTTGTAGGCCTGGATGTGATCGGCGATTATCTCACTGAAATCAACGTGACCAGCCCGACCTGTATCCGGGAGCTGGATGATGCTTTCGGAACGGACATTGCAGGTATGCTGATGGATGCCGTCGAGAAACGTCTTAAGCAAGGCTGACGGGGAAATCATGGATCAGGGCAAACGACAGGAACGGACTCAGTAATGGCAGTGCAGGTAAGCGATTTTGACAGGTTTTCCTTTACGCTGTTCATGGCGCTGGTGGTGCATGCGGTTGTGGTGCTGGGGATTACCTTTGCGCCGGAATCTCCGCGATCTTCCGCTCAGACTATGGAAATCACCCTGTCGCAGTTTGATGACGAGCAGGCACCTGAGAAGGCAGATTTTCTGGCTCAGACCAATCAGCAGGGCAGTGGTACCGAGGAAGATGCCCTGGAGATGACGACCCCGCAGCCCTCAGAGGTCAGTCAGGCAGAGGTGGCTCAGGTGCAGCCCGAGCCACAGTCGCAAACCGAGCCGGTGCTCCGCCAGGCCCGGACTGTTGTGCAGACAGAAAGTCAGTCCACCCACCAGGTTCAGGAGCCGGAGCAGCTTGCCAGGCCGGAAGACGAGCCTTTGCCTGTCAGGGAGAAGAAAAGCCTGATGGAGCGAAGTCTGGAGATTGCCAGCCTTGAGGCCCGGTTTGATGCCCAGCAGCAGGCTTACGCCCGGAAACCCCGGGTAATGCGGGTAACCGCTGCTTCCACGCTTAAGTCAACCAATGCCTGGTACGTGCAGAACTGGGTCAGCAAAGTGACCCGGGTCGGGAATATCAACTATCCCACCGAAGCCCGCCGTGCCGGAGTTTATGGCACCTTGCGACTGCTGGTCTCCATGCAGAAGGATGGCACAATCAAAGAGGTGGCGATTCTGCAGTCGTCCGGAAGCACTCTGCTTGATGATGCCGCTATTCGCATAGTCAGGATGGCCGCGCCGTTTGCGCCGTTTCCGGAAGAGATGCGTAATGAGGTGGATGAACTGGAAATCATACGTACCTGGTCCTTTCAGCAGCGGGGTCTGACATCCGGATGATGGCCTCAAAACATTCTCCCCAAAGCCTCCGGCATCACTTTTTGGTGGCCTCTCCATACCTGGAGGATCCGCGTTTCCATGGTGCAGTGATATATATCTGCGAACACTCCAGTGATGGGGCTCTGGGCCTGATGATTAACCAGCCTCTGGATATCCATTTGGGGGAAATTCTGGAGCAGCTTGATCTTCAGGGTGGGGAGCTTGATCTGCCGGTATTCAGTGGTGGTCCGGTTGAGACGGAGCGTGGCTTTGTTCTGCATTCGCCGGGGGATGCCAGCTGGCAGAATACTGCACAAATCTCAGACGACGTTATGCTCACGACCTCCCGCGACATACTTGCCGGCATCGGGCACAACGAAGGCCCCGACGCATTTTTGATGGCGCTGGGTTATTCCGGTTGGGGTGAGGGGCAACTGGAAGAGGAGCTGGGAAGCAATGCCTGGCTCACCTGTCCTGCAACTACAGATATCCTGTTCCGAACGCCCTGGGCTGAGCGCTATAGTGCCGTTCTCAGACTGATCGGGGTTGACCTGAACCAGCTCAGCGAGACGGTGGGGCATGCCTGAAGCCGGTCGCCGCAGTGTTATGGCTTTTGATTTCGGGCTGCGTCGTATCGGTGTAGCTACGGGGCAGGAGATGCTGGGCACAGGCCAGCCTCTTGCCATGATTGGTGCTGACAATGGCACGCCGGACTGGAGTCAGCTTGAAAAACTGCTGGCAGAGTGGCAGCCGGATATTGTTCTGGTAGGTCTTCCCCTGAACATGGACGACAGCGAAAATGACATGTGTGGCCGCGCGCGAAAATTCGGAAAACGTTTGCATGGCCGCTTTCATGTTGCGGTAGAAATGGTGGACGAGCGCCTGACAAGCTATGAGGCCAAAGGCCAGGTAATGGCTGCTGGAGGTAGCCGGGACTATGGCCGGCACGGAGTAGATGATCGTGCAGCGGTGCTGATACTGGAAACCTGGTGTCGGCTGCAAGCAGAATAGAGAAGCGAGGAAGTAATGAGTGCATTGCTTGATATAGACCGGCTGCTGGATGAGCTGGAAAACGGATTGCGCCAGTTGCTTGCGGAGCGTGGCATAGAGTCGCCTGTGCTGATTGGTATTCGCACGGGTGGGGTCTGGGTAGCGGACATCCTGGGTAAGCGTCTTGGTATTGAGGAGCCGTTTGGTCAGCTGGATATTTCTTTCTACCGGGATGATTTCAGCCGGATCGGACTGAATCCGAAGGTTACGCCCTCAAGCCTGCCTTTTGATACCGAAGGCCGGGATATCATTCTGGTTGACGATGTCATCATGAGTGGCCGGACCATACGCGCTGCAATGAATGAACTGTTCGATTATGGCAGGCCCGCCAGTATTATACTCGCGACCCTTATTGACCTCGGCGCCCGGGAATTGCCCATTCAGCCTGATGTGGCGGGGCAAACGCTGGAGCTTGGCGCACCGCAGCGCGTAAAACTTCGCGGCCCGGACCCGCTCCGGATTGAAATCCAGGAAGCAGGACAGTAAACCCCCGAACCCCGATAGCAGGCAGACCATGACCTCAAACGCAGCTTCCCCCAACCATTTGCAGCTAACCCGGGACGGGCAGTTGCGGCATTTTCTGACTCTGGACGGACTGGGCCGGGATCTGCTCACTGACATTCTCGATACCGCCGATTCGTTTATTGAGGTGGGTGAGCGAACCATCAAGAAAGTGCCTCTGCTCAGGGGGCGAACGGTGGTTAACCTGTTCTTCGAATCCAGCACCCGCACCCGCAGCACGTTTGAGCTTGCCGCCAAACGGCTTTCTGCAGATGTGCTCAACCTTGATATCAGCACCTCCGCCACATCTAAAGGCGAATCGCTTTCTGATACCCTTCTGAATCTTGAAGCTATGGCAAGTGACATGTTTGTGGTGCGCCACGCCCAGAGCGGTGCGCCGCACTTTATTGCTGAGAGCGTTACGCCCGGAGTCGCTATTATCAATGCCGGTGATGGCCGCCATGCACACCCCACTCAGGCCATGCTGGATATGCTGACAATCCGGCAGCACAAGGGCGCATTTGCAGGACTTAAAGTGGCGATCGTAGGGGATATCCTTCACTCCCGGGTTGCTCGTTCCCAGATCCGGGCGCTGAATGAGCTGGGGGCCGAACAAATCCGTGTTATTGCTCCCGGAACCCTGTTGCCCAATGATGTTGAAAGCCTTGGCTGCACAGTGGAATACGATATGGCCAGAGGCATGAAAGATCTGGATGTGGTGATCATGCTGCGTTTGCAGAAAGAGCGTATGGAAGGGGCATTATTGCCGAGTGAGCGAGAATTTTACCGGCTTTACGGATTGAGTCAGGAGAAACTCGCGCTGGGGCACCCGGAGTGCATTGTGATGCACCCAGGTCCGATTAACCGCGGTGTGGAAATCGAGTCTGCCGTGGCGGATGGTCCGCAATCGGTCATCCTGAATCAGGTGACCAATGGTATAGCCATCCGCATGGCGGTGATGTCCATGGCAATGGGCGGGCAGGTAGCCGAGCGGCAGCAGAAACTGACTGAACAGACTGAGCGAGGCCTGGTATGAGTGGTGTTGAGCATTCCTCCGGCGTTAGCCTGAAAATCATTGGCGGCCAGCTGCTTGATGGTCATGGTAGTGAGACAGCAAACCGAGCATTGCTGATTCGTAACGGGCGTATTGTGGATGCAGGTGCAGAGGCGGTAAACGCCAGTGCCGACCAAACGTTCAATGCTGAAGGTTGTGTGATCACCCCGGGGTTTGTGGATCTGTGCTGTAACCTGCGGGAGCCGGGCAATGGGCAGAAAGGCAATATTGCCTCAGAAACCAATGCGGCTGCGCGGGGTGGGTTCACGACTGTCTGTGCTTCTCCGGAGACATCCCCGGTGAATGACTCCAGAGCCGTTACTCATCTGATCCGGGAGGGAGCTGCTACCAGCTCATCCATCCGGGTATTGCCTGTCGGGGCGGTGACCCGGGGGCTGGAAGGTGAGATGCTCAGTGATATGGAGGGCCTTGCCGCCGCGGGCTGCGTTGCTGTTGGAAACGGGTCCAGAGGGGTGCGTAATGCACGCATACTCCGCCGCTGCATGGCCTATGCCCAGACCTTTGGCCTGACGGTGATGTTCCGTCCGGAAAACCAGTCTCTGGCTGCGGACGGTTATGCCCATGATGGGCTGGTTACGGCCAGGCTCGGCCTTTTGGGTATTCCTGAAGTGGCAGAAACCGCATCGGTTATGGAGATGCTTCTGCTGGCGGAAGAAACCGGTGTAAGGCTCCATCTTAGCCAACTCTCATGTGGTCGCAGTGTTGAAATGATTGCCGATGCGCGCAGCAGGGGAATTGCTGTGACTGCTGACGTAGCCATGCATCAGCTTGCTTTTACAGAAGATGCGCTGGCAGGCTTTGACGGTCGCTTTCATCTGCGCCCGCCACTGCGCTCGGAAGCAGACCGTAAGGCTTTGGTTGCTGGTGTTCGCGAGGGAGTGATTGATGCGATTGTAAGTCAGCATCTGCCACACGACAGTGCTGCTAAACAGGCACCTTTGCCTGCTACGGAGCCCGGGCTTTCAAGTGTAGAAAGTGTACTTTCGCTGGGACTGATGCTGGTTCAGCGCGGTGAACTGAAGCTCACCGAGTTGGTTCGCGGCCTTACGGCAGGCCCTGCATCAGTGATCGGGCGAACGGCAACTATCAGCAAGGATGAGATTGCAGATCTTTGTGTGTTTGATCCCGGCGCATACTGGACCGCAGATCGCCAGTCTCTGGTTTCCGCAGGCCATCATGCACCTGTCCTGGGTCAGCCTTTACCTGGAGTGGTGCGGCTAACTCTGGTGGAAGGGCAGGAGGTCTGGGCTGGCGCCTGAAGCTGACAGGCCCGCCCATAGGAGTGGGCAGGCCTTCGCTCAGCGGATTGCGTCTTTCAGTGCTTTGCCTGGTTTGAAGCCGACGGTCTTGCTGGCGGGAATGCGGATAGATGCTCCGGTTTGAGGGTTTCTGCCATCCCGCGCTTCCCGTGCGCGGATATTGAAGGTGCCGAAGCCGATCAGGGTAGTGTCTTCACCCCGCGCAGCGGCAGCCGAGACCTGGTCCGTAAATGCAGTAATTACCTCACTGGCTTTTTCGCGGGTGAGGCCAGTCTGTTCGGCGATTGTCGCCGCGAGTTCTGGTTTTCGCATCGAGTATTCCTTTTTTATTTTTGTCCACAGGAGCCGCAGCCAGGCTGGTATACGGTCGCCTGAATTTATAGTGGTTTACGGTGTTTTATGCAAACTCGGGAAGGGTACAGCCCGGTTGCCTGGGTTGTTTTGAGGTAAGTGCCTCAAAAAATATGGGCTCTGCCTGTCCGGACTATCAGCGCGCCTACATTTGTTAACGATAAACTCGATATTCTTAACTTAACATTGCTCAATTTTGAGGCCAAATAAGGATATAGTCGGCGGCTAAAAACACAATACCAGGTGCGCCAAGGATCATTAAAATGAAACGGAGAGCAAGTGTATTTGCAGGAATCATTCTTCTATTCTGCAGTTTTTCGCTATTAGCCGACACTATCCGACTCGGATTTAACTACCCTCAGTCCGGGCGCTATAAGGACCTTGGGCAGCAGCAAAGACTGGCAGCCTTCCTGGCTGTTGATGAGATAAACAAGTCCGGCGGAATCCTTGGGAAAAAAGTTGAGCTGGTTATTCGCAATACTGCCGGATCTCCTGAGCGCGGCGCGGCCAATACCGAGGAACTTATCAGGCAGGAAAAGGTAGACATGGTTTTTGGCGGCGCTTCCAGTGCTGTAACTATTGTCTCCGGTAAGGTCGCGAAAAAGCTGGGTCGCCTCTACTTCGGCACCACAACTTCTGCAAACGCCACTACAGGCAGTGAAGGTCACGACCACATGTTTCGTGAGTATCCTAATGCCTGGATGACAGCGAATGCGCTTGGGAGCTATCTGACCTCGGAGTTTGGTGATGCCAAGTACTTTTATGTAACGGCTGATTATACCTGGGGCTGGTCCTCGGAAGCGTCTATCCGGGAATTTACAAATACTCCCGACAAGCAGGCTCACCCTCACGCACTGACCCCTTTCCCCAAAGCACTCATCAAAGATTTCAAGGAAGCACTTGGCGAGGCTGAAGCAAGTGGAGCCGATGTACTGATTCTTGTTTTATATGGCGACGATCTTGTGAGGGCGCTCAAGGTCGCATATGAGATGGGTCTCAAGGATAAAATGAAAATCGTGCTGCCCAACATTACACTCGATATTGCCCAGAACGTGGGAGCGACCATTATGGAGGATGTTATATCCACGACTCCCTGGGAGTGGATGATCCCCTATCAGCTGGGTTTTGTCCGGGGCCAGCAGTTTGCTGAGGCATTTACCGAAGCCTATGGTATAAGGCCTACTTCTACAGCGGCTACGGCTTATGGCATCGTTTATCAGTATAAGGATGCGGTAGAGCGTGCAGGCACGACTGATACCCAGAGCCTCATCAAGGCGCTGGAGGGGCATGAATTCACCCTGCTCAAGGATCGCCAGCAATGGCGTGCTTTTGATCATCAGAATTTGCAGACTGTATACGTAGTGCGTAGCAAAAAAAGAGAGCAGGTCGTCAGTGACCCGCTGCGCAGTGACTTTTTTGAAGTTGTAGGGTCACTTGAAGGGGAAAAAGCCGCGCAGACTCTTGCAGAATGGCAGGCCGAACGTGCTGCAGCCAACAAGCCTCCGCACTTGTAAGGAATGCCCTGGAGTACCAGGGCCCGGTTTTGGCTGGCAGGTGGGCTCTTCCTGAGAGATGATGCTTCACAGCCAGATGTAAAAAGCGCCGTGCGAAAGCATGGTGCTTTTTTTTGATCTGCCGGATAGAGCTGAAAGCTGGTTTCAAGTGGTTGATGTTCTGCATGTATGGATATGCAGGGAGCATGGGCCGTCAGACACATGCTCCCGTTGCAGAAGCTGGCAAGCGCCCGGTAGTGAGTATGTCTGGATGCTTTTAGCGCATCAGAGTAGTGGCGCGTTTAACTAATGGCTGAGCGCGACTGGTCTGGTTTTTGGCCAGCAGGATATCTGCCTGAGAAAGGTAGGCTTCTGCCAGGCGCTTTTCTGCAGCTACGATTTCTTCGAAGTCCTCAGGAAGAACCTTCTTCAGAGCCTGTATGTCCTGGTAGACCTCGTCTAGCTGGCGGCTCGAGCTGGCATTCTCGATAGTAGCAGGCCAAGCCTCAAATTTTGGTGCATAGAACACAAGCGCGGCGTTACGAGGGAAGGGCCGACCACCTTCGGCTGCCTGATCGTTTTGATATCTGGCCAGTTCTTTGGCAGCTACTCCCAGTTTTTCGAGGGCAACGCGTTGATCTTTAGTTTCCGGAGACTGGCCAAAGAATTGGTTGCCGATGGTTAGCAGTTGTGCCTGTTTCGGGGCATCAAATGCCTTGAGTGCAGAATCCACCTGAGAGAGGTACTCTGCTACGGCCACCTGGGATGGCTTTAACGGCTGTTCTCCCAGAAAATCAAGGCTCAAGCCCAGTTTCACCAGGGCGTCAGTATCTTTGGCCGTCTGATAGCTTCCCTGTTCAAGAGAGGATTGAATTTCGCCGGAAAGGGCGCTCTGCAGAGTCTTTTGTCTGTCTTTAATCCGGCGTTGAACGCTTAAAAGTTCCGCGTCTCTAGGGAAAAGAGTGGTAGCGCTCTCAAGCACTGACAGAGCCTGCACGACGTCCGGTAAACCGTTTCTGTCATCTGGCTCAAGGGCTTTGTCTATACGCGACAGAAAGTGGTTAACAAGAGTAGCCTGTTGGAGTTTAAGCAGGCCAGCCTGATCGAATTCCGACATTCCCGGCAGTTGTTGCAAAAGTTGCTCAGGAGGGAGGTCTTTGAGCGTCAGGCTGTGTTGCTTTTGTTCAGCCATGGTCTCAGTGGCAAGCCGTGCTTTGGCGGATTCTGCCGTGCCCGCCTGCCAGGCAGCAATACCTGCAGTGATTGCTGCAGTCGTGACAACTGTCTGTCCAACTGCCAGCCAGGGAGTGGGTTTCAGAGCGCTTTCTGTTTTCTGAATGGAAAGCTGCTGAGGAACGCCAAGCAATTGCTGCTTAAGGGTTCGCCATGTTTTCCACGGCAGGTTGCCGGGCCGTTTTAATTTAGCTGATTGCCGCTCCTTCTGTGATGGTGATTGCCGGTTGAATGGATGCTTGGAGCTCAAGAGTTCGTAGCAGATACAGGCCAGGGCGTATATGTCACCCTCGCCGGTAGGCTGCTCACCCTTTGATATTTCAGGCAGTGTGTAGGCCGGCGTGTATCCGTAGATAGATGTTTCGTCGAGACCAGGGTTCAGAAAATCTTCCTGAAGCGGGTCATTCAGTACTCTGGATACGCCAAAATCGAGAAGTTTGATCTGGCCGTTGCGCGTAAAGAAAATATTGGAGGGCTTTAGATCCGCATGTACGACATTATTGGCGTGAGCGTATTTCAGTGCGGATACAATCTGGGCGACAATTTCCTTTGCCCCTTTCCATTTTAAGCCGCTGGGGCGTGACCTCTGGATCATGCGCGTAAGGGGTTCGCCTTCAAGCAGTTCCATGACCATAAAGCAGGTGTCGTCGTCCTGTTGCAAGTCCTGTACGCGGATAATGTTGGGGTGGCTCAGGCTTTTGGTTTTGGCTGTTTCCCGGGCGAGTACTCCAAGTATTCCATCCTGGGTCAGCATGTCATGTTTGAGGATCTTGAGTGCGACTTTACAATCGGCTGCACCGGCTTGCTCAAGCTGCAAATCCACTGCCCGATAGACATCACTCATGCCACCTGAGGCGATGAGAGCTTCTATCCGGTAACGCTGGTTTAGTGTTTTATCGAGCCATTTGTGTTTATTGCTCTTGTTTGCCACCGTACTTACCCTCCCGTTAGTACAGTGGGGTTTCCGGCAACAATTTTCCCGCCATGGGCTGTGGCATCGCCCATGCGAGCGACAGGCAAACCGTTGGCGAATACTGTCCCCGAGCCTTCGACGATAGCGTCAGGAGGGCCAACGCAAATGAGCTTGTCTGAGAGCCTTGCAATAGGTAAGCCGCTAACAAAAACGTTTGGAGATGCTGCAAGGGTGGGGCCCCCGACATGTGGTACCGGGCCAGTTGTGGCGGGGCAGATATGGAGAGCACCAAGAAAGGCTGTCGGCTTGCTCATGAGCAATACATCCCTGAAAAATAAATCCGTCCATTGGTTTTACTGTTGCAGATGTTCGGCGATCCGAAAAGACAGGTCAACCCCTTTGTGTGATCTTTGCCTACCTTTTCGAAGGCAGTGTTTAACGGGAATTGACAGTTTCTGGGGGCTGGAATAGTATCCATGACTCAAACCGCCCTGGCGGTCTTTGAATTGAATCTGATCCGTTTCGAAGTTCTTACAGATATTGTCCAAGGAAGGTGCAGAAACTGGTGTCGTCACGGCATTACTTTCTAGATTTTGGCTCAAAGGAAAGAGCGAGAGATGTTGTTAGAGCTCACAATCACCAGCTATCAAAGACTGTCGCCCTCAGTGATCTGCCGGAAGAAGGTTGAGCCCGGCGATGTTGTTGTTATTGGGCGGTCCGCCGATTGTGACTGGCACCTCCCCGATCCATTGAAAGTCCTTTCCTCCCGGCACGCTGAAATCCGCTTTTCTGATGGTCATTTTACTGTCACGGATATATCCACCAACGGTGTATTTCTTAACGGTGGCGCTTCGGCCATTGGCCGGGGTAACACCGTGGTGATCAGCTCAGGAGATTGCCTGCGCCTTGGTGACTTCGAGGTTGCGGCTTCTGTCGTTGCGCCGGCAAAGGAGCAGGTTGAGCACAGTTTGCCGGGCTCATTGGCAAGCGATCCGGAAGAATCTGTCCCCTTGCAAACCAAAGACTCTGAGTCACCTCTGGAAAGCAGCCGGTTTAAAGACGGCGTACCCGAAAAGGAAAACGCTTTTGGAGAATTTCTGGCTGCGGGCCTTGGTGAGAGGGTTATGGCGGATAGTCATGTGCCAATGCAAGAACCTGCTATTCCCGGCGAGTGGCGCTGGGGGCAGGATGGCGGCCGGCCATATGATGTTACGGCAGCGCAAGACATGCCGGCCCCATCTCCGGCCCATGGAGAAAGTGCTCCTGCTGCCCCCGCTCAGCAGCTCGATGCGTTGACTGCTCTCGCAGAGGGGCTCGGGCTCCCTTCGGGAAAACTGGACGACGCCCAACCGACCTTCTATCGGGATTTGGGAATGCTTACCCGGGTACTCCTGGAGCGGCTGCTGGATATGATTCATATGCGGGCCCGTCAGAAACAGCAGCTGCGGGTGGCACAGACACTGTTCCAGCGCAGTGAGAATAACCCTCTGAAATTTTCCGCTACACCTCAGGATGCTTTGGACAGCCTTCTTATCCGGCCTCACTCTGCCAATCTGGGGCCTGTGGATGCTGTCAACAAAGCGTTTGATGATATTTTCTCGCATGAGCAGGCGCTGCTTAAAGGTGTGGAGGCTGTCGTTCAGGATATTCTGATTGATACGCCTGATGTAGCTGGTGCAAAGAACGCCACAGGGCTGTTTGCCCGTCGTAAAACGCTGGAAGCGATAGCGCGTCATCGTGCCTGGCAGCAGGACGTATATGGCAGTACCGACAGTATGCTCCGGAGCGATGTATTTGTGGATGCCTACGAGCAGGCTGTCGGCCAAAAAGAGGAGAGTGTCAAAACATGATTTACGCCATGCGCTGGGTAATGGTCCTGGTGGCCGCAATAGCTTTGAGTGGCTGCGTTGTCGCAAACGCAGTAGTTACGCCCTATACCAACCTGCACTTTGTCCCTCACGGGAATATCAACCCTGATGCGAGTGGGCGATCCTCTCCGTTGGTAGTGAGGATCTATGAGCTCAAGTCCGCAGCCAAGTTCAAGGATGCTGGATTCTTTGATATTTATGATGATGCGGAAGCGCTGCTCGGGGAAGATTTGCTCGGTTATGCCGAGACCATTATCCGTCCCGCGCGCGGGCAGGTCCATGAGATGCGATTGCACAAGGATACTACGCACATCGGCATTGTGGGTGCCTTCAGAGATATCGAGAATGCTGAGTGGAAACTGACGTTCGCAGCAGACCCTCGGGGCTATGAAAACCTGAGAATCAGCATAGACAACCGGGCGATTGTCCGGGAGGGCCGCTGACACCAGCGTCTGCGGTCAGTTTGAAATGTATATCAATGGATTTTAGACATCATGGAACGAATAGCTAAGGTTGCCTGGTCTGAGGGTATGCTGCTTCGGCCACAGCATTTTCAACAGCAGGATCGTTTCTTGTATCAGTCGGCTCGCAGCCGACATGCTCGTACCGCTGTTCATGGATACGGCATTTCAGAGTTGGAACTGGACTCCCAGGCCCTTGCGCTTGGGCAGGTGTCGCTGGTCAGAGCTACAGGAATTCTCCCGGATGGCATGCCTTTCGCGTTCGATCAAACGGATGCGCTTGTGTTAGAGGTTCCGTCAGATGCCAGGGATGAACTTGTGCATCTGGTACTGCCCATGGAAAAGCTCTCGGGAACCAATATTGCTGCAGATAGCTCTACCCAGGGAGCCAGGTATCGCTTTGAAGAGAACCGCTTGCTGGACGATTCGTCGGAAGATGGTGAGGAAGAGCTTTTAGGCCTGGCCCACCTGAATCCCCGTCTCAAGCTCGGGCGTGATGACTTGTCTGGATTTGTTTGTCTTTCTGTTGCCCGAATTGTTGAGGTGGTGAACGAGAAAGAGGTAAAGCTTGATAGAAGCTTTATTCCGCCCGTGCTGGATGTGGCGGCTGTTGCCCCTCTGGCTTCATTCCTGCGGGAGATTCTTGGCATGGTCAAGCAAAGAGCCAAGGCGCTGGCGGTGCGAATGCAGAAGGGTGCGGAACAGTCATCAACACTGTTTGATGTGTTGATGCTGCAAACGCTGAATCGCTGGCAACCTATGTTGGAGCACCTGAAAGGTGCGCCTCAGGTGCACCCGGAGCGGTTTTACGAGCTGGCGATTACATTGATTGGGGAGCTGGCACTCTTTGCGCGTGCAGACAAGATGGTGCCGTCTTTGCCTCCGTACCGGCATGAACAGCTGACGGAAACCTTTGGCGATTTGGCAGCGTTGCTGAGCCAGTCACTTAGCACCGTTCTTGAGCAAACCGCGATCGCGTTGAAGCTGGAAAATGCTCAATACGGCATCCGTGTTGCACCTTTGCCTGATGGAAGTCTGTTGGAAACTGCTCAGTTTGTGCTTGCCGTTAAAGCGGATTTGCCAACGGAAGACATTCGTCGGCGTTTGCCAGCACAGATCAAGCTCGGGGCTGTGGAGCATATTCGCGACCTCGTCAACAACCATTTGCCAGGGATACCGGTAAGTGCGCTGCCTGTGGCGCCACGGCAGATTCCTTATCATGCCGGCTATCACTATTTCTTGCTGGATGGGAAAAGCGAACGCTGGCAGCACCTCAAGCAGAGCGGCGGGTTGGCGGTTCATGTGTCTGGTAATTATCCAGGGCTCGAACTTGAACTCTGGGCCGTCCGGCAATAGTCGATATACCACTCAAGCAGGGATTGCTATATGAATGACAGCACCGTCCTCAAACCGCGGCCAGGCGCCCGCCAGGCGCCTGGCCCAGCGGCACAGGCTGCGCCTTACTCGGCAGATGAGACTGTTATAGCGACTCCGGCAAAAAATGCTTCTGGTTTTAGTCGGTTCAAGTTACCCCAGACCCGGCTGGGCCCCGTTTGTGACCAGGCGTCGAAACTGCTTTCTTTGGCGGTACGGTTGCCGACGGCAGAGCTGGTTGATGATGTTGCAGAACTTCGCAGGCGGTGTGTGGAGCTGGTTCGTGAGTACCAGACCAGCCTCCAGGCTGACGGTCTTACCCCGGAAACAGTCGAAACAGCGTCTTATTGTGTGTGCGCCCTTATTGATGAAATCGTGCTCAACAGCAGTTGGGGTGAAAGCGGGCATTGGGCAGCACATTCGCTGCTATCCGAGTTTCACTCCCAAACCTGGTCGGGTGCCTACTTTTTTGATCTGGTTGCCGCAGCGAGACGCACCGCAAATACAGATGTCCTGATGCTTCAGTACCTGTGCCTGTCACTGGGCTTTAAGGGTAAATATCGCGTTGAGGCGCGAGGGCAGGAGGAGCTGGATACGCTGAGAGACTGCCTGTACCACGAAATATGTGCCGCCCGAGGTTCTTTGGGAACGCCGTTCGAGAAGTCCTGGGAGCAGAAAGTTCTTACTGGCCCCGGGGTTACGCTAGGTGTGCCGGTATGGGTCGGCGCTGCGATCGCTTCGATGATATTGCTGGTTTTCTATATGGCCTTTTCGCAGCGGCTGGATTCCATTGCGGAGCCTGTATTGGCGAATATGGCTACTCTGGCGGTTCCGGAAGTCAGAGTGCCCACCGGTCAGGTGGGGCCCGGGCAGGGTGACTACCTGAGGCGGGTGCTCCAGACCGAGATTGACAAGGGGTTGGTCACACTCAACGACAGTGATGGCGGTCGGATTACGCTTAGTATCGGAAATGAATCCCTGTTTGAATCCGGTGCAGCTGTTCTGCGAGAAGATGTTTTGCCGCTCATGAATAAGATAGCGCGTGCTCTGGAGTCGACAGAGGGAACTGTCATGGTAACCGGGCACACTGATAGCCAGCCCATTGCTACCAGCCAATATCCTTCTAACTGGCACTTATCACTAGCCAGAGCGACTGCTGTTTCTGATGAACTTGCCAGCTCGGCGAACCTGCAAGGCAGGTTGTGGCCTGAGGGGCGTGGTGATACGGAGCCTCGTTTTGATAACGCTACCTCTGAGGATCGTGCTCGTAATCGGCGCGTTGAAATCAGCCTGGTTCCTGAAGCCCTGAACGATTGATTACGTGAGGTAACCCCATGGCATGGATTCGCCGAATATGGTCCCGGATAACCCTGAGAGGACTTTTTGTTGTTCTCGGGTTTGTCGCACTTACGGTGTTGGTATGGTTTGGTGGCCCGCTGCTGGCCATCGCTGGCTGGAAGCCGTTTGCAACTGAGCTTTCCCGGGTCAGCTTCCTGTTGGCGCTTGTCATTCTCTACCTGGGCGTTCAGTTGTGGCGCTCACGGCGTGAGCGTCGCGACAACGAACGAGTTGTTGAAGAAATGATGGCTACCGATCAGGGAGATGAGCTGCTTCAGGAGGAGCTCGAAACCCAGCGCAACAACATGCGCAAGGCCCTTGCTCTGGTCCGGAAATGGAAATCTGGTCGTTTTAGTTCGGTATATCAGTTGCCCTGGTACATGATTGTCGGTGCTCCAGGTTCAGGTAAATCCACCGCGCTGCTCAACTCAGGCCTGGAATTCCCTCTTAAGAGTGAAATGGGGCTGGATTCGGTCAAAGGTGTCGGTGGAACGCGATACTGTGACTGGTGGTTCACCAACCGTGCTGTGATCATTGACACAGCAGGTCGTTACACCACTCAGGAATCAGGCGACAAGCGGGACTCAAAAGGCTGGAATGCATTTCTGGGGCTTTTGAAAAAGTACCGACCGCGCCAGCCAATTAACGGTGTGATTGTTGCTGTCAGCGTTGCCGATATGCTGGAGCAGACGCCTACAGAGCAAGCCATCCATGCCAGAGCGATAAAACAAAGGGTTCAGGAGCTACGGAGTCGTCTGGGCGTTGTTTTCCCCGTCTATGTAATGCTCACCAAGTTTGATCTGCTGGAAGGATTTGTTGATACCTTCGGGATGCTCTCTGATCAGGAAAGAGAGGATGTCCTCGGCGTCACGTTTGATGTGGGCGCGGTAACCGATCCAGAGAAGTTGCCAATTGCATTCGAGCAGGAATTTGATCAGCTGCTAAACCGGCTCAGCGGGTTCTTGTTGCATCGCTTGAAACAGGAGCGGGCTCCGGATACCCGCAGCCGGATTTATGAGTTCCCCAAACAAGTGGCTCTGCTCAGAACACCCTTATGGAATCTGATCAAAGATGTGTTCTTCCCCTCGGCCTATGAAGAGGTGCCCTTGTTGAGGGGGGTTTATATGGTGTCTTCAGAGCAGGGTCAGTCCGGCTTTGACAAAGTGTCTGGCATTGTCGACCAACAGTTCCGGCTCAAGTCTCCGAAGGCGGGTAAAAACCATAGCACTCAGCCAAGTGGTGGATATTTCCAGAGGAAGCTGTTTGACCAGGTAATTTTCTCCGAGCATGGGCTTGCGGTGACGGATAGTGCCAAGGCTAGGCAGCGAATGGTTATCCGCCGTGTCGCCTTTGCGGCGATGGCTGTTCTCACTCTGGGGTTAGCTTCAACCTGGTATGTCGACTATGCGCGTGCAAGAGACGCTATTGCGGGTTTCGCGGAGCGAACAGACGGGTTGGCAGATACGCTGAATACAGTTCCAGACGATGCCCGGTGGCTGATACTGGAAACTGTGCTTAACGAATCGGCGGGGCTTTCCGGTGGCAATGAGATTCCTGAGACCCACGGGTTATCGTCGCTTGGCCACTTCCAGATTCAGGCTCTGTATCAGGGGGCCAGAGGCGTGCATGGCCGGGTTCTTCAATACCGACTTGCCAAAACGCTGAAGGGCGCTTTGGAAGAAGATATTCGATTACACCTCGATAGTCCGGAGTATTTGTACGAAGCATTAAAAAGTTACCTGATGCTCGGAGATCGTAGCCGGTTCAATCGTGATCAGGTTGCTTTGTGGTTGGCCTATTTAATGGAAAACCATTTGCCCGGAGAAATTAACCGGCCCCATCGGGACGCGATGCTGGAGCACCTTGAAGACTACCTGGATCTTGAGCAGCCACTGCGCGTATCCCAGGGGCTTGTGGAGGTCGCACGGAATGAGCTGACATCAGTGCCACTCTCGGAGCGAGCTTATCAGCGTATCCGGTTGGACGCTCAGGCAGCAGGTCTTCCTGAGTTTCGACTGCCAATGGTATTGGGCACAGTCGCTGCAGAGGTTTTTGAGCGACGGTCCGGTGAGAGCATACATAAAGGTATTCCGGCGCTATATACCAAGGCAGGATACCGCGGTGTTTTTGAGCCGGAGCGGGATCAGATTGTCAGCCACCTGCTCGAAGATTCCTGGGTGTATGGCGATGATTCAGCTGCGTATCGCAACCTGGATGAGGACAGAATTAAAGCGCTGGTTGAGGACCATTACTTCAGGGATTACATCCATGCCTGGGATTCCCTGATGTCTGATCTGAAAATCCGTTCGTTCGGAAGTCCCGAGGAAGGTCGTTACCTGACAGGGTTGCTCAGTGGCCCGGATGCGCCACTGAATCGGTTGGTGTCTGCCGTCAATTACAACACACAATTAGCGGCCACAAATCCAGAAGGCTCATCAGCGGCGGAAGCAGCCAAAGGGCAAGCCATACGTGAGGCTGGCAGAAAAAGCCGTGCGCTTGACCGTTTGAACCGGATTCTGCCCCTCACAGGAAAAGAGCAGCCCAAGACCACTATGGTTGACGATGCCTTTAAGGTTTTACACAGCATCAAAGAAGAAACCTTCCAGACGTTGCAGAGTAAAACCCGCCTGATGTCTCAGTATTTTTCTGAGCAGGCGGATGGTGCGAACAGGTTTCAGACCGTCTCTCGTGCAGATTTCAATGCCGCTGTGACTGGTTTCTACGCCACAGTTGGCAACACGCAGTCCTCGCATCTGAAATCGGTTGTTTCAGATTTTGCACGCGAATCCAAAGGCCTGGTGCGAACCTCTGCAACGCAAAAGATAAATGGCCTTTGGCGCAATCAGGTGTACAGGGAGTTTCAGTCGGCCATTGCCGGTCTCTACCCCCTTGATGCGAACGCAACTGAGGAAGTGAGTCTGGCTGATTTCAGTCAGTTCTTTGGTCACGGTGGGACTATCGATACCTTTTTTAATGAACATCTTGCAGGCCATGTGGATACCTCCTCAAATCCCTGGCGGTTATCAACAGACCTCAACATACGTAGAGAGAGTCTGCGCTTTTTCCAAAGGGCTAACCGTATTCGTAATGCATTCTTTGAGGATGGTACAAAAAATCTCAAAGTGCCTTATGCCGTGCAACCTGTGTACCTGGACAATCGCGTCACCCAGTTCTCACTTGAAGCCGGAGGCAGCCAGATGGATTACCGACATGGTCCGGCAAGAAAACACCACTTTGAGTGGCCGGGCACCCGTAACGATGTTGTGCGCATTGCGGTAAACCCGGGTTCCACATCCGATGCGGTTGTTCAGAGGATGTTTCAAGGTGAATGGGGGCTGTTCCGGCTGCTTGCTGCTTATGGCGGTGTTGGTGGTGAGGGGCGGGATCTCACGCTGGAAATTATGCTGAGTGACTATCTGGCTCGATTGAGAATTGAGCCGGCCTCTGTACGGCATCCTTTCGCCGACGGGTTGATTGAGAACTTTACATTGCCGGCACGTTTGTAGGCCAGGGGGCGAAACCATGTGGGGATATATGGGCAAGGTGCCAGCGCGAGGAGATTTCATCACGGTGGATGTTCGTCCGGATGTCAGAGATCTCTTCTTCGAGTGGTGTCAGACCTCGCTTGCTGTCAGCAGGGATCAGTTGGAAGGGCAATGGATGGATGCCTACCTCACATCACCGATCTGGCATTTTTGTTCAGCACCCGGTGGCATGCTCGATTCCGGTTTATTGGGAACGGTCATTCCTTCAGTTGACCGCGTGGGCCGCCACTTCCCTTTTCTGGTGGTTCGCGAGTTTTCCGGGCAGATGCTTGATGGTTGGCGCCAGCCAGAGTGGGCGTCCTCTATGGAAAACTGCATTCTGGATGTTTTGGAAGATGGATGGCATGAAGAAGTCTGGCGCCAGAAACTGTCCGCTATCGAGCCGCCTGAGCCCACAAGTGCACGCATGCAGTGGCCAGCAGGGGATGGCAATTTGATGTTCGTCTCATCCGGCAGCGAGACAGACTGGCTGGAAGCCATGTTGCGAAAGGATCGCAGGACAACCATTTGGTGGACTCAGGGCTCGGCCTTTGTAGACCCGGTAACACTGCTTACAGATGGCCTGCCAAAGATTGGCCAGTTCGCCTCGATGATGGTCGGCCAATGGCATAACCATGGCTGGCTGGAGGCAGAGTTTATAGGGCAGGGTTCCTGATATGCGTTATTCATCAGCCCAGTTTACGCATACCGGAGCCGTTCGGGATCATAACGAAGATGCCTATGTGGCGTTTCCCGAAGACGGGCTTTGGGTTGTCGCTGATGGGATGGGCGGGCATCAGGCAGGTGAAGTAGCCAGTCGTTTGATATGCGATACCGTCTGTTCAGAGCGGCAGCGGCATGGCAACTCTATGAGTGTGGATGATCTTGAGCAGGCGATTTATCTCGCTAATCAACGAATCCGGAAATACGGCGATGAACAGCTGCCCGGAGCAACGCTGGGCTCAACTATGGTGGCACTGAAGATCACCGATGACCGGTATAACATTTTGTGGATCGGTGACAGTCGGGCCTATCTCCTTAGAGAGAGCAGGCTGCAACGATTGTCTAAAGACCACAGTCAGGTGGCTGACCTTGTTGAGCAGGGAGTTCTCTCGGAAGAAGAAGCAGAGTCCCATCCACTGGCCAACGTTATTACACGGGCACTGGGAGTAGAGACAAACCCGGCGATCGACAGTGTAGAGGGCAAGGTATTGCCCGGAGACCGCTTTCTGTTATGTACGGACGGTATCAGTCGTGAGTTCGAGCGCGAGGAATTGGAACAGTTTCTTGTGGAAGAGCCTATTGACGATATCAATCAGGCCCTGCGTCATGCGGCTCTGGTGAAAGGTTGCCGAGACAACATTACCTCGATCATCGTCCAGGTTGATTCACCTGTGAGGTTGACCGGTTTGGCAGACAACGCCAAAGATTCGACATTTCCGCTGGGCCAGTGGAATTTTTAACAGGTGGATACGCCAATGACACATGAAGCCAGCCGCCTGTTCCCGCTTGAGACGGTGCTTGCAGAAATTTCACCGGAACTGCCTTGTGGTGATGATACTCGGGAGGATACCTCGCCGGAGTCGCCCTATTTTACTCTGAAAGATCTCAGGAATCAGGCCAGAGCACTAGAGCGCCAGGTGCTCATCGGTGAGGAACCACCGCAGATGCCGCAGTGGCGTCAGCTTCTCGATGAGATTCCATCGGTATTGGCGAACCGGTCTAAAGACCTCGAATATGTTGCCTGGTTGATTGAAGCCCTGTGCAGGGAAAAAGGGTTTGAAGGGCTCGCCGAAGGGTTTCAGCTTGCACGGGAACTGATAGATCTGCACTGGGAGAATCTCTACCCGTTGCCCGACGAAGAAGGCCTGGATACGCGGATAGCGCCACTGGTTGGCCTCAACGGTATGGATGGCGAAGGCACTCTCATCAAGCCAATTATTTCGGTGCCTTTGTTCTTTGATGGTGACGGGGTGACCTGCTACGCCGCCTGGCACGCGGAACAGGCGACAGAAGTGGCCCGCCTCGATGACGCCAAAGCGGAAGCGAGAATACGTAGCGGTGCCATGTCTCCGGACTTACTGGCTACAGCTGTACAGGCAACACCAACGGAGCGGTTGGTGCAAACCCGGCACGCGTTAGAGCGTGCCCAGGCTGAGTTCCGGGCACTGTCGGATGCCATGGACCAGGCCATGGAGGGTGATCCTCAGCCGACTACCAATATTGGAAAGGCTCTTGATCGTTGCCTGATCATGCTCAACCACAATGCCGGAGAACGCATTGACCGGTATCTGGAAGCGCAACAACAGGAGTTGCATGCCAGTGTGGATTCAGATGCACCGGGTGAAAACAGTGGTACTGATGCGCCGATCGTTTCTGGCCGCACGGATTCGGTCAGGGTTGCTATTGAAAGCCGGAAAGAGGCGCTTGAGCAGTTACGTAGTCTGTCAGAGTTTTTTCTCAAGACTGAACCTCACTCACCGGTTTCCTATGCGATTTTACGGGCGGTTCGCTGGAGCGAGCTGTCATTGCCAGAACTTATGGAGGAGCTGATATCTGACAGTGGAGCCCGGGATGGGTTCTTTAAACTAACCGGTGTGCCTGCACCCGAGCAGCAGGAATGACCACTGGCAAACCAACAGTGACGCTCAAAAGGAGACAGCAATATGGAAAGCATCCACAACAAATTGTCCCGGGTTCGCAAACCCCGGGTACACATTACATACGATGTGGAAACAGAGGGAGCGCTGGTAAAAAAAGAGCTGCCCTTTGTAGTCGGTGTGATGGGAGATTTTTCTGGCAATAACAATTCAGACATTAAATCGCTGAAAGACAGGCGTTTTATCCAGATTGACCGTGATAATTTTGACGAAGTTATGCGTCGGATGAGCCCAAGCCTGAGGCTTAAAGTCGACAACAAGTTGTCGGATGATGGCTCCCAGATCTCTGTGGAGCTGGGCTTCAATTCGATGGAAGATTTCCAGCCGGCAGCGATTGTGAATCAGGTCGAGCCTTTGCGGAACCTGATGGAAACCCGCAACAAATTACGTGATTTGTTAACCAAGGTCGATCGTTCCGAGGAGCTGGAAGAATTGCTGGAGCGAGTGCTTAACAACGCAGACGATCTTCAGGCACTGAACTCAGATCTGAGCAGCACAGAGGGAGACAAGGGATGAGTCTTGAAACACGCACCGAAGAAGCGGTACTGGAACAAGAAACTGGGTCGGTCAGTTTGCTGGAACAAGCTATTGGAGCTACCAAGCAAACGGAAAGCAGTCGTGCAGAGGAACTGATTCGAACTCTGACCGAAGAGGCCATGAAAGGCACGGTGACCTGGAATAAAAACCTGGCCGTTACTTTCAATCAGGCAATTTCGCGCCTTGATCAGATGATCTCTGGCCAGCTTGCTGAAATTCTGCACCAGGAAGAATTCCAGAAGCTGGAAGGTTCATGGCGCGGTATGCACCATCTGGTAATGAATTCTGAAACCAGTGCTATGTTGAAAATCCGCGTGCTTAACCTGAGCAAGCAGGAACTGCACAAGGATTTGTCGAAGGCGGTTGAGTTCGATCAGAGTCAGATTTTCAAGAAAATCTACGAGTCCGAGTTTGGCACGCCAGGTGGTGAGCCATACGGCATGATGATCGGGGATTACGAATTTAATAGCCACCCGAATGACATCGAGACCCTGAGCCTTATGTCTAATGTCGCAGCGGCAGGTTTCTGTCCGTTTGTGTCGGCTGGATCCTCTGGCATGTTCGGCTTTGATGACTGGACCGAGCTGTCCAGACCTCGGGATCTTGAGAAAGTATTTGAATCGCTTGAATACACTAAGTGGCGCTCGTTCCGCGAGAGTGAAGATTCCCGCTTTGTTACCCTGACTATGCCCCGGGTCCTGGCGCGTCTGCCTTATGGCAAGGCTACGAAGCCTGTTGAAGAATTTGGATTTGAAGAGCTGGAAGTGGATGCTGAAACCGGCATGGCGGTGAAGCCTGATCATGACGATTACTGCTGGATGAACGCTTCTTACGTACTTGGCAGCCGTATGACGAATGCATTCTCCAAATACGGCTTCTGCACAGCGATTCGTGGTGCCGAGGGTGGCGGTAAAGTAGAAGGTCTGCCTGCGCATATCTTCCGCAGTGATGATGGAGATCCCGACCTCAAGTGTCCGACTGAAATCGGAATCACCGACCGGCGTGAGGCAGAGCTGAGCAAGCTGGGCTTCCTGCCTTTGTGCCATTACAAAAACACTGACTATGCCGTTTTCTTCGGTGCCCAAACCTGCCAGAAGCCAAAGATCTACGATAATCCTGATGCTACTGCTAACGCAGCAATCTCTGCGCGCCTGCCTTACATGATGGCAACTTCGCGGTTTGCTCATTATCTGAAGGTAATGGCTCGTGACAAGATTGGCTCGTTCATGGAAGCGGATGATGTAGAAAACTGGCTGAACCGCTGGATTATGGGCTATGTCAATGCGTCAGAAGGCGGTGGTCAGGAAATCCGTGCAAAATTCCCGTTGGCCGATGCAAAAGTGCAGGTGCGAGAGATTCCGGGTAGCCCTGGTTCCTACAACGCCATTGCCTGGTTGCGCCCATGGTTGCAGATGGAAGAGTTGACCACATCTTTGCGGCTCGTCGCCAAGATTCCGGAAATCGGTAACTGATGAGGCCTCCCGGGGAGGCTCCGGGAAACCTTGGAGTAGGCATGAGCTCAGCATTGTCATTTGTCGAGCAGGATTACATCACCCGCCGTCAAGCTGCTGGCAGCACCTCTGCACCTATGCGGCGCAGAGGGCTGTTGGAGCGAATGATTGCAGAGACGGATGATCAGCAAGCGCTGATGCTGTTTCTGAGTCAGTATCCTGGGCGCAAGGGGTGGACGCGGGACCAGATTCGGGCAGTACTGGCTGATCATATTCTGCGTCTCGACCGGCTTATCAATGCTCAGCTTAATGCCATACTTCACCATCAGGACCTTAAAGATCTTGAAGCTCACTGGCGCGGAGTCAGCCTTCTTGTTGAGCAGGCTGCGCAGGATGCGCAGCAGGACCAGGTCAAGATCAAAGTGCTGGATGCGTCTTGGGACATCGTTTCTGCAGACTTTGCGCGGGCTATTGAATTTGATCAGTCCAAACTGTTTGCCAAAATCTATTCCGAAGAATTCGGCAGCCCGGGAGGAGAGCCTTTCGGCCTGCTTTTGGGCACCTACAGTATCAGCCACCGGACTCAGGGAGGTGTCGCAAATCTGGAGACACTTCGGGAGCTGTCTCAGGTGGCTGCGGCGGCATTCGCGCCATTGATTCTCAATGCTGCACCAAGCTTTTTTGGTGTGGATCATTACGCAGAGCTCACGGGTGTGCGAGATCTGGAAAGCCACTTTTCCCAGGTCGAACTGAGCGCCTGGCGCTCCCTGCGGGATACTGAAGACTCCCGTTTTCTCGGGTTAGCTGTTCCAAGAATGTTGATGCGACCGCCTCACCGGGAGTTAGGTGAGGGGGCCGAAGCATTTGGCTTTCTGGAGCATCGGCAGATTACAGATAGGGACTACCTTTGGGGCCCTGCCTGCTTTGCTTTTGGAACAGTTGCTATACGTGCGTTCTGCGAGTCGGGCTGGTTCTCCCAGATCCGTGGCTTTCGGCCGGGGCTTGTTGCTCATGGCACCGTTGATAACATGCCTGAGATTGCAGAAATCAATCCGTCGGGCCAACTGTTTCCCACACGTCAGGCTGTGGATTGGCAGATCAGTGACCGTATGGAAAAGGCTCTGGCGGAAGAGGGTTTCCTGCCTTTAGTGCCCTTGCCGAACACGCCTATGCTCGTGTTCCACTCTGTACCCTCAATACAGCAGCCCGAGCGGCATGAGACAACAGCGGCGGATGTCAGCGCCCGGCTCTCCTCGATGCTGCATTACATACTGTGTGTTTCAAGATTTGCGCACTATCTGAAGGTTATGGGGCGTGACCGCATAGGTGGATACCGGACGCCGGAAGAGTGCGAAGCCCAACTGCAACGCTGGATTCACGGCTATACCATGTCAACCGAAAATGCATCCGACGGCCTGCGGACGAAGTTCCCGCTACGTGATGCGCGGGTGACGGTAAAAGCGCGGGCGGGAGAGCCAGGGAAATACTATTCGATCATACATCTACAACCCCATTTCCAGCTTGATCAGCTGGTAAGTGGTTTACGGCTGGTTACCGAGCTGACACCGGTGGATGGCCACTGAGCCGACCGCCCAGTTTTAAATTCGAACGGAGGAGTAGGAAATGGATGTCATCAAGCAGCATTTGGCGGGCGGAAATCTGGCTCAGGCTATCGAAGAAGTTCAGCAACAGGTAAAGGCGCAGCCTGCTGCGGCAGAGTTGCGGGCTTCTCTGATTGAGCTCTTGTGTGTGGCGGGTGACCTTGCGCGCGCGGATGACATGCTGGGCTCGCTTGCCCGTCACCACCCGGAGTGGTTGGCCGGTGCAGCGAACCTTCGCCAGCTCATCCGGGCACAACAGGCCCGGCTGGATTTCCACCAAGGCAAGCTGGCGGAGGACTCAGTAGTGTGTGAAAGCCCAAACCTCCAGTCAGTTCTGGCGCTGAGAGTTGCGTTGAATGAGCAGGATTATGCGGCAGCCGAGGCTGCAGCTACCAGTCTGGAGCAACAAAGACCAGCGTCTGAGTTCCGACTTGGTGACGTAAGTGGGGACATACGTGACTGTGACGATAGCTTGTGTGATTTTCTGGAGGCCTTGAGTGCTGAAGGTAAGTTCTATCTTTGGCGCTGGTCTGAGATTGAGTCCATCGATTTTCATCCACCGACCTCTCCGGTTGAACTGATATGGCGCCGGGCGGATGTTGAACTGGTGTCTGGTAAGCAGGGGGAGGTGTTTGTTCCTCTGGTGTATTCCGATAGTCACACCGATGCTGAATGGCTGGGGCGTGTGACCGAGTGGCACACCCACTCTGGCGGACTGGTAACCGGCAGGGGGCTCAAGCAGTTTCTTGTAGGTGACGAGGCTGTTGGGCTGGCGGATGTGAAACGGGCAGAGCGAGTAGCAGCAGTTTATGCCGACTGATCGTAATGTACGCCTTCAAATGAATCTGCTGGACCGGTTGGCGGCAGATCATAGCGCCAAAGCGACGGTGATGACCATTCGTCAGTCCGTCCGCCGGGATCTTGAAGCGCTCCTGAATACAAGGCGATCGTGGCTGGTGCTTCCGCCTGAGCTGCGGGAGCTCAAACAGTCGGTACTTGGCTACGGCTTGCCTGACTTTACGGTGATGGACCTGGGAACAGAAGAGGCCCGGCAATGGCTGTGCGAGGAGGTGCGGCAAACCATTGTGCGGTTCGAACCAAGGCTGACACGCATCGAAGTGATTGCTGAAGAGGGTGATACGCCCCTTGATCGCACCATGAGACTGAGGATTGATGCCATTCTGCTGGTTGACCCGGTGCCTGAGCCGGTGGCATTCCGTTCCGATCTTGAGCCAGTAAATCTCTCCATGACACTTCAGGAGTGTGCCTGATGAGTGATGAGCTCCTTCAGTACTACAACCGTGAACTTGCCTACCTGCGGCGGCAGGGAGCTGAGTTTGCCAAAACCTACCCCAAAGTGGCGGGTAATCTGCGTGTCAGTGATGAATCCGTAGAGGATCCTCATGTCTCACGGTTGCTGGAGGGGGTCGCATTTATGACCGCCCAGATCCGGCGGCGGCTGGATAACCATTTTCCGGAGCTGACGGATATCCTGATGGGGAATCTGTTCCCTGATTATCTGGCCCCGATTCCATCAATGACGGTGATCCAGCTAAAAGCCGGTACATCACAGACTCATTGCGCAGCTTTGGATAAACAGCAGCGTTATGAAACGACTGTAGAGGGTTTGCCGCCCTGTGAGTTCCGGTCACCGGCAAGTCAATACCTGGCGCCGGTAGAGGTTGTAACTGCAGCGTTTGAGAATGCGCCCTTCGATGCCCCAAGACCATTGGGGTCAGAAGGTGCCCGTAGTGTGATCAAGCTCCGGCTCAGGTCGCCTTTGCCGTTCAGCGAGATAAATCTGCCATCGCTGAGGTTCTATCTGCATGGCCAGACTCACCTGAGCAACGAACTCTATGATCTTATCCACCGCTCAGGCATTGGCTTCGCGATTGCTCCCACTACTGATACCCGGCAACTGCGTTTCTTCAGCGTTCAACATATCAATGCACCGGGGTTTGAGGCCGACGATGCATTGGTTCCCTACAGCAAGCGGAGTTTTGATGGCTTTCGGCTGCTGACAGAGTTCTTTCAATTTCAGGAGAAGTTTCTGTTTGCTGAATTTACGGGGCTTGACGGCTTTTGGCCCGAGCATGAAGAAGTTGACCTGTATGTGTATCTGGGCGAGGCCTCCGGAGAACAGGAAAAGAGCTTCATTCCGGAGCATATGAGGCTTTGGTGTGTGCCTGCCGTTAACCTGTTTGACGAAATTCTGGAACCGGTAAGCAATGACGATTCCAATCATGAACATCGGTTGATTTCCCGGTTCCGTGGTGCTGACACATATGAGGTTGTCAGTGTGGAGTCTGCCAGTCTGGTGGAAAACGAAAACGTTCGCGAAATGGCACCTTTCTATGGCATGGGCCATCCTCGTTGGCAGTCTGGTCTGGACGTGTTCTGGCATCTGGAAAGACGCGAAGCGAGTTGGGCTGGCGGTCAGTATGAACCGGGATTTGAAACATGTCTGACTCTGGTCGATCGTCGTTTCAACCGCCGTGTACTTGAAGACTTGCCTCAAGGCGAGATCCTGATGGTCAATGCCTGGTGCTGCAACCGGAATATTCCAGAGCGCCTGCCTTTTGGTGGCGGAGAGCCTCGCTTTCGGGCAATTGGTGAGCCGCTAGTTGAGGAAGCAGTAGCTTTAGTGCCGCCAACACCGACTACCCGAGTGGACCTGTCAGACGGAGCCAGGTGGGAGTTTGTTCAGCAGTTGAACCTTGAACACTTCACCGGGAGTGACGCGCTGAGTCGCCTGAAAGCAGTGCTGCGCCTGCATGATGTCAGGCATACCCCGGAAACCGAAGCGCTGATAGAGGGGATAGAACAGGTAAAAACCCGTCGCATTGCTGCCCGCGTTGGCAAAGGCGTCCATAGCGGTATATGCCAGGGCACAGAGATTTGTATAACCTTTTCCCGATCAAACTATGCGGGCACCAGTATCTATCTGTTCTCGGCTATTCTTGACCGGTTTTTTGCCCAGTTTGCACAGATCAATACGTTTACCCGGGTTCGGATTCGATTGGAGGGGCACCACCGCGATTATTACCTTTGGCCTGCCCGGGCCGGCGAGAGAGAGCTGTTGTAATGGCAACTTCCACCACGTTGTTCAAGGCCGTCTGGAAAGCGGAGCGCCAGTTAATCAACAACCAGTCTGGCTACCATCGAGTTGGTCATGATGGGTGGCCAAACAAGGAGGTGGTCCGTTTCCGCTCCAGTCAGAACCTTGGGTTTGCAGGGCAGGATCTTGTCCGTGTCGAAACCAGCCGGGAGGACGATGGCACCGTTCTGCATGAAATGATGACAGATCTCATGGGTCTGACGGGAGCTCGGGGTGCATTGCCTGCTTGTTTTACAGAGCGGGTGCTTGAGCAGGTGAGAGAGAGATCTCCTGCTACCCGGGACTTTCTCGATCTGTTTAATCACCGACTGATTTCACTGTTTTATCGAAGCTGGGAGAAAACACAGCCATCGGTGCACCAGGAGCGGCCTGAACCCGATATTTTCTCACGAATTCTGCAATCCCTGACCGGTTGCGAACAGAACTGGCAATTGTACTACGGCGCAGCATTCGCGCGCCGCGCACGCTCTGCCAGTACGTTGCGCTCCGTTCTGGAAGACATAGTCGGTATGAGTGTGGAAGTGCGTACGCTAAGGGGGGAGTGGGCTCCTCTGGCCAGGGAGGATCAATCTGTCCTCCCTGGCATGAAGCAGCCTGAGGGCCAGCATGCCACGCTCGGCTGTGCTGTGCTGGGGAGCCGGGTATGGATGGCAGATAAAGGGCTGGATGTCGTTTTTAGCCCGAAGTCCCGGGAGCAGCTTGTCTCTGTTCTCCCCGGCGGCGTATATAGCAAGACCGTATCACAGGTAGCTCAACAACTGGTCAGTGGCCAGATGCGTGTTCGTTATCGTTTGTCAGCCCGCGCTGCTCACCTGACCCACACTGTGCTGGGGCGTCACGGTCGGCTTGGTGCTGATAGTTTTATTGGAGCCCGGCCCGAGTCAGTGAAAGTGGTCGAGGTCAGTTTCAAACCAAGCCAAGGAAAGGACTGAATTCATGTCTGCAATGACACTCAAATCCCTAGTCGAGAAACTCAATGACGCGGGAAAGGAATCTCTGGAAACGGCCGTAGGTCTTTGCTTCCAGCGGACACACCATACGGTTGAACCCGAGCATCTGCTTAAGAGCATGATCCGCAATGAAGACCCGGATCTTACAGGCGTACTGCGGTACTTCAACCTGGACACCGCGCGTCTGGACGCTCAGCTTGATAGTGGGCTGGAGACTTTCAGGACTGGCAGTGGTGCAACACCCAGCCTCGCCCCCAGACTAGTAGACCTGTTCCGTCAGTGCTGGCTAGACACTTCGATCGAGTTCGATGAACCCGAGATGCGCGGTGCCACTATGCTGTACAGCATGTTGAGCGATTCTTCCATGGCGGCTTTGGTAACACGGCACGCAAGTGAACTTAACGGGATCGATCCTGCGCGTTTGCTTGCCGAATGGCCAGGTATTCGCGCAACGCTTGCGCAGGAGGTAGCTACTTCGCCGCAGCCGGCCAAAGCGCGGGCCGGGAAAGAACAGCATCTTGCCAAATACACCATCGACCTTACAGCTCAGGCAAACGCAGGGGAGCTGGATCCGGTCATTGGCCGGGACGATGAAATCCGCCAGGTGATTGATATTCTGACTCGTCGGCGTCAGAACAACCCGATACTTACGGGTGAGGCCGGAGTCGGCAAGACCGCGGTTGTTGAGGGGCTGGCACGGCGGATTGCCGAAGGTAATGTACCGGATGTGCTGAAGCCGGCACGCCTCTTAACCCTGGACCTTGCTTTATTGCAGGCTGGCGCAGGCGTAAAGGGGGAGTTCGAAAATCGCCTGAAGGGCGTTATCGAAGAAGTTAAAAGTTCCGAGCAACCGATCATTCTGTTCATTGATGAAGCTCATAACATGGTGGGCGCAGGTGGCCAGGCCGGACAGAATGATGCTGCCAATCTGCTCAAGCCAGCACTGGCACGCGGAGAATTGCGCACCATTGCCGCTACAACCTGGGCTGAGTATCGAAAGTTTTTTGAAAAGGATGCGGCGCTTACCCGCCGCTTCCAGGTCGTGAAGGTGGATGAGCCTGATGAGGCAACGGCTATTCAGATCCTTCGTGGGCTGGTACCAACGCTTGAAGCGCACCATGGGGTGGCGATTGCAGATGACGCGTTGAAAACAGCGGTAGTGCTTACAACCCGGTTTCTGGCGAGCCGCCAACTACCGGATAAAGCGGTAGCCTTGCTCGACACCGCGTGCGCCCGGGTGGCAATGAGTCAGGCGAGTGTGCCGGCTTCTGTGGAACGGGCAAGGGCAGAGGTAACGGGGCTGGAGCAGGAGTTGGCGCTGTTGTCCCGCGAATCCCGGCTAGGCGTTGATCATGGCGAACGGCAAGATACACTGCAAACCCGCCTCCATGTAGCCGGTGAATCTCTGGCTCAGCTGGAGGGTGAGTGGGCAGACGAAAAGGCCCTTGTTCAGGAGGCCGCTGCAATCAGCAAGGCTTTACTGGAAGACGAAACCCATGAGGGCAAGCAGCGCTTGAATGAAATACGGGACAGCCTTGGTGAGCGCGAGCAAGTCATGGTGCATTGGCAGGTGGATACGCAACTGGTATCTGAGGTGCTGTCTGACTGGACTGGTATCCCCTTTGGCCGGATGCAGTCCGATGAGGTTGCAGGGATATTGAATCTGGCTTCGACCCTCAAAACCAGAGTCACGGGCCAGGACCATGCTTTGGATGACATAGCACGCACCATTCAGGTTGCCCGGGCCGAGCTGGCTGATGAGAAGAAGCCCTTGGGCGTATTTCTGCTGGTTGGCCCCAGCGGTGTGGGTAAAACCGAGACCGCCATGGCATTGGCTGAACAGGTCTATGGTAGTGAATCCAACATGACTGTTATCAATATGTCGGAGTTCAAGGAAGAACATAAAGTGTCCCAGCTGGTTGGCTCGCCACCAGGCTACGTTGGGTATGGCGAAGGTGGTGTGCTGACTGAAGCCGTCCGCCGCAAACCCTATAGCGTGATCTTGCTTGATGAGATGGAAAAGGCTCACCCTGGCGTTCAGGACATTTTTTATCAGGTGTTTGATAAGGGTTCTTTGCGAGATGGTGAAGGGCGTGATGTCGATTTCCGGAATACAGTGATGCTGATGACATCAAACGCAGCCTCGGAACATATTTCTGATCTATATGTGGATGAGCTGACTGCGCCAGAGCCTGAAGCATTAAAGGATGCTATATGGAACGACCTGCTGGCTATCTTCAAGCCCGCCTTTTTGGGGCGAACGGTGGTATTGCCTTATCGGCCTCTGGGAGACGAGCAGTTGCGGACAATTACTCGAATGCAGCTGGAGAGAGTGTGCAAGCGGGTTCAGACACAGCATGGTATTACGCTTGAATATAGCGACGGAGTTATAGAGCGCATTGCAGGTAGCGGCCACCAGGCGAGTACCGGCGCCCGAAATATTCAGCAGGTTATTCAACGTGAGATACTGACAAGGCTTTCAGATGTGCTGCTTAATGCGATAGCAAATGACAAACCGCTGAAAGAGCTGCGAATAACGTTTGATGATAACCAGTTCAATATCGGTAGTTGACGAGTGGGCAGGGGAAGCATCATGAAAATAACGGTGTTGTGTCAAAAAGAATTTCGATTTTTGTTAGCTGCACCGTTTAAAATTTCGCTACTCCTGTTACTATTTTTAAGTGGATGTGCATCCCATAGTAAGCCGGTCACTCTATATGATACGTACATTGAATATACATATAGAATTGAGGCTCGGGATTATGCTTATATATTGAATAATCTGATAACCCAGTCCATGGGTACTCGGGGTATAGAAAGGTTCTCGGAATTTCCTGATTATTTCCCGATCCTGGCGGATTTGCCTGGTATTTTGGTTAAGAAAAAGGAACATTTTGAATTGCGGGACGGTAACTTCGGTTGCTTAACGCTTAATGGATTTGATCGATTTGATCGACCAGCTGTTATAAAGATGGAGTTTGGAAGAGAGCAGGGAAGCTGGAAGCTGGGGTATGTTTCAGTTGATTACCTCAATTTACCGTCGGAATTTACGGGCGCAGCCGTGTGCCCGAAACGACGTGCATAGCATCAGGGCCAGGCAGTATGCCTCTGGTCTTCTCTCTTTGTATCGCTATCTAAAAGCTGGACACAAACCCAAGAATCCGAGGTTCTGACCCTGTGTCAGAATCAGGGTAACCATGTCCTCGTTACAGGACGTAACTTAAAAAGCAAGGAGATACACATGCAAGCGAATACCTACCTGGATTACGAAGGTATTAAGGGTGAAACCACTGCAGAACAGTTCAAGGATATGATCACTGTTCTGACCATGGACTTTAACATTCACCGGGAGATTTCTTCTTACACCGGTACCGCTATGGACCGTGAAGCTTCTGCGACCCGCCTTGGCGATATTACATTCACTAAGCTGCAGGACAATGCTTCTACGGATCTGTTCAAGGAAGCTACAGTTGGTAAAGGTAAAAAAGCGACCTTCTACGTGACCAAGCAGGGTGACGCAGTTGAAGAAATCATGAAGATCGAACTGACCGACGCCATGATCTCCAACTACTCTGTCTCTGTTTCCGGTGATCGTCCGGTTGAGTCCATCACTGTTTCCTACACCGAAATGATGATGACTGTTACTCCGACTGATGACAAAAACAGCATCACTGGGCCGAAAGTATACGGCTACAGCGGTGTTAAAGGTCAGCAGTTCTGATAACAGGCTCAGGACTAACAGAGGAAGCCCTTTGGGTTTCCTCTGCTCTTTTTGTTCACCGAAACCAGGAAGGCGCGGCGATTCATGGGCAAGGAAAAGCAGCATCATTTTCTTCAGATTCACAGCTCTCTCGGTAAAGACGCTCTGGTATTGGAGCGGCTGAAAGTGCGCGAAGGCATGTCACGCCTGTTTGAGGTGCGGGTCGGGTTCACCGCTAATCAACGGATTGCTGATATGAAGAAGCATATTGGCGAGGGGGTAACAGTCACCCTGAAGGTCGGGTCAAAAGATGGCGGTGGTGAAAAGCACTTCCATGGTCACTTTCTCAGTATGTGGGAGCTGGGGAAGCCTCTGCACAACAGTGATGGTCAGCGTTACGAAGCCATTATCGTACCTAAGGCCTGGTCTGCAGCCAATCGCACCAACTGCCGGATCTTCCAGGATAAAACCGTTAAGAAAATTGTTGAGACAATCCTCGGGGAGCATGGGGTCGCATTCAGCTGGAAGCTGAAAAAAGGGCTTTATACCTACCGTTATTGCGTTCAGTACAATGAAACCGACTGGGACTTTGTTTGCCGGTTACTGGCTCACGAAGGTCTGTGCTTCCATTTTGAGCATTCCAGTGGCTCTCACACTATGGTCATTACTGATCATGAAAAGGCCTGGTCAAAGGCTGTTGAGGGTTCTGTCGTATTCTGTTCCAGACCAACGGGTGTGGCGCATATTTCCAGCTGGTACGCCGGTTTTAAGGCGACAGCAAATTCCATCATCGAGCATGGTTTCGATTTCGAAACCCCCAAACAGAAGGTCAAGGCTACCAGTAGTGAACAGGTACCCGGGGGACCATTTGGCTCCCGTGAGTTGTTTGGATATTTCGGTGAAGATCGACCTATCAAGGATGGCGCCAACCTTGCCGCCCTGCACCTGAAAGGCATTGCTCAGGAATCCGAGAGTTATCGGGCTGTATCCGATTATCGCTCTTTTGGGGTTGGCCTGACATTCTCCTTTAAAGAGCATGAAGACGAGATTCCGCCGCACAATGAATTTGTGATCACAGAAGTGGCGATTGAAGCTTCGGTGCCGCTGAACGCGGACAATCAGCCCTCTATGGGCAACTTTTTTTACACCAATAGCTTCCGGTGCATACCAACAAAAGCACCTTATGTGCCCCGAAAACTGCCTAAGCCAATGGTTCCCGGCTTGCAAACGGCAACCGTTACCTGTGCCCCAGGTGAAGAAATCTACGTGGATGAACACGGCCGCATCAAAGTCCAGTTTCATTGGGATCGCGAGGGCCAGTACGATCAGAAAAGTTCCTGCTGGATTCGAGTGGCTCAATCCTGGGCAGGCGAGAATTGGGGTGCACAGTTTATCCCCCGGGAAGGCCAGGAGGTGCTCGTTGAGTTCCTCAGTGGTGATCCGGACCTGCCGCTGATTACCGGCTCTGTTTATAACGGCAAAAACAAAATGCCGTATGAACCCTTATCCAAAAAGAATATTTCAGGCCTTAAAAGCCGGTCTACCACCAAAGGCAGCGGTGCCAACTACAACGAAATCAGTTTCGACGACACCATCGGCAAAGAACTCTTGCTGATGCACGCCGAAAAAGATCACACGTTGACGGTTGAACACGACCAGACGGATGAGGTTGAGAACGACCGCACCACAACAATCGGTAATGATGACACGCTGATCGTCAAGAACGACCAGACGGATGACATCAAAAATGACCGGACCACGACGGTTGGAAACAACGACACCCTGGCGGTCAAAAACAACCAGACGGTGGATATCACAGGTGCTCAGGCTACCACTGCGGGGAAAACCATAACGATTGATGCCGGCCAGAGTATTACCCTGAAAACGGGTGCGGCAAGCCTGACGATGGAGGCCTCTGGCGCAATATCCATCAAGGGGACCAGCATCAGCGTAGAAGGTGTCACTATTGATATGAAAGCCGCGAAGATAAGCCTTAACTAATCCACGGGCCTTGCGCTGGAGTATCTGTAGATGCTTGAAAGCCTGCTTAAGCAGCGGAAAGCGCTGCTGGATAATCCGGAGTCGCCCCTGGTGCTGTTGCGGCAACTTGATAGGCGCCTGGTGCTTTGGTGTGAGCACCATCCTCAGGAATTGGCAGGGGAGAGTTGGCGAACGGCCCAGGGTGATGCTCCGGCTTTCTGGTCGGGGGCACTGAGGCTGGAGTTGATTATGCGGCTGCGTGCCGGCTCGGCTGACGAGGGTCTAGAATGGGCGGAGTGGGAGACGGCGAATGAATACGACACGGGAAGCCACTGGCAAATGCTGGCGTGCAACTCTGGTGCAGGGCTCCCTGAAGTATGGCCGGAATCTCCACAGCAACAGTTATGGGCAGCTATGGCTGCCATCCGGCGAGGGCAGGAAGCGAGAGTAGGTGCCTGTTGGCAAGCCTGTGTAGGCATGCAGGCTGGCGTGATACTGATGAGCGAGCCCTCTGTTAAGAGCTTGATGCCAGAGCTGTGGCATACCGGGCAGCCATTCTGGCGAGAGTGGTTTTTTCCGTTGCTGTTGGCTGCGCCGGAACAACTGCAGCCGGCTATGATTAATTGGCTTGCCGGGCAAGTGAGTGATGCCTCGGTGATCGACGCCATGGGCATTTCGGGAAGTGATCGTTTTATGCCGTTGCTCGTAGAGGTGGCAGCTCATGGAGACGAACAGGGAGAAGTAGCGAACGAAGCCCTGCGGCGAAGAAAAGCACCAGGCCAGGACCTTGGCGAGCGGTACCGTCAATGGTGGGTGAACTGGTTGCGTGTGCAGGGTGCTCCCTGGTCGCTGTTTGGAGGCTGCTGGTGATGGCAGCGAATGAACGTCCCAAAGGCTGGCAGGTCAGTACCCTGGTTGGCGAAATCGCCGGTAGAGGTCTGGATGACTGGTTCCTGAGCGGGTTTGTTCCGGCGGTTTGTTCCGAGCCGGGGGAGGCACATGACGGGCTGTTAACGCCTGAGCGGATTCGCCCATATTTAGCCCCGAATTGCCCTGTGTGGATAATACTCCCGGCCGCAGAACACCAGCATAGAGAGCAGTGGCTTGCGGCATTTACCGGCCAGCCTGTGGAGATCGGCTTTGGGCGCGCAGGGCTGGCGCTGGCAGTTCGGGCAGTGGACCGAGCGGGGGTTGCTGCGCAGATACTGGCGGCTGACCTTCAGCCAGAGCTTCAGGTCCTTGCAATGGGTCTGAACCCTGGGGCCGGGCCCTGTATCCATTTCAGTGCCCTGGATGGCAGGCTGGAGGGCAACAACGACTTGGCGGCTCTGCTGAATAACGCACAGTCTGCAGTGCCGGAAATAGAAGTCCTGGTATGCCCGGGCACCCCACAGGGTTGTGGTTTTGAGCGAATCATGCCGTTTCTGGCCTGTCTTTCACGTTGGAACCGGCCGGCATTGCGCTGGGAGTTCCCGGAGCTGGTGCTGGACGCCCCAGGTGTTCTGGGTGGCCTTTGGGGGTTGTACTGGCTTCTGGATGGATACCGGATAGGCGACTGGCATCAGCCGGGGGCATTGCTGCTGCTGGATGCAGTCAGTCCTTTGGCTGGAATCATCGCGGTTGGCTGTAACGAAAGGGATGTCGCCGGTGCAGTGCCACGGCCAGTGACCAAAGGCTTCGAACATGACAGGACGGTGGATGCATGAACTTGCAATTGAGCGGCAGTGTTGGCCGGGGTGGTGAAAATCGGGGCAGTGATATAAAACTGATCCGGGCACTTTTGAACGTGCATCGGCGCCAGCAGTCCCTTCCGCCATTGGTTGTAGATATCAGTCCTGGTGCCGATCTGGATGCGGCCATTGCACGCTTTCAGAGTGATCGCGGCGTAAATGTTGCTTCCGGCCTGGTTGGCAAGGGTAGCCAGACCTGGAACTGGCTGAACGAAGTTTTGGCGAATAGCCGGACCCTGGTTGCCATTGTTCCTCCATCCGTGGGGGCACTGACGTGGGCGGCAGAAGGTCAGGAAGGTGGGCGCTACCACAGCCGGATTCTGCACGTACCCTCGGCCTCATCCGGCCTGACAGTCGGCCGCGGCTATGATTTGAAAGAACGTTCGAGAGTAGAGGTAACACAGCACCTGTCGGCTGCCGGCTTGAGTGCGGGCCGTGCATCGACGATAGCCGGCGCAGCCCGCTTGTCTGGAGCCGTTGCAGAACAGTTCATTATTGACAGCGATTTGCTGGACTTTGAGATCAGCGCCGCAGTGCAGCTGCAGTTGTTCGAAAAGGTATATCAAGAGATGGAGCAGGACGTTATTCGCATCTGCAATAAACGTGATGTGAAGGAACGCTATGGTTTAACGGACTGGAATGTCCTTGATTCCCGGATTAAAGACGCCTTGGTAGACCTTCGGTTTCGTGGGGATTACACCGGTACCACGCGCCGCCAGGTTCAGCCCCCGGTTGTTGCAAATGATCTGGATGCCTTCCGGAAAGTCATAAGTGATGGGTCATTGTGGACTAATGTGCCAGCTGATCGCTTTCAGAGGCGTGTCCGGTATCTGGCGTGAACCTTATGAAGATAGCGTGCCGGCAAAACGGAGATAAACCGTGAGTATGAGCTTTTTTTGGAGATGGCTGCTGATATTGCAGGTGTTATCCGTGACGGTGGAGGCTGGGGGAATTGCTCCTCCAGTGGTGGACGCCAGAGTTATGGAAGTGGGGGTAGTTCGACACCAGGATGCCTTGTGGCGCTATACCCGCTTCAGCACTGAGAGTGATTACCCATGCCTGAGGTTTGAAGCGATCAATCCCGACCAGGGGTGGCGCGTATTGGAGCGGCTGGATATATGTGATATCACGCTTCAGGGTGGTACCACACTCGACTTCAGAGACACCGCATACACAGGTTTCTCCGTGGTTGAATTTAGCCGGGAGCACAGTGCGTTTACCTTTGAGGTGGAATACATTCGCCGGACGGCGCCGGGTGAGCAGAGTGTGTCGTGCACATTGCCCCTTTCTCAGAAGGGGAGCTTCGGTAACTTAGTGTGCCGGTGATGAATAACAACACCGGGAGGGCCAAGCTGGCCAGATTTTACACAGGAAGTATTAAGCAGGGATTGCACAAGTATGGCCAGTCATATCGAAATTAACGGAGCAGATGGCTACAAGTACATTGTTGTGCGGCCAGACTCTTACGATGGCCCTCAGGGGCCGGAAAACGCTGAAGGCAATGAAGACTGGAGCCAGTGGTTGCGCAATCGCTTCAGCCCTGGATTCGCCAACGAAAGTACTCAATGGCTGAGGATACTTCAAAGCCATGGTGTATCACTGCACGTAGCCAACAATAGCGACCTGTTATTCCGGCATGTTGCCCAGATGCTCCGGGAAAGGCAGCTGGCTATCTACAAAGTACCTTTGAACAGTCTGCCTCCCGGGGAAGGCAGTGGCGGCGGTGGCGGTGGCAGCAGCACTGCCCGTACGGGCAGTGCTCCGGTAAGTTCCGCATCATCGGCCCCCGCTGGCGGTTCGAAGGCCAGGCAGGCCGATACTGATGACCCCGGTGCCAGCAGCGACGATATGCAGTGCCAGGGTGACCCGGTAGCACCTGTTACCGGCGAGGAAATCCTCGATATCGAGGATTTTGTTATAGATGGCCCCATGCCCCTGAAGTGGGTGCGTCGCTACCGCTCCAGCTACTGCGAGCGCCAGGTGGGCTTCGGAGCAGGCTGGGCCATTACGTGCCTGCGGCAGATCCGGCTTGATGATGATCACCTCTGGATACTCGATAGTGAAGCCCGCTCTCTGCACCTGAAAGCACTAAAGCCGGGCGAAGTAACCTGGCAACTCCATACAGGCCTCAGAGTGGAGCGCCGCCGGGACAACCAAATGGTGCTGACCGAAGCCAACGGCATAGCCTGGAGGCTGGCCACGCAGGACAACAAAACCTGGTGGCCCGTCAGTGTGCAAAGCCTGACAGGCCAACAGTGGCGTTTCCACTATGATACTGAATACAGGCTTTCCCATCTGCGGCTGAATGCCGAGACTGCTGTGGCGTTCAGCTACGGTAAGCATCACCCGGAACGGGTACAGGCGATACATCTGGAAAACGGTGACCAGCGTCGTCTCTTGGCCTTATACAGCTACGATGACCTCGGCAACCTGCTGCGGGCCGAAAGCGATCATGGCACTGAACAGTACCAGTATCAGGGGCACTTACTAACCCACCGTGAACTACCTACCGGATATACCTTCCACTTTGAATGGCAGGGTCATGGAGAGAGTGCGCGGTGTCTTCGCAGCCGGGGTGAGAAGGGCCACCATGACTTCCGGTTTGAGTACCAGCCCGAGCGTTACCAGACTCAGGTACACGATGCCCATGGTCATACCCAGGTCTTTCACTACGACGACAACGGCCGCATTCTTGCGCGGCAGGACCCGGACGGCGCTCTCTGGCAGTGGGCCTACGATGGTTTAGGGCGGTTGGTGCAGGAAACCCGCCCCGATGGAGCCCAAACGAACCACCGATACGACCGCCAAGGCCGTAAAACGGAGACCATCGGGCCGGATGGCCGCAGCCACAGTTGGCATTACAACGAGCTGGGGTTCTGCATATCTGAAACGCTTCCTGACGGCCGTACACACAGGCGCCGGGTTGATCTGGTCGGTCGCCTGCTCAGCGAAGATCGCCCCGATGGCGGCCAGTGGAATTACCAGTACGATGCGGAGGGGTGGCCCGTACAAGCTGCGAGCTCCACAGGAGAAACCACCGAGCTGGGCTGTGGGGATACCGGCCAGATCCTCGCCAGCAACCGCAACGGCCAGCTTCAGCGTTTTGCCTTTCATCCGGATGGCCGCGTGGCGGGCAAGCTGGAACAGGGCTTGGTGACCCAATACGATTATCAAGGCCAACGCCTACTGGCCGTGCACCAGTACCCCGAACAAGCACCGGAACAAAAGCGCAGCCGCCAGTACCACTATGACAAGGCTGGCCGCCTGACCGACTACACCACTGCCCATGGTGACCAGCACGGCTACGAATACGGCCCGCTGATGCGCCCACTGGCGTACCGCCGACCCGATGGCCACAAGGTTCAGTACCAGTACGATCTGGGCGAACGCCTGACCGCCATCACCCGGGCCGATGGCCTGCAGTGGCAGCTGGGCTGGAGTGCACGGGGCCATATTGACCGCTGTGCTGCACCCGATGGCCGTGACATCCGCTTTCAGTACAATGCCGCCGGGCAGATTACCCACCGGGAACACCCGGGCCTCTGGGCGCAGCGCACAGAGCGGGACCCGGCCGGGCGGGTACTGACCCAGATCAGCCAGGGCAAAGAGCGCAAAGCCGTCAGCCGCCACTACCAATACGACGCCCTTGGCCGGCGTACCCACGCCAGTTGCGCCGACCGAAAACTGCACTGGGTGTGGAACAGCCTCGGCCAGATTGCCGAACACCATCAGGACCGCCATCGCATCAGTTACGGATACGGTCCCGGTGGCCGGATCGAACAGATCCGGCTCCCCGATGGCACAATCGTCCGTTATAGCTTCGACCATCAGGGCCGCTGGGGCACCCTGAGCGTTAACGGCGATACCCTGATCCGGCGCAGCTTCGACAGCCAGAACAGGGAAACCACCCGCACCGCCGGCGCCAACACCCAAAGCCAGCTGCATGACCGATACGGCTGCCTGATCAAACGCAAATGGCAGGGCCAGCAAAGCGCCACCCGTCGTTACCGCTGGGATGCCGAAAACCGCCTGGAAGCCACCGAAGACAGCCTGACCGGCAACACCGAATACCAACGGGATGGCCAGGGCCAGCTGATCCGGGAAAACGACACAGAGTTCCACTACGATCTGGGCGGCAACCGGGTACCCGAAGGTGGTCAACTCCAGCAGGACCGACTGGTCGCCACCGCTGAAGGCAAACGCCAGTACGATGCCCTGGGTGCAGAAGTCCGCATCACCGGCCAAACCACCGAGCACCGGTCCTTCGACGCCGAAGGCCAGCTGATCGAATTCAAACGCCCCGGCCTGCACATCACCTACGGCTACGACGCCCTGGGCCGACGGGCCTGGCGCAAAACCGAAGCGGGCACCACTGCTTATCTGTGGCACAAGGACGTATTGCTGGGAGAACAGAACCCCAGAGGCCATTGGCAGTGGTACCTCCGTGACCCGCAAACCGACGAGCCCCTGCTCACCCTGATCGACGGCCAGCCCTACTACTACGAACTGGACCACCGGATGATGCCCGTTCGGTTGTGGGATACGAATGGTCAGAAGGTCTGGCAGGGCAATGCCGATGCCTGGGGCAACTGCCAGCCTGAAACACTCAACAACGCCATTCACCAGCCCCTCAGATTACCGGGGCAGTTTGAGGATGAACTGACAGGTATCGTTCAGAATCGGTTCCGGGATTATGATCCCGCCACCGGACGGTATCTGACGCCGGATCCGTTGGGGATCAAGGGCGGGTTGAACAGTTATCGGTATACACCGAATCCGGTGGATTATGTTGATTCTTTGGGGCTGGATTTTGAGTCGATTGTTACGACAAAAAATGCCCAGAAAGGCCCGGAAGCGGTACTTGACGACGTTCTGGTACCCCCAGCGAGCGAGTTGCCGGAGCCTGATGGTGAATGGATCGGGCTGAAGAAAAACGCAGATGAGGACCTTATCCTTTGTGTAGGCGAGGAAGCCTGTGCCGACCCGAGCAATGTAGCAGATGCCGGTTGGGGCGACGTGGCGGCGTGGGGCGCCATGCTATTGGTGGAACGGGTGCCTGTGGGGCGCGCTCTTGATAAAGTGCCTGTGCCAAAGGGTGTTCAGAACAAGATTGAAGAGGTGAGTGATAAGGTCTCAGAGACCATGACGGAGTTGCTGCCAGGTAAAAAAGGTAGCTGGAACAAAGCTCTGAATGGGGATCTGAAGCCAAACCATAAGTATAAAGTGGGTGATAAGCTGTATGAAACCGATGAACTTGGGCGAGTAAAGCGGGTTACCGGAGAGTTGCACCTGGGTACGCGGGATAGAAATACCTATCAACAGGCTAAATCTGCTAAAGAGGCAGGTATAAAGGATGGGTTAGCTGACGATGATGGTGGGCATTTGATTGCCTCCATATTCGATGGTGCTGGAGAGCAGATAAACTACGCCCCCATGAATTCCAATCTGAATCGCGGTGCTTGGAAGAGAATGGAGAATAAGTGGGCTAGTGCTTTAAAGGAAGACCCGCCGAAAAGCGTTAGAGTTAATATTCAGCCTGTCTATGAAGGTGAAAGCAAACGGCCAGCTGCTTTTAAGGTAAAATATTTTATCGACGGAAAGAAGAAAAGCGCTTTTTTTGAAAATAAAACAGGTGGATAAGGAGTGATGCCATGGAGAAAACTGTAGATGAACTCTATCACGAAATAGCGCAAGGCATAGTGGATGCAATTGATGGAGAGTGGCAGTCAGCGGAGGTTAACTTCGAATACACTGGTGACTCGGGTGAGTTTGATTGTGTATACGTGAAAGAAGGAGGCGAACAAAATTTAGATTTTGATGTTGAATTTCCTACTTATAAAGCTTTCAAGGCAATTCACGAAATAACAACAGAGGGTGGGAGCAACCCGTGGAACCGGGCAAAGTTCGTCCTTGAACGTTCCGGTAAGTTCAGCATTGATTTTGAATGGGATCAGCAATTAGAAGATGAAATAAAAGCCAACTCTTGATGAATGGCCGGCGAAAAAAGGAGAATCGGGCGGGTATCGTGTTTTAGAGCTTTGTTTCTCCTTGTCGGGTGTCTTGGGATTCCTGATAGATTACGGTGGAGGGCATCAGAGTATTTTGAAGAGCTCTGATAAGTCATAGCTCAGGCTGACAACGAAAATAGGGCCTGAATGATCTATGGTTATTTAGGCGTTAAATCAAGGTAGAAGTCAGGTCTCTCCCTGACCGTCACACCACTTAGCAGGTGTCGCATCCGCTGGGCACTGGAGCGACACAACTGCGTCCATAGGAACGAATTTTGTTCATCCTGAGCCGACAATGGGTATTCGGAATTCAGTTTCTCTGATCCCTGCTGACTGTGGTCCAGCTTGTCTACCGCTTTGACTGTTAGTACAACGCCGCCGGGGACATCATCTACGGCTACGACGCCCTGGGCAGACGGGCCTGGCGCAAAACCGCAGCGGGCACCACCAGCTACCTGTGGCACAATGACGTATTGCTGGGAGAACAGAACCCCAGAGGCGACTGGCAGTGGTACCTCCGTGACCCACAAACCGACGAACCTCTGCTCACCCTGATCGACGGTCAGCCCTACTTCTACGAACTGGACCACCGGATGATGCCCGTCCGCTTGTGGGATACGAATGGCCAGATAGCCTTGCAGGGAAATGCGGATGCCTGGGGCAACTGCCAGCCTGAAACACTCAACAACGCCATTCACCAGCCCCTCAGATTACCGGGGCAGTTTGAGGATGAACTGACAGGTATCGTTCAGAACCGGTTCCGGGAATACGATCCCGCCACCGGACGGTATCTGACGCCGGATCCATATGGGATAAAGGGTGGGCTCAATGCCTACCGCTACACCAAAAATCCGATAGATTTTGTGGACCCGCTGGGATTGGAGTTTAAGGCGGTTGTCACCTCAGATAATGCCCATAAGGGGGAGGAAGCACCGGTTCTGGATAACCTGGAACCGATGCAGGAAGTCCCTGTACCGGAAAGCCAGCTGTCACAACAATACCTTCACGAGACCGTGGGGCTGGATACGGTTGTTGTCGGACCTGATGGCCACGGTGAAACCATCGGCGCCCTGTATAGCAAAGTCTATGATCCCGAAGGCAACCAACTACCCGGCGTCGATAACCAAGCCGTTGAGGCGTTCAACGACGCCTACCGGCAAGCTGAGAGAATCAGTGAAAACCGGGTTGAAGGGTATACAATGGCCGCACAGGATGCTGCTTTGGGCATGGCGGCTGGGCCTGTTGCAGGTGTAGCGGCTGGAGCTGCGAAGAAGGTAGCGGGTCCACTGATTGACAAGGCTAAGAGTGCTCTCGGAGCGCTGCGTAGGGCAGATGTTCCAAAAAATATCAAACCAGTAGTTACTGCAGAAGCTTGGGTGAATGGCTCGGTTTTTAAGGATGTTAACCAGACTGCTCGGGTAGGTGCGAATGCAGGTCAGCCGACTTTAATTGCAGAGCGAATTGCTGAGAAAAGTGCTCAATCAGGAAAAGTACTTCCAAATGGAAATATGGGTGCGGCTCATGCTGAAGTTGGGGCAATACAGCAAGCGTTCGATGCTGGTGTGACTGCTGGTGCAGATATGACGTTAACTGTTACTGGTAAAGCTGTTTGTGGATTTTGCCGAGGTGATGTAGCTGCGATGGCTAAAAAAGCTAAGCTGAAATCATTGACGGTGTACGAGGAAGCAACTGGAAATATTCTATATTGGAAACCTGGTATGAAATCTCTGAAAAAGGCGAAATGATGTTGTCATTTTCTTGGGTAATTGGACATGGCGATAGTGCGCAGGGCGGTAGCACTAATGATGTGCAGCTGGAGAACGTTCTAGAAGTACTTGATTTGATTTTAGATAAGTCAGGGTCGGTGACTATAGATGTGCTTGATGGTGATGAAATAGGCCCTGAAAGTTTACAAGTTCAAACCGAGGGCGGTAAATCTATTATTTCATTGGGTGAAAACACCTGCGATGATTATGTTGTTCGTACTTTTAAAAGTGAGTTGAAAAACGCTGAAATGATCTCTGTTCTCGGTAATGAGTGGGATTCGAAGCTAATTTGTGAGGAGCCTGTTGTGGTAAAAGCTATCGTCAGGGAATTTATTTTAAATGGAAATGTATCAAGGGATCTGCTGAGTTGATTTAGCTTGTTCCAATAGAAAGTCAATTCACACTTGGCAGCCCCGCCTTTTTTTGTGAAGTCATAAATCTTGGTGCAGGTCAAAAGGTGGAGGCAGTTCCCTTTTAACCAATAAGCACCGTCGGATTTCCGGCGATAATCCTGCCACCATGGGCTGTTTCATCGCCCATCCGGGCAACGGCTTTGCCGTTGATAAAAACACTGGCTGAGCCGCCGGTGATGGTGTCGGATGGACCTGTGCATACAAGCTTGTCGCCCTAGAGGGCAGCTGCAGTGGTACGGTAATCCCCCCGAAAAACCGAGGTGCTCAAAAGTAGAATTTTCCGTAAGCTAAACGCAGGGAGATTCTGCATGAAGACGTCATGTTTTTCCGATAGCCAAATCATGGCGATCTTGAAGCAAGCCGAGAGCGGTGTGTCCGTTCCGGAGCTATGCCGCGAACACGGCATGAGCAGTGTCAGCTTTTATAAGTGGCGAGCCAAATTTGGCGGCATGGATACCTCCATGATCAAGCGTATGAAAGAGCTTGAGGATGAGAACCGGCGGCTGAAGAAGATGTATGCCGAAGAACGGCTCAAGTCTGAGTTGCGCAAGGAAGCTCTTGAGGGAAAGTGGTAAAGCCAACCCTCCGCCGTGAGATGGCACACAAAGCCGTTGCCGCTGCTCGTTGTAGCATTCGCCAGGCCTGCGAGGTCTTCAGTATCAGTGAGTCCTGCTACCGTTACCGGGCTAAGCTCAGCAGTGAAAATGCCGAGATCGCGGATCTGTTGGTGCGCTTAACCCATAACCAGAGAAACTGGGGCTTTGGCCTGTGTTTTCTGTACCTGCGCAACGTGAAGGGTTACCCCTGGAACCACAAGCGCGTTTACCGGATCTACCGGGAACTGGAGCTGAACCTACGTATCAAGTCCCGTAAACGACTAATACGCGAGAAACCCGAGCCATTGGCGGTGCCTACGGCCATCAACATCAGTTGGTCCACGGACTTCATGCACGACCAGTTAGAAGATGGCCGAAGTTACCGGCTGTTCAATGTGATCGATGATTACAACCGGGAAGGCTTGGGCGTTGAAGTAGACCTGTCACTGCCCTCTGAGCGTGTTATCCGGGCTTTGGATCAGATCATCGAGTGGCGGGGAAAGCCCATGCAAATTCGCTGCGACAATGGCCCGGAATACATCAGTGCCACCTTGGCCGCCTGGGCTAAGAGGCACGATATTACACTGGTCTTTATTCAGCCCGGCAACCCGCAGAAGAATTCGTATATCGAGCGTTACAACTGCACCGTACGTTATGACTGGCTGGCCCAATACCTGTTCCACTCGATTGAAGAGGTTCAGGAATATGCAACGCAGCGGCTATGGACCTACAATAATGAACGGCCCAACATGGCCCTCGGAGGCATTACCCCACAACAGAAATTGGCCATGGTGGCCTGAACGCTACTTTTGATGTCCTCTTAAAATGGGGGGAATACCCATCGAACGATGTCCTTTCGGTAGTGAGATCAGGATGATCAAAAGGTCCGGGGGGTAGTGCAAATGCCAACTGGAAACGCTCGACAGTAACATCTACAGGTCTTTGAAGCTGCCGGGGCAGTATCTGACACCTGATCCATAAGACATACAGGGCGGGATGAGCAACTATCTACAAAGGAATGTGACAATGTCTCATTTGATCGATCGCCTTGTTCAGCGATCCATAGTCGAGCAGTTCTGGGATATCGTGCTCGATACGGATGAAGTGCCTATGCTCCCAAACGAAGAGGCGTTACTGGCGCAGATCGAAGCCGAAGCCGAAACCGATGACGAAGCTAGTGATGAATTATTGTTGCAGTATCTTGACGCGCATGCACGTCACTTCAATACAGCTCCGTTAATAGGTGGGCCATTACCGGATTTCGCGGACATTGCAGAGGTGGATGGGGAGCCCATCATGGTTGGTATTGTGGTGCCCTCTCTGCGCATGTTGAAACCTTTCTGTTCTCGAATAGTGACTAAGATGAGCGGGTTGGGTATCAAGGTTGGCTTGTTTATCGACGGCCCCATATCACCCGGACTAACCCGTGAGCAATTGATTCTTGCTGGGAAATCTTTCAGGGAAGAACTGGAAAAAGTCGCTGCGGACGAAGAGGATGCAAGTCTGCTGGAGAATGCCCCCAAACGAAACCGCAAAGCCAAAAGAAAAAAGAATCAACCCATCGCGATTATTTTTGAACTGATTCAGGTGGGAGACCACATAGACACCCCCGCCGCCCGTGCGGCGCTTCGCGACCTTAAGCTTCTCTTTAATCGTAAAGAGCGGGTTTTCATTTGCGGCACCCTCATCGACAGCGCCACTCACCACGTCTGGACAACCAGTGGCCTGGGCGGGCTTCAGCGACGGCGTAATTGGCGGTACGCACTCGCGAACAGTGACCAGGGACCAACTGACATTCGAGAAGACCTGAGAAACAGCCGTTTTAATTGGAAATTGGTGTTGGTGGCTGTGATGATGGCGTTATTCGGGACGGGGTTCAGCTACTACTTGCAACTGCAAGGAAGTCCGCGCCCTTTTGTGATGTTTTCAAGTGACGTTTTAATTCCCCTCGTGACCATTTTGGGCGCGGTGTCCTTCAACCGACTGCATCATCAATCGGCTCGGCAAACCAAGTATTTTCTGATTGGCTATTTCGGGATCTACATAACGGCATTCTGCTGGCTGGTATGGCCAGTTTCATTGGCTTTTGCTCTGTATCTGGCCAAAGTTACGCTGCTGGTGTCATTTATTAGCATGATCGCCAGTACGATGATGGAGTTGGAGTGAGGACTCTGACGTCACGCCAGTAGGTATCTCCACGTTAGCGAGACGAGCTTTATGTGACGCCGCAAGCGTTTGGAGAGGGCAATTATATTTACCGGTTAATAGAGATAGCAGATGGAAATGCTCTTGGTGTTAGCTCTCTTCTTGCTGATGCTCTCGGTTATTTGGGTTTATCAGTTTTTGAGCACAGTGTGGGCCAGACGTAGATTCATTAATACTGTAACCAGTCCGGATCTCAAGTCCGAAACGGGCTCTCAGTTTCAGACCATGTTTAAAGAAATTATGAAGAAACGAGAGCTTCCCTACGTGGAAATTGCAGTCAATGAGTTCGGTGTGGCTGTGCCTACATCGCACATTGACGGCCCCACAATGACACTGGATCTGTCATTCAAGGCAGTTGATGGCTTGCATTGGGAAGGCGATCGTTTGCTTTTTCGTGCGAAATTTTCAGGAAGCTCTGAGAAGGTCTGTTTACCAGTAAAGTCCATGGTTGCGTTGTATTCTGCTAAATCCGGACGGGGTATTGTTTTTCGTCAAGCCGGAGAAAGATAAACGGTCACCCGCCAGTACCGTTACGACGCCTTTGGCCGTCGCACCCACGCCAGTTGCGCCGCCCGCAAACTGCACTGGGCCTATAACAACCTCGGCCAGATCACGGAACACCATCAGGACAGCCACCGCACCACCGGATGATGCCCGTCCGTTTGTGGGATCAGAACGGCCAGAAGGTCTGGCAGGGCAACGCCGATGCCTGGGGCAACTGCCAGCCTGAAACACTCAACAACGCCATTCACCAGCTCCTCAGATTACCGGGGCAGTTTGAGGATGAATTGACCGGGATCGTTCAGAACCGGTTCCGGGATTATGATCCCTCCACCGGACGGTATCTGACGCCGGACCCATACGGGATAAAGGGTGGGCTCAACAGTTACCGGTATACACCGAATCCGGTGGATTATGTTGATCCTTTGGGGCTGGATTTTGAGCCCTGTGTCACAGCCTCTAATGTTAACTAGGCTGATGCTACGCCAATTTCTGAAAACGTACCCGCGGCCCAAGAAACAGCTGCTGAGGAGGGATTTTGGGCATTTGTTCTTGGCGGGGCTCGAGAGTTTTTGCATGATACTCTGGTTTCTGCGCACTCCTATATGACAGGATTAACGCCGGAAGAAATTGGGGATCCAATGGGCTTGTCGCCAAAAGATGGTGCGCAGGCAGCTGGGGCACAAGTATACAAAGACAACGCTTTAGCGATAAACCTGGCGACAGCATTGAATCGCCCCGTTTTTTCGGCTCGGTCAGAAATGCCAGCTTGTTCCCCTGGAGGGTAGTTGGCAGCGGTACATCAAGCTGCCTTGGATTGAGAGTCTCACAGTTTTGACTTGTCGATACTGAAGCGTTTGAGGCGTGAATACAGAGTCGGCGCCTTGATCCCCAGTATTTCTGCGGCTCCTCCAGGCCCTGACACCTTGCCTTTCGATAGCTTGAGCGCGGCAATGATATTCTCACGTTCCTTGACCTCCATCTCCCTGGCGGTCACCACCTCTTGTTTGCGAGTCGATTCAGCAGCCAGGCCCTGGAAGGCTGGCAGTTTGGAGTCCGAAGCGTTTAGCAGCGGGAAGCTCATTTTTCTGGAGCGTGAAATGATCATGGCATGTTCCACTACATTGCGTAATTCACGAATATTGCCTGGCCAGGAATAGCGCTGAAGTCGCTCCATGTCCGCTATGGTGCATTTCTTCGGCGGAATATTGTGTTTTGCGGTGTACTCCTTCATGAAATGTTGTACAAGCAGAGGGATGTCCTGAGGTCGCTCTCTTAGTGGGACAGCTTCAATTGGAAAGACGGCGATTCGGTAGTAGAGGTCTTCGCGAAATCGTTTTGCTTTGGCCTCTTCTTTCAAGTCGCGATTGGTCGCGGCTATTACGCGAAAATCAGAATTGATTGTCCTGGTCTCCCCAATACGCTCGAACTGCCCCTCCTGCAATACGCGAAGCAGTTTGCCCTGCATATCGATAGGCATTTCACTGATCTCGTCAAGAAATATGGTACCTCCATCTGCCATCTCGAAACGCCCGGTGCGATCTGCTATAGCCCCGGTAAACGCACCTTTGCGATGGCCGAAAAACTCGCTCTCGAACAAGTCTCTGGGTATGGCTGCGCAATTGACCCGGATAAGCGGGCGGGCTTTTCTTTCACTCGCCGAGTGTATTGCATGTGCAATCAGCTCTTTCCCCGTGCCCGACTCCCCGACAATTAATACGCTGGAATCCGTTGGTGCGACGAGCTGGATTTTTTCGATGATGCTATGTATCTGCTCACTGTCGCCAATGATCTCACCAAACGCCTGCCGCGTTCTGATTTCGTCCTGCAAATAGGCATTTTCTTTTTCAAGACGACGAGTGAGCGCTTCAACCTCAGTCAGTGCAGATCGCAACTTCTGATCTGCTTGGCGCTGTTGACTGACGTCTCGAAAAACTACGACAGCGCCAATGAGCTGCCCGGCATCTTCAATGGGGGTTGAGGTGTACTCGACCGGAAAACAGGTGCCATCGCGTCTCCAGAACACTTCGTCAGACACGCGGTGAACGGCACCGTCCCGAAACGCAGCGTAAATGGGACAATCCGTGATCGGGTAGTTTTCTCCGTTCTCGTGGGTGTGATGCGTCACTTGGTGAGCGATGAGACCGGTCAGCTCTTCTGCTTTCCAGCCAAGCATTCTCTCTCCGGCAGGATTGAGAAAGGTTAGTTCTCCCCGTGCATTGACACCGTAAATGCCTTCTCCGACAGCGTTCAGCAGCAATTGGTTGCCTCTACTGAGATCGCGGAAGATTCGTTCGATGCTTGCAACATCGCTTGAAGTACCACGAAGACGGTCATATTCGGCTCTTGCTCGGCGTGTGCGAACCACATTAAGCGGGTAAATCATGAGCACTACTGCCTCACGCCCGTCATGCCTGGCATGCGACAGGAAAACCTCGACGTTCACGGAGTTGCTATGGTCAGGGAGTCTGATCTCCAGGGTATCGGTCCATGCATGCCCCCTGGAAAGACACTCGTCGGTCAGGATTATCAGCAAAGGTAGCTTTTGACCAAACAGTTTGCTGGGTTTAAGGCTATTCACACTTGCCAGATCGCAATCCAGTAGTCGTGCCGCGCTCTGATTGGCACCAAGAACCTGGTCAGTGACTGGGTCCACAACCAGAATGGCCGCCTCGGTACCGGCCAGCGCATCAGGCCAGAGGCCGGTATCAGGTGTTTGAGCCATTGGCATTCACTTTATCCAATCTGCAAGCATGGAATTATGATATATCATAATTTAATTATGAAATATAATAATTTATGAAATTTCAATACTTGAAGCTCTTTGGTTTGATTTGCTTATGATATTGATTTTAATGGATAAAAAATAATATCTGTTGGTTGGCACAATATCTGAATACTACATCGTGACTCCGCGAAAGATTGTCCGACCGATGTATTGGAAGGTCGCAAGCGACTGACTATTAAACGCGAAGTTGAGTGATGCTCAAACGCATCAGTACTGTGTCAACGAGGCTAAAGCAGATCATGAGAAATTTAAAAGCAGAGATTCTGGCTTCAAAGGCAGAACAAAAACTGTCATGGGAGGCGATTGGAGAGCATTTGGGTATGTCTCCCGTTTTCGTGTGTTCCGCCTGCATGGGCATGAACAGCTTTCCTGTCGAGAAAGCAAAGTCACTATGCGACCTGCTTGGTCTGGGAGGCGAAGCCGTAGCGTTGCTGGTTGCACCTCCTGCCAAGGATTGGGATCGTGACGTTCCTACCGATCCGTGTATTTACCGGCTCTACGAAATAGTTGGCGTCTACGGAGAGACCTTGAAAGCGTTGATTCACGAGAAGTTCGGGGACGGGATAATGTCCGCCATCGACTTTGAAATGGAATTGGGCAAGATCGAAAGCGAAAAAGGCGACCGTGTGCAAATCACGATGAGCGGAAAATACCTGGCTTATAACCGTTGGTAGTGCAGCGCTCGTAAGCGAAACAACCAGGGTACGAAAGTGCCTTTGATCTCAAATTCAATCTGTAAAAACTGGAGAACTAACTTATGTCTTACTTCCCTGAAATGCAAAAGGGCAATCTGGACGATATGCAGGCGGAAAGTCACGGTCGGATAAAGAAAGAGACTGTGGAGCTGAATGGCGTATCCGTCACCAGAGTGACCTTTGACGTTGGAGCAAAATGGTCTGAGGACTTGAAAGACTATGCGGGTACTTGTAGTTGCGTTCTGCCTCATGTCGCTCTTGTTCTGTCTGGCACCTTAAAGGTGGTTATGGACGACGGGGCCGAAGAAGAATTTTCTAAGAATGACGTCATGTTGTTGCCGCCGGGCCATGATGCATGGTCTGTCGGTGACGTACCTTGTACATTTATCGAATTTTCTCGTGGCAATGACTATTACGAGGAGCACTGATCTGAGCGGTGCTTGCTGATCCGCACGGTCGGAGAAAATGCCCGCTATGCCAGTTGCTATAGATCAAGCGAGAGCTTCTTGCAGGGGTTTCGACAATAGCTGCGGGGAGTTCAGATAGCAGGTGGCCGTGTGGATTGGGGCAGGTCATCATCTGAAGGATGTACTGCCCCGGTTGCCAGCGCAGAAGAACAGCGCCATCGACGAGCTATTGCGCCACAACTGAAAGCCGGCTATAACTGGTGGGATATGACGTCCTGACGCTTACTCTGAAGCGGCTTGAAAAAAACGGTTGACAAGGCGGCGAGAGAAAGTAGAATACGCCTCCTTGATTGAGCAACGGCTCAAACGCTCTTTAACAAATTGACCAAGTAATTCGTGTGGGCGCTGGCTGGAGTATTTCGACAAGAAATACCAAGGCAAGCGACTCGTCGAAAATTGAGTTTTGTCTTGAGCAAGAATTAAGAATCTTCGGATTCTTGTATGATTTAAACTGAAGAGTTTGATCATGGCTCAGATTGAACGCTGGCGGCAGGCTTAACACATGCAAGTCGAGCGGAAACGATGGTAGCTTGCTACCAGGCGTCGAGCGGCGGACGGGTGAGTAATGCTTAGGAATCTGCCCAGTAGTGGGGGATAGCCCGGGGAAACCCGGATTAATACCGCATACGCCCTTTTGGGGAAAGCAGGGGATCTTCGGACCTTGCGCTATTGGATGAGCCTAAGTCGGATTAGCTAGTTGGTGGGGTAATGGCCCACCAAGGCGACGATCCGTAGCTGGTCTGAGAGGATGATCAGCCACATCGGGACTGAGACACGGCCCGAACTCCTACGGGAGGCAGCAGTGGGGAATATTGGACAATGGGGGCAACCCTGATCCAGCCATGCCGCGTGTGTGAAGAAGGCTTTCGGGTTGTAAAGCACTTTCAGTGAGGAGGAAGGCTTTCAGATTAATACTCTGGAGGATTGACGTTACTCACAGAAGAAGCACCGGCTAACTCCGTGCCAGCAGCCGCGGTAATACGGAGGGTGCAAGCGTTAATCGGAATTACTGGGCGTAAAGCGCGCGTAGGTGGTTGAGTAAGCGAGATGTGAAAGCCCCGGGCTTAACCTGGGAACGGCACTTCGAACTGCTCGGCTAGAGTGTGGTAGAGGGTAGTGGAATTTCCTGTGTAGCGGTGAAATGCGTAGATATAGGAAGGAACACCAGTGGCGAAGGCGGCTACCTGGACCAACACTGACACTGAGGTGCGAAAGCGTGGGGAGCAAACAGGATTAGATACCCTGGTAGTCCACGCCGTAAACGATGTCAACTAGCCGTTGGGGATCTTGAATCCTTAGTGGCGCAGCTAACGCATTAAGTTGACCGCCTGGGGAGTACGGCCGCAAGGTTAAAACTCAAATGAATTGACGGGGGCCCGCACAAGCGGTGGAGCATGTGGTTTAATTCGACGCAACGCGAAGAACCTTACCTGGCCTTGACATGCAGAGAACTTTCCAGAGATGGATTGGTGCCTTCGGGAACTCTGACACAGGTGCTGCATGGCCGTCGTCAGCTCGTGTCGTGAGATGTTGGGTTAAGTCCCGTAACGAGCGCAACCCCTATCCCTAGTTGCTAGCAGTTCGGCTGAGAACTCTAGGGAGACTGCCGGTGACAAACCGGAGGAAGGTGGGGATGACGTCAGGTCATCATGGCCCTTACGGCCAGGGCTACACACGTGCTACAATGG